>JAVRBO020000099.1:0-26268 GCA_034531195.2 Nostoc sp. ChiSLP01
GATCGCTTGCTACCAAAAAGCCCTAAGCCTCGACCCAAACTTTGCATCCGCTCACCATAACTTGGGGTATGCGCTGGAAAAGCAAGGAAAGTTGGAAGAAGCGATCGCTTGCTACCAAAAAGCCCTAAGCCTCGACCCAAACTTTGCATCCGCTCACAATAATCTGGGGTTAGCGCTGTACAACCAAGGGAAGCTAGAAGCAGCGATCGCTTGCTACCAAAAAGCCCTGCGCCTTGACCCAAACTATGCAACCGCTCACAATAACCTGGGGTTAGCGCTGGAAAAGCAAGGGAAGTTAGAAGAAGCGATCGCTGAACTAGAAATAGCTGTTCGCCTCGATCCTAGTAACACTCTGTTTCGTGACAACTTAGAGATTTATAGAAATAAGAAGAAGGGTTTTTGGGGGCGTTTATTTGGTTAGTAGAATATTCTCAGTATTATTTATCTCAACGGTGTTGGATCGCCTGTTGTTGAGATGCGATGCCTGGGTTGGGCTATGCCAACGCCACAAACTTTGTAACCACCTTATAGTAGTTGTGAAAATATAAAAAGTACTTAGTCGTTATCTTCAACTTGATATGAGCGCAGCAGACTTATTCCCAACCTTGCACAAGCTATCTCGTGCAGATAAACTCAAGGTCATGCAGTTTTTAGTTCAATAACTAGCGACTGAAGAAGAAGCATTGTCCTTACAACCAGGAGCTACTTATCACGTGTGGTCTCCGTATAATTCCCATGAAGCTGCCCAGAAACTAGCTGCACTGTTAGAAGAAGACAAACAGGTAAATGATGCTTAATTCACAAAGATTTCCCTTTGTAGAGAGCCGTGATGTGTTAGGGGATATCGATGCAGTACCATTATTACCTCTGACCTTAAGCTACAAAAAGTCTGCCATCAACGTTTCAGGCTTATTGGATACTGGAGCTAGTATTAATGTTTTACCTTATAGTGTAGGTATTCAGTTAGGGGCGGTATTGGAAGAACTAACAACCTCAGTACAACGGCTGGAAATCTAGCACCAGTTGAAGCAAAAGGGTTAATTTTATCTGCTCAAATAGCCAGTTTTGCACCAGTTCGCTTGGTATTTGTAATCACCTTATAGTAGTTGTAAAAATATAAAAAGTACTTGGTCATTATCTTCAAGTTGATATTTTGGTAGTCTTTTGTTTAGGCTTTGATTTTCAGAAATTAACTTAATACTTCTATACAGCTATTTAATCAAGTAAATTCAAGAATATGTCTAATCCAGTTAAAGTATTTTTTTCCTACTCCCATAAAGATGAAGCCTTGCGTGACGAGTTGGCGAATCATCTGACCATGATGAAACGTCAGGGAGTTATTGAGGCTTGGCACGATCGCCAAATCACTGCTGGTACTGAATGGGCAAATGCGATCGATGACAATCTTGAAGTTGCAGACATCATTCTGTTGCTCGTCAGTGCTAACTTCCTAGCTTCAGATTACTGCTATGACAAAGAAATGACACGAGCAATGGAGCGACACGAAACGCGACAAGCTCGTGTAATTCCCATTATTCTTAAGCCGTCAGACTGGAATGGTGCGCCTTTTGGAAAACTGCAAGCACTCCCTAAAAATGCTAAACCTGTGACAACCTGGCAAGACCAAGATGAGGCTTTTTTAAATGTCGCTCAAGGGATTCGCACAGTAGTTGAAGAAATCGCCAAATCAAAAACTTCTTCCTCAACCGCTTCTCAAAATACTACACCTACAACTTCCACCCCTTCTCAAACAAGTGGGAGATTAACAGATGGCCAGCGTCGAAGATTGGAGCAAGAACGGGATTCAGTCGAGGAACAGTACGACCTCGTGACCAAAAAATTGGGACGGCTGCGCCAAGCATACGGTATTGAAACGGATGTCGCGACAAAATTCAAGCTAGAAGCGCAAATTCAGGAAAACGAATCACACAAGAATACACTAGAGCGGCAGCTTGAGGAAATCGAGCAAAAGCTTTAGGTTGGAGTCAGGCTCGTAAACGGTAATAATTTTGATTACAGCTATTTTTAGGTAAATAGACAACGCGGTAGGGGCTTTAGCATTGCTCATTAGTGTCAACTTAACGTGAAACCCTTGTCAAAACTCGATTTTGGATTTATTCATTTTCCATGAAGATCCGCACTGCCCCACCCCGGTTTTGTCTAAAGCCAAAACCGCCCCTCCCCAAGGCATCGGGGAGGGGTTGGGGGTGGGGTAAAACGCATGTGGGATAAACATTTGAGCTTAAGTTGACACGTATGAGCAATGCTGTGCCCTTACGACAGATGTGGTTCTGACGATGCGATCGCTTGTAGTTTTGTCTGGATTATATATTTGCAGGATAATTTAGGAACGCCAAAAATCTCTTCTCCTGCTTTTCTAGTACTGGAGATGTCGAGCGGCACTACCATTGAAACTAAAGTCTCCAAGAAAATTATCTTAAATGAAGCGAATCTTGAACAACGTTTAGTTATTCTTGAACAAACAGTTGCGGATCTCAAATGTCGAGTCATCGATGCGCCTGCTTCTAGTGATTGGTTGGAAAAGGTTATTGGCTCAATCTCTGATGAACCAGCATTTTTGGAAGCTTTAGAATATGGGCGCTTATCGCGCCACGCTGACATATTTACAGATGATTGGACAGTGTAAATATATTTAATCAACAATCATGAAACACCTTGAAGGTAAAGTCACATTAGTCACAGGTGCAACGCGGGGAATTGGTCGGGGAATTGCCATTGGACTGGGTGAAGCAGGTGCAACTGTCTACATTACTGGTCGCAGTTTAAACAGTTCTTATGCCAATGATGATATTTCCGGGACTCTTACCGAAACGCGATCGGCCGTTGAACAAGCCGGCGGTGTATGCATTCCCGTGCAAGTAGACCACAGCAACGATGAGCAGGTGCGTTTGCTCTTTGAACGCATTCAAGATGAGCAAAATGGACAACTAGATTTGCTGGTAAATAATGCTTACTCAGGAGTGAAGGCGTTAAGAGACGCTTATGGGCGTCCTTTTTGGGATGGTGAACCTAGTCTTTGGGATGCTAGCAATAATGTTGGGCTTCGTAGCCACTATGTTGCGAGTATTTTTGCTGCCAGGATGATGACTAAGCAAAAGTCTGGACTAATTTGCACAATTTCTTCCTGGGGCAGTATATTCTATCTATTTAATCCAGTCTACGGTGTAGGTAAAACAGCGTGCGATCGCCTAGCCGCTGATATGGCTGTAGAGCTAAAACCCTATAACGTTGCTTCGGTTTCAATTTGGCCGGGTATTGTTGGTACTGAGCTTTTTTCTAGTTTTGCTTCTGAAGCTAACCAAACCAATGCTACTGGCCTGAAAAACTCATTTTTCAGTAGCCGCTATAACTGGGAAACTCCGTTATTTACCGGACGAGCGATCGCTAAACTGGCAGCCGATCCAAATATCATAAATCGTACAGGACGCGTGCAAATTGTTGCCGAAATCGCTAACCAATATGGAATTGTAGATGAGAATGGCGATCGACCTGCCTCGTTACGTTCTCTACGTTTTGTGCTGCCGACTGCATTGCCCGTACTGAGAAAATATTCCTTGCTCATACCCGATGTTAAAATGCCGTGGTCACTTTTACTACTCAATGCCCTGAGTTCGCCTAAGGTTTAAAGCCTAGAGGGCATTGGGTAGGAGTTAAAAAACTCGGTTTATCCACCTCCAAGAAATAAATTATCCAATATTGTGGGGTAGGCATCTTGCCCACTGGTGTCAACTTAACGTGAAGAGCCGCGTTACCCCACCCCAGCTTTGCTGACGCAAAACTCCCCCTCCCCTTAGCAAGGGGAGGGGATTAAGGGGTGGGGTAAAATGCATGTGGGATAAGCGTTTGAGCTTAAATTGACACCAATGAGCAATGCTAAAGCCCCTACACCGAAGCTCGATTTGCGATCGAATAATCATTAATAAAAGCCTGAAACGACCTCGACCTATGCATCTAATTCACACCATGATTAATTTGTACAATGCGTAAGTCCTATTTCAGTCCCTTATCCACCTCTGAACTGGATTAACGAGTATTTGAACTGGATGAATCCACCTCTGAACTGGATTAACGAGTATTTGAACTGGATGAATCCACCTCTGAACTGGATTAACGAGTATTTGAACTGGATGAATCCACCTCTGAACTGGATTAACGAGTATTTGAACTGGATGAATCCACCTCTGAACTAGATTAACGAGTATTTGAACTGGATTAATCCACCTTTTATACTCATTAATGAGTATTTGAACTGGATTAATCCACCTTTTCTGCTCGTGAATCAAGAATTGTCGGTTGGGTTATCCTGCGGGATCTTGCTACGTTCCTTAACCCAACCTACACACCAGTACAAACTACACTTCCTCTACCCTATGGCCAATATTGCCCAAAACAAACTATCCTGAGATATATAAAACTTTGTATCTTGAGTTTAATAAGCTTTAATAATTCTTTTAAAACTGGTGCAAGAAGATTTTAGATTAATTGTTGATTTAGTTTCAGTTTTGGCGGTTGCAGCCTGTGGCGGACTGCTAGCGGCACTTTTGCGCCAACCGGTGCTGCTGGGGTATCTCATTGGCGGGATGATCGTCGGCCCGGCGGGACTGGGAGTGATTAAAGAAGTTATTCAAGTTGAGACTCTGGCACAGTTCGGAGTGGCGTTTTTATTATTCGCTTTGGGTGTAGAATTTTCCTTTGCGGAACTCAAGAAAGTAAAAGCGATCGCTCTAGGTGGCGGTGGACTCCAGATTGCTTTGACGATTTTAGTCACCGTCACGGTATGCGGGTTAACTGGTGCCTGGGGAACGTTACCCGCTAAGGGTATGTTTTTGGGCTGTATTCTCTCGTTGTCTTCGACGGCGGTTGTCCTCAAGTCGTTGATGGAACGCAATGAAACGGAAACGCCCCACGGACAAGTAATGTTGGGTATTTTGGTTGTCCAGGATTTGGCGTTGGGATTGATGTTGGCGGTCTTACCAGCCCTCAACCAACCCGCAGAAACCATTGGCATCGCCGTACTCACAGCACTGGGGTACATTGCTTTATTTGCCGCTGGCGCAATCGCAGCAGGGATTTGGGTGATACCGCCTTTGTTGCGACTCTTAGCGCGTACTGAAAGCAAAGAGCTATTTTTGTTAGGGGTTGTAGCTTTATGTTTGGGCATCGCCTTGCTCACAGAGCATTTGGGGCTGTCCATTGAAATGGGGGCGTTTGTCGCCGGGTTGATGATTTCTGAGGTGGAATACGCCGACCAAACTCTGACTTATGTGGAACCGTTGCGAGATATCTTTGCCAGTTTGTTTTTCGCTGCCATTGGGATGTTAATTGACCCGGTGTTTTTGTGGAAGAACCTGGAATTGATTTTAGTGCTGGTGGCAATAGTTTTTGTTGGCAAGTTTCTGATTATCACGCCTTTAGTAAAACTGTTTCGCTATCCCTTGAAAACAGCCATAATCGCTGGTTTGGGGCTGGCGCAAATTGGGGAATTTTCCTTTGTTCTTGCCAGTGAAGGGCAGTCTTTGGGGCTAGTGTCCCGAAGGATATATTTACTGATTTTGGGAACCACAGCAGTCACCCTCGTGCTAACGCCATTTGTGCTGCGGTTAGTGCCATTCTTATTTAACTTCGCGGAATCGATGCCTTGGTTGAAACCTTATTTAGCAGAAGACCAGCCACGGGATATGTCAGAAAATTTACCTTCAAAAGGTCACGTGGTGGTTTGCGGCTATGGGCGAGTGGGCAAAAATTTAGTGAAATTGTTGCAGCAACACGACTTACCTGTGGTGGTAATCGATCAATCAGAAAGTAGAATTCAGCAGTTGCGCGAAGCTGGGGTATCTTATGTTTATGGCAATTGTGTGAGTTTACACGTTCTGGAAACTGCCGGAGTGAATCATGCCAAAGGAATGGCGATTGCACTTCCTGACCCCATGAGTACTCGTCTTTGCTTAAAACGTGCTTTGGAAGTGTCGCCAGAATTAGATTTAGTTGTCCGCGCTACCCACAATAGAGATATTGAAGTGCTGTATCAACTGGGAGCCAGAGAAGTGGTGCAACCAGAGTTTGAAGCCAGTTTAGAAATGGGAACTTATTTATTAACTGGCTTAGGCTTCTCCCAAACTGTTGTCCAACGGGAAATGCAGCAAATCCGCAACGATCATTATTTAGATTTGCGACCAGAACGTTCTGCTACTGAAGTTGCCCACGATTTGCGCCAAGCAACTCAGGATTTAAATCAGCGTTGGTATCCTCTACCATCTGGTTCGCCTTTAATTGGCATGACTTTAGAAGAAGCAGATATGCGCTATTTAACAGGAGCAAGTTTGATGGCAATTCGCCGCGCTAACGGCGATGAAATCGATTATCCCAGCAATCAAACTCGTTTGGAAGAAGGCGATCGCTTGCTGGTGGTGGGAGCAGATGAAGAACTGGCAGCTTTAGCAGAATTCGCCAAGGGACAAGCAGCTGTCCCCGGAGAAAATAGCGCTTGTCAATGGGTGGCGGTGAACGATGACTCACCAACCTCGGCTAAAACTCTTGCAGATTTGGATATTACCAAACAATACGGCGTACAAGTGCAGGCAATCCGCCGCGATGGTAAATTTATCCGCTATCCTGATGGCAGCACGGATTTGCGAGTCGGCGACCAAGTATTGTTGTGCGGTAATTTAACAGGTCTGAGTCAAGTAGAACAGTTATTTGGCATCCCAAGTTCAGTACCCCTTTCTCTACCGGTGGTGAAAGCTAGCGAACCGGAAGCGCTCAAAGATTTTTGAAAAGCGGATAGTATCACGGATTAAAAAGAAGGGCGTTGCTGATTGAGAATATGAATTTAGCTCACGCAGAGGAGCCACTGCGTTGGGCGGGTTCCCCGACTTGAAGCAAGTGGCGTCGCGCAGAGTCGCTCCAGAGTAAGAGTTGAGAAGAGTTGATTTTTGAATTTCATGTTCAAATTCAGCAACGCCAAAAGAAGAATTCGATTTGAATTGAGAATTCAGAATTCTGACGTGAGTCTTAATTTTTTGGTTTAATATAAGCGATCGCTTGTTTCCAAACGGTGGTTTGCTCGCTGTTTTCATCTACAATGCATACACAATGTGGGTCTTGCCATAAAACCCTTCCTGCGATGACATCACCAGTCAGCAACTTAAATTCTGCTGGCATTGTTTGTTTAATCAGGATTTGAACTTGTCTAATACTAGGCAAAGAGGTGTCAAATTCAGTAATCATAGTCATTAGTCATTGGATATTGGGCATTTGGCATTGGGCATTGGGCAAACAGGGCATTGGGCATTGGGCATTGGTGATTCACTAATGGCTAATGACAAATGACAAAGGACAAATGACCAATGACAAAACACAAATATAATTTATTGATTTTGGAAATGGCAATCGAATTTACTAAGTATCATGGTCTCGGCAACGACTTTATTCTGATTGACAATCGCTCGTCTTCTTTGCCTGTAGTGACTCCAGAGCAAGCCATCGAGTTGTGCGATCGCCATTTCGGCATCGGTGCTGATGGTGTAATTTTTGCCCTACCTGGAGAAAACGGCACAGATTACACGATGCGGATTTTCAACTGTGATGGTTCAGAACCGGAAATGTGTGGTAATGGCATTCGCTGTTTAGCTGGCTTTTTGGCGGAGTTAGAGGGACTAAAAGAGGACGTGGAGACACTGGGACACGGTGACGCGGTGAAAGAACTCTCCGCGTCCCCGCGTCTCCCCATCCCCGTGTCTTCATCTTCCGAATCTCCAATCACCTATCGCATTCATACCCTGGCTGGTGTGATTACACCCCAAATCCTACCTAATGGTCAAGTGAAGGTGGATATGGGTTTACCCAGGTTACTCGCTGCTGAAATTCCTACTACCCTGGCATCCGCCCAAGAAAAAGTAATTAGTCAGCCGTTAGAGGTGGCGGGGCAAACTTGGGAAGTCACCTGCGTAAGTATGGGAAATCCACATTGCATTACTTTTGTGGAAGATGTCGCCGCAATTGAACTAGAAACCATAGGCCCCAAATTTGAGCATCACCCAGTTTTTCCCCAACGCACAAATACTGAATTTATTCAAGTAGTGCGCCGCGACTATCTGAAAATGCGCGTCTGGGAACGAGGTGCAGGGATTACCCTGGCTTGTGGTACTGGCGCTTGTGCTTCCTTGGTGGCTGGTGTGTTAACTGGAAAATGCGATCGCACTGCCACCGTAGAATTACCAGGCGGCTTGTTACAAATTGAATGGTCAGAAATTGACCAACGAGTTTACATGACAGGCCCAGCCCAACGGGTATTTACAGGTAAGCTTTCTCAAGCGTTAAGTTCTAAATCTTAAGAAACAGGGTAGGAGGCAGGGGGGCAGGGGGGCAGGGGAGCAGGGGGGAGAGAATTTGACTTGTTCGTTCATTCGTAGCGGATGGAAGTGCTGCCTGTGGGGCTGCTGTTAAGAAACATAGGGGGTGGGTACAGACAAGGGTTAACCCTTGTCTTTACAAGAGTTTAGGAGTTATTAACCCTCTTTTTATCCGTCTGGAATATAAGGCTCATACCAATTCTGTATGAAGATGCACAGAATATAAAAAAACGAACCGCCAAGACGCCAAGAACGCCAAGAGTTCGTAGGGTTTGCGTAAGTCCTAATAATCTTAAGAGGTTATTTTTATTTTAAGGAACTGCGATCGCAAATACAGCAGATTTCAACTTGCTGAAGTACCCAAACTAAGTTTCAAAGTCAAGGATAAAGCCTGTTTCACTTCTGAATTCTGAATTCTACCGTATCATTAGACCTCTTGGTTTTATTGCTTTTTCCACTCTTGTGGGGAAAGGGAAAATACCAAACCTTTCCCCCTTTTCCAGACTTCTGCAAGAAGTCTATTGCTAAACACTTGCCTGCTCTGACCGAATTAACCGTGCATAGGAACCATCAAGCTGGGACATTTCTGCGTGGTTGCCTCGTTGCACTACTTTACCTTTTTCTAAAACAATGATTTCATCACAGTCGCGGATGGTACTGAGGCGGTGAGCCACAATAATACAAGAACAGCCGCGATGGCGGAGATTCCGGTCAATAATTTTTTCCGTCTCTGCATCTAGGGCGCTGGTTGCTTCGTCCATAATGAGAATTGTCGGCTCGTTGACTAATGCACGAGCAATTTCTAAACGCTGGCGCTGTCCTCCACTGAAATTAGCAGCACCCTCAAGTAAGTTGCCTTCATAACCCCCAGGTAAAGCTAAAATCACTTCATGAATGGCTGCATCTTTGCAAGCTCGCACTAATTGAAAATTTGACACTGTATCATCCCACAAGGTCAAGTTATCTCGAACTGTGCCAGCATACAGAAAAATTTCCTGTTCTACCATTGCCACAGAATTAGAAAGTATCGCCCTAGTAATTTGCTGTCTGGGGATACCATCAAAAAGAATTTCTCCCGACCAAGGTTGATACAGTCCCGCAACTAATTTGGCAACTGTTGATTTACCAGAACCACTACTACCAACTAAGGCTACTCGCTGTCCTGGTTTTAGTTGAAAACTCAGGTCTTCAATTAGAGGCCCATCTGTTCGAGAGTAGCCAAATGTGACATTTTTTAATTCTACATATCCCTTAAGTTCGCAGGCTGAAGCATATTGTAAAGGTTTGACTGTTGAGGTATGTAAATTATGACTGTCCAATTCTGAATCGGTTGCGTTTTGTAACACATCATCCAGCCGATTTAAATCTCCTTCTAGTTCCTGTAAGGTACTGCCAAAATTAACCAGAGAGTTGACTGGAGTCAAAAAGCTAGTCATTAAACTTTGGAAAGCAATCAACATTCCGATGCTGAGATGCCCATCCATGACTCGTAGACCGCCAATAACTAAAACTAATAGGGAACTTAAACTAGTCAATAAAATAGGTAAAACGCCTAGTACTTGATTAGTGATGCCTAATTCCTGCTGACCGTTGATAAATTTTGTGTAGTAACCCGACCAACGGGAGAAAAAATCAGATTCCAAAGCTGATGCTTTGAGGGTTTCCATACTTTGAAGAGCAGCAATTTCTGTACCTGCAACTTTACCTCTATCTTGGATGATTCGCATATAAATATCTGTACGCTGCCGTGAAATCCATTGCAATGTGAATATATTAATCGCGGCAAAACAAATACCGATCGCAGTCAGCACGCCATCATAAGCAAACATAACTAAGGCATAAAATACCACCATCATCGCGTCAATTACAGTTCTGGCTAGCTGCCCCGATAATACTTCTGCAACTTTAGTATTAATATTAATTCGACTGCTAATTTCGCCGGCAAATCTTTGGGAATAAAATGACACTGGCAAGCGCAGAATATGGTGGATGAATTGCCCGGACATCTCCACCGATAACTTAATATTTAGCTTTCTCAAAAACCGTCTTTGTAGTAATGTCAGTAATACCTGGATAACTACAGTAATTGTCATTCCCAAAATCAATGGACGCAACCACTCTGTACGATTTTCTACCAGAATATTATCGACAAAAATTTGATTAAAAACCGGTAAAACTAACCCTGGAATGACTAGAAAAAATCCTGCCAGAAAACAATAGAGAATGGCTCCCCAAGAACCCCGCAAACGGTCAATAAGTGCGCCTATTAAGCTAGGTTTGCGACCCCCACGTTGGAATTCTGGGCCTGGTTCCATCACCAGGACAACCCCTGTATAGGCTTCATCAAATTCTTTGAAGGAGACTCGCCTCGGCCCCGTAGCTGGGTCGTTGAGATAAACCCAATCTTTTTTAAATCCTTCTACTACTAAGAAATGATTAAAATTCCAGAAAACAATGTATGGCGGACGAAGTTCTTGTAATTGCGCCAACTGCTTTTTAAAACCTTTGGCTTGCATCCCGCAATTTCTCGCAGCTTTGATCATGTTGGAGGCTTTGCTACCATCACGAGAAACCCCACAATTTTGCCGCAGTTCTGCTAAAGGCACAATTTTGCGATGGTAGGCCAAAATAATCCCGAAAGCTGCTGCTCCACACTCCACCGCTTCCATTTGCAATAGAGTAGGAGTTTTGACGCGGTAGTTTATCTTAGTTTGTGCTGTTTCTAGGTCTGATGATGGAGCTTTTTTACGTAAGGGATTGAGGTTTTGAATTGAGGAAATTAATTGCTGAATCAATTGCACAAGACCATTTTTAAACTTTAGTTAATGCCAGTAAATTCTCGTAGAATGGGCAAGACATAAGTAATTGGTGCCTGCTCTGCTACTTTAACGCGGACACTGGTAGTTGTTCCGCCAGAAATTTTTAATTTTGGCCCTTGGGAAGAAGACCAGCGATAGCCGCTAAAGCTAGATGCAGCCATTTCCATTTCTGCTCGCACTTCAATGTCTCCGCCACCAGTTGGCAAAATGTTGGTTACTAAATCAGAGTTGCCAATCACAGATTTTGCACCTTCTTTAGTCACAGGTAAGGGGGAAACGGAAATAACTTTGCCGACAATGCCGCCAAAGCGTTCTCTTTTCACGGATGTGGGGGTGATTTGCACGATCATTCCTGGTTGAACCTGCTTGCCATCTTGGATATTAAAGTAGGAGACGGCAATTAATGGGGTGTTTTTGTCGCCGATGTTCAGGGTGACAAGGGGAGTTTTCGGAGTAGTAACTTGTCCAACAAAACCAGTTACTTCTAATACACAGCCATTACTAGGGCTAACAATCTGACTATTATCTAATATTTGTTTTTCCAATTGAGCGATCGCTCGATTAACTTCTTGAATTTGATTAATTTTTGTATTGATATTTTCGACGTTTTCTTGTTCAATACGTTGGCTTTTTGTATCTAAATCTTTTAATTGCGCTTGTAGTTCGCTTACGGAACTCAAATTTTGCAAGTATCTCTGCTGTGCTTCTGTTTCTTGTACATCTAATTGCTTGAGCTGCGCTCTAAGATCGTATAGGGTCTGGGTTCCCTGTTTATATTCTTGCTCTGCTTGTAGATATGTATCTTTGGAAATAGCTCCCGCATCTACGAGTTGCTGGCGCTTTTGCAATCGATCTTTGAGTATCGGTACGATCGCTACGGCATCATTGAGCCGTTGCTGCAAACTAATGCGCTGTTCGCGGATGGCATTTAAGCCTTTTTCATAAAACGCAGGCGTGAGAGTTTGAGTGTCCCGCAAACGTTGAATATAACTAGCTCTAGCAGATGCGATCGCTTCTTTTTCTTTAGCGGTACGTTGTCGCTGAAGCAACGATGAATTTTGTTCTTGTGTTTGTAATTGACCTAGTTTTGAGCGTTGCAGTTGTAATTGCTGCTTGAGATCCGTTGGATCGATTGTTGCTAGGACATATCCTCGATCTATACATTGTCCGGTTTTGACATTCAGACTTTTTAATTGTCCTGAAATTGGCGATTCAAAAGTGACAACTTGATTAGGTTGAATGAGAATTCCTTTTCCTGTTACTGTCACAGGAATACGTCCAAAAATACTCCAAATTAACCCCAGTAACACAAAAGTACCCAGCGTCGCCAAAGGTAGCCAATCTAAAGGGTTAACTATTTGCATTAACTGATCCAATCTTTCTGGAGAAGATAAACGATCCAGTGATTCTTTGCGAAATATACTATCTTGATTCTCAGCCATTCATTTATTAATTAGTAATACTTTGACTGCGCTCAGTACAAATTCGTAATTTAGACAGGACTTACGCAAAAATTACCAACTTCGCTTAATTTATCGAACCGCCTTCGCGCAGCGTCTCGTAGAGAAGACGCCAAGAACGCCAAGGATTCGTAGAGTGTGCGTAAGTCCTATTAGATTGGAATTGCAGACTAATAAACCTATCTCCTTCCTGCCCCCTGCCTCCTGCCTCCTGCCCCCTTCATGATTGCCTATTCAAACGTTTAATCATCCAGTCAAATCTAGCACCTGCAAGCGCAGTATTGTCTAATGTATCTAAGTTGAGTTCATCTTCAACTTCAATATCTTCTGCTAAGAGTTGGTCTAGTTGGTAAGCCAATTTCCCAAATCCACGACGGAAGAGGCGATCGCGAATCCGATCTACTAAAACTACAGCGATCGCTTTGTAAAAACGTGCTGTAAATCCTGTATCTCGCTTTAATTTTTCAGCTAGTTTCTGTTGTGGTAGAGCTAGTAATACAGAAGATTCTGCTACCTTGACTGTGGCAGAGGCGGTTGTTGCTTCTACAAAAGACATTTCCCCTAAAATTTCGCCTTTGACTGATTGAGCAATTTCTCTTTCGACAAGTTTATTGTCTGGGGTGGTAACAAAAATTCCTAACTTGCCATCTAATAATATATATAATGCTTCAACAGGTTTTCCTTCTTCAATTAGCACCTTACCTGGATTGGCTTGAGTTTTTATTCCTTGGGAAATCATCCAATCAATATCGCCATCGTTCAAAATAGCAAATACAAACAAAACCTTTCGCAGTGGTTCTCCTGGAACTACTTTGTTCTTAGCAAGAAAATCGGTGAGTCCCCGCAATTGCTGTGAAAGTAAAACAGCCATTGTTTGATAAAAATGCGCGGCAAATTCTGTATCTTGCTCCAGTTTTTGAAATAATAATTGTCTTGGCAGTGCTAATACCTGTGAGGATTCCAGAGCTATAAAAGTAGTAGATGGAGGGCGATTATCTATAAAAGATAAAGTTTCTACAATTTCCCCTGGAGATACGCGATCGATTTCTTGTGCGTCTTTTACATTCCCTGTGGGAGAAACACAAATACTTAATCCTCCCTCTAGCAAAATTTCTACTGTATCAATAATTTCTTTACCTTCTTGAATGAGAACTTCACCAATACGATGCTCTCTACATCTGCCTACACTGAGCATCCAGTCAATATCACTTTCCCTGAAAGTAGCAAAACTAGGAGTATTAACCAGGATTTGTCT
Source organism: Nostoc sp. ChiSLP01 (assembly GCA_034531195.2). GTDB lineage: Bacteria > Cyanobacteriota > Cyanobacteriia > Cyanobacteriales > Nostocaceae > Nostoc. The sequence continues at coordinate 13,907 of JAVRBO020000099.1, forward strand.
AAACATAGGATTTAAACTCGATTCTCAATGAAATTAAATCATTTGTTGCAGCAAAATACAGCTTTTTGTTAGTTTTATTAAAATTTTCAACCTAGTACACAGTGCTCAGATCCCCGAATTCTTGAAGAAGTCGGGGATCTTTTTGTTCATAGCTGTCTGACACAAGTAGTAAAAATTCAGTACAAACAAGCTTTTTCAGAAAAGGAGTCGAATTGCATAAGAAGGCAAAGTTACCAGATAATTATAGCGATCGCTCTATTCTCTGTCATTAAATTTACTTACGTATTTTTACGTATTTTATTTATAAAAAATTTCGGATTCCCATACTAACTTCTACGTAGTTTATTTTTTTTTGCAAAATCTTTAACAAAGCTTTTACACAGAAGTTAATATAGGTTTTATGATTAATAGTTAATTTAACTCAATATCGGCTTTTCTTGTTATCACAAATATTTGTCTTTGTTCAATGATTGAAAATTAATAGGACTTAATATGAATTGGATACAAAAATTTGTAAAATTTCCAGCATTTCCTATCTCTGTGGTATTAATAATTTCTAGTTTGCCCAGAATCGTAATAGCTGAATCACCGATTTCACTTAAATTCCAGAGATTCCATTGGCAAATTAGTCAGAAGTTTATCCCACCAAATCGAAAAGCACCACAAACTACGACTGGTGGAGCAAGTCGTCGTGGTGGTTCCTGCTTTTTAGAGAGGAAAGAAACTTCAACTCCCTTAATGCCTCAGAATAAATCTGGTTTAACCTTTGCAGAACGTCCGACATTTTACTGGTTTGTACCACAGACAGCAGTACAAACTGCTCGCTTTTCACTTCTAGATGGTGAGGATATAGTCTACGAAACAAATTTTAAACTTCCTAACCAATCCGGAATTATTGGTTTTACTCTCCCGGCAGAAGCGCCAAGTCTCAAAGTTGGTAAACAGTATCACTGGTATATGGGAATCGCTTGCGGTGCAGACGAACTAGCAGAGGAAATCGCTGTTAACGGTTGGGTAGAAAGAATTCAACCCACTCCTGATTTATCGAAGCAAATAGCCAGGACAAATCCCAAAGAACTGTCCCAAGTGTATGCCACATCTGGTATTTGGTACGAAGCGGTGCATACTTTAGTACAGCAACGTCTTGTCAATCCTAGCGATCGCACAGTGATGGCTAATTGGCAAGCATTATTAGAGTCAGTGGGGTTAGAAAATTTAGTTTCCAAACCTTTAGTAGATATCTGCAATAATAACAAGACTAAGTAATTTATGTGGAGAATCAAACGACAACTTTGGCAATGGCGCGGTATCTTCATTGCTGCTCCCAGCGCTGGAGTATTGGTGTTTATTCTGCGTTTGAGTGGATTATTGCAGATGTTAGAATTGGCAGCGCTGGATCGAATGTTTCTGTTACGTTCTCCAGAACCTATCGATCCGCGAATTGTCATTGTAGAAATTAATGAATCTGATGTGCAAAAACTTGGCAAGCGCGGTTATTGGCCTCTGCCTGACGGCTTGCTGGCACAAGTTTTAAACAATTTAAAACAACAAAAACCCAGTGCTATTGGTTTAGATTTATATCGAGATTTACCAGTAGGTTTTGGACATCAATCCTTAGTTAAGGTGTTTGAGTCTACACCAAATTTAGTTGGTGTCCAAAAAGTAGCCCAAAGTGAAGATAGTTCGGCGGTAGCACCACCACCAGCGCTGAAAAAACTCTCTCAAGTTGGTGCAAATGATTTTCCCTTAGATGGGGATGGTAAAATTCGCCGAAGTTTGATGTATTTGGCCGATGAAAATGGCGAAAATGTGTTTAGTTTTGCTTTTAAACTTGCCTATCTTTATCTGAGCGATCGCCAAATTGATGTCGGACAAACAGAAGATTTTTTGGTAAAAACAGGTAATGTGATTTACCCATTATTTCAAGGAAATGATGGCGGTTACATCCGGGCTGAAGACCAAGGTTATCAAGTACTAATAAATTATCGTGGTTCTAGAGACAAATTTCAACACATATCTATTATGGATGTGTTAGAAAATCGGATTTCCAAAGATTTATTCAAGGGGCGTATTGTCTTGATTGGCCCCACAGCGGAAAGCCTCAAAGACCTATTTTATACACCTTACAGCAGTACTATATTAACAGCACCAAAACGGATGTCTGGTATAGTAATTCATGCTAATGCTATCAGTCAAATTTTAAGTGCTACTTTAGATAATCGTTCGTTAATTAAAACATGGAGCAAACTAGAAGAATGGTTATGGATTTCTGTTTGGTCATTAATTGGTGCAATCATAAGATGGCAACAACGATATAGCAGTGGCTCTAAAAGAAAATCCTTATTACCTTTGATTAGCATTTTGTTAGCTGGTTGCTGCCTTATAGGTAGTAGCTATTTGGCTTTTATCGCGGGTTGGTGGATTCCTGTAGTTCCACCATTAATAGCATTAATTAGTTCGGCACTTACTGTTACTGCCTATATTGCTATGACTGCGGGAGAAATCCGTAAAACTTTTGGGCGTTATCTCACCGATGAAGTCGTCGCTAATTTATTAGAAAATCCCGAAGGTTTAAAACTAGGCGGCGAACGAAAAAAAATTACTATTCTCACTTCCGATTTAAGAGGTTTTACGGCTACGGCTGAGAGATTATCTGCTGAAGAAGTAATTAAAATAATTAACCTTTATTTAGGATATATGGCAGATGTCATTACTCATTATCAAGGCACGATTGATGAGTTTATGGGTGATGGAATTTTAGTTTTGTTCGGCGCTCCTATCACTAGAGAAGACGATCCGACAAGAGCGATCGCCTGTGCCGTGGCAATGCAGCTAGCAATGGAACCAGTAAATAAAAAAATCCAACAAATGGGATTACCAAAGCTAGAAATGGGTATTGGGATTAATACAGCAGAAGTAGTAGTTGGTAATATTGGTTCGGAAAAACGGACTAAATATGGAATTATCGGCAATCAAGTTAATTTAACCTATCGTATTGAATCTTATACAGTCGGCGGACAAATTTTTGTTTCCGAATCAACTATTAAAGAGGCTGGTTCTATTGTCAAAGTTATCGGACATAAAGAAGTACAAGCAAAAGGAGTCAAGGAACCTATAAAAATTTATGAAGTGGGTGGGATTGCTGGGGAATATAATTTATATCTGGCTGAAGATGAAAAAGAAGTCTTCTTGGAACTTTTAGAAGCAATTCCCCTAAAATATGCAGTTTTGGATGGCAAAGATGTCAATAGTACTGTAGTTGAAGGAAAGTTAGTAAAGCTGTCAGCTAGGGAAGCGCAAGTATGTTATGACTCAAAAGTAAATTCTCTAGTTTTACAACCCTTTACTAATCTGAAACTGAACTTATTTATGGAGGGCAATGCCAAAATTAGTGAAGATATCTATGCTAAAGTCTTAGACAAAATAGCAGAACCAAATAATTTTTATATTCGCTTTACCAACCTTCCATTAGAAGTGCTAGGAGAATTTAATGCTATACGCCTCAGCCAAAAAACTATTGCATCTCTAACTGCAAATGAATGATTCCAAGTTACTACTCGCGGGTAATCAATCCCTAGTATTAGACAATCCCCAAACAGTTTGGCAAATTGAATCCGGTGCGATCGCTGTGTTTGCTATTCCCATCCAGCAAGGTATTGAAGGCGTTCGCCGTTATCTATTTAGCGTCAATCCGACAGAAGCATTGTTTGGGATACCAGCTAATAATCATAAAGTTTTGGCGATATCTCTAGAAGATACTGTGCTGTTGCCAATATCTGCACCCGAATGTGAGGAATGGATAAGAGAGGGGAAAGACGAGGCAGAAAGTTTACTCAAGTTAGTCCAGATTTGGGAGAAAAAAATTCAAATTTGTGTGGGCGATCGCTTTTCTATTCCATCAGTTTTTTCCCACACTGAAAAGTTTACCAACTGGAACGCCATCCAAGTTACTCTAAGTGAAATACACGATAATTTCTGCGAAATTCTGACTCAAATAGAACAAGAAGAGTCGGCAGCAAAATTGACTCAATTCCAAGCACGGGAAGAACTTAACTCTCAGGTAAAAGTTAGTGCTTTAGGAGAATTAGCATCAGTCCTCAAACCCAAGCAAGCCGAACTGATGCAGTCAGGTACACCACTGCTGATTGCCGCAGGTGCAGTAGGAAGGGCATTAGGAATTAAGATTTTGCCGCCTGTACGTTCCGAAGACATGAATCGGATTAAAGAACCATTAGAAGCGATCGCCCGTGCATCCCGAATTCGTATCCGCCGGGTATTACTTAACGATCAATGGTGGCAAAAAGATAGCGGCCCGCTATTAGCATATACCGATCGAGATAATTTTCCTGTTGCACTGCTACCAGGAGGGATAGGAAAGTACGAAATATTTCACCCCCAGAAGCACCTTCGCATACCTGTAAACAAGGATACAGCCCAGCGGCTGGCTCCTTTTGCCTATGTATTTTATCGTCCCGTACCCGAAAATAATGTAACTGCGATCGACTTACTTCTATTTGCCTTCAAGGGGAAAATTCGAGAACTAGTTGTTATCTTCCTTACTGGTGTCGTAGGTGCATTACTGGGAATGTTAACCCCCTTAGCAACTGCCATCCTCATCGATTCCGTCATTCCGGATGCAGACAAAGGGTTATTAGTGCAGATTGGATTGGGTCTGATAGCCGCCACCTTTGGTACGATAATTTTTCAAATCGCCCAAGGTTTTGCTGGTCTGAGATTAGAAAGTAAAGCTAGTTTAGACTCCCAAGCAGCCTTATGGGATAGATTGTTTAATCTGCGGGTATCTTTCTTTCGTGAATATTCAATTGGAGATTTGCAATCTCGTGTTTCCGCGGTCACTCAAATCCGTCAGAAACTCAATGACACAGTGCTACGCACTGTTTTTACTAGCTTCTTCTCTCTACTTAATCTGGGATTATTATTTATCTACAGTTCCAGCCTAGCTTTAGTTGTAGTAGCAGTAGCCCTCATTGCAATCATCTTCACCACTATCTCAAGTGTACTTAGTCGCCAAAAATTGCGTGCTTTAGAAGAAATAGAGGGGGAAATTTTTGGTTTTACTGTACAGATGGTTGCTGGTGTTTCCAAACTTAGAGTCAGCAATGCAGAAGACCGCGCTTTTGCCTACTGGGCAAAAAAGTATAGTCAGCAGCTAAAACTCAAGTTGAGTACAGAGGTAATTGAAGATGTTTTAGCGATATTTAATACCGCTATGCCAACTGTTAGTTCGATAATTATCTTTTGGCTGGCAGTTACCTTAATTAGACAAGCCCCATCTCAAAGCGAAACGGGATTATCTACAGGTACATTTCTCGCATTTAATTCCGCCTTTGCCATATTTATTGCTGGGGCAACTCAGCTGAGTAACACCATAGTCAGCATATTAGATATTAGCATTTTCTGGGAACGTGCAAAACCCATCTTTCAGGCTCAACCAGAAATCGACCTGAGCAAAAGCGATCCGGGGCGGTTAACAGGTAAGGTAAAAGTCGATCGCGTGACGTTCCGTTACCGCGAAGACGGGCCCCTGAATTTAGATGATTTGACCATTGAAGCAGACCCAGGAGAATTGATTGCTTTGGTAGGGCCTTCTGGTAGTGGCAAATCAACGATTATTAGGCTGTTATTGGGATTTGAAACGCCAAAAGATGGCACTATTTACTACGATGGTCAGGACTTATCAGGCTTAGATACATCAGCAGTGCGTCGGCAGATTGGTGTAGTGCTGCAAAATGGTCGCATCAATAGCGCCTCGATTTTTGAAAACATTTCTAGTGGCGCATTAGTCACAATGGATGAAGCTTGGGAAGCAGTACGGATGGCTGGATTTGCCGATGATATTAAGTCAATGCCAATGGAGATGCACACAGTCATTTCGGAAGGGGGTACAAATCTCTCTGGTGGGCAACGTCAAAGGCTACTAATTGCTCGTGCTTTAGTATTAAAACCGAGAATTATAATTTTTGATGAAGCTACCAGTGCTTTAGATAATCGTACTCAAGCGATAGTTAGTACCAGCTTAGACCAGTTAGGAGTAACGCGTATAATTATCGCCCATCGCCTCAGTACCATCCGCAACGCCGACCGAATTTATGTGATTGAAGCTGGTCGAGTTGTCCAGCAAGGTAGGTTTGAAGAATTAGTAAATCAAAAAGGGTTATTTGCTAATCTGATGGCACGACAAATGACGTGAATGGCACTAAAAACTGCTCTAAGATTTATGCAAGAGTTCTATAGAGTTTGGCGATCGCTAAACTTACCAGACAAGGTTTAGAATTACCATACAAAGTATGATTGGCAATCTGACTAATACCAATTTGAAAAAAGAATGCGACACATAGACAAAACCCCTCCCCAAGGCATCGGGGAGGGTGCCGTTAGGCGGGTGGGGTATCTGTCGCAAACATTTTTTGAATCGGTATAACTATCTAAAATTATTAATAATTAGACCTCTTACATAAATCGAAAATAAGACCCCACCCCGCCAAAGCTACGCTTTGTCTCCCCTCCCCTTGCTAAGGGGAGGGGTTGGGGGTGGGGTGTCAATACTGCTCGGTTAACGATTTTTAACTCGGCATTGGGTTTGGGGAAAGGGTTAAAGGGTAAAGGTTAAAGGTTTTTTCTTTCCCCTTTCCCCTTCCCCTTTTCCCCTTAACCGACAAGTATTGGGTGGGGTGTTAGAGACTTTTGCAAGAGGTCTATTGCTGAACAAAAAGCTCCTCGACTTGTTCAATAAATCGGGGAGCTAACCCTTAAATTAATTCTGAATTCTCAATTCCCAATCCTCAATTCTTTAGCCAGAAATATTAGAAGAATCGCTCTCCGGTGGATTATTCGTTTCTACACTTTCCACCCGATCGTATGTTTCTTGTATTAGCTGTTGTTCAGATGAGTTATCTTTTTCCAATGTAGCTTTATCCGGAGTTTTTACCATCGCATGTTCTTCTTGTCCTCTTAGTCCCAGATATGTAGCGGAACTGATTCCTTGTAGTGTCAGAAGTGTTTCATCAAATTCCGGCATTGCCAGATTTTTGGCAACCTCCCAAATAAAGAATATTCCTATGGCAGCTGTCCAAATGAATGTTTGGAATCGATGAAAATTGACTCCATTAATATCTGATAATATATCTAAGAAAAATCCTTCAGAAACGCGTTGAGTACCCTTTCTCTTCCTCTCATCCCCCTGTCCATCAATTAACGAACTCCCAAATGCAGTCACGGAATTGATTCCTAATAAGACTAGAGATTGTTGGGTTAAAATATTGGTATAATCTCCTGTTATCCCGTAGATAATCATGTAAGAGCCAAAAATTATTAATGTCCAAAAAGCCAGCTGAGATACGGATAGGCTGAAAGGATTTTGATTAATTTTTTTTCGTCCAAGAAATAATTGAGCAATTCGGCTTTTTCGTCGTTGAGGTTCAGTGTTAACTGGTATCAAGAATTCCTGGCCATCGCTCACCTCTTTTTTCGAGTAAACACCTTCTATGCCAGAACTACGAAGAGCGTTTCGGCAATATCTCGTGAATAATAATGCAACAGCCAAAAGTAGAAGAACGCACAGCCAAAAGCGCCACGAGAACAGAACTATTGTTATGTAGGGAGGCGACTGAAGATTGCTGACTGGAATGGCTATTTTATTGGGACAGCCTACCCCCACTATGGTGTCGATACTATATCGGGGTCTACCAATCAGGGCATTCCAGACATTTTCAGATGTGTCATTGCGTTCGAGTCGAAAGGCTAACCAATCCTCATTAACAACTAGTTGTCCATCTTGATTCGGAATTTGAACGATGGTTGGTTGTGCGTATACATCTTTTAGTTCGTAACCATTCAAATACAAGACTAACTGTCGAGGATCGAATGAATTGCCCTTAGCTGGTGAATTTGTTGCTTCTGACAATCCTTCAACTTGAACTTTAATGATATCGCCCATCTTAACTTGGTTACGGCCATTCTCAGAAATAACTTGTTTAGTTTTGAGAGTAGCAGGAACTGAACAAGTTCGAGATGGTGCAAAATTCGCAGAAGGAACATTTGGAGGAGTTTGAGCAACAACAGCGAAGTTGAGAGAAAAAATTAGAGAAAACACCAACCCAAAAATAGCAGCAAATCTTTTCGTATTTCTATGCATTGAGTAGGATTCCAAAACGACCGATATAACGGTAGTTTAACCATAGTTTAGTCACTTCAAATATTAAAAAATTTGTCTGAAATGAAGAAGAATTCACAACCCAGAATTCCGAATCCAGAATCAATCAATAGAGGATGCTCCGAGGATTATTGCGACGGATTTTGACAACTTTGAATCCGAGAAAATAAAGCAACACATAACCGCCACCAAGAAGGTGTGGCGATCGCACTATGCCATTCCCAAACACCCAATACCTTTACTCGCCAAACTTGCTCAAAAAAACCAAAGTAAAGTGACTCTCCATTAGAAGCATCGTCATTTACATTTAGCATTCTGATGGGGAAAGGGTCTGCTGGTCTTTTCCCGCTCAAAATAATAATTATTATTACTTAGATGCTCATAAAATTATTTTTTGGGACAATTTATTCTTTGGAAGTCTTTTAAAATCATAGCGATCGCTATGATTATATTCCTCATAGGATATCTAAAATGCGAGAACTTTACCCAGCGATCGAACCTTACCGAGAAGGAAATTTACAGGTTTCTGACCTGCACGCTATCCATTTTGAAGAGTCGGGTAACCCCCAAGGTAAACCTATCGTTTTGCTGCATGGAGGCCCTGGTGGTGGATGTCCGCCTTTTTATCGCCAATACTTCCATCCAGAAAAATGGCGGTTAGTGATGTTTGACCAGCGCGGCTGCGGTCAAAGTAAACCCCACGCTGAATTACGAGAAAATACTACTTGGGATTTAGTTAGCGATATCGAAAAATTGCGCCAACATTTAGGTATAGAAAAATGGACAGTCTTCGGTGGTAGTTGGGGTAGCACTTTATCTTTAGCCTACAGCCAAACCCATCCCTCTCGATGCACGGGATTAATTCTTCGTGGTATTTTTATGCTCAGGCAAAAAGAGTTGCAATGGTTTTACCAAGAAGGTACTAGCTATATTTTTCCCGATGCTTGGGAAGAATATTTAAAGCCAATTCCTATAGATGAGCGTCACGATTTGATTGCAGCATATTACAAACGTTTGACTAGTCCGGATTTACAAGTTCAATTGATAGCGGCGCGTGCTTGGTCAATTTGGGAAGCTAGTACAAGTAGACTTTTTTTCGATCCAGAACTTATGCAAAAGTTTGGTGATAGTGAATTTGCCTCAGCTTTTGCTCGTATTGAATGCCATTATTTTACCAATAAAGGATTCTTTGAAACAGAAGATGAATTACTTTTAAATGTTGACCGTATCCGTCATATTCCCGCTGTAATTGTTCAGGGACGTTATGATGTAGTTTGCCCGATGATATCAGCTTGGGAATTGCATCGTGCTTGGCCAGAGGCTGAATTTATTGTCGTTCCTGATGCCGGTCATTCCATGAGCGAACCGGGAATTCGTAGTGCTTTGATTGAAGCAACAGATAAGTTTTCATTAATGTAGAATTCAGAATTCAGGAGTCAGAATTCTGAATTCTTCTTCGGGCTTTTTCAGAAGCATCGAAATGTACAAGAAGAAGATTTAACTTTAAAAAAACCTTTCATGACTCGTTTGAGCGAATTAAACTTAACCCGCCTGATAGCTTGATTCACTTCTACCCACTGGCGTTTTCTTTTAGTTGCTTCTGGATAATCTTCACTCAGAATATCCACTGGCAATAAATACATTTTGACCTGGTAGGCTTTACCTTGTTTGCGGTATTTGTAAGTGCCCAGTTCGTTGGCGTCCACCTGTCCAATTACCCCTGCTTCTTCCCAAGCTTCTTTAGCTGCGGAATCGGGCGGACTCATTCCCGACGGAATATCTCCTTTGGGAATTACCCAATGCTGCTGGTTGCGAGTTGTAATCAATAAGATTTCGACTTTACCGTTGTTAACTCTATAGGGAATAACTCCAGACTGTTTAAAAACTTTACTAATTTTTCGACCCATTTAATTTACATCCTGTACTGTTTAATTGTTTTGTACAATGTTTATTTCACAAAGTCGAGAGTTGATACCGGGTAATTTTTGATTTATTTTTTTACTTATAAGTAAGTCGGCACAAAAAAACCGAACTATTTGACAAAAAGTAAACAAGGCTCAAACCCTTTTTCCCCCGTTCCTTGCTCCCTGCTCCCTGCCTTTTCTCAACAATAATTATTTACGCTGATGACTTACTTAAATTTCTTTTTTCGCCACTTGCGTACAGATAAAGGTTAATCGCATTACCCGCTTCTTTTTACATTTCTTGACTACTTTTTAGCCGAGCGATGTCACGCAACGGTGGTGCGCCAAACAATCGACTATATTCACGGCTAAACTGTGAGGGACTTTCATAACCCACGTGATGACTAGCTGTTGCCGCATCCATACCCTGCCCCAGCATTAACCTACGGGCTTGTAGGAGCCGGAGTTGCTTTTGATATTGTAAAGGACTCATGGCAGTGACAGATTTAAAATGATGATGAAGAGATGACGGACTCATGCAGGCTTCGCGAGCGATCGCCTCAATGCGAAATGGCTTTTCATAGTTCCATTTGAGCCAGTTAATCGCCTTACTAATCCCCTGAAGTTTTTTATCGGCTAAGGCAATCTGTCGCAATCGCGCACTTTGTTCGCCTGATAGCAAACGGTAGAGAATTTCTCGTACAACCAAAGGCGCGAGGATGGCAATATCTTCAGGGGTTTCCAACAGCCTTAAAAGTCGGATGGCTGCATCCAGCAGTTGGGGACTAACAGGACTTAAAGACAAGCCCGGTGGTTGTTGGTTAGCAGTAGCGTCTAGTTTCGCTTCCATCATCAGCGTACTGAGTTCTCCCGGATCTAAATCTAGCCGGAGGCATAGATACGGAAAGGTTGGCGTTGCTTCAATCACTTGACCTACTACAGGCAGATCGATGGACACTACCAAACATTGCTCTTGACCGTAAACATATAAATTGTCCGCCAACATTACCTGCTTCTTGCCTTGAGCGACGATGCATAGAGCAGGCTCATGCAGAGCATACAGAGGCGCAGTTGGTTGCGAGGAGCGGATTAAAAATAACCGCTCGATCGCCGTGGCATGGACTCCATCTGTTTTACTGTTCTGTGCAATCAAATCGGCAAGCTCTGAGTGCTGCTTTGTAATTGTCTGTTCCATAATCTCGCTTGAAATCTTTTATCAGACTAACATCCAGGACAGTTCCAATATATTCAACCACTTCTGGCGGTCTAGCTTTTAAGCATAAGCAATAAAAAGAATGCAGGATTAGGCAAGAATTGAGCAGGTTCAGATTACCGGATCGCGTTTTGACTCTTTTAAATTAAAAGTGTGCCGGACATCCAATCAACCCAAAGTCCCAGGCAATATCAAAACTATTAGATACTTCAACTAATTGATTTTATGGCTACCAACCAACAAAAAGTCGTATTGATTACGGGCGCAAGCAGCGGCATTGGTGAAGCAACAGCACGTTTACTTGCTCGCAAGGGTGTCCATGTTGTACTGGGCGCAAGGCGCACTGAGCGGTTGGAAACCCTCGTGGCTGCTATCCGCTCTGAAGGTGGCTCGGCAGAGTACCAGACTCTCGATGTCACTAGTCGTACTGACTTCCAAGCCTTTGTAGAATTTGCTCAAAACAAATTTGGCCGTGTTGATGTCATCGTCAACAATGCCGGCGTCATGCCACTCTCGAAGCTAGAAGCCCTCAAGGTTGATGAATGGGATCGGATGATTGATGTCAACATCCGGGGCGTACTCAACGGCATCGCCGCCGGATTGCCCGTAATGAAACGTCAGGGGTTCGGCCAGTTCGTTAACATGTCCTCCATTGGCGGACACGCCGTTTGGCCGACCTGCGCCGTTTACTCTGCTACCAAGTTCGCTGTCTTGGCGATTTCCGAGGGACTGCGCCAGGAAAATACTGACATTCGTGTGACAGTGATTTCACCGGGTGTAACTGAGTCCGAACTGGCTGATAGTATTACTGACGCCGAAGCTGGCAAAGGGATGGAGGAATTCCGAAGAATAGCACTTCCGGCCGAGGCTATTGCCAAAGCGATCGCCTTTGCCATCGACCAACCAGACGATGTAGATGTCAACGAGATTATCGTGCGCCCCACGGCTAGCCCGTATTGAACTTGAGGGAAGGAGGCAGGGCAGAGGAGGGATGGGGGAGTGTGGGGAGTGTGGGGGGAGAGGGGGGATGGGGGAGTGTGGGGAGTGTGGGGGGAGAGGGGGGAAAGATTTT
>JAVRBO020000100.1:0-62997 GCA_034531195.2 Nostoc sp. ChiSLP01
CCTGCCTCCTGCCTCCTGCCTCCTGCCTCCTGCCTCCTGCCTCCTGCCTCCTGCCCCCTGCCTCCTGCCCCCTGCCTCCTGCCCCCTGCCCCCTGCCTCCTGCCTCCTGCCCCCTGCCCCCTGCCTCCTGCCATATCTGCCTCAATTTACTGTTAGGCAGTTTGCCTACGTGGGAATACTAGAGAGCAAGTTTTCAGGAATGTAGTATGAAACACCTGCGGTGGATGGCATTGTGCTTGATATCGTTAATTCTTGTGTTCTGGTTGGGAAGTTGTTCTGTCGCGCCGACTCAGGTAGTAAACTTAAATTTTGTTGCGGCAGGCATGATGCGCGGTGCGGTGGAGGATCTGGATAAACTGTATCAGCAGGAACACCCCAATGTCGTAGTCAACTATAGCTTTGCTGGAACCAGAGCGATCGAAGCAGCGATCGAGCAAGGAGAACCCTTTGATGGGATTTTATTAGCAGAAATTCAGCCACTCGATCGCCTGCAAGCCAAAGGGCTAATTCTGCCTGCAAGCCGCAAAGAATTGGTGACTACCGATATCGTAGTCATTGCCCCTGTGGATTCAGCCGCGCAGCTTTCTGACTTCCGAGAGTTAGCAAGCGATCGCATCAAAACTGTAGCAATGGGCGGCAAGGGCCCAGCTGTTGGCAACTATACCCGTGATATTCTGAATCGCTTAGGTATTACTCGCGTCGTGGAGTCAAAAGCAGTCCTGACAGAAGTGGACGTGCGGGAAGTGTTAATAGCTGTCGAGCGACAAGAGGCAGAGGTGGGCATCACTTTCCTCTCAGAAGCCAAAACTTCTACCAAAGTCAAGGTATTAGCCACCGCATCAACCGATCTCTATAAACCGATTCGAGCTGCCACCGCCGTTGTTAAAAGCTCTACCCATACTCAAGAAATGCAGACTTACCTGGACTTTTTAAGTAGCGATCGCGTCAAGGCAGCATTTCAAAAGTATGGACTACGCCCTCTGGTGTCATAGGTAGCAGGAATTTAGACAAGAGGACGTAATACCAATTCAAAACTTGTACTGAGCGTAGCCGAAGTATTCAAAACTTGTACTGAGCGTAGCCGTTGGCGCAGCCTCTCGTAGAGAAGTATTCAAAATTCAGAAAATTAGATATCACGGGGGTTTTAGCGTGTGTATCTGTCGCATTCTGTTTTCAAATTGATATAACTATGAAGCAATCATCAAATTTTCTCAAAAGCGTTGCTGGAGGATTGGGAGCAGCCACCTTCTTTGCCTTGACTGTGAGTGGTGTGGCATTTTGGAGCGCCAACCGGACTCTAGAAACTAACCGCCAAATTACTCAACATTTGGAAAACCTGCGGAGTCTCAAATCCTTGGAAAGTGCCTTCAAAGACGCTGAGAATATGCAGCGACAATACCTGCTGACGGGCAAGAAAGATGCCTTTAACGTGTTTGGGCTGAGAATGATTGATGTCGATCGAGAAATACGGCAGTTGGAAACCTCGCTGCAAAATAATCTCAGCCAACAAGGGCATCTTGAAAAACTCAAAGCATCGATTCTTGCTCGTCTAAAACAACTGCGGCAAGGCATTGAACTGAGGCAAAGCAAGGGATTAGATGCCGCCATCGATCGAACGCCAACGCGACTGCTCGATGAAGTAATGTTGCCCATCCAGGAGATAGAAGCGATCGAAATCGTCAGGTTGCGGGAGAAACAACAAGCCGCCACCAGTGCTGCTATCCAGGCGATAATGACATTTTTGGCAGGCATTATCCTCAACCTGGGGATTATTATGTGGACTTACCACCTGATTGTTAGAGAAACCGTAAAACGGAATCAGGCAGAAACTGACCTCCAGGAAAGCAACCAGACATTCCAAGACCAGACTAATCTGATGGAATCGATCCTCCATAGTATGAGTGATGGCCTAATTGTTGCGGATGAAAATGGTCAATTGGTGATTTTTAACCCTGTTGCCAAACATCTTTTTGGCATAGGAATAATCAATACTCAGCAAGAAAGTTGGCCTAAAGAATATGGGCTATTCCAACCCGACCAAGTGACTCCGATTCCAACAGAGCAAATTCCCTTAGTGCGGGCTTTACGGGGTGAAGAGGTAGACAATATGGAAATATTTGCTCGTCATCACCAAGTCCCAGAGGGCGTCTGGTTGACAGCTAGTAGTAGACCTCTCAAAGATGTCAATGGTGTCTTGAAAGGTGGAGTAGTCGTGTTCCGCAATATTAGCGAACGCAAACAAGTAGAACTAGTACTACAGCAAAGCGAAGAACGATTCCGTTCGCTAATTGAAGCAACATCACAAATTGTTTGGAGCACTGATGCTGAAGGCGCATTTGTTACCGACCAACCCCAATGGCGAGCTTTCACAGGACAAACTGTTGAAGAAATCTATGGTTGGGGATGGCTAAATATGATACATCCAGAAGATAAAGATCGCACTCATAAAGCATGGTCAACAGCAGTTACCAACCGCACTACTTATGAAGCTGAGACTCGGATTCACCGTTATGACGGTGAATATCGCTACTTCAATACCCGTGGCGTACCGATTTTGAATGCAGATAACAGTATTCGAGAATGGGTAGGTGCTAACACAGATATTACCGAACGCAAGCAAGCCGAACAAGCACTGCGTCAAACTTTAGACATTCTCGACTCTGCTAGCGACAGTATCATCATTCGAGACATAGATGACCGAATTATCTATTGGAATCGTGGCGCAGAAATCCTTTACGGTTGGAAAAGAGAAGAAGTTATTGGGCACTACATTCACACATTCCTGCAAACAGAATTTCCTAAACCTTTAGAAAGGGTCTTGAGCGAGTTTTTAGAACTGGGACATTGGGAAGGGGAACTACACCACACTACTCGTGATGGTCGGCAAATCATTGTAGCAAGTCGATGGACGCTACAGCGCGATCCTAAAGGAGAGTTCTATAGGCAACTGGAAATTAACAACGATATTAGCGATCGCAAGTCCGCAGAACTAGAGATATTGCAGGCAAAAGAAGCAGCAGAAGCCGCCAATCGTACCAAAAGCGAATTTCTCGCCAACATGAACCACGAACTGCGAACCCCACTCAACGGCATTTTGGGCTATGCCCAGATCCTCCAGCGCGACCCCGCCACCACCCCCAAGCAGCACAAGGGATTAGGCGTAATTTACCAGTGTGGTTCTCACCTGCTGACTTTAATAAATGACATTCTCGATCTCTCAAAACTGGAAGCGCAAAAAATGGATCTGTATCCGCAAGATTTCCACTTTGCCAACTTCCTCACCACCACAGTAGAAATCTGCCGCATCAAAGCCGAACAAAAAGGTATTGCCTTCCACTACCATCCCGCCCACCTGCCCACCGCCGTCCATGCTGATGACAAACGCCTGCGACAAGTACTGCTGAATCTGTTGGGCAATGCAGTTAAATTTACTGATTTTGGTAGCGTCACCTTTACAGTTGAGGCAGTGGCGAATCAACAAACAGCCCAAACATCAACTAGAATTCGCTTCCAGGTAAAAGATACAGGCATCGGCATCCCTAGTGAAAAGTTGGAATCGATTTTTTTACCCTTTGAACAGGCTGGAAAACGCGATCGCAACAGCGAAGGTACTGGGTTGGGGTTAGCAATCAGCCAGCAAATTGTCCAAATGATGGGTAGTTCTATTCAAGTTGACAGCACACCAGGCAAAGGCAGCAACTTTTGGTTTGAGGTGGATGTGCCTGGCACCGATTGGTTGGCCCAGCCTGGATCTAATAATCAAAAAGTGATTGGCTACCAAGGCGAACGGCAAAAAATCTTAGTCATTGACGACCGCCTAGAGAACCGCGCTGTTGTCATGGGAATGCTAGCACCTTTAGGCTTCAAACTCACCCAAGCCGATGATGGACAAGCCGGACTGGATTTAGCACTCCAGATGCGCCCGGATTTGATTATTACCGATGTGATGATGTCAAATATGAATGGGCTGGAAATGACTCGTCGCCTGCGTCAGTTACCAGATTTTGCACTCACCCCCATTATTGCTTGTCCTGCCAGCTTATCCCAAGTGGATATGCAGCAAGCGATGGATGCCGGTTGCAGTAGCTTTTTTCCAAAACCAATCGAGTTTACTGGCTTGCTGGGGGAATTGCAACGCCATCTAGAGTTGCAATGGATTTACGAAACGACGCCCCAAGAAGCAGAAGTGTCTGCTGAAGCTTTGAGTCCAGTGGATCTGGTGATGCCGTCATCACAGGAACTAGCTACTCTTTATCAAGCAGCCCAAGATGGCTTTATGAGTGATATCCAGCAAGAAGCTAACCGCCTTAAGCAACTCAATCCCCAGTATGCCCCTTTTGCCAATAAACTGCTGGAACTCAGCCAGAAGTTTGACGACGAAGCCATTCTTAATTTATTAGCACCGCATATTTGAGTAGGAGGTGGGGGCAGGGGGCAGGAGGCAGGGGGCAGGAGGCAGGAGGCAGGAGGCAGGGGGGGGAGGGCAGGAGGCAGGGGGCAGAAGGCAGGAGGCAAGAGGCAGGAGGCAGGAGGCAAGAGGCAGGAGGCAGGGGAGGTGGGGGAGGCAGGGGGTAAAATCTCGATAGTAAGAGGTTTCGCTGGTTTGGATTTTACATTTCAATTATGTCCGGTTACTTAATATTTTTTATCGAGCGTATGTTGAGGAGTTGAAGTATGCCCGTTGAGATGACAGCCGCAACCGGAACTATTTTGGTAGTGGATGATAACCCTACTAACATTCAAGTGTTGTTCGATGTGTTGAGTGAGATTGGTTATCGGGTAGCGATCGCCAAAAGTGGAGAAGCTGCCCTGCAACGCGTTCAATCTTATCACCCTGATATCATTCTGCTGGATGTGATGATGCCGGGAATCGATGGCTTTGAAACTTGCCAGCGCCTGAAAGCCGACTGTGCCACCTGCGAAATTCCGGTAATTTTTATGACTGCGCTTTCTGACTCAGTAGATAAGGTCAAAGGCCTGAGTTTGGGTGCAGTAGATTACATTACCAAGCCGATCCAACATGAAGAAGCTTTAGCCCGGATTCGAGTACACCTACAACTACGTGAATCGCAAAAGTCTTTACAGCAACAGACCGCCCAACTCTCCCAAGCGCTAGACAACCTCAAGCAGACACAGGTACATCTAGTCCAAAGCGAAAAAATGTCTTCACTCGGTCAAATGATGGCAGGTGTCGCCCACGAAATCAATAATCCCGTGACTTTTATCCACTCTAATCTTGCTCCCGCTAAAGAACATATTGAGGATTTGTTGAATTTTATTGAGTTGTATCGTCAATGCCATCCCCAACCTCATCCCGAAATTCAAAACTGGATGGACGAAGTGGATATCGACTATTTACAAACAGATTTGCCCAAGCTGATGAATTCCTTAAAATTGGGGAGCGATCGCATCCGGCAACTCGTTGTTTCGTTACGTAACTTTTCTCGCTTGGATGAGTCAGGAACGCAAATAGTTGATTTGCATGAAGGTATCGAAAGCACTCTGTTAATTTTACAACATCGCCTCAAAGCAAGTCCTGAGCATCCTGGGATTCAAATCTTACGAGACTATGGACAATTGCCCAATGTAGAATGCCATCCCAGCCAACTCAATCAGGTATTTATGAATATTTTCTGCAATGCCATTGATGCTTTGGAACAGCGCGATCGACAGCGCAGCCTTGACGATATCCTAGCCAATCCCAGCACAATCTCTATTCGGACTGAACACTTACCAAACCAAGCGATCGCTATCAGTATTGCTGATAACGGCCCTGGCATTCCAGAAAATATCTCTTCTCGTCTGTTTGAGCCTTTTTTCACTACCAAACCCATTGGCAAAGGCACTGGATTGGGGCTTTCCATCAGCTATCAAATTGTTACCCAAAAACACCGTGGGAAAATCTATTGTGAGTCCACACCGGGAATAAAAACCAAGTTCATAATCCAAATTCCTGTTCGCCAAGGTCTATCTTAAATAGCTTAAATGCGAACAATATTCTCATAATTATTATTGTTTAAAACTATATTTTTGATTTTTCTTCAAGAATTTATACTGATTTAAATAATGTTTGCGACACATGAATTATTTGTAAGGGCACAACAATGTTCATTGGTGTCAAATTAACGCTAAACCCTTGTCAAAACTCGATTTTGGATTTACTCATTTTCCATGAAGATCCGCGTTACCCCACCCCAGCTTTGCTGACGCAAAACTTCCCCTCCCCTTATCAAGGGGAGGGGATTAAGGGGTGGGGTAAAATGCATGTGGGATAAACGTTTGAGCTTAAGTTGACACCAATGAACAATGTTGTGCCCCTACCTGTATACTTCATTTACCTAAAAAAGGCTCTAATTTTTCAGATTTATTGTATTTTAATTGCGAATTGCAAACACTAGAACCCTTTTGATTTCTTGGAGTTGCCTTAATGTTTTTGCCAGCTGTGCTTTTGTAACTTTGTTTGCCACGACTCCATATATGTGTAAAAAACCGGCGTTAAATAAAGTGTAAGAAACTGCGAGAACACTAACCCGCCAACTACTGCTAAACCAAGGGGACGGCGTGTATCTGCTCCGGCTCCCAAACCAAGGGCGATGGGTAATGTGCCCATGAGTGCTGCCATTGTGGTCATCATGATTGGGCGGAATCTTACCAAGCAGGCTTGATAAATAGCATCATAGGGAGTTTTGCCTTCTTGACGGGCTGCGATCGCAAAGTCAACCATCATGATCCCATTTTTCTTGACAATGCCAACCAGCAAAATAATGCCCACGAAGGCGTAAATATTCAAGTCAACTTGAAACAGTAGCAAAGTCAGCAGTGCCCCAAACCCAGCGGAGGGTAAGCTAGAAAGAATGGTCAGGGGGTGAATAAAGTTCTCGTAGAGAATTCCCAAGACAATATAAATTACGAAAATGGCAACCAACAGTAGCATTCCTAAACCCTGAATTGAAGACTGAAACGCCTGGGCTGAACCCTGAAACGCCGTACTAATACTAGTTGGTAGTGTTTGACGGGCAATTTGTTCAATTTTTCCAGTGACACTACTTAGCGATATTCCCGGTTTGAGGTTAAAAGAGAAGGTAACAGAGGCTAGCTGTCCTTTGTGGTTAATGGTCAGCGGCCCTACATCCTTGGTCAAAGTTGTTACAGCATTTAAAGGTACGAGTTGTCCGTTGGGGGCACGAATTGAGAGCAAATCTAGGGCTTGGGAATTTTGTTGGTATTTTGGCTCCACACCCATAATTACTTGATACTGGCTATCAGAGGCGTAGATGGTAGAGACTTGGCGAGTACCATAGGCATTACTTAGGGCAGTTTCGATTTGATTGGCAGTCAAACCGAGAGCCGACGCTTGGTCGCGGTTGATGTCTACTTTGACTTGGGGATTTTTGACTTGTAGGTCGCTGTTGACATCTTGTAACTCTGACAAGTTGCGGAGTTGATTTTCTAGAAGTGGAGCGTACTGGTAAAGTTCTTGAATATCGGGACTTTGAAGAGTAAATTGATACTGCGCTTTTGTTTGTTGCCCCCCAATATTGATCGCAGGCGGATTTTGCAAGAAGACTTTGATTCCAGGTACACTTGACAATTTTGGTCGAAGTTCCTCGACTATTTCATCGGCACTGAGATGACGCTCGTGGCGGGGCTTGAGTTCAATTAAAAGTCGTCCGCTGTTAGCAGACGCATTTGGGCCGCCAGCCCCGACACTGGAGTTGATGGAATCAACATTTGGATCGCGGTAAGCGATCGCAGCTACAGCCTGTTGATGTTTTACCATTTCATCAAAGGAGATATCCTCTGATGCTTGAGTAGTTGCAGTAATTTGTCCCACATCAGCGTTGGGAACAAATCCCTTAGGCACAACTATAAATAGATAGACCGTCGCTACAAGAATCGCTGCCGAAATTACCATTGTTGTCCGGTGATACTTCAGCGATATCTTCAAACTCCAATCGTATCCCCGCAACAACAAATCAAAGAAGCTTTCCGAAATATTGTAAAGACGAGTCTGGAAATTTTGGATTTTAGATTTTGGACTTCGGCTTCGCTCAGTCCAAGGATTTTCGATTTGGGCATCGGGCATCGGGCATTGAGCATCGGAGGAGATGTGGGAGGTGTGGGAGGATGGGGAAGAAATCTTTCCCCCCTCTCTCCCCACACTCCCCACACTTCCCCATCTTTCCTCTGTCCCCCCTGCCTCCCCTGCTCCCCCTGCTTCCTGATGATGAGGTGGACGCAAGAATCTGGAACACAGCATTGGCGTTAAGCTTAGGGAAATGACGCCAGAAACTAAGATGGCAACGCTGATGGTAATGGCAAACTCACGGAACAGTCGCCCTAAAATGCCTTCCATGAACAGCACAGGGATAAATACTGCTACCAAGGAAATGGTCATTGATAAAATTGTGAAACCAATTTCTCTAGAACCATTCAAAGCTGCTTCCATGCGGCTCTCACCCATTTCCATGTGGCGGACAATATTTTCTAGCATGACTACGGCGTCATCCACCACGAAACCCACTGATAAAGTTAATGCCATCAGCGACAAGTTATCGAGTGAAAAGCCCAGCACCAGCATCACTGCAAAGGTCGCTACGATTGACAGCGGTACTGCCAAACTGGGAATGACTGTAGCCGAGATATTGCGAAGAAAGAGAAAGATTACCAGTACTACCAAAGCGATGGTGAGTAACAGCGTGAATTGTACATCATCTACAGATTCGCGAATTGATTGAGAGCGATCGTAGAGAATATTCATGTTCACAGCCGCCGGAATCTGTTTTTGGAAGCTAGGTAGCAGTTTTTTAATTGCATCCACCACCTCGACGGTATTAGTTCCCGGTTGGCGTTGAATTGCCAAAACGATCGCCCGCACGCCAGAATTTTGGACTTGGGCATTGGGAGTGCTGAGTGAGGAGTTAGGAGTTAGGAGTTGAGAGTTATGCTCCCCTATCTTCCCATCTCCTTGCTCTTTATTACCCTGCTTCGTCGGAAAATACCAGCTGGCAATCTTGTCATTTTCCACGCTGTCCAGCACTTGACCGAGTTCGCCTAACTGCACAGGTGCGCCGTTTTGATAAGTTACAACTAGGGAGCGATAGTTGGCGGCATCGTTAAGTTGACCGTTGGCTTCAATTGTATAGTTCTGCTGCTGCCCGTAAAGTGTGCCGGTTGGTAGGTTAACATTTCCGTTAGCGATCGCATCAGCTACTTCATCGATTCCTATACCTTTAGCACTCAATGATTCGGGATCGAGCTGAATCCTTACCGCGTACTTTTGCGAACCGTACACCTGGACTTGCGCCACCCCATCCACCATCGACAGACGTTGTGCCAACAGTGTTTCGGCGTACTTATCTACAGTTGAAAGCGGCAAAATAGATGAATTTAAAGAGATGTAGAGGACTGGTTGATCTGCCGGGTTTACCTTGCGGAATGAAGGGGGATTAGGCATATTAGTCGGCAACTGCCTCGCTGCTTTAGAAATAGCAGACTGTACATCCTGTGCTGCTCCGTCAATATCACGATTGAGGTCAAATTGCAGCGTAATTTGCGTGCTACCCAAAGAGCTAGTAGAGTTCATTGAACTCAATCCGGCGATGCTAGAAAACTGCTGCTCTAAAGGAGTTGCAACCGAAGAAGCCATCGTTTCTGGACTAGCTCCAGGCAGGTTAGCCGTTACCTGGAGTGTTGGATAATCCACGTTGGGCAAATCACTAACAGGTAGCTGTTGGTAACTCATCAGCCCAAATATTAAGATGCCAACCATCACTAGGGTTGTCATGATTGGACGCCGGATGAATAGCTGGGAAATGTTCATCTGAGTTAAGAATTAGGAGTTAGAAGTTAGGAGTGAGGAGTTAAGAGTAGAGACGCGATTAATCGCGTCTGGAGTTAAGAGTTATTGTCCCCCTGCCCCTTTGTCGCCTACTTCCGGTTTCACTTGCACTGTGGCATCAGGTACTAGATTGAATTGTCCATCGGTGACGATTTTCTCGCCTGGTTGCAACCCTTGTTTGATTGCGGTTTCGTTGCCAATGGTGTCGCCTACGGTAACTGGGCGCATTTGGGCTGTTTTATCGGGTGTGACTACAAATACAAATTGCCCTTGCTGTCCGGTTTGGATTGCTTGGGAAGGCACGGTGATTACATTTGGTTCTTCGGTTAGCTTGAGTACTACGTTGACAAACTGCCCCGGAACTAGTCGCTCATCTGTGTTGCTAAAGGTGGCTTTAAGTTGAATTGTGCCTGTTTGGGTATTGAGTCCGCTATCAACAAAGGTGAGTTCACCCTGTATCGGACGCCCTGTATCTTTTGGAGGTATGGCACTAACTTCTAACTTGCCGTTAGCACTGTACTTTTTCAAATCTGGCAGCAACCTTTGGGGGATGGAAAAGGTAACGTAAATCGGGCGGATTTGGCTGATGGTAATTAATGGATTGGTGGCGTTGGCTTCTACTAAGTTGCCTTGATTGAGCTTCAGGCTACCTGTGCGTCCGGTAATTGGTGAGTAGATGGAACTGTAGGAAAGCTGGATTTTGGCATTGGCGATCGCAGCTTCGTCTGCTGCCACTGCTGCTTTGGCATTTTGGACATCTGCTTGGGCTGCGGCTACGGCTGCTGTGGCATCTGCTACTCCATTTCGATCTGCATTGACTGTTGCCCGTTGAGCATCAGCTGTCGTCTGGAACTGATCCGCTTGTTCTTTGCTAATTGCCCCTTCTTTTAATAAGCTGTTGTATCTTTTGGCCTGCACATCTGCGTTTGTGGCTTGAGCAACATCCTTGGCTACATTCGCTTTTGCTTGGTTGACTTGGGCGATCGCTTTGGTCACATTTGCCTGTGTCTGTTTCAAGAGCGCCAAATCTTTGGCTTTAGCAGCATTAGCTTGCATCAACGCTGCTTCCAAGGAACGGGAATCTATTTTAAATAACAAGTCTCCTTTCTTGACGTTCTGTCCCTGCTGAAAATAAACCCCAGTCAGTTGTCCACCTACTTGGGACTTGACAGATACTGTGGAATATGCTTCTACTGTTCCTGTAGCCGATAGCTGTACTGGAATAGTCTTTTGAGTGGCAGTGGCAACCACCACTGGCACAGCTCGCTTTTTACCTGCTTGCTTGCCACTTGATTGAGCGTCACTTGCGTTACAAGCAGCACACAAGTATGTCAAACCCAGCACCAGTAACCATAACCGCCCTCTTGAAATCAAGCCATAAAAACGAGGAATGCTTTGAGCAACTGAAGATAAAGGTTTTGTCGTTTGAACTGAAATTAAACAACGCATATCGACAATCGGGGGAAAGGGAAAGTAGATAGATGTAGTGGTATGTTATTGGTTTTACTAAAGTCAGCCAAAACCAGGCAACTGCATTAGCGATCGCCTGCTTTTAGTCGGTACTTAATTCTCACAATGAGCGTCACCTATTGCCCGAAGGGTAGGGTTTGTTGCCAAACATTGTATTTTCCACAAAATCGTTGCGATCGATTTCTAGTGGAGTCATTTAATATTAGTTCCTCTAACTGTTAGCATTCTAAATAATTTATTTTTTAGCCTAGCTCTTAAGAGAGAAATTTGTGTGAAGCTGGCTTGATTTTCATATGAATATATTGTGACATTTGTGAATAATTCAACTCCAAATATCTGATTATTTATGGTTACTCTTAACTAATAAATTTATATGTAGTATTAGTCTTTTATTTTTAAAATTAGCTATGCAAACAACGAGTTATACAAAAATAAAATTTAGATGATTCCGCAAAATTTACATATTATCTCTATATTTTGATGAAGAATATATTAGACTTATATTAAGTTCGGATGATTAGTTATGATTGCAGTCCTCGCGTTACCCCTCCCCAACCCTCCCCTTAGCAAGGGGAGGATGCCGTAAGGCGGGTGGGGTGTTTCATGATTTATAAGTAATTAAGCGAACTTGATATTATATTATGTTTTTGAAATTCTAAAATATAAAAACATCTCGTCAATTTATGGCAGAAAGATAGCACATAAATTCACAGTTGTTTTTGGGTATAAGTTAGGGTATAAAACAAGTAAACTCAATCCTTTAACTTCGCAATCATTTCAGCACGGGCACAAACGTCTAGTTTTTGAAACATCCGCTTGAGTAGCTGTTTTACAGCATCACGGCTGATATGTAACTTCAAAGCGATTTCTCGATTGCTTAAGCCTTGGGCAACTAATTGAGCAACATCAACTTCTCGTGGTGTGAGACAATTGGCTAAAGATGGAGCGATCGCCAGGCGAAAAGTTGCTAAACGAACGGATAAATGCTGGCACAGAGAACTTAATTGAATCAGATCGCCATCATTAAAGGCGGGAAGTTCTTTTCCACGTAGAAAATAAATTCCACCAAGCAACCGACCGACGCCGATTAGCGGTGCAACCATACCATATTCGATTCCATAGATGCGGAACACAGATTGATAGAGTTCGCTGTGATACCAATCTTGGAGAGAATGTACTGTTAGAGTATGAACTGGAATTTGCTGTTGAATCATCAGCTGACTGACGCGATCGCCATTTCGTCCAATTTCCTGATAGCGATGGCGAAACGTATCAGGCAATCCCCACAAATCTGACGCAATGACTTGAAAACGGCTATCCAGCAAATCCAATCCCCAAGCAGTAGCTCCAACTAATTCACCTGCATACTCCAAAAAGCAAGAGCGCAACTGAGCTTCATTGGATACCGTTGCGATCTTTTCAACCAAAGGAGCAAATTTCATAAACTTATACCCAGTTGGGGACTTGGCTACTTAGCTGCAAGTTTCTATTTTATAAAATTGACCCGCAGTTGAGATTTTCTATGTCTATCCCTGTTACAACATTTTTTGTCGGACTCAATGGCTTGATTGCGTTTGCCCTTTCTTATATTGTCGTCATAGAGCGTACCAGAACTCGAATTTGGCACGGAGAAACTGAGGCGCAAGTCATAAACCAGCCAAATTATCTGGAAAATCCCAATCCTTGGGCGGCGTTTGTCGAAAGCTATACTCAAAAATCTTTGCTGACAAAAACTGCTGATGATGGAGTTCTTCAGCGTAAGGTACGCGCACATGGAAATTTTACAGAATATGTACCCTTGGCACTGCTGTCGCTCGTGACTTTAGAATTGATGCATTCGTCGCCTTGGATACTCTGGTTGATTGGGAGTGCGCTGACTGTAGGGCGGATTGCTCATGCATGGGGTTCGATCGCAACCTATGGCCCTTCACCCGGCCGCGCAATTGGCTTTTTTCTAACTTGGTTTGTCTATATTATTGGTGCTGGTGCTTGTGTTTACTACGGGATTACTGGGCTTCTTTAATAGCCTGACTTGAAAATAGGGCAGGAGGCAGAAGGCAGGAAGGAGGAAAAGACATTTTCATTGTTCCTTGTGAGTTCCACTCATGAAGCCTCTTGCAAAAATAGTTTTGCAAGACAAGGGAAAGGGTTTTTTCTTAAAACCCTCACACCAAGAGACTTTCAAAGCTGTTGCTTATTGCCTGTTCCCTGTTCCCCACTATATTTTATTCAAGCAGCGCAAACAAAAGGGGCAGGTTTAGAACCCACCCCTTTTGTTTGTGATATGCTGCGCCCAACGGCTGTTGCTACAAGCTTTAAACTATTAACTAAATCCACCATATCTTCTAAAGAAAGTGCTTGACGGGCGTCAGAAACTGATTTTTCTGGTTCTGGGTGACACTCAATTATTAACCCATCTGCACCGCAAGCGATCGCAGCTCTAGCTACAGGTGCTACCAATTCCCGTTTACCTACGGCATGGGAAGGATCTACAATCACAGGCAGGTGAGTTATTTGTTTGAGTGCTGCAACTGCGCCCAAATCTAGGACGTTGCGGGTGTAATCATCGAAGCTGCGGATACCCCTTTCGCACAACACCACATTAGGATTTCCGTGGCTGAGAATATATTCAGCCGCCATAACGAATTCTTCAATTGTCGCTGCTAAACCACGTTTAAGTAGTATCGGTTTACCAGCTTGCCCTAAAGCTTTGAGCAAATCGAAGTTTTGCATATTGCGGCTACCAACTTGAAGCATATCAGCGTGGGCGGCCACTGCTTCAATTTGGGAAATTGACATCACCTCGGTGACAACTGGCATATTGTACTGGGATCGTACCTCCGCCAAAATTTCCAATCCTGACTCGCCCATACCCTGGAAAGCGTAGGGAGATGTTCGGGGTTTGTAGACACCACCACGCAAAGCTTGTACCGATGCAGTAGATAGCTTTTGTGCTACTGTCTCCATTTGTTCCCAGCTTTCGACGGTACAGGGGCCGCCGATAATTACCAATTCTTCACCGCCGAAAGCGACTTTTTCTGAAAGTTTAACGATTGTCTGGTGATTGGGATGAGATTGTGCAGCAAGTTTAGCGTTAATCATGATTTAATTCTCCTAAAAAATTAAGTATTGGGTATTGGGCATTGGTAGAGGCAGGAGGCAGGAGGCAGGAGGCAGCAGGCAGGAGGATGATTCTTCATTTTGAATTTTGAATTTTGAATTTTGAATTTTGAATTGTTTGTCCCCCCTGCTTCCTCATGCCTATACCCCATTAAGAAAAAAGCCCGGAACCTTTGAGAAGTTCCGGGCGCGTTGTGGTTTATCGGCATAACGCTATCTACCCGGAACTGACTCTGGGCCAAAAGTAAAAGCCGTAAAACCAACTACTCAAATAAGTCACAATGAAATTCTCCTTAAAAAACAAAAACCGCAGAGTTCGCTCTGCGGTTCACCGGGTGGTTTCCATGTGGAAACTATATTCACTCCCGGTGAACCACCCTAAACCAAAAATAAAAGTAGGAATTTGTGTTAAACATTTGCGAGGGGCTTTAGCTGAAAATTTAACGAAACTAGATAAACCTATGTATAGTAACATTAACAGGAAGGGTTAGTGGTGTCAAGACCCCCACAACAGCTAAAAAAGCGATAGACTCAGTACAACTGGGGGAATCAAGACTATAGCATTTCTCCACGAGATGCTAGGCGTAGCTTGGTTTTTGTAGAGGAGTCCCCAAAATTCACTCATCACGCTTTGTTCTGATGTCTACGGCAAGTCGTCCTTTGCGCGTCTAGACTTGAAGGTGGCGCATCCTACCTTAAACAAGTTTCAAATTTCTCTTTGAATTGAGATGCTTAAATTGTAAGCTTTGTCACCCTCGATTTCTCAGAATTTGTGTCATGAAGTTCTCGTTTTTTGTTTGCTTAGAATAAAGCGGCTTGCGATTAGACATTGTTATAGTGATATAACTTTACAAATCTTGCTATGTCATAACTCAAGAAATAGCGTACATAATCAAAAACCAATGGGAAAAAATTTAAAAGTTCAGATGATTAAATACAGCCAATTTTCAGGAATCAAAGAAAAGTTACAGCCGCGGCATAGTCGTTCAAAAATTCCAAAAGCTAGGATTCCAAAATCAAAACATCTAATTTTCCTGACTTCTGTTTTTACCTTGTGAAAGCTGATTACAGACAATTGAGAAATGCCATACATCTATTCTTACCCAAGTTCTTATTCAGCAGCTCAACTTTTTAGAATCAACAGTTTCATTATGCCCAGTCCTAAAATCTTAGCCAAATCTTTTGACTATCATGGAGTTTACCCCTGCCCAGTCTGTCGGATAGGTAAGATTTCTCATATGCCATTGATGGAAGCTATGGCTTGTGACTTTTGCCAAGAGATTTTTACGGTGAACCTAGAACTACAGCAAATCAAGATGCCTTCTAGGCAACCACCCTTGGTTTGGCGTTGGAATGGGTTTAGTTGGACAGAAGCCCAGTTAGAAGGCGTGGAATTAGGTTGGGGTTATGGACTAGCTGCTATTGCTTTTGTAGTCCTTCCTACTACTCTCATTGGCATAGTAGCTTATTATTTTCCTCCTAATATCAATGAGCCGATAACCTGGATGCCATATATTTGGACAATATTAACTTTTTTGTCACACTTATCAATTATTGTTTGGATTTTTATTGAAGTTTATCAAATTCCAGTTGCAGCATATTTAAGAGCGATCGCTCGATGGAGAAATGGGGAGATGGGGAGATGAGGGGCTGGGGGAGCAGGGGGAGCAGGGGGAGCAGGGGGAGCAGGGGGAGAATAATAACTCCTAACTCCTAACTCCTAACTCCTAACTCCTAACTCCCCAATGCCCAATGCCCCATGCCCAAATAATAAAAGATGCAGCCGATAGAACGCTGTATCACTCATAATTAACTTGATTGTCCACCAAAATGACGTATGAGCGATCTGGAGCGGTACTATAGAATTTTGGAATTAGAGCCTGGGGCAACGCTTGAAGAAGTGAACCAGGCTTATAAAGATTTGGTCTTTGTTTGGCATCCCGATCGCATTCCGAAGGAAAATCTCCGCTTACAGCAGAAGGCACAAGACAAGCTCAAAGCGATAAATGAAGCTCGTGAAAAATTGCGCTCTGTAAAAACCAAACATCAAAGCACACATAAGCAGCCATCGTCATCGCCGTTTCACTACGAAACACCATCTCAAGCAAGCCAGCCACCATCAAAGCACAATCCAGATTTGAGTGGTAAAGACTATAGTCGAGCAAATTTGAGCAATAAAGACTTATCTGGCAGAAATCTCAGTTATGCCAACTTAAGCGGTGCTAATCTCAGCGATACTTTTATGCACAAAGTTAACCTCAGAGGAGCAAATTTATCTGAAGCTAATTTGTTTCGAGCAAACCTACTTTTAGCAGATCTCAGGGAGGCAAATTTACGTGCTGCTAATTTAATTGGTGCAGATCTCAGTGGAGCCGATTTACGCGGAGCCGATTTACGAGGAGCGCGGATTCGCTCTGGTGAAAGGCTTCTGGTTAAACTAATTGGTGCTAACCTAGCTGGAGCAATCATGCCTGATGGTGAGATTCATCAGTGATGGGGAAGATACTGCGACAGGGAGACACGGGGACGCGGGGAGGGAAGGTTAGCTAAATTCTTTACTAATCAGTTTCATCCTTTTAACTTTTGAGTTGCTTAGACCAATTTAAAAAATGATTCTGATAAATAAATTCACTAAACCCAGATTCACCAAGCCTATTCCCAATCCCAAATCCCAAATCCCAAATCTAAAATCTAAAATCGTATTAAGTAGCCAGACATAACTAAATATAAAATACAAAAGTTTAAAACCGCGATCGAAACTGTCTTTCCCTCCTGCCCCCTGCCTCCTGCCTCCTGCCCTCTGCCCCCTGCCTCCTGCCCCCTGCCTCCTGCCTCCTGCCCTCTGCCCCCTGCCTCCTACTTACTCGCGCAGTGCGTAACCTACGCCACGCACTGTGTGAATTAGGCGTTTTTCTTTATTTTCTTCTAATTTCAGGCGTAGATAACGAATATAGACTTCGATAATATTGGAATCACCCATAAAGTCGTAACCCCAAACTTTTTCGAGAATTTGGTCTCTGGTAAATACCTGAGGGGGATGTGAAAGCAAATATTCTAATAAATCAAACTCTTTGGCTGTTAACTCAATGCTTCTTTTAGCGCGAAATACTTGACGAGTGCGGCGATTTAAGCTTAAGTCTTCAAACTGTAATAAGTCTTCGTCTGTTTCTTGAGTGCGGCGTAAATGAGCGCGGATTCTTGCTAGTAGTTCTTCTATACTTATAGAGACTTGTTATGAGAGTATAGTGGATAGTTAGTCGCCCATTGATTAATTGGCATAAATTAGCTTTCTGTTTTAATTGCAGAAATATATAACTCATATTTGATTTTTGAAAAAGACTTAGTACACTTAATCTTCTTGCTACCGATAAGAGGATTTTTCAAATATCCTCTAAAGCTAACTGACGAATATTAATTTGGCGATCGCTATATTTTTCTGCCATCACCACAATTTCTTCAACTAAGTAATTTAAAACGTAAGATTTCATTTGAAAATGCAAGTAAGCGCTATCTACTCGTGCTAAATCTAGCAAATCTTGTAGCAGGCGAATAGTACGTTCGGCTTGCGATGCCGCGAGCTTCCTGAAGAAACAGAACCCTGCCTTCTTTAATAATTCAGGGTTATGAATGTTGCTATTTTCACAAAGGTTTGACTTTAGCAAGACGTTTTTATCTGAGAACATTTTGTTTGCTGGGCTTTAATTTTCTGGTGAATTCCTAGTGGTAAGCCAGGTTTTATTTTGGCATAAAGACGAGCAAACTCTCGCACATAATGAGCAGCGACTATCGGGCTTTCAATTACTACAAGTGTCTCGTCGTTACCATTATTGGCTGCATCAGACCAATTATGAGAACCTGTAATTACTGTTTGGTTATCAATAACTGAAAATTTGTGGTGTAGCAAATCGCCTTTGGGTAATGTAGGTACGCCTACGGTTGTAATTGGGTTTTGCCAGGGATGATTGTCAACTTCATATTTACATTTATTACTAAGAGCAAATCCCATCATATCTAATGCTTCACTATAAGTACGATAGGCAAATTGTGGTTCAATTAAAGCCCGAATTTGGACATTTTGTTGATGTCGATTTTCCAAAATATTAGCAAGACGCTGTTCGGAAAAAACGAATAAAGCCAAATCAATAGATCCTGTTGCTGAATCTAAAGTTTTGCCAATTAAACCATTACTACTATTAGTCCAAGGTTCGGTGGGAGAACTAGGCGAAAACTGTACAGTAATTTTGGTTTTATTTAATGTAATTTGTTGAGGTAAACGCCGTGGCTTTTTGAGACCAAATCGGCTATCTGGCTTACCTCCGGGGCCGTCACCCCACATAATATTAAACTCTTGTGTAAATAAAGATGCTAATTCTGGGCTGTCAATTTGCAATAAGTTATTAGCATTACCTAAACTGCTAGGATTTGTATAATCCCCAAAGGTATCACTCAAAGTAAAATTCGCCGAAGTAATAATTACAATGCGATTATCTACAATTAAAAACTTATGGTGCATCAAACTACTGCCTTCGGAACCATCTGCTGTATCGTCTATCCAAGGAATTTTTGCATTTTGTAAAATTATTAAAGCATCTCTTTGATTTATTTCTGCGGGAGTCAGTTGATTATCGTGGTTAATATCGATAAATTGGCGAAATTCTTGATAGCGTTCTCGTTCTCTTTTTTCTAATTTACCTACTTCTTCAGGTGTAAAACTACTCCAAGGTCGGCTATAGGTATTCTCTAAAATTAGCCTAACTTTTACTCCAGCTTTTTGTCTATCAACAAGTGCTTGGGCGACTTTAGGTAAACGTAATTCTTGCACCGCCACATTTATTGTTGATTTAGCTTGAGAAATAGTATCAACAATCTGTTTTTCTAAGTCATCTCCCAAACGACTTTGTTGACGGTAAGTTTCTTTGTATTCCGAAGATTGAGAATGGTTAAAGAAAACTTGAACTAAAGGATCTTGTGGTAAAGCTGCTAAAAGTTTATTGGATGACTGGACTCGTTGACAAGCAGCAAGGAGAAAGATCGGTAAAAAGATATATAAAAAAAACCTTTGTCTAGATAAAATTTGCACTGTAATCTGTTAAAAGTGGATTTAGAGGGGATATATTTATCATTCCCAAAATTTAGGGTTATGAGATGAAGTAAAAAAATAGCTTTCCCAGGCAAAAAAAACCCACTCATTCATGCAAAATTGCAGAGATTTTGTCAGATTTGTCCCCCTAAAGTGTAAGTGCTAAAAAAATCAGCAGCTTATTACCAGCGTGTGTTCTCTCCATTATCAGTTATATGCAAATTTATCTAGATTACAGCGCGACTACTCCCACTCGCAAAGAAGCGATCGCAGTTATGCAAACAGTCCTCACTCAACAGTGGGGCAATCCTTCCAGCTTACATGAATGGGGAAAACGGGCTGCAACGGTTGTGGAACAAGCCAGAGTCCAAGTTGCTCTGTTAATTAACGCCGCCACTCCTGAATCGATTGTTTTTACCTCTGGGGGTACTGAGGCAAATAATCTGGCAATTATGGGCGTCGCTCGCTTATATAGTGTTCCTCAACATATAATTATCTCCAGCGTCGAGCATTCCGCAATTTCCGAGACAGCTCGGTTCTTAGAAATAGGGGGTTGGGAAGTTACGCGGTTAGGTGTAGACTCCAAAGGCAGAGTCAACCCCTTGGATTTACAGGCGGCGTTACGACATAATACAGTGTTGGTTTCCGTAATTTATGGTCAAAGTGAAGTTGGGACTGTACAACCAATTGCAGAATTAGGAAAAATTGCGCGATCGCATGGTGCTTTATTCCATACAGATGCGGTGCAAGCTGCGGGACGTTTAGCCATAGATGTACAACAACTCCCCGTAGACTTACTTAGCCTCGCCAGCCATAAAATCTATGGCCCCCAAGGTGTAGGGGCGCTGTATGTACGTCCTGGTGTGGAATTGATGCCTTTACTAGGTGGTGGTGGGCAAGAAATGGGGCTGCGTTCTGGTACACAAGCAGTACCGATAATTGCTGGGTTTGGTGTCGCCGCTGAATTAGCAGCAGAGGAATTGCCTATAGAAACACCACGGTTGATTCAGTTACGCGATCGCACTTTTGCCCAATTAACTGAAATTCCTGGTTTAATTCCTACAGGGGATAGCTGCGATCGTTTACCTCACCATGTAAGTCTGTGCTTAGAATACGCCGATGGTGAAAAACTCACTGGTAAAACCTTAGTAAAACAGCTAAATCTTGCCGGCATTGGTATTAGTGCTGGTGCTGCTTGTCATAGTGGAAAACTCAGCCCAAGCCCCATATTATTAGCAATGGGTTATTCCGAAAAAGCAGCCTTGGGCGGAATTCGCATCACCTTGGGGCGCGATACTACCGAAGCCGATATAGATTGGACAGCGATGGTATTAAAGCAAGTTTTAGAAAGGCTGAAACCGGATTTATCATTAGTTAAGCGTTGAACGCACTTCTTCACTCGGTATGTAAAGCACTTTTATATTTACTGCTATGAACTTTCCTGCTCAACTCCAAGAAAAGATCCAAAAATGGGCAAATAGTCAAGGAATCTCGACTGAGGAGTTTGTTTTGCAAGCTGTTACCGAAAAAATTAATGCACTCACTCAGCAAACGTTAGAAGCAACGAATATAGTGTCTTCTAATGAAGCAGAACTCTATCGAAAAGAAGGTATTTTGGTTGTAGGTGAAAAATTACCAGAAAACTTTGATTTGAATACCTTAATTGATGATTTGAGAGAAGAAGGGATTGGTAATCAAAGAGGTAGCTATTCTCCTGACGCTGAATTTATTGACAATGATAACCCCTGGAAATTATTCATCGAGAGTCTAGACAGTTTTTCTGATGAATATATGAGTACCAGAGATTGACCATTGATTGACATCAAATAGTTTATCAGCTTGACTTTCTTATACTTTAAAAACACTGCTGATAAATAAACCCACCAGTCTTTTTCCAAAGAAAAGCCAATCGCACCAAAATATAATGTGAATAACTACTATTACCCAAAATACAGCTTGGTATGAAGCCTTACTACTTTTGTGGCGTAATGTTTTTTGGGCGATGAATGCCCCCAACCATCCACCCATAAATTCGCACAAATGTAATGTATTTTCTGGTATTCTCCAGCGCCCCTGCTTTGCACGAAATTTATCATTCGCATACAGTACAAAGGTCAGAAAACTCATTAATAAATAGAGAATTAAAGGAGTTAGATTGAAAGTTGTCAATGCAAAATGCAATGCTCCTAAACTTGGCAAGAAGCATAAGAGCAACACCTCGAATATTAAATAAGATTTAGCTTTAAACTTGAATGTTTCTTTCTCTATTCTAGAAGATGAGGTTTTCGAGATAGGTTTAGATGCAACTTTCTCAATGAAGGCATTGCAAGCACGCATTTTTCCGTCTTGATTAACCTTTAGCTGATAGCAAATCACATCGCCAACTTGTGGACGATGATTGGTTTCTTTAAGTGCAGTAATATGAAGAAAAACATCTTGGCTGCTTTCACTGGAACGGATGAAGCCAAAACCCTGGTCATCCTTCCATGTTGTTAACTTACCTTTATGAAAAACAGGTTTCATGAAATACCCTGATATCAATACTTTATTTTTAAGGTTCCCATATCAATATTATTCATATTTAAATTTAGCAACGCGAAAATTACAGCCAATGCTGGAACAATAGAAGTAATGCTAAACCAAGATAATAAATCATGAGTGAACTTCCCAATAGTCTTGAAGATGCGATCGCCCAATCTCAAACCGCCGTCCAAGCTGCCCTTGCTGATGGCTGTAATCGCCTACAAGTTGAGTTCCTGTTCCCAGAACTGAAACTGATGCCAGTGGCGGAACAATTTGTGCCGCTGTTTGCTGAATACGATTCTCGCTTGAAGGTTTTCTTTGCAGATGCTGGGGCTGCGGCTTTAGCCCGCCGCGATTGGGCTGATGCATCATTTCAAATTTCGGATATCGGGACGGGGAGGGCTGCTTCCTTGCAAACAAAAATCCAGCCAGAGGATGAAATTTTCTTATTCATCTCCCCCACTGCCGTGGAAGTACCGCAGTTAGAAAAGTTATGTGAAGTAATCGGCGATCGCCCTTTACTATTTTTAAATCCCCGCCTAGAAGATGCCGGAACTGTGGGTATTGGTTACGCAGCTAGAAAAATCCGCGATCGTTTCATCAATACCATTGAATCCGCCTATTATCTGCGGCCGATAGACGAGCAAACTGCCTTATATCGCTGCTACCCAGGACAGTGGGAAATTTGGGTGGAAAACGGCGGTGATTATCAAAAAATTGCCGATTTACCCACAAAACCATCGGGTGATGAATTAGATCTCATCCTGATGAAGGGACAACCCCAAACAACAACCAACGCTATACCAGCGAGAAAGCCGAATGTGTTTAAGAGTTTACAGCGGTTTTTAAAAGCCTTGAGTAGTTAACAAAAAGCAGAGGTAGCAGCAGGAGGTTTTAAACCCATTTTTTCGATAAATCTTATTTAAACAGGACTTACGCACTGAAGCCTCAAACATAGATCCCCCCAACTACCCTGCTTTTTAATGGCGGTTGGGGGGATCTCTTATCAAGAAAGGCAGAGGGCAGAAGGCAATTCTGCTTTTTGCCCTGTGCATAGCTGCTTTCTTCAACGATAATCTTGCCTTTGAATACTTCCTAAACGTGCAGCATCACGGATATTATATTCAGAACGAGTAAAGCGATTTAGCTGCATTTCAAAGAAGTCTCGATTGGCTTGTAAATGTTTGGGATTTGGGTCATCTAATGGATATAAAAGTGCAGTCCGCAAGGCTTGAATTACCGCAGAAGTTACACAATACATTGACCGTTGAAAACTAACTCCCAACTGAATCAACATATCTTCTTCACCCCGGCAATGTTGCTTGTAATAATCAACAAGATAGGGGGGTAAAAAATGCAACATATCTTGCATTAATAATGTGGGGGGAATGCCAGCAGTACCTACTGGAAATACATCAGCGTAAAGAATGCCAAAATGAAAGTCTTTTTGGTCTTCTGGTACTTGACGTGCTTGGGCATTATAAGATTTTGTCCCCCTAAAAGGCGCGGTACGGTAGAAAACAGCTTCGACGTAGGGTAACGCTGCTTCATATAGCCACATGAAACCCTTAGATTTGGGGATAATTTCGTAGCATTCGCCACGAATATAAACGTGATGATAAATTGGACGACCAGCGATCGCAAATATACCATTAACTAAGAAATTCATTGCTTCTGGGACAGTGCTAATGGTGCCTTCGTCATAGCGGTCGGACATTTCAAAAAACACCGGCGCCATGACTTCCCAGAACAAACCCAAGTTAGCGTAGTATGACATCTGGCGGCACTGTTCCAAAAACATATCGGGGAACAGCTTGTAAAGTCCCAGCATCACTGGGTTGCCTTGGAAGTAAGCGTTAATTGCCCTATCGGCGTTGGCTTTGTATTCGTCGGAATCTAGGTAAGGGTCAAATTGCCCGCCCATACCTCTATGCCACAACATTGCCCGCATACAAGCTTCGGCAAATTCCATGTTAATGCGATCGTGGAACAAGTGATGCAATAACTTGGGCATTTTGAAAGTTTCACCTTTCTCAATAAATGCCAAAAGTTCTGGGTGGGCTGTAGCTTCACCGCGCCAAATTCGTAAATCGGCATCATCACCAGCGTAATGATTATGTAAGTCTAAATACTCTTGGGGCAAGAAGTATTTAAAGAAAGGCAAAGGATCTAAAAATACGTTTTCAGCAATATAAAGTAAGTCTCGCCAATAAAAGTCCATTGGCACAGCATAAGCTTTATATAACCCGATAATTTGCATCAAATTTTCTGGGGTATCGGGTAACATTGCACCGCCAGCTTCTAGGCGATGAATGACTTCAGCAAATTCATGTTTGGAAGGAGGTAATTTGGTAGCTGTTTTAATTGCTGTCATGGTAATCGCTAATTGGTGTTATTAATTCTTGACGAATATTCAACGCGTGAAAAATTCTTAAAACATCATGTGTCCAAACTGGCAATATTAGCGTCATCGCTATTTCTTCAATGCTATAAATTGTGCCAGCTATACAAGTTATCCATAAACTGACTCCGGCATAATTAAAACCAAACAAAGCAATAATGGCAATAAAAAGAGTAATTCCCCAAAATTTTGCTGAGGTAAGTGTGATAGCTTGCGGGTTTAACGTATTTGATTAAACTCACCAGCCACCACACTATTTGAACAAAAACAACTGTTAACAAAGGGACGCGGTAAGCATTGAATTCAGAATTGGTGAATTCACCAATTCTGACTCCTATTTATACTCCAGTGGTACTTGAGAGATGGTAGTTTTTTCTATGGAGGGAATTGCAGCTACCATTGTTGTAGTCGTGGACTCACTCCAACGCACTAACCAAGTGGGTTGTACTCCCAAAAAGATGATAAAAGCTGCCAAAATTAATGCTGGGATTTTCTCAGACCAAAGAACTTTGGGATAGTAGGCTAAGTTATCAAGTCTGCCAAAACATGTGCGGTTGAGAAGAATGACAAAATAAACTGCGGTTAAGCCGCTAGCTACTACACACAAAATTGTTGACAGGGGAAAGATAGAAAAGCTGCCTTGAAAGACGATAAATTCAGCAACAAATCCTGTTAAACCGGGAATACCAGCACTAGCCATACCACTTAAAACGAGTAAGGCACTAATTAGAGGTAAACCACGGATGGGACTCATTAAACCATTAAGTTTATCTAACTCGCGGGTGCCGACTTTGGCTTCCACAACTCCCACCAAATGAAAGAGAATTGCCAAGATGATACCGTGGCTGAACATTTGGGCTACTGCGCCAACGAGTGCAAGGGGAGTGCTGGCGGCACTAGCTAGCAATACATAACCCATGTGACCGATGGAACTGTATGCTACCATGCGCTTGATATCTTTTTGAGCGATCGCAATTACCGCCCCATAGATAGCGCTGACTGCTCCCCAAATTGCCAAAGTCGGTGCAATAATACTCCAAGCCTGGGGAAACATACCCAACCCAAATCGCAACAGTCCGTATGTTCCTAGCTTTGCCAACACGCCGCCTAGAAGAATGGCAATTGGCGCTGAAGCTTCAACGTAAGCATCCGGTAACCAAGTATGGAAGGGAACCAAAGGAATTTTGATGCCAAAACCTAATACTATTCCTGCTAGTAAAAGGATTTGCTTTGTGATTGAGAGATTTTCTGTAGAGAATGCATCAAAAGCAAAATTGGTAGAATGACTCAACCAGGCCATACCTAAGAACGTCGCCAGAATTAATGCTCCCGAAACAGCCGTATAAATCAGGAATTTAATTCCAGCATAAGCCCGTTTTTCCCCTCCCCAAATAGATATTAGTAAGTAGAAGGGAATTAATTCTAATTCGTAGAATAAGAAGAATAACAGTAAGTTTTCTGCTAGAAAAGCACCTGCAACTCCTCCACTCACTAATAAAATCATCGAGTAGAACAGCCGGGGACGTTCGGTATCTTTACTGCTGCTGTAAATAGCAATCCAAGTGAGCAAGCTATTTAACACCAACATTAATATAGAAAGTCCATCAACGCCTAATTGATAATTCAAACCAAGAGTTTCATTCCAAGGTAAATACTCTTGGAATTGCATTGCTGGATTGTTGATATCAAATTTCAACAGGATGGCAATGTTCCATGCAAAAACTATTCCAGAAAAGTACAGTGCTGCTAAACGAATGCGATGATTAGGGATATTTGCAGGTAATATTGCTATGAATATAGCAGATATAATTGGTAGCCAAATTAAAACACTTAACATGATAACTTTGTCCTTTGTTCTTTGCCAGTTGTCCGTTGTCCATTGTCATTAGTCAGTTTTACTTTGTTTTAATGACCAATGACAATGGATAAAAAAACTAACTAACCAGGGTAACTTTGCCAGTATCCAAATCGTAGTATCCACCAACGATCTTGAGTTTGCCTGCATTGATTAACTCAGATAAAACTGACGATGATTTCAATGTTTCAACTTGCACTAAAACATTAGCTTTACAAGCGTTTTCTAACTTATCGCCTGGCTGATTTTTAGACCTTTCTACACCTAGTCTAATTGCCTCAATCAAACTACCAATTCTTCCTGGTACTTGAGCGCCTTTGAGTGTAGCATCTACAGCACCACATCTTTCATGCCCCAGCACCAAAATGACTTTTGTGCCTAACACTAAGCTGCCAA
Organism: Nostoc sp. ChiSLP01; assembly: GCA_034531195.2. GTDB lineage: Bacteria > Cyanobacteriota > Cyanobacteriia > Cyanobacteriales > Nostocaceae > Nostoc. The sequence goes on from JAVRBO020000100.1 coordinate 26,687, forward strand.
ATTCTAGGCTACCAATTTCTTCTGATGTTGCAATATTACCAGCTACTCGGCAAACAAATAAATCTCCTAGTCCTTGGTCAAAGACAATTTCAGAAGGAACTCGTGAATCTGCACAACCTAGAATAGAAGCAAAGGGTTTTTGACCTTTAGCAACTTCTACTAAACGTGAACTATTTTGGTGGGGGTTTTTACGTTTGTTTTTAACAAATCTATCATTCCCATCTAGTAACTCTTGCAATGCTTTATCAGGGTTTATTTCTTCTTCTTTTGCTGGAGGTTTTGCTGGAGGTTTTGCTGGAGGTTCTTGTGCTAAAGATTTTTCCGGTGCAACTAAGTTGGAACTAATTCCAGCTGTTAAAACACCTGTACCGATCGCACCCGCACCAAACTTCAGTAAACCTCTGCGGGAAACATTAATTTTGGGATTTTGTATGCTCATGAAATTCTCCTCACAATATTAAAATCAGGTTTTCAAAAACGAGTATTAACTACCCGAATGGGGAAACTTAGAAAATCAAATCTAAGAACTGTACGCCCCAAAATGGCCAAGTTACCCACATTCCTAAAACACCCACTCCTAAAAGTACGGTGAAGGCATAAAACTGGGTTTGACCAGAGGTACTGTACTTGAGACTTTCGCCACCCAAAAGTGAAAATAAACCGACAAGATTAACAATACCATCGACTACAAAGCGGTCAATCATATCGGCAAGTTGGGAAATTTGGGCAACGGTGAAAATAATCGTCATCCGATAGATATTGGGTGTGTAAAAATCGTATGCGATTAAGTCTTGTAAACCTTTCCAAGGCAAACGAATCGGTTTGGGGATATTGCTGAAATAGATGGCGGCAGTGATACTGCAACCAAAAATACTCGACCAATTTAAAAGTAGTGCAACATCTTTATTTAGGTCTACCCAATCTGGTAAAAGTGATAAGCTTTGCAACACAAAAGGCAGATTTAGACTAAAGCCAAGTAAAATCATCATCGGTAGAACCATCGGCCAGTGAGCTTCAGGCGATCGCTGAGCCATTTGTTTGGCTTTACCACCAAAAACTAAAGCGAATTCTCTGGTTAAACTCACTGCGGTTAAAGCATTTACCCCAATGATTATTCCGACTAACCAAGGTTGAGTTTCCCACAACCCATCTGCCAATTCCATCAGCGCCCAAAAGCTACCCAGCGGTGGACAACCAATTAACCCTAAACTGCCGACAATAAAAGCGATTGTGGAAATTGGGCGACGCTTCCACAGTCCGCCCAGCTGGGTTACGTCTTGGGTGATGCTATTCCAGATAATTCCGCCAGTACTCATTACTAATAGTGCTGCCGATACGGCATGGGTGAGGACTAACAGTAATGCTGCTTCGTCTTGTTGCACTCCCACAGCGATGAATACTAAACCCATGTATGCGCTGACAGAATAGGATTGACAGCGTTTAAGATCGATTTGAGCGATCGCGATTAAAGAAGCACCCAAAGCTGTAACCGCACCAATCCCCACCATTGCTGAGGAAACTATCGGTGAGAGGCTTAACACCGGTTGGAGTTTAATCAACACCCATGCACCAGTAGCAACTACTACCGAGTTCCGCAAAATCGTGCTGGGAACAGGGCCTTCCATCGCCTCATCCAACCACAGATGCAATGGGAACTGGGCACATTTACCCATCGGCCCCGCAATTAAGGCTAAACTCACCAATCCAATGACTGTTGGGTTAACATCGGCTGTTGTTGCCCACTCGGCTAATTCTGTGTAATTCCAAGTTCCAGCTAGAGGCCATAACCCCAACACCCCGATGAGCAAGCACAAGTCTCCCACCCGTTTGGTTAAGAAAGCATCTCTAGCACCTGTAACCACCAAAGGCTGACTAAACCATAACCCGACTAATAGGTAAGTTCCCAGCGTCAGAATTTCTAGAATTACATAGCTGAAGAACAAGTTATTACATAAAGCAAGGGCGCAGAGTCCGGCTTCAAATAATCCCAATAAGGAATAGAAGCGTCCCCAACCCCAATCCATTTCCATGTAGCCGATGGCATAAATTTGTGCCAGCAAATTCAACCCAGTGACTGTGACCATAGCGCTGACACTAATGGAAGAAATGTCTAAAGCAATGGTCAAATCTAAACCAGCTGTAGATAACCAAGGAATGAATACTTCTTGGGGTGGATGATTCCAAGTTGCTTGTAAGGCGATGACACTATGTAGGAATGCCAAAAATGTCATTACCAAGTTGACATAACCTGCCGGTCTCGGGCCTGTTTTGCGAATGATCCCCGGCGACCAAGGCACAGCCAATAATCCCCCTATTAAGGCATAGCACGGGACTAGCCAAACAGTCTCCAATAGAAACTGAGCCATGAATAAACCTCTATATATTTCATTACAATTTTGCCGTTTTAAATCAACTTACGTTGATCCCTGTAAACTCAGCACTCGCAACTAACGCGAATTTATATTTATTTAATTTTGTTAGAAACAGCTTACCGTTATCTGTGTCCAAATGGAATTACCTGATTTAAATAAATCTAAGATAATTATGGTAATTAAATCTTATATATATAGTATTTGAGTAATAAATAATAGCTATTGTTATTTATCTATGAATCGGCCCTGGCATTAATCAATAGTCATCATTAGTTTTATCGATAGACATTAAGCAGGGGACGCACAGCTAGCTAGTACGCCCCTATTTCAGCGAAAATTGCCACAAATTAAGAACAGATACAAATAAACTGAATGTAGATTATATTTTGGCAATTTTGTCAATCTGCCAAAACTGAGAAATAATCTCAGGTGCTGGCTCAAATTGGCTAATGGGGGCGGGTTTCATGTCCCGGTAGTCTAACAGTTGGACGAGGATGAGGTAGGCGATCGCTAAAATAACAGAAATCGCACCTGTAATAATGGCAACTAATTTTGAACGATTCATCAGAATTTCCTATAATTTGAGTTTTTGTGTTTCACCTAATATCTAGATTGCCAAGATTAATCTGTTAATGACAACAAATCAATTTAGTTTTGTTTGGTTGAACTGGCTATCATGGATTGAACCGTCGCTAAAAACTGCGATCGCATCACTCCATCAAGCCACTGAGTTATAAATTTCACAGTCAGCAATTCCTCAAATTCGCAGCGTTCAGAGACGCACAGGCTTAGTCCGTGGTAGACATCCCTGCTTTCGATATCAAGTTACGATGTACTCGAACACCGTGCAGCATACAGCCTGAGGTAGGAGATGAAAGTAGCAGTATTCAGCACAAAAGCCTACGATCGGCATTTTTTGTCAGCTGTAAATTCTTCCACTCAACATGAATTAGTGTTTTTTGAGCCTCGTTTAAATCGCGATACCGCTATTCTCGCCGCTGGATTTCCCGCTGTTTGCGTATTCGTCCACGACCAGGTTGATGCCCCAACTTTAGAACTTCTCGCCTCATGGGGTACTCACCTAGTTGTCCTCCGCTGTGCTGGGTTTAACAATGTAGACTTACAAGCAGCAGCAGATTTAGGGGTTACTGTTGTGCGCGTTCCTGCCTATTCACCCTATGGCGTAGCAGAACACGCTGTAGGATTAATTTTGAGCCTAAATCGCAAAATTCATCGCGCCTATAACCGCGTCCGAGAAAGTAATTTTTCCCTAGATGGACTCTTGGGATTTAACTTACATCAACGCACGGTGGGAATTATTGGCACTGGCAAAATCGGTCTAATTTTGGGACAGATTATGAAAGGATTTGGCTGTAACCTACTCGCTTATGATGTGTATCGCAATTCAGAATTAGAAGCTTTAGGCGGAAAGTATGTAGAATTGCCTGAGTTATTCGCCAACTCTGATATCATCTCCTTGCATTGCCCCTTGACCCGTGAAACCCATCACTTAATTAATGCCCAAGCCATAGAAAAAATGAAGCCAGGAGTAATGCTAATTAACACTAGCCGAGGAGCGCTGATTGATACCCAAGCAGTGATTGAAGGATTAAAGTCTGGTAAAATTGGCTATCTCGGTGTGGATGTCTACGAACAAGAATCAGAATTGTTTTTTGAGGACTTGTCTGGCGAAATCATTCAGGATGATATTTTCCAGCGCTTGACAACATTTCCCAATGTACTTATTACCGGACACCAAGCCTTTTTTACAGCGGAAGCTCTCCATAATATTGCAGAAACAACTTTTGCTAATATTAGCGATATCGAACAAGGCCGTCCCTGTGCTAATAAAATCCACGCTCAAGCGTAAGCTAACTAGCAATAATCACCAGTTTCTCAATCAATAGACCTCTTGCATAAGTATTTTTTTGTTCGCGCAGAGGCGCAGAGAGAAGTCGGAGCGGCGGCTTCCGCCGATCTGAACTTCGGTGGGCGCAGAGAAGAGAACGCGAAGAACGACTTTTGCAAGAGGTTTAATATACTACGCTAATGAGACAATGAGGGAGCAGAGGGGCAGAGGGGACAAGGAGAAGAATTCTTAACTCCTAACTCAACACTAAGCATACACTATGCCCCATGCCCAATGTCCAATGCCCAATTCTTAATCCTTTACACAATGAAGTATTGGCGTGAAACTATAGCTGTAACTGCGCGTATTTTAATTGAACTGTTACGCCGCAAACGGAGCTTAATTTTTTGGAGTATTTTCCCAGTTTCAGTATTAATTCTCAGCGGATTTATATTAGCCGAACGAGCAAAATTATCAATCAATGTTGCTTTTGAATATAGTGCGCCTTCGACTTTAACAGGTGCAGCACTATTTTTTAGTTGCTTGGGTGGTAGCGTCGCCACTGTAGTTGCAGAAAGAGAACAAAAAACCCTCAAACGCCTGTTTATTTCTCCTTTGAGTGGTACATCTTATTTTTTAGGAATTTTTCTCGCTCATAGCTGTATTGGCATTGGGCAAACACTTTTGGTTTATACTATTGCCAGCTTTTGGGGCGCTACCTTCAAAGGCTCACTTTTTTTAGGATTCACAATTATTTTAATGTGTATTGTTGCTTACGTTGGCTTAGGCTTTATTTTAGGAACACAATTAGCACGGCGAATTGAAGATGTAAATGCTCTGGTAGCAGCTTTTGGAGTTCCTTTATTAATATTAGGCGGAGCTTTTTTACCCAGTTCATTGTTTCCGAAAACATTAATTAATATCGCCCAATTTAACCCGATTTATCACATGAATGAAGCTCTAGTAGCAGTATCAGCAAAAGGCGATGAACTCGATAAAATTGCATCGCACTTTTGGTTTTTAGTAGTGTTTGCTGTGATGATGGTTTTAGGTGGATGGTTATCTTATCGGCGAATGTTAATAGTGGAAAGAAGATTGTGATTTAGTCTGATGTAGCTTCTAAAGCTGGTGCTACTACCCGAAAATGCTCGTCCTGCTGTAGTTTGGCGATGAACAGCTTGGCTTGGGGGTGTTGAGTGCCAGAAAAGGCGATCGCTTCTTAACTTTATAATGCCAACTTCAAGATTATTCGTTTTTTGCGTAAAGCTTGAAATTTGAGGTGAATAGTATTGTATAACAATAGTTAACTATGCATAAACTAGGGGGCAACACTAAAAGTCTCCTACTAAAATTTACTTCTATGAAAAACTGCTCTGGACAAAAGCCAGGGCAGTTTTATATTGCACATCGCTGGAGTCTCTATGTCCCAATACCGTTCAGTTAAGCTTTTTCTCCCCCCCTGCTTCCCCTGCTTCCCCTGCCTCCCCTGCCTGCCTTAACAGATAAATTTCCTTAACTGAACCGTATTGCTCTATGTCCCAGGTATCACTCCCCCAATCGCTTCACAAAGACCTACCTTTGACTGCTCTTGCGCCCATGCAAGATGTGACAAATCTTTGGTTTATGAAGGTCATTGCCCACTACGGCAGTCCTGACTACTTTTTCACCGAATATTTCCGCGTCAATGAGACCTCACGCCTCAATGGTAAAATTCTGGCAGCAATTACCGAAAACGATACCGGTCGCCCCGTTTTTGCTCAAATGATTGGCGAAAGCATTCCAGACTTAGTAAGAACAGCCAAGGAACTGTGCCACTATAATATCGCTGGAGTTGATTTGAACATGGGCTGTCCAGCACCTAGAATCTATCGTAAAAATGTTGGGGGTGGATTGCTGCTTTTGCCACAAAAGGTAGATCGGATTTTGGCAGAACTGCGGCAGGCAGTTAGCGATCGCCCTTTAACCGTCAAGATGCGCGTAGGCTTTGAAAATACTGATACTTTTTACGAAATTTTAGAGCTGATTAATCGCCACAGCATTGATTTGCTGAGTTTACATGGCCGTACGGTGAAGGATATGTACCACGGAGCAGTGAAATATGATTTGATCGCTCAAGCAGTCAAACGAGTCCGTTGTCCGGTGCTTGCCAATGGTAATATCCACTCGGCGAAAGCTGCTATTGAAGTGCTTTCTCAAACCGGCGCGGCAGGTGTGATGGTGGGACGCTGGGCCATTGGCAATCCTTGGATTTTTAATCAAATTCGCCAAGGTTTGCGCTTCGAGCCGATCGCACCTGTTCCTTTAATAGAGGTACGCAATTATATCGATCGTTTATGGCAAACCCCTACAGCGTCAACTATGCCAGAGCGATCGCGTCTAGGCTACCTGAAAATGTTCCTCAACTACATTGCTTTGAGTGTTGATGCTGAAGGTCATTTCCTGCGCTTAATGCGACATACCTCTACCGAAGTAGAACTGTTTAACCTCTGCGATCGCTTTCTCCTTACCGATCCGTCGAAAACTTTAGCCCTAGTACCCTCCTTGAGTGTGTAACTGTGGCAAATATATTAGACTTCTTGCAAAAGTCGGCAAAAGGGTAAGGGGAAAGGGGGAAAGGTTTGGTATTTTCCCTTTCCCCTTTAACATGAGTCCCTTTTCCCACATGGAGAAATGGTATTACACCACAATCAGGAACATTTACCATTATTTAGAAACTGTAAAATATATTCAAATGTCATTTGTGGTTGTTCAATTTGGGGAGCATGACCGCAATTTTTCAGCTTGATTAACTGAGAATTGACAATATCTTGCTGAAATTTCTCTGCATCTTCTTTTGGGAGCATATCATCAGCTTCACCCCATAAAATCAGTGTTGCTTTATCAACTTGGGCAATTCTATTTGCCAAGTTAGTATAACCGCCAGTTTTCACATAAGAATTCATAGCATCATGCCAATTAGGCATTTCTTGGTGTAGCATTGCACACTGAATAGCCAAAAGTATTGTGTTATTAAAGCTTGTTAAAATACTGGCTAAATTTAATGCCAAAATATGACGTTGACGTAAGTATTCTACAGCAAGGTAGTCGAAAGGAGGAAACAAATATTTGCTAAAAGTGGGAGCGTAAGTATAACCTAAACTATTAATCAATACTAGCGATTCTACAATTTGAGGATAAGCAAGAGCAAACTCAATTGCAGTTGCACCTCCCATTGATGCACCTACTAGTGTAATCGGTCTGTTAATTAAAGTTTTCCAAAAATCGTAAAGGTGAATTTGAATTGTTGTTGGGCTGTAAGTTATTTCTTTTTGCCTTTGTGTAAAGCCAAAACCTAACAAATCTACTGCCCATGTTTCATTTTGAGTAGCCAGCAATGGCAACAGCAGACGAAATTCTAGAACGGAACTGTCGAAGCCATGCAACAGTAGAATTGGCGTTCCTTTGTTACCTTGTTGAATGTAGGTTGTGAGGATTGGGTCTTGACTCAGGGAAGTTGCAAGGGGAATTCTCTGAATACTTTGGACGAAAGCGATCGCTTTTGGATCTGTTAGTTGATTAACTTGTGATGGTAGAAAATTAGGAAACATTGGTATTTACTCCAAACTAATTTTCCACAACCCAGAGAGAGGATTGGACTGTTGGAATTGATTATCGCTGGCGCCGAGCCAATTATTGCCAAAGACTAACCCAACACTGAATATTGCATTGATAGGATATTGCCCTAGCATTCCAAAGCCTTCAATATTCTTTGAGTCAGCGATCGCTTCCTGGTTCAACTGTATTGTTATTTGGTTGCCGTCATCAAAATAAATTGTCGCTCGTTTTTTGTGAAAGCGTACCTGAACTTTGTAGACTCCACCAGTTGCATAATAGTAAGCTGTGGCAGGCAACTTTTGACCATCGATATTCTGCCCTTTCAATTCAACTCCCATAGCGGGCGTGCTTAGTAGTAACAGGATTGGCAGGACTAATTTTAAAATTTTCATAGTAATAACAAGCACTTTCAATCAAACTACTTTCTACTTTTAAAGTAGCATTGTATTCTCGCTTGTAAATATCAAAGTGATGAATGCCATAGGCGCGATCGCCCTAGATACGTAGTCTTTAGGTTACATTATACTTCTTGCATAAGTCGGGAAAAGGGGAAAGGGGGAAAGGTTTGGTATTTTCCTTTCCCCAATAAAGATGCATCCCTATTAATTCAAAATTCAAAATTAAGAAAGGTAAATTTTATCTGGGTTTCTAGGCTTGTATGTGCCACATTCTTTTTTTTCAATTGATATAAGAATCTTGATTAGCCCATCTATCGGGAATTCTTTCTAAAATCCCAGAACCAAACACCCGATCCATTTTTAAATAATCCAGATTTACGTAACCAATATGACAGTGACAAGTTTGGTTGGTACAAGGCCGTTCGCCTAAAGCTGTTTCCCATTGCAAATCATAAATATTACCAATTGGTTCTTTTATAAAATGACAACGGCGCATTGTACCCTCACCATCAACAGAAATCGCTGATTTTCCAGCTCGACAAGAATGCCCAAGGCTAGGATAATGCTTGGTATTTAATTCATATAATGGATCGATAGATTGAAAGAATTCTCTGTCTGCTGGTGATAAATTCGGAAGTTCAGCTTTCACTGCATTAATCCACAAATAAACGTGGTTTGGTAAATCTTGACGTAAAGCGGTTATTTCTGTTTTAAACTTAGGAAAACCCACAACTCCAACGCTAAATTTAACATTTTTGTTGTCTAAATTGAGGCATTTTGCTAAAAAGCGATCGTGTGACACCCATTCTGAATGAAAAGTAGCCCAAAGTGCCAATTTCTCTTTATTACATTCCTCTACCCAATCTAGCTGACAAGAGAGATTAGTTTGAATTGCAGCCTTATTAACATTGGGTAAATTCGTTAATTTTCCCAAAGCTTGCTGATACCAAGAATGGATTAAAGCTTCTCCCCAAGGAGTAAATAGAATTGAAAATTGGTGTTGGGGATGTTGAGAAATCCAATTGACAAACTTTTCTAAAGATTGTTTATCTATTGCTAATTCTGCGGCTGTTTGTTGGCGTTTAGCAAAGGGGCAATATTCACAGCCGTAGTTGCAACTAATTAAAGGGCCGCGATAGAGGATGGTTAAGTGCATATTATTTGAATATCTAAATGAATTGATTTGAACTTAATTATTCAATTATTCAGAAACAGAACAATAGCGGTCTCCTGGACTTTTTAGTGTATCTGTGATAACTTCAACATCTAATAGTTTCAAACGTTCAACCATTTCTTCAGTTAGACAGCTATCATAAACGTTAAGAATATCTAGTTGATTCACAGCAGGACAATTTAGTAAAGCTTCACCACCATCATCACCTAAGTTTCCTAACGAAAGGTCTAAAACTTTGATTGTATTGATGACAGGAGAATTAACCAGAGTAATGGCAATACTATCACTATATTCACTGTTACGTAGTCCCAAATAAGTCAATTTTGGAAATAGCTCGCCTGAGAAAATTGGTATTAAATCATCAATGGAAGAGTTACCACCATATTCCTCACTACCTAGCCATAATTCTAAATGTTCTAATGCAGGTAGTTGAAGAGAAAGAATTTGAGCAATTTTGTCACGTCCTAATCCTCCAGTTTCAACAATTAGCGTTTTCAAATGCTCGTGACGTAAAAAAATAAATTTTTCCCAAAGCTCACCGTATGTATGACGTTCATCTCCACCACGAACTAACAACATTTCTAGATTAGGAAATGCTTTTAAGATAAGGCTAATATCCTGAATAGCTGTCCAAGATATCTGGTAATCTATGTCATAAGGGCCGTAAAAAAGTGCTTTAATATTTTTGAGAATATTTGTAGGTAAAATGCGCCATAAGTCATAGTAACCACTAAATATCAAAGTTTTTACTTGATTTACTTCTGGTTCTTTTAAAAAGTAAGTTATGTCATCATATACAACATCATCTAACACATAAGCTTTTTCAGCAGGATTTTGCAAACCTATTTGAGAGTCATATCTTTCAACTGGTAGATTGTAGAATTTTTTGAAGGTAGTATAGATGTATCCCTGATTTAAAGTTTCATCTATTCTTTCAAATAAGTCCCAATATTTATATTCTTGCAAAACTTGTTTAATTTGAGGCTCAAGTCTATTATTTAATAAATTATAAGCAACCTGACGGACTTTTCTTGAACAATCATACAATGACTGAATTATTAAATTCAAACCTTCTGCTTGATAGTTCAACGCATCTTGAACAGCCGTTATACGTACCTCTATATCAGAACTTTTTAAACGTCTCTTAATTCCTTCAATTCCACCTAAAACAGCACCTTGCACTGGTGACTGTGTTTCTCCACCGAGTACAGCATCAAATTCTCTCGGTTCATTTTGATTGTTTGTCATATTTTCTTCCACGCTAGATTTAATGTAAATTTTTGTATAAAAGTGATTTATCGCTTCTCTACAAATCGGATTTCAACTTTACTATTTCAACTCATAAACCTGCATTAATTCTTGGACTTTCTCAGAAAATAACCACGCGCCAATAGTATCAGAACGTTCAATACCAAATTCAGTTAAGTGTAAACTATCTTCATCTTTTATTGCCAAATTTAAACTTAGCAATTGTGAAAGTTCAGGAAAATCAGCGTCCACTTCACTAGCAAATCGCAGGCGATAATTAATCAAATTTAATCCTTCATTAGAAAGTAAAGATAATAAAATATACCGCCGACGTTGTTCTTCTGCATCTAGTTGAAAGCCGTAATGCGCGTATTCAAATAACTCATCGGGTGTTTGAATATATGCTTGCAAAATTTCGCTGATTCCCTTTGCACCCACCGCATACTCATTGGAATAGTGCAAACTATTGGTGTAGGAACGTGCGCCGCAACCTAAACCAACCATACCGTCGGCTTGACAGCAGTAGACGGGAGATGAGGGAGACAAGGGAGAAAGATTGCTACCTTGTCCACCTTGTCTACCTTGTCTACCTTGTCCCCCTTGTCCCCTTTCCACTCGTTGAAACATTCGCATGGAAACTTGGGTATATCCTTGCGATAATAACAGCGATCGCCCTTCGCGGTAACAAGCTAAACGAATATCGTCCCATTCTTTATCTGTGCGTCCCAAACCTGTTAACGGCCGTACATACAAGGGATACAGATAGATTTCTTCTGGTTGAAAGCGCAAAGCAGTATGTATTGATTGCAACCAAGTATCGACAGTTTGACCGGGTAAACCGTAAATCAGGTCAATATTTAGAGTCGGAAATCCAGCTTGTTTTATCCTTGTCAAAGCTGCTTCTACTTGAGTAGTAGATTGACGGCGCTGGGTTGCTAAAACTTCCGACTCGATGAAACTTTGGACACCAATGCTAACACGATCGATAGAGTGCGATCGCAACAGCTTTAACTTTTCCTCAGTTGCGGTTTCTGGTGAAACTTCCACAGAAATGGGAATTTCCTGTAATTTCGCACCCATCGTATTTTCAGCGATATCGAGAACAGTTTCGAGGTGTTCAATGGGTAACTGAGTCGGAGTTCCGCCACCGATAGCGAACCTCGCAAATGACGCATCCCCCAACACCGCCTTCATCCGTTGCGCCTGTCGCTGTAGTGTGTGGACATATTGACTCATAAAATCTTCATTGTGGCTGACTGTGGTAAACAGATTGCAGAACCCACAACGCATTTCACAAAACGGTATATGTATGTAGAGAAACAGCGCTTGTCTATCTTGCTGCGCCCAAAGTTCTGGAAGATACACAGGTGGCGTGAGGGGACGGTAAGCTGTTTTGTGGGGGTAAGAATAGACGTATGCTTGATAGGGAGACTGGGCAATTTTGGATTTTAGATTTTGGATTGTCAACATAGGATTTAAAAGAAGAAATTAAGTTTCACGCAGAGACGCAGAGACACAGAGAAATTCTTTGCGCCTCTGCGCCTCTGCGTGAGATTTTCATAAAATAAACTCTGCATACGGAACAGTCCAAACAATGGGATGGCTAAGTCGATGTCCAGTGTAACCATCTTCACCATAAGTTGTCCCGTGGTCGGAAGAGAGAATGCAAAAAGTAGAATGTCTTTGGCGTATAATATTCCAGAGTTTGGCTAATTGACTATCTACATATTCCAAAGCTGCGGCGTGAGATTCAACGGTGTCGATTTTATCCTTGGCATTGGGAAGGTAAAAGTAATTCGGTTGATGCAAAGCCGAAATATTTATAAATAAAAATATCCGTTGATTATGTGGCGTTTTTTCTAAAATATCCCCCGCCAGATTTACCTGATTTTCTGTAGATTTTGGATTAGTAACACCTAACTCTGGACTCCAGTAACTTTCAGCAAACATTGAAGGAAATACATTACCTATAGGATTGCGTTTGTTAAAAAAACCAACTCCACCAATGCAAACTGTATGATATCCCTTAGCAGCTAATCCACTAACAATATTTGCGCTATCTAACACACAAGTTTCATCAGTTGTGGTGGTACTTCCTTCAAACCCTAATGCAAAAATCCGGGGGTGAATTCCTGGCGTTACAGGCGTAGGTAAAAAGCCAGCGAAAAATGCATGATGCGCCGCGTAAGTGAAATTTCCAGGTGAATGGCGTTCTTCCCAACCTGTTTTGGGTAAAACTTTTTCTAAATTAGGAGTCCGTTTTTGAATAAGTAAGTTTCTGGCTATGTCATAACGTAGAGTATCTAGCGTAATAAATAAGATATCGTGAGTTCCCACGATTTGATTCATATTAAACATATTAAAAATTTTTCTTTATTCTCTGTGTTCTCTGCGCCTCTGCGGTTCGTTCCAAAACTGCCTTAATTTCACTAGTGTAAGTATCCATCCCATTCCATAAAATCCCCGGTAATAAATCACCAAAAGCATTAATCTCTAAAATCGCAGGAGTTTTCCAATCCGGTAAAATCAGCAAATCAACTCCGCAATATAAACTATTAGGAAATAATGCTGCTGCTTGTTCGCAAGTTCGCTTCATCATCTCCCAATTTTCTGCACCAACTTTTGCTAAAAACTCCTCTGTATCTCCTCGTTCATTTCCCAAATGCAAATTTGTCATGGGACTTTTACCAAGGCGAACAACTATATGCTGTGCTTCACCGTTGATAACCACGACACGCACATCAAAACCGCATCCTTGTAAATGTGCTTTGGGTAGCCATTCTTCAACTTGTACCCCTTCTGCTGTCAAGATGTTGATAATATCGGCGATTTCTTCACTGCGGGTGTAGTGGCTAATTTTCCGGGAGTTGTAAAGTAGAGTTTCCCCATTTTCGCGCACTCGTTCGACGGTGGTAATGGCTGATTCAAAACGGGAATTTGCGCGATAAGCAACAACTCCAGAAGCGGCGGAACCGTGGGAAAGTTTGACGAAGACTCGTTCTATTTCCTGGGTTTGCATTTGTTCGCGTAAATGATCGTAGTTGTGGATTTTACCAAGCGATCGCGGAACGGGGATATTATGACGGCTGAATCTTTCGTGACAAGCTGGTTTGTCAAACATCACAGCGATATCTTGGGGATGGTTCATAAACTCGCCATTTGTGAGAAGGGGAGTAAGTTGTGTTTCCCATTTTTGCAATAGATACCGCCAGCCTAAATACCACTGTCGCGGATAGAGGATGAGTCCTTTGTCAAATTCTAATTTTGTCGCGGCTTCTGCACTGATATGTTGATGATTGGAAGTAGAAAAAATCTCCCTACTCCCTTCTGCAATGATGGCTTTATCAACATCAAAGTTTTTTTCTGGAGAGTCGAAGCGGATAATGGTGTTGGGTGTATTGAATTGTTCGAGAGTTTGTTTTCCTGCTATTAAGTCGGCGTAATCTACTACGGTGGCTGGTGATAAGTTGAAATGGGCGATCGCTTGTTGGAGAAAACCGACACGGCGGTTTTCGGGGTTGGCGATGAGGATGAAGTTAAGCATTATCTAATATATTCTTTATTCGTGGAGGGCAGAATAGCGATCGGCAAATTCAGATTCTTCATTACTCATGCAAAGCAGAGTATCGCGATCCTCCACATCCTCTTTCGATTTGATCCTCTTGAACGTCTGCAATCACCTGACAATTAAGTTGTAACAATCGTTGAACCATACTTTCTGATACGCAATTGTTAGAAATGTTGAGGGTATGAAGTTGATTTATCGCTGGACAATTTAACAAAGCTTCTGCCCCATAATCGCTTAAATTACCCATTGATAAGTCAAGCACTAAGAGACGTTCAATAATTGGCGATTGCACTATATTCTCTGCAAGCAAGTCAGAAAATTCGCTGCTACGAAGTCCTAAGTAAGCTAAATTTGGGAATGATTCACCAAAGAAAATTGGTATCAAATTATCAATAATAAATGTTTCAACCCTTAGTTGCCTGCCTAGCCACAGTTCTAAATATTCTAGCTTTGGTAATTCTAAGCCGCAAATTTGAGCAAAATTTTCATTACTTATATCTGCTGTTTCTATAATTAGCGTTTTTAAATTGTCATGTTTTAAAGATTTGCATTCTAATGGATATTTACTCAATTCACCATATACTTGTAGCAATTGCAAGTTAGGAAATGTTTCTAAAATTGGACGAATATCAAAAACTGCTAGTTTAGATTTGCGATATTCATGTTGCTCTATATCTACTATAAATAATGCTTGAAGATTGGGCAGTTTTTCGCAAGCATCAGAAAGGGCTTCTAAAACAATTCCAAATAAAACATTCTCGTTCAACCATTTTTCATATCTTATCTGAAAAATCAAAGCTTTAATTTTACTAACTTGATGGTCTTCTAAGAGAATATTAAATGTCTCTAAATTCATACTTTTGCTACGATTTTCTGCTGTAAATTGAATCGCGTAAGCATGATTATCCGCGTCCGTAATACCAACTTGAGGATTAAATTGTTGGGATTTCCAGTTTTCCCCTTTAATAAAAAATTGATTAAAATTTTCTGGCATTAAAACCTCCAAATTTTGACATTACCATCTGCGCCACCACTCACTAACACTTGTCCATCAGAACTTAGTGCCAATGAGCGAATAGGTTTTGTATGACCTTTAAATGAGAAGATTTTCTTCCCTGAAGCTAAATCCCATACTTTGATATTTTGGTCTCCCGCAGTCAGAAAAGTTTTACCATCGGGACTGAATACGATAGAACGAACCCAATCAGCATGACCGTAAAAAGAAAATAATTGTTCTCCAGTTTGCATATCCCAAATTTTAATTCTCTGGTCACTACCACTTACTAATGTACGTCCGTTAGGACTAACTGCTAAAGACCGTATTGAATGTGAATGTCCTTTAAGTCTCCAGATTTCTCTCCCAGAATTTACATCCCAAATTTTGATAACTTTATCTTCACCACCACTAATTAAAAGATTGCCATCAGCAGAAATACAAATAGTATAAATTGCGCTAGAGTTACCTAAGAAAGTAGCAATTTCTTGTCCTCTATTCAAATGCCACGCCTTAATACATCCACTTCCATCTGCACTATAAACTTTTTCTTTATAAGGATGTATGGCAAGAGCATAAATTATATTAGTATGCTTACTTAAGCCAAGGTGTTTACCTGTATTCTCATCCCAAATCATGATATTTTTATCTGCCCCAGCACTAATCATCTTCTGTCCATCAGAACTAATAGCTACCCAATTAATATCAGAAGTATGATGATGATTAAACCGCAGATCAAATTTTTCTTGTCCTGTCTCTAAATTCCAGACTTTCGGCGAATTGATACTGTTATGGCGGCTATCACCTGAACCACATACCAAAGTTTTACTATCTGGACTAATAGCTACAGAATGAACTTGTTGGTAATATGCTTTTAATGTATGAACGCACTGAAAAAAATCATAATGATTAAAGTCTTGCAGTGCTTTTTTTACAGATGATTCAGTGCGCGATCGCAAAATATTATAAGCTGATAATCTAACCTGTCCTGATTGATTATGTAAGGCTTTAATTACTATCTCTAAACCTGCATCGCCATAATTCAACGCCTCAGAAAGCGCCGAAACTTGCGCCTCAAGCACCGAACTTTGCAACCGATTTTGTACGCCCTCAAGTCCTCCCAAAACCACACCGCTAACAGGAGGAGGTAGTTCTCCACCAAGCACGGCATCATATTCTCTAGGTTGATTTCGATTGTTGTTCATCTTGGGTTGTATATCGTCTATATTGTTATATTCGCTACTTTGATAGATTGACAAATGGCGATTTTGGCTTTAGCTTATTCCCAGACTGAGTAATAGCGATCGCTAAACTGAGAATCTGCAATTACTCGGCTACAGAACAATAGCGACTGTGAATGTAGCTATCATCATCTTCTTTTTTCTGATTACTTGCCAAAACACGCACATTCAAGCCAGATAATTTCTCAATCATTTCCTGAAACAAAAAGCTTTCTGAAACATTGAGAATGTCAAGATAATTGATAGCCTCACAATTCAGCAATTCTTCAGCACCCGCATCACTCAAGGTTCCCATCGAAAGGTCAAGTACGCTGATAGAATTAATAATTGGAGAAGTCACAATAGCATTGACTATTTCATCGGTAAATTGACTATTGCGTAACCCTAAATAAGTTAAGTTGGGAAATCTACCTTCAAAAATAATCGGATGTATATCTTCAACCCAACAGTCTCCACCGTAATCTTCACTGCCAAACCATAATTCTAAATGTTCCAATGCTGGCAGATTTAAATTACAAATTTGTGCGACGGTATCCTGACTTAAACCCCCAGTTTCTACAATTAAAGCTTTGAGGCAATTGTGTCGCACTGGTGGACAAAAATGTAAACCGTCGCCACCACGAAGTTGCAAAATTTCCAGTTTAGGATAAGCTTGTAAAATCGGGCTGATATCACTTTGCTGAATCCAAGAAATTTCGCATTCATCATAAGCAATATCACCAATAAAAATAGCTTTGAGATTAGTTAAATATTTTTTGGCATCAACTAAAGTTTGAACAATATCACTTGAATCACGTTCATAAGCTTCTGCCCACAAACCAAAGACTAAAGCTTCTAATTTTTCAGCGTTGGGTTCTTGCAAAAGCCTACTAATTTGACTCGGTAAATCCTCTTCATTATCATACTCATATCTGAGCGCGTAAGCTTTGTTAACAGGTTCAACAATACTTATATTTTTCTCAAAATCTACAACTTGCCGATTAGCAAATTGAGTAATGTCAGATTCTTGATACTTCTCAAATCTTTCTTCCAAGTTCCAAGGTTTATATGTTTGCAAAGCTTGTTTAACTTGCGGTTCCACTCTTTGTTTTAATAATCGATAAGCAAAACGCTGTACTAATTTCGATTTATCTTGCAACGCTTGAATCAAAATATCCAATCCTGCATCACCATATTTCAAAGCTTCGCTAAGTGCAGCAATTCGCACATTAGCTACAGGATTTGATAAACAACGCTTAATTCCCTCAATTCCTCCGAGAACAAGTCCATCTATAGGAGGCGGCGATTGTCCACCAAGTACAGCATCAAAATTCCTGGGTTGATTTTGATTGTCAGTCATGTTGCTTTACCTTTCAAGTCTTAATTAGGGTTCCCAAAAACTTTATTACAAGCTTGCTCAAGTTGCGATCGCCCACAATTTGTAACAAATAACACACTCATAATTTTGATTCGGTTTCTTTGAGGCTTGTGTAATCTCATCAAAAATAGTACATTTGTTTTAGTAAATTAGTAAAGCCCTTACACATTTATTTGTTTGTCCTAATGGCCGATGGTAATTGCGGTTAGCTGGCAAAAGTGATACAACGGAATAACTGCGTATTGCTTGAAAACCTTGAAAATATAGATATTTTACTTATGGCTGAGTATCAAAAAATTGAGTATCACATCGGTAAAGATGGAAAAATTACGGAAACAGTGATTGGTGCTTCTGGCGCAAGTTGTACCAACACAACATCTGGAATTGAAGATGCTTTAGGAGACGTAGAAACTCAAGAACTGCTTCCTGAATATTACGAGGGAGAAGAAAACGTGACAGGAACAGAACAACAGTCTCTCAAACAACAATAGGAGAGATACAGATGCTTGCAGACATCATCTCAGACATCCAGGGAAGCGGAATGTTTTCTCTGGAAAGTATTTTAGCGATCGCAATCGGATTTTTGGCGTTACTTTTGATTATTCCAGTAATTAACGCGGCGATCGCTTCTCAACCAAACAAGCGAATTGATAAGTTAGAGTTGGCGCGATCGCAAATTAAATTACTAGAAGACGAACTCCAAATATCTCATCAAAAACACTTAGAATTAGAGCAAAAAATACAGCAACTTATTTCTGAAAAAGCCGCACTGCATCAAGAAGGGGTGCGACTCCATGAAGAGTTGCAACAGCAACGTCTACAACTAACGGAAGAATTTCGCACTTCCACATTTGAGCAATTGCAGACATTGTTAACAAACTATCCCAGCATCCACCAAATGGTGAGTGTTAAACCAGAATTGCCCGTGAAAAATCTGCTTTCGATGTTTACTCCTCTAGATAATCTTCTTAGTAAATGGGGTTACGAACAGATAGGCAAACCTTGGCAACAAGTCCCTTATAATTCCCAACTCCATCAACCAGATAATGCTGATATTAATGAAGGTGAATTAGTTTACATTCGATTTATTGGCTATCAGCATCAAGGAAGAATTCTTTGCCCTGCCAAGGTTAGCCGGAGTTTGCCGGGGGGGAGGTGAGGAGACGCGGGGACACGGAGACGCGGGGACGCGGGGAATAACCAATGCCTAATGCCCAATGACAAATGACTAATGACTAATGACTAATGACTAATAACTAATGACTACAGTAATAATTGACTTTGGTACTAGCAATACTGTTGTTTGTACGACTGATTTGATTACGCAAAAACCACGGACGTTGCGGTTTGATTCGATGTCGCGGCGGTTTGAGGTTGGGGGCGAACAAGTTAGCGTGGTGCCGAGTTTGGTGTTTGTGGAAGGGCAAAATAGCATTTTGTTTGGTGAATCTGTACGTGCCAAACGCTTGGGGTTTGCCCAACCGGAACGCTGTTTTCGTGCTTTTAAACGCGATTTAGCAGCAGATTTTGTGCCGCCTCCCCGACTTTTGCATGGTAATAGTTATAGTGCAGAGATTATTTCAGAACTGTTTTTGTTAGAAATTTGGCAACAAATTGAACAACAATTGCAGCCAAGCCACGTTATCTTTACGGTTCCTGTAGGCGCATTTGAGCGATATCTTGACTGGTTTCGCAATTTAGCCGATAAGCTGAATATTCCCGCAGTACAAATAGTCGATGAATCAACAGCAGCCGCCCTTGGTTATGCCATTAAGCGTCCTGGTACTGTGGTTTTGGTAATCGATTTTGGTGGCGGAACGTTGGATTTAAGTTTAGTGCGGACTGTTAGCGTTGCATCCGAACAGCAAGCAGTACGCGCTGAAGTTCTAGCCAAGTCTGATGCTTTTATTGGCGGTGTAGATATCGATACTTGGATTGTCGAACATTATCTGCAAAAAATCGGTTCCTCCCGCGCTGAAGTAGGAGAAATCGGTTTTATGAATTTATTGGAAGTAGCAGAGAGGGTAAAAATACAACTTTCGACAACAGATATAGCCAAAGAATCTTGGTTTGATGATGAAAATTTTATGTCCCATGAATTGCAGTTACATCGTGACGAATTAGGCGAAATTTTAGAAAATCAACAATTATTAGAACAACTGAGACAAGCGATAGATGAAGTATTAGCGATCGCCCTTTCCAAAGGTATTGCTAAATCTGCCATCGAACAGGTTTTATTAGTAGGCGGTACTTGTCAAATTCCCGCGATTCAACAACTAGTAATTTCCTATTTTGGCAAACAAAAAGTTAAATTAGATAAACCCTTTGAAGCTGTCGCACATGGCGCATTAGCACTAAGCGAAATGACAGCAGTTGATGATTATCTGCGCCACAGTTACGCGATTAGGCTTTGGGAACCCCACAGCAAAACTTATTCTTATTTTACCTTGATTGAAAAAGGAGCAAAGTATCCAGGGGCGCGTTCTGAACCTTTAACTTTGCAAGTAGCCACCGAAGGACAGCGAGAAATTCGCCTTGATATTGGCGAAGTTGCAGAAGTTTCGCAAGCAGAAGTTTCTTACGATGTTCAAGGCAGAATGACGAGTAGCCAGTTAATAAAACAAGATAGCTATCGTTCATTAGAAACTCATCATCAACAAGTATGTGTCGCCCATCTCGAACCGCCAGGACAAACAGGAGTAGACAGAATTCAAGCACAATTTGAAGTCAACGAACAACGGGTATTAGTAGTAACTGTAAAAGATTTATTGACGGGGAAGATGTTAGTAGAGAGGGGGGCGATCGCCAAACTTAAATAATCTCCTCTTTGCGCCTTGGCGGTTAGCTTATAAAACCAAAATTCAATATAGCAATACTAATATTAGTAAAAATGCAATGGCAGAAAAGCATAATCGACCGCGAAAATATGATGCTGTTCTTGGTAATCAAGCAGAAACACCTGTTGATGGTGTAGTATTGGGAGGGTTAGAAGGTGTTAAAAGCCGTTTAAAAAGTACAGTTTTTAAAGCACAGACTTCTGCACTTAGCGAAGCACTTCAATATGGAGATGTCGGCTTAGACTTAGTATTTAATGCAACAAAATCTACCGAATGGCAGTTACACAATGCTGCTGAAAAATTGCTCATTCAAAAACGAAAATAAGCTCACTTTAAGCAAAAAATACTGAATTTTAACCCTTGGTTGTTTGTTGATTGTACATTTACATTAAAGGAACATTCAGATAAAGTTAATTCTGTTGCAGTTACCCCAGATAATTTAACTCTTGCTAGTGGCAGTAATGATAAAAACATAAAAATTTGGTCGCTGTCAACAGGAGAAATACAACGAACTCTAATAGGTCATACTAACAAAGTTAATGCTGTTGTTTTTAGTCCAGATGGCAGACTTGTTAGTTGTAGTGGCGACAATACTATAAAATTTTGGGACTGGCAAAGAGGAAAATTAGTAAATAGTTTAGAAGAAGTTCATTCTAAATCTGTCGATGCGATCGCTATTAGTCCAGATGGCAAAATTCTTATTAGTAGTAGTTGGCATATAAAAGTAGGCGATTTATTCAACGGCAAAGAAATTAGCACGTTAGAAGGAAACGGTTATATTAGTTCCTTAGCGATTAGCCCTGATAGCAAAATTTTCGTTAACGACAGTTACGACACAATCAAAGTACGAGAATTTTCTAAGGGTAACTTTTTGGATTGGTGGAAGCTGAAGATAACAACTCCCCGCCTATTAAAAGGACACTCTAGTAAAATAAATACTCTTGCTATTGGTTATGATGGTAAAACTCTGGTCAGTGGTGGTGAAGACAAGACTGTTAAAATCTGGAACTTACAAACAGGAGAATTAAAACAAACCTTAGCAGGACATACGGGTAAAGTTAATGCTGTTGCTATTAGTGCTGATAGCAAAATTATTGCTAGTGCAAGTAATGATAAAACTGTAAAAATTTGGGATTTAAATGGAGGATGGTTGCTACGTACTTTAGAAGGGCATACAAAAGTAGTGCGGACTGTAGCAATTAGCCCGGATTGTCAAACTATTGTCAGTGGAAGCTGGGATAAGACTATCAAAGTTTGGAGAGCGAATTTTTCAAATTAAATGATTATGTTTATTTTAATGCGATCGCCTAACTCAAGTGATTGGGAATACTAAGTAGTAGGCTCAACATTAAAAACCTGATGAAAGAAAATACCAATCGCCCAAGAGTTTATGATGCTGTTCTTGGCGGTCAAGAAAAAGCGCCTCCTGGTGCTTTAGTATTAGGAGGACTAGAAGGTGTTAAAAGACGCTTGGCAAATCCGGTAATTGAACAAAGAATCG
Organism: Nostoc sp. ChiSLP01; assembly: GCA_034531195.2. Classification (GTDB taxonomy): domain Bacteria; phylum Cyanobacteriota; class Cyanobacteriia; order Cyanobacteriales; family Nostocaceae; genus Nostoc. The sequence goes on from JAVRBO020000100.1 coordinate 48,820, forward strand.
CTGCACTAGAAGAAGCACTCAAGTATGGCGAAGCAGGTTTGGAATTGGTAATCTGGGCGTTAGACGATAAATTATGGAAAGTACGCCAAGCAGCTTATTCACTACTAGCTTCTCGACCAGAACCTATAGTACAAGAAATACTTCAGGACTATAGTCATAAAATTGACAGATATGATGCTTTCGTAGCGATGGCGCGTGCTGGGGGAGTGTCCGATATCGATACACTAATGGAGAATCTAGAAAATGACCGCACTAGCGCCACCTACAAGTTAGTTGACTTTACACTGGGCTTAGTTGATACTTCTCACGGTCAAGACCGAATTCGACATTACCTGTTCAACGGTACGCAGATACAACGTAATTATGCAGCACTTTATTTTAAACGACGCGGAGCAAAAAATATTTTAAAAGAAGCAGTAAACCAAGGCTGTATTGATAAATTGCAAGCCTTTTCTAAATAAAAATCACAATGTCAGAAAATCTCAATCAACCAAGAGAATATGATGCTGTGCTTGGCGGACAAGTACCACCCCCTGTTGATGGCGTAGTTTTAGGAGGTCTGGAAGGTGTAAAACGACGTTTAAGCAGCGCCACATCTCCACAACAACAAATTCTCGCTGTTGCAGAAGCCCTAAAGTATGGCGAAGCCGGTACTAAGTTGGTGTTTGAGATTGTAAATACTGAATCTGAAAAGTTGCAATCTACAGTATCGTCACTCCTGGGACAACAAGCATTAGCAAAAGTGCAGTCCCATCTAGACAGGGAAATACCATTAATCTCTGCGGTTGATTCAAACTACAGTCGTTTGCAAAATTTACTCGCTTCCGGAAACTGGAAAGATGCAGACCTAGAGACTGCTAGTATAATGCTGCGGGTATGCGATCGCCAACCACAAGGATTTTTAGATCCATCAGACATCGAAAAATTCCCTTGTGCAGACTTAAGCACCATTGAAACTCTCTGGCAAAGATATAGCAACGGACGCTTTGGCTTTGTTGTCCAAACCCATATCTGGCAAATCGTTGGCGGTACATCAAATCCCGACTGGGAAGCATGGTGTCGGTTTGGTAAAGGTGTGGGATGGTTTTCTCAAGGTGGTTGGTGCTATTGGAATGACTTGAAATTCGACTTGAGTGCGCCGGTGGGAAACTTACCCCGTGGTGGTGCATTTATTGGTTGGGGGTTAGGCGACTTTTGGACGGGTTGCAGAACCCTATCTGCCCTTGCAGAGAAATTAGCCAACTGCAAAATAACCTAAATTTGGGAACACTGGTATTAATGTCGAGGAACAGAATCATACCAGAGAATCCCAATCAACCGCGAGATATCTGGCTTTTCAGTATAAATTATGTCCACCTCGCTACAACAACTCTTACCGTTCCATCTTCTAAAACTTGATCTTCTTCAATCGTAAAACCTTGTTCCTGTGCTGATGCCATCAAAGTGTGATAACCATACCGTTGTATCAATTTATTTAACCAAGCTCCATCGTACTTTTTGCGATCGTATTCAGAGATAATCGCTTGAAACTCACCTTTTTGTTGACGCTTAAAGCCGATATCATTACTCATAGAACCAATATATTGTTTGCGAATAATGACTTGGGCAGTTTCAGGACGCACATCACCTTGATAGCCGTATAGGTGCTGGGCTGTTTCGTGATATTCAACATTTTTAAAGCCTACATCTGCCAAAGCTTTAATTAATGCATCTGTATTCTTAATTTGAGTTTTAATACTAGTAAAATGTGACATATTTTTGTAATGAATATTTTAATATCTAGGACGGGCAAGATGCCCATCCTACAAAGTTTTTACACCCAACGTCCTACAACTACTCGGACGGTTCCATCTGCTAATACTTCTTCATCCTCAACATTAAAGCCTTGTTCTTGAACTGTTGCCATCAAAGTTTTATGAGCATATTTTTGACTGATGGAATTAACAAATTGCTGTTGATTAATTTTTGCTCCCCAAAAATCTGCAACTATTTCGTAATCTTCACCACTGCGGCGAAAACCCAAGTCATAACCGTTTTTTTGACGAATTACATACTCGGCTTGAGTTGTATCGCCTCGATATCCGCGTACATTGGTGTTAGACTCCACTTGATAACCTAATTCTTGCAACACTTCATGAAGAATTTCACCGCGTTTGATTTGAACTTTAATAGTTGTGAAATGAGACATAATACCAATTTTGGATTTTAGATTTTGGATTTTGGATTAAAAAACAAGAAGCAGAAAACACATAGTTTTTCTATTTTAATCAACTTCTAAAGGGCCTATTCCTTGTTGAGTTGAATAGTGTTTTAATTCCTCCACTAACTGAACATCGTTGGAAGCTGGCCTTGCGCCTGCTTCTGCTGCCCATTGCTTTAAGGCTTCAATTTGATTGCGGGCGATCGCAGCTAGTGGTACTGTCTGCGCTACAGCCTGTAAAATATCTTCTGTATTGAAGTCTCGTCGCTGTCCCTCCACTCTTGTAGAAAATGCTTGGTGCATGGCATCAATAATTACTTGTTCAATTTCCGCACCGCTGAAGTTCGCAGTTTGTTTGGCTAACACAGCTAAATTAAATTCTCGCAGGCGGTTGGGACGTAACCGCTGCAAATGCACTTTAAAAATCTCTTGGCGTTCGGCTTGTGTAGGTAAATTCAAAAAGAAAATCTCATCAAATCGTCCTTTGCGTAACAACTCGGCTGGTAATATTTGCACATTATTTGCGGTGGCAACAATAAATACTGGGCTGGTTTTCTCCTGCATCCAAGTAATTAAACTGCCAAAAACCCGGCGCGACGTTCCCGAATCCCCATCAATGCCACTGGTAATATTGCCAAAGGCTTTGTCAATTTCATCAATCCACAAAACGCAAGGTGCCATCGCTTCAGTTAGCTGAATCATTTGGCGGACGCGGCTTTCGCTTTCACCAACAATCCCGCCAAATAAACGCCCGGAATCTAACCTGAGTAAAGGTAAACGCCATTCATGGGCAATAGTTTTAGCTGAGAGGGATTTACCCGTTCCCTGTATTCCTACCAACAGCATACCTTTAGGATTAGGAATACCGTAGCGTCTGGCTTCTTCAGTAAAAGCATCTTGGCGCATCAATACCCATTGTTTGAGTTGATCTAATCCCCCGACTCGTTTGAGTGATTCTTGCGGTGTAAAAAACTCTAAAATTCCAGTTTGGCGAACTGCTTGCTTTTTTTCTTCTAATACGCCATCAATGTCAGATTCGTTTACCTGCTGCTTGGCTGCTAAAGCTTTTGCTAATACCCTAGAAATACGGGTGCGGCTTAAACCTTGGCAAGCTTTGACTAACTGTTCCCGCGCCAAACCAGATACATTTAATTTGTCTGGTACTACTAACTGCTGAATTAAATAATCGATTTCGCCAACGCTAGGTAAGGGAAAATCAACCACTGTTACCTCTTGCAGTAACTCATCGGGGAGTTCTAAAGTATGGCTAGTGGTAACGATGGTTTTACGCGATCGCTTTAACTCCCGCGTCAAGTTTCGCAACTCCCTAACAATGGGTGCATTCTTTTCATTCGTAGGATTTTTCACAAATGGATGCAAATCTCGCAGTACAAACATTGCTGCTGTTTGGGAGTCAGCTTTGCCGATGCGTGCTAATGCAGCCATCACCGAACCTTTATCTGCACCATTGTCGCTCCAACCGCGGACAATATCCCAAAATAAAATCTGTCGTTGTGGCGCAGAACGCGATGCAACTTGGAACAGCACTTCTTCCACAGGTTCTTCTTCCACGGAAATCACATACACTAAAGGATACCGTGCCCGAATCATCAAATCGAGTTGCTCTACCAAAGAGGCGTATTGCTGATTCTCTCTGCTATGAGTTGAATCTTCCTTTCCATGTTGATGAAAATTGCTCATCTCTCTTGAAAATAGGTGTAAGGGTATAAGAGAAAGAGTTTTTGGTATTGCTGATTTGAACTATGAAATTCCAAAATCAAGTGTTTCAAACTCTTATCTTTGGGGCTTTGCATGAAATAAAATTCATACTTTCAATTAGCAACGCCGAATGTTTAATTTTTTTTCAAAGCAACAGAGTTATGGCAACAGGGACAGGCGCTTTGCTGGAGTTTTGCTGGCTCTAAAAACTGTTGCCCGTTGCCCGTTCCCTGCCCCTCCCATCATAAATAGGCTGTTACAAACTAGTAATTCTTTTGTCTTAATTAATACTATAATTCTTGAAAAAATATACTAGTAAAGATTTATCAAAAAAATATAAAACTTAAGGGCTTCTTTAGCTAAAACGATACGCTTGCGATCGCTGCTGAGATGCCTGGATTGGCAATAGAACCCAGACCGCGCAGTTTTGATGCCAGTTTTGCTGGAATGACATAAATGTAATAATATAGATTATATCTGTATTACATCAGGGAGGAAGAATTATGACTCAATTGCTAGCCGTCCGGGTTCCCTTCAAAAACTCAACCAACACAAGGCGCAGAGATTTTCCTTGAGTCCTTCATTTACAGGAATGATACTCGAATTTGCAGACACTAGAGTAATCAATTTACAAAAGTGTCCACCTCTGTGCGCCTTGTTCATAGCAAGCAACACACATCGAGGAAACATCAATGAATTTGGATTTTTTAGGCTGGAGTGACTTTTTTACTCACAGTTTTGCACCTTATAGCCAACAAGGTTTTAGTGTTGGTAGGGTTGCTATTGAATACAGAAATACTTACATAGTTTATAGCGAGCAGGGCGAACTAACAGCAGAAGTTACAGGTAAACTACGGCATCAAGCTGCTCAAGGGCAAGGCTTTCCTGCTGTTGGGGATTGGGTTATCATTCAGGCGCGAGAGTCAGAAGGACGCGCTACCATTCACGGAATTTTGCCGAGAAAAAGCAAGTTTTCACGAAAAACGGTTGGTAGTAAAACCGAAGAACAAATTGTTGCAGCTAACATTGACACTGTATTCTTGGTTTGTGGACTTGATGGCGACTTTAACCCCAGAAGGATTGAACGCTATCTAATTCTGGCTTGGGAAAGTGGCGCAAATCCAGTTATAGTTTTGAATAAAGCCGACCTGTGCAACTCTTTAGATGAGTGTATATCTGAAGTTGAAGCCGTTGCCATTGGCGTACCAATTCTGATATTGAGTGCCACTACTAATCAGGGGTTGGATACCTTGAAATCATACCTCCAACCAGGACAAACAGTTGCTTTGCTAGGGTCTTCTGGCGTAGGTAAATCTACCATCACCAACCAACTCAAAGGTGCATCAGTACAAGCTGTCCAACCAGTACGTCGAGGTGACGACCGAGGTAAACACACGACTACAAATCGAGAATTGATATTACTGCCGACAGGCGCTTTAATTATCGATACTCCAGGGATGCGAGAAATTCAAATTTGGGCAGGCGATGAAAGTTTGCAAGAAACCTTTGCAGACATTGAAACTTTAGCAGCAGAATGCCGTTTTCGTAATTGCCAACACAACAATGAACCCGATTGTGCAGTGCAACAAGCATTACTTGAGGGAGAACTTGATTTTTCAAGATTTCTCAGCTACCAAAAATTGCAAAAAGAACTTAACTATCTTGTTCGCAAACAAGACCAACGGGCGCAATTAGCCGAGAAAGAACGCTGGAAAAAAATCCATAAAGCTATGCGTAATCATCACAAGCATTAGACCTCTTGCAAAAGTGCTTTTTGCACTTTTGTGTGAAAAGGTTAAAGGGGAAAGGGAAAATACCAAACCTTTCTCCTTTTCCCGACTTCTGCAAGAAGTTTATTGTTGAAATTTCTGGTAATATCAAGCTCGCTTAATTACTTGTCATTAAAAATTCTCCGCGTCTCCGTGTCTTTGCATCAGCCCTAATTATAAGTATTCATCTGAACCTGATATAACACTCATTTTGAAAAGGCTGAAAGTAAAAACATTATAGTACATTAATACTATAATGTTTTTGATGAAGTCAATTCAAATATATGAGACAAGTAGTTAAGCAAATTAAAGAACGTAAGAAAGTTGAACTCAAACGTCAAGAAATTAAATACGAGCTTTGGCGTTTAGATGATACTGAGTTTAGAAAGCTCAAGCAAAAGAGCCTTCCTATTAAAGATGACTATATATTTTATATGCAATTTTATTTATCAGAACAAAATAATAAGGAGCGGCTTAACTTAGCTCAAATATTTGTCGCTTTAACACACTTGTTTGGTGAAAGCAGCGATCTGATTGATGATTGGAAAGGTTCTTTTGATTTTCCTGTATTATTAATACTAGAAAAAATTCAAGGAAAATTTTTCTATTTAATGGATATATATGACAATCGCGGTACACTTTATTTCAGCTTGTACAGGATTTTGGAAGTTGAGATAGAAGGTTACGATCGCGAAATATTACGCGAACCCTTTAAGCTAGAATTCTCTCGACGAGAAATCAACAATTTTATTAGCTATTTTTATGGTTATCTTGAAGGCTATTTTCAGAGTATAAAATTCCTAATAGCATCTCAACAATTTTTTAAGAAAATTGCCTCAAACTATATCCTTTATGGGTGTACCGACGAGCAATATTTTGAGGAGCATTACGAAACTCAAGAAGCTTATCAAACAGCTATTGAAAATTTAGAGTCAATGGGACTTAGTTCTATGACTTCACAAACTTTTAACGAGATTTTGCAAAATATAACTAGCGAAATGGACTGAACAAAACTATGTATATCTTTAGTTAGTTTGTGTAATTATTTATGTTTGGGATAATGCAACAGATAGAATCTTTGGAATTATTGAAACGCTAAAATATGAAAAAAGGCCGAAGTTTAGTCTTAGTAGTTATTGCATTAGTATTAATTGTCATTTCATGGTGGGGTGTGCTGAGAGTGCAAACTTCTCTGATAGTACGCCCGATAGAACGTCAACAAGTGCCTTTATTATATGTAGCGCCAAAGAATGCTCAAAATGTTCCTGGTGTATTAATCGCACATGGTTATGCAGGCTCTAAACAATTAATGCTCGGTTATGCCTACACTTTGGCTCATGCGGGTTATGCTACCATGCTATGGGATTTTGATGGCCATGCTGCTAACACCAAACCACTAGAAAAAAATTCACTCCAGCAGAATTTAAATGTTGCATATAAAGTACTTATAGAGCAACCAGAGGTCGATCGCTCGCGTTTGGCTGTATTGGGACACTCAATGGGTAGTGGTGCTGTAATGACTGCTGCCATCAATCAAGTTGAGCGTTATGCTGCAACTGTAGCAATTTCACCTACAGGCGCATCAATTACAGCAAATGCTCCTCGAAACCTTTTATTACAAGCAGGAAGTTGGGAAAGTGGATTTGTTGCTAATGCAAAGCGTTTACTTCAACGTGGTGGTGGAGAAAATTCCAATTTTGCTGAAGCTAAAGCAAGAAAGTTACTTATTATCCCCAATGCCGAACATATTACAATTTTATTTCGCAATTTTAGTCATCAGGCTGCTAGAGATTGGCTTAATAGTACCTTCAGAATAAACAGCCAGAGTAGTTATACAGATTATCGAATGCTGTGGTATTTTTTGCACTTGTTGGCATGGTTAGCAATTCTGGCAGCGATCGCTCCTGTTTTGGCTACTCCTCCTATTAATAACAAAACACAACAGTTAAAAAGCTGGATTGGTTTATTAGTAGCACCTTTTGTAGCTACTGGTACACTAGTGCTAATCAATCGGCTAGGCGATATTGATGGGTTGGGTGGAGTATTAGTAGGTGGAGCAGTTAGTATTTGGTTTGGGGTAGCAGGTTTAAGTTGGCTAATTGCTATGACAACATTACAACCGCCATCACTCAGAGCTTTGGCCATTGGCATAACTTTGTTTATCATATTGTGGATTGGTTTTGGGGCAATGGCACAAGTAGTATGGTTACAGTGGTGGTTAATTCCGGCACGTTTGCAAATTTTTCCTATGCTGGCAGTTGCTTGTTTTCCTTGGTTTTTAGCTTCTGGAGTGGCACAGCAAAATCTTAATTTTGGTGAGCGAGTTTTGTGGTGGCTAGGACAAAGCGCAGTCTTAATTGGTGGTTTTATTTTAGTGCTTGCTTTTTTGCCACAACTGGGTTTTATTTACCTTTTACTACCATTATTTCCTGTATTGATGGCTATTTTCTCATTTTGCTTTTGGTTGCTTAATAATCCTTGGGGCTATGGCATTGGTAGTAGTTTATTTTTTGGTTGGGTATTAGCATCTGCGTTTCCATTGGCAAGCTAATTTCTTGCAATTATTAATTTAATTGACATTAAAAAATTATTGATTTTTAGATTAATTATTATTGGTTTATGTCTACTAGTGATGGTTCGATCGCATATCTCTTCAAGAAACAACACCATAGTTCTAAAATGAGAGAAGTTGAGGAACTAAACTTAAAAATTGGTCATGGAATAGAAGGAGATATTAATGCTAATCCGATCAGTCCCAGGCAAGTCTTAGTTGTTAGATATGAAGATATTGTAGACTTAGCAATTCCACCAGGGGAACTACGAGAAAATATTGTTATAGCGAGGATAAAAGCTGAAAATTTCACTCCTGGTTCTCTGATAAGTTTTGATAATGGCGCTGCTATTCGTTTAACTTTTTATTGCGAACCATGTAAGCGCGTAGCTCATTTAGTTGATTCCTTAAAAAAAATTCAATATCGAAGAGGCATTTTAGGCGTAATTATCAATTCAGGTACAATTAATATCGGCAGTAATGTTCGGATTCAAACCGATAAATTTCCAGCATTATCTGAAAAACCTTACGAACGCTTTCTCGATTTTATAGTCAAAGTTCCATCAGGAAAGGTAGTAACATATAAACAAATAATTGAAGCAATTGGTGTAGATAATAGTTACATGAGAGCTATACCTATATATTTGAAAAAAACATCTGCGGATGATTATCCAATTCACAGAATTGTAGATTCTCAAGGCTATTTAATAAAATATGTCCTAGATCAAAAGAATAAACTAGAATTTGAAGGGGTTGAGGTTTTAAATCATCGAGATTTGAACAATCAGTCAAATATATATTTTATCGATATCCAGAAATACTTATATTCTAATCAAACAATTTATTTAAATTAAACAAGATAAATTTTTCTGAATTCCGTCTGATGTGAATTATCAAATCAACGAAATATCAAGGATTGTGCGCCCTGTAGAGATGTTGCAGTGCAACGTCTCTACAACGATAAACCAAGGGTTTTAGCGTCTAATATAATGCGTGAATTTTGAATTGGTATTACTCTTTTCTCTAATAAAAGCAAGAAGTCTCTTGAACGGCTCTCAGTCGATATCTGCGGCAAGCTGCAAACTTTGTAGTATGTGCTTGACACTTTTGTATTATTTATGTAGTGTAATACTACAGCCTCTCGAAAAGGCATATCAGACAGAAGTAAGAAAGATAACACCAATGAGACGAATTGCTATTGCGGAAAATACCTTACAAATTCTTAACATTGGTGGCTACATCTGTCCTAATGGCAATCAAGTTTATATCACTCATGAATTACACCATTGTTTGAATTCAACAAAATGCTACAGTCCGGACAAGCTTTCTCAAATTGAATCGCAAACGCTCAAAAGCGTTCCTCGTTTCTCAGCTACTGAATTTGAAGTCAGGAATGAGACAACTCTAATCGGAGCAGAACGCACAGCCAAAAGCGGTAAATTTGAACAAGTTGGTGTTCTGAATTTTGCTTCAGCAAAAAACCCAGGGGGTGGGTTTCTCAAAGGAGCGCAAGCACAAGAAGAGAGTTTAGCAAGAAGTTCCGCACTCTACAAAAGCCAGTTGAAATGTCGTGAATATTATGATTTTCATCGCTCTGAAAAATCGCTTTTTTACTCAAATTGGATGATTTATTCTCCGAGTTGTCCAGTTTTCAAAGACGATGATGGAACACTATTAGAACAGCCGTATTTTGTAGATTTTATTACCAGTCCTGCGCCAAATGCAGGCATGATTCAAAAAAATCAACAGCAGTTAAGCTTAAAAATACCTGAAGTTCTTATTAATCGTACATCAAAAGTTTTGAGTTTGGCATCTGAGTGTGGTTGCGATGCTCTCATTTTAGGCGCTTGGGGATGTGGGGTCTTTAAAAACGATCCGGCGATAGTTGCCCAAATCTTTGCAGATTTCTTATTACCAAGCGGTCAATTTTGGGGCAGATTTAAAAGTGTGATTTTTTCTGTTCTGGACAATAGCAAACAGCAAAGAACTTTTACAGAGTTTTACAAGCGATTTTCTGGTTAAATTGCATAAATCTTGAGAAAAGATCTGTTAAGTCAACATCAGTATTACAATAACTGATTTCAGAGCAATAAATATGAGAGGAACTATGAAATTTCCTACATTACTCACATCTAGAAATATTATTGCTAACATTACTCTGTTATTCGGGGTAGATAAGAAAGTACATCCAAACATCAGTACTAATAAAACAATTATCAGCACACCAGAAAATAATTCCCATACTTTACCGAACTACTCACAAAACACAGGTGCGATGAAATCATTCGATACTGCTTTTGTGGCTTATCAGATGATGGGACTTAACTAAGGCAGATACCAAAAATAAAACGCCCTGCTTTATCAGGGATATCCTGACTAAAAATTGTATCCTTGGCGCTTTTGTTCCGCCAACAAAAGCGCGAAAGCTAGGCTGAAAGCATTTTAGAATTTAACTCTTTAAACTTGACATTGATTAAAAGGTTCTCGGATAAAATAGAGTGCATCGCGTTTTTCAACTTCCATACCGCCTCTATTCAAGCTTCCCCAACGAGTTATAAATTTTTGCTGGCGATCGCCACTCCGTTCAATCGCAACAGTAAAATTGTTACGGAGTTCCCGATAACATCCATCTAAATTCGTCAAAGTTAAATCCAGTGCTGGAATATTAAATTTATTTTCACTTTTATTGACAACAAAAAAACCTTCACTACCTCGCTCCATTAGCAATACAGTCGGACTATCAATGGCTGCTAAAACATTTTCTTTAATATTTTTTCCCTGATTCCCTCGTTGATGCATAATCTGACGGAATTTGACACCATATTGAATAAAAGAAGTACCTGTATTATCCCTATTCAATATTAAAGGGGTGCCACTTTCTTTTGCCAAAACATAAGCTGTTGCTAGCAAAGAGTCAGAAGGATCGCTATAGGGATTGATGGGATTGGAATTAATCTCGCGGATAGTATCATGGTTGCTGCCAAAGGTGACGCTACGGGGATCGTTTATGCTTGTAGGAACTCGCAGCGATCGCAAATCTCCACCGAAGCTGAAGGCATTTTTCATTGAGTTGTAGAGAACATAATCTGTAACAGCAGCAATCCAGTTATAATTTTCTGCACTGGTGTCGCTATCTGTAATTACCTCAAGATAATTCCATGCTTTTCCTTGACTATATATATCTACATAGTCGATGTACTCTTTAATAACATCTGCTGGCATATGTTTGGCAGCATCAAACCGAAATCCATCAATTCCTAAATCTAGTAATTTTTTTAAATGAGCTTTTTGAATTGTTTTAACGTTACTGGTAAATATCAGATCGGGAAGTCCACCTAACCAACAATTAATTTCTGAATTTCTGTTGCCATCACTATAATTAATGTTACAAGGCTTTTTTCCTAACCGATTGGAATCTGAATTAAAGTCAGTTACAGAAAGATCTGGAAATTGAGTTAAATCTTCAAAATCCTCATCACTACCTAAATTAGCCATGTGATTGAAAACAACGTCGGCAATCACTTTGACATTACAACTGTGAGCTTGATTAATAAGTTTTTTTAAATTGAGTAGCGAACCTCTACCTTCAATAATGCTGTAGTCTACAGGTTGATAACGCGCCCACCATTCTGGGGCGGGATTAGATTTTTGGGCTGGAGAAATTTGAATGTGAGAATATCCTTGCTTGGCAATTTCACATACAAACTTTTCAATATCACTGTAGTGTGAATTAAATGCATGAAAAATTGCAGTGGGTTTTTCTGCGGCTAATGTCTTAATAGGGAAAATACAAATTATGCAGATTACAAGTGCATAACTTAAGAGAGTTTTTATCAAATACATTGCTGCCAAATTGTTTGGTGTTTTACTAGATATTTTTCCTGACATGATACTAGCGCAGGTGTCGTAGTTCGATTTTTTAATATTTTATAAGTCTCAAATATAAACAAATATATATTGGACATCTCAAAAAAGTCTACCTATGATGCTCGTACAGGGATTCAATCGAGGTCAAAGCAATGGGCGAAAAAACAATATCAGAGAATTTTAGAAGTAAAGTTGTCACACAAGGGGTGCAGCGATCGCCAAATCGCGCTTTGCTCCGTGGAGTAGGTTTTCGGGATGAAGACTTTAACAAAGCAATTGTGGGTGTGGCTAATGCCTACAGCACCATCACTCCCTGTAACATGGGGATTAATCAACTAGCACAAAGAGCCGAAGCCGGAATTAAACTAGCTGGGGCAATGCCGCAAATGTTCGGCACAATTACTATTAGTGATGGGATTTCTATGGGAACTGAGGGGATGAAATATTCCCTAGTGTCACGAGAAGTGATTGCTGACTCCATTGAAACCGTCTGTAACGGTCAAAATATGGATGGTGTCATTGCCATCGGTGGCTGTGATAAAAATATGCCAGGAGCGATGATTGCGATCGCACGAATGAATATCCCGGCTATCTTTGTTTACGGTGGGACGATTAAACCAGGACACTACAACGGCCGCGACTTGACTATTGTAAGTTCCTTTGAGGCTGTGGGTGAATACAGTGCTGGCAAAATTGACGACGCCGAACTGATGGAAGTAGAACGCCGCGCTTGTCCCGGTGCTGGTTCTTGCGGTGGGATGTACACAGCCAATACTATGTCCTCGGCCTTTGAAGCGATGGGCATGAGTTTACCCTATTCTTCCACAATGGCGGCACAAGATGACGAAAAAGCTGATAGCACTGAAGAATCAGCCAAGGTATTAGTAGAAGCAATTCGCAATCAACTGTTACCTCGACAAATTATCACGCGCAAATCTATAGAAAATGCGATTTCTGTAATTATGGCTGTGGGTGGTTCAACTAACGCCGTGTTACATTTTCTGGCGATCGCTCATGCGGCTGGTGTAGAACTTAATCTAGATGATTTTGAAATTATCCGCGATCGCGTCCCTGTTTTATGCGATCTCAAACCCAGTGGTAAATATGTCGCCACAGACTTACATCAAGCTGGTGGGATTCCCCAAGTGATGAAAATGCTACTGGTGCATGGATTACTTCACAGTGACTGTATCACCATTACAGGTAAAACCATAGCCGAAATTTTAGCAGATGTGCCAGATGAGCCACCAAGCGATCGAGATGTGATTCGTCCTTGGAATCACCCAATGTATTCCCAAGGACACTTAGCCATCCTCAAAGGAAATCTCGCTACAGAGGGAGCAGTGGCAAAAATTACCGGAGTAAAAAATCCCACCATTACCGGCCCTGCACGGGTATTTGATTCCGAGGAAGAATGCTTGGATGCCATCCTTGCAGGTAAGATTAAAGCTGGCGATGTAATTATCGTCCGTTACGAAGGGCCCAAAGGCGGCCCTGGTATGCGAGAAATGCTTGCACCCACCTCAGCAATTATTGGTGCGGGTTTAGGCGATACAGTCGGGTTAATTACCGACGGACGCTTTTCCGGTGGTACTTACGGGATGGTAGTCGGACACGTTGCTCCCGAAGCCGCCGTTGGTGGTGCGATCGCCCTGGTGGAAGAAGGCGATAGTATCACTATTGATGCCCATTCTCGGTTATTACAAATCAACATAGACGATGCAGAATTAGCCCGTCGCCGCGCCAAATGGCAACCCCGTCCACCTCGTTATACAAAAGGCATCTTAGCAAAATATTCTAAGTTAGTTTCCTCTAGCAGCGTTGGTGCTGTTACAGACTTGGATTTAACGTGAATTCGATGTACAGATTTTGACCTCACCCCCAGCCTCTCTTTTAATGAGCTACCGCGTACATACAAGTCTTTTAGAGCTGTTGTGTAAGACACAGAAGGTTAATTTTTGCTTTTCGATGCAACAAAGGTGCAAGGCGATGCAATAAAGGTGCAAGGCAATGCAATAAAGGTGCAAGGCGATGCAACAAAGGTGCAAGGCAATGCAACAAAGGTGCAAGGC
>JAVRBO020000101.1:0-30775 GCA_034531195.2 Nostoc sp. ChiSLP01
TTTAGGTCATTTTCAAAAATACAGCATTTACGAGCGCACCTGCGGAATCTAGGTTGAATCACCCCTCCCAAACCCTCCCCTTGTCAAGGGGAGGGCGCAATATTTCAAGTTTCCCCCCTTTATAAGGAGGGGATAAAGGGGGGTCTATTCGACTTATGCAAGAGGTCTAATGACTGCTACTCACTAAACTGAACTCAGTTGTCTCTTTTTGAGGATCGGCCTCTGGACTATCAGCTTCAGAAAGCGGAACCAACTGCCAGAATTTGGGCAAAAATTCTTGCCAGTTTTGCAGAATCTTCTTCGCTTTTGGCGAACCAGTTCGTTCTGCATGAGTTTTGATTAACTCTTGCAATTGCTTTGCACCTGCTTGGGTAATCACTCGCTGCTTTTTAAAAACTTCTGGGTTGACTAACTCAAGGAATGAACCGTCTTCATCTAAAAAGTATGCGAGTCCACCGGTCATTCCAGCCCCGACGTTACGTCCTACTTTACCAAGAACGACGATCGCACCACCAGTCATGTACTCACAACAGTGATCCCCAGCACCTTCAATGACTGCGACACCTTTGGAGTTTCTCACAGCAAACCGCTCTCCTGCTAAACCGTTGGCAAATAATGTGCCACCAGTAGCGCCATAAAGACAGGTATTGCCAACTATGACATTTTGCGATGAATTATAAGTGGCATCAGACGGCGGTTTGATGATGATTTCACCACCATGCATTCCTTTGCCTACGTAGTCGTTTGCCTCTCCTTCCAGGGTGATAATAATGCCTGGGAGGTTGAAAGCCCCAAAGCTTTGTCCAACACTACCCGTGAATTTGAGATTAATTTGTCCTTCAAAGCCGCTGTCACCATACTGAGAAGCGATCGCCCCTGCTAATCTAGTACCTACTGTTCTGTCAGTATTGACTATGGGGAAGGTTTTGGTAACAGTAGATTGGTTTTTGATAGCAGCTTGAATGTCGGGATCGGCAAGCAATTTGTCATCCAAAACTACGCCGTTGCTGTGGACTTCTTCATGCACTAACCAGTGACGATTTTCTCTGCTGTCTGGTAGTTGAAGTAAACAGTTGAGATTTAGCGATCGCGTTTTGGTAAGTTTTACTTCTGGGCGCACTTTCAATAAATCTGCACGTCCGATAATTTCTGACAAAGAACGGTAGCCGAGTCGTGCTAACAAACTCCGCACTTCTTCGGCGATGAAGTAGAAGAAGTTGACAACTTGTTCGGGGATTCCTGTAAACCGCTTGCGGAGTTCTTCTTTTTGAGAAGCGACTCCCACGGGGCAGTTATTTGTGTGGCAGATACGCGCCATAATGCAGCCTTCAGCAATCATGGCAATGGAGCCGAAACCGAATTCTTCAGCGCCCATCAATGCACCTATTACCACGTCCCAACCACTCTTGAGACCGCCATCCACCCGTAAAATCACGCGATCGCGCAAACTATTTTCCATCAAAACGCGATGCACTTCACTTAAACCAAGTTCCCAAGGCGAACCCGCATGTTTAATCGAACTGAGCGGCGATGCACCTGTACCACCATCATGACCGGAAATTTGGATAATATCAGCGTTTGCTTTGGCTACACCTGCGGCGATGGTTCCAATACCGACTTCAGCAACTAGCTTCACTGAGACTTTTGCTTTCGGGTTAATTTGGTGTAGGTCAAAAATCAGCTGCGCTAAGTCTTCAATGGAATAAATATCGTGGTGTGGTGGTGGTGAAATCAGCGTTACACCAGGCTTAGAGCGCCTTAACATGGCAATGTATTGGCTTACCTTCGGCCCTGGTAGTTGTCCGCCTTCCCCAGGCTTGGCACCTTGGGCAATTTTAATTTCAATTTGCTTGGCGTTGACTAAATACTCTGGCGTCACACCAAAGCGTCCCGATGCTACTTGCTTAATGGCACTATAAGCGCGATCGCCATTTTGCAATCCTTTTAAATGGGGCAAAGTTGGTGAGTGTCCAGATTCATCTACATCATCCAAAACTGTATAGCGCACTGGATCTTCGCCGCCTTCCCCAGAGTTAGATTTGCCGCCAATGCGGTTCATGGCGATCGCTAAAGTTTCGTGTGCTTCTCTTGACAAAGCACCTAAAGACATGCCTCCAGTACAAAAGCGCTGGACAATTTCGGCTACTGATTCTACTTCTTCTAAGGGAATTGGGGGGCGATCGCCTTGGAAGTCGAGCAAGTCGCGCAAAGCCGTTACCGGTCTGCCTTGGAGGTGCTGTTTGTAAACTTCATAGTGGTCGTAGTTTTTGCCATCTAGAGCTTTATGCAGTGCCTTTACCATTTCTGGGCTATTCATGTGGTACTCGCCTTTAGGACGGTACTGCACAAAGCCCAAGTTTTCTAATTTGTTGGTTGTCAGTTCCGGGAAAGCTTTGCTGTGGAAAGAAAGCACTTCCAAGGCGAGTTCGCTCACACTCAAACCACCAATGCGCGAAGTCGTACCACAGAATCCCAGGTCGATTAAATCCCTACCGATACCGATCGCTTCAAAAATTTGCGCTGCTTGATAGCTGGAGAGTAAAGAAATTCCCATTTTGGAGAGAATTTTCAATAAACCTGACTCTACTGCTTTGCGATAATTTCCTAAAGCTTGCTCTAGAGTGATGGTTGGAATTTTCTCCAAACTCATCAACTTTTGAGTTTTGGGATCTGACCACCAATCACGCACTGTGTCCAAAGCCATATACGGACAGACCGCACCAGCACCATAGCCAATCAGACAAGCAAAGTGATGAGTACTCCAACATTGGGCAGTATTGGCAATCAGGGATGTTTTCATTCGCAACCCTTCACGAATCAGGTGGTGATGGACGGCACCGACTGCTAACAGGGGAGGAATGTAAGTGTATTCTGTATCGATCCCCACGTTATTAAGTGAGGTTGGGGGGATCTGGTCGCTTAATATTAAAATCTTTGCACCTGCCCGCACTGATTCAGCCGCTTGTGCTTGTAAAGCCTCGACGGCGGCTTTTAATCCTTCTGGGCCGTTAGCGATCGCAAATAAAGTTGATAACTCGGCTGTGGCAAATCCTGAGAACTTAATCGCCTCTAATTCTGTTTCGTTCAACACTGGCGACTCAAGTCTCAATCTCCGAGCATATTCTGGCTTTGGTTCTAATAAGTTACCGCGTTCGCCCAACTCGACTTTCAAAGACATCACCAGCTTTTCCCGTAGGGGATCGATGGCTGGGTTGGTTACCTGAGCAAACCGCTGTTTGAAGTAATCATAAAGCAGGTGGGGCTTTTCTGACACTGCTGCTAGGGGGATATCATCTCCCATACAGAAAGTCGGTTCTGAACCGGCGATCGCCATTGGTTGAATCACCATTTCCACATCTTCTGTGGTGTAACCAAAGGCAGTTTGACGCTGAAGTAAGCTTTGCTTGTCAATTGTCACTTGTCCTTGGTCATTACCATTTCCATTGCCATTTGCTGACGATCTATGACTAATGACCAATGACTCTAATTCTTGACGGTACTGTTGCAGCCATTTTCCATAGGGATGCTGCTTAGCGATGCGTGCCTTGATATCCCAATTTTTCAGCACTTCATGATTTACTAAGTCCACAGCAATCATTTGCCCTGGCCCTAGTCTACCTTTCTCTATAATCTTGGCTTCTGGGAAGTCAACGACTCCTGCTTCTGAAGCTACAACAATGTAGTCATCTTCGGTAATTACGTAACGAGCCGGTCTTAATCCATTGCGATCTAACGTGGCCCCAACTTTTTGACCATCGCTGAATACTAAAAGTGCTGGGCCGTCCCATGCTTCTTGTAAACCGCTGTAATATTCGTAAAAATCAACAATTTCTGGATATTTCTTTAAAGAAGGCTGATTTTTGTAAGCCTCTGGAACCATAATCATTAAAGCTTCCAAGGGGCTGCGTCCAGAACGCACCAGCAATTCCAGCACATTATCTAAAGTAGCTGAGTCGCTGTTGTCAATGTGAACTAATGGCTTGAGTTCGTTGATGCGATTCTCTTGGGAAGAACCTGCACCCATACTCCATACTGGATGATTTAGATCGGCTTCACGTGCCATCATCCAGTTGATGTTACCTAACAAAGTGTTAATTTCGCCATTGTGACCCAAAAGCCGCATTGGTTGAGCTAGCGGCCACTTGGGCATTGTGTTGGTACTGAAGCGACGGTGGTAGACAGCAAAGGCACTTTTGTAAAGAGGATTTTTTAAATCTTGATAAAATTCCCCCAATACAGCAGAACGTACCATGCCTTTGTAGACAATTGTCCGGCTTGACAAAGAGCAAATATAGAATTCTTCTGAAATATGATTTGCCAGTTTACTAATTCGGCGGCGAGTCAGATACAACTGCCGTTCCAAATCATCGCCTGTTTTGTCAACAGAAGCTAATAAAACTTGTTCGATTTGGGGTTGATTTTCTCTGGCTTGTACCCCTAGTAAACTGGGTTGCACTGGTACCACTCGCCATCCCAGCACCATCAATTTTTCTTCACCAGCTACTTGCTCAACTGCTGCTCTGGCTTTTTGTGCTGCTTCTTTGTCTTGTGGTAAGAATATCATCCCCACAGCTGTATTGTTGGTAGATGAAAATTCTTTTTGGCTTTGGGAAAACTCTTGTTGAAACAACTCCCAAGGAATTGCTGTTAATACTCCTGCACCATCGCCAGAGTCTTGGTCAGCACTACAACCTCCCCGATGTTCTAGGCAGGTTAAAGCAGCTAAAGCTTTTTCGACAATTTCGTGGCTGGCATGATTTTGTCGATGAGCAATGAAACCTACACCACAGGCATCTCGTTCCTCTACTAACCATCTTTGCCCCTGGCTGGTATTCCTTGAGTCAATATCCGCCGTGATTTTCTGGTCTTGATTCATCGATTTATTATTCATACCATGTACCTGAACTATTGAGTTACCAATTTTGCCACTACTTATGAGAAAAATTTTTCAATTTAGCGATGCAGAAATACATCAAAACTAAAAATTTAGGGAAAAAAAATTTTAACTTCGGTTTTACTTTTTAGTTGCCCCGTGTTAAAATTCTTACGTACTTCTTATGTATTTATGCTTTTATTAGACAAGCTATTTTAGCCAAGACATTTCTATTGCCCTGACATTTTCTCTGTATATATTGTGAAGCTAAATATTTTCTCAATTCCCTCTTTCCAGATGCACACTAGCTACTTGCTTGGGAGCCTCCTTTGGCTCGCCTGATATACAACCACGTTAACGCTGCACTAGGTTTTAAAATCAAAATTATCCCGATCCAGCAATAAAATCAGCGTATTACAATATATACCCATTTGACAATTCCCAAAAATTTCTCTTCACCAGTTGCCACCTGTCCCACTAGGAATTACACCCCACTTAAGTAGCAATCGCAACTAATAATGAGGATTGAATATCTTAATCCAGTTTTGACAACTAACACTACCGTGTATAGTGCGATCGCTATTAGTGCCAGTTAGAACACTTGCTTACAGTCGTTTACGCCGCTTAATTATTCTTTCTCTTTACAAGAGATAACAATCCAATATATAGATTATCATATTTTTTCGCAAAATAACTGATGTTTTTTATATTTGCAAATAATTAGTTAGTTTATACCTTGAGCGATCGTTTTGAAAAATACCTAGTAAATTATGGTAAAAATGCCGAATTATTGCCAACAACAATACTCCAGTGTGATGTCGCTAATTGGGACTACCAGGTTGATGCAAGCTACTTTGTCGCCAATACTTTTAACAGTGGCGTGCTTAGCTACTACCTATGTTAACGCCCAGGAGTCCCCAAAAAATGATAACCAAATACCAAGAACTTCACAGACGCCGACATCTCCATTACCAGCGGTGCGATCGCCTTCCCTTGGCAATCAAATTTCCCTTAATGGGCGTACCTTGGCAGGAACTTGGTTACAGCGACCTGGAACAGGCAATCAAATCACAACCCATATCAGTGACGGTGCATTCCGGCAATTAATCGGAGTAAATTTTTTAAACAGTAGCAATTGGGCTAGGCAACCAATACAGTGGTTCTCTTCGGCGAGTAACCCATTAGTTCTAAACACTACCCTGCTAAAGGGATATCGCTATCTAGATATTACTAATTTTGCTCAAACAGTCAGATGGCAAATCCAAGCCAATGGTAATACTTTAGCGATCGCCACCCCAAAAGCCCAAGTAACGAACATTCTTCAAAACCAGGAACCTTCACAAGCCAGTGTTACTCCTTTGCAACCAACTCGAATTCTTGTCGATTTAAATCGTCCAACTCCCTGGCAAGTTGCACAAGGAGCGACTGTTAAAATAATTCCCACCACATCCCCCGATCCAGACACACCACCACCAAAATCTACCACACCACCAAATCGGGAGTGGACGGTTACCCTGGATGCAATAGCCGATCCTGTTCTAATAGAACGCTATACTCCCCAGCCACCACCAGCAGCGCCACCAACATCACTGCCGGATATACTCAAACAATTATCGCCAAGCGCACCACCAGTACCAGCCCCAGAACCATTAATTCAAAAAGTAGAAGTGGTGAAGAACCAAACCATTATTCGCTTGAGCGTTCCCTTTGGTTTATCACCTCAAGTGAGTACTGTAGCAAACCCCGATCGCCTAATTATCGACATTCGACCCGATCCTTTAGAAGAGCGAGATATTACTTGGGCGCCAGGATTGCGCTGGCGACAGCATTATATTAACTTGGGCACAGAACGTTTCCCGGTGGTTTGGTTAGAAGTTAACCCCCGCACAGTTGGGCTAACGTTAAAACCGATGTGGGTTAGTCCTAATACACTTATTGGTACTGCTCCCTTAATTCAAACAGCACAACGCTACTTAGCAGTAGCTGGAATTAACGGTGGTTATTTTAACCGCAATAACAAATTGCCCTTGGGTGCGATTCGCCGAGATGGTCAGTGGTTATCAGGCCCTATTCTCAACCGAGGAGCGATCGCTTGGAATAATTCTGGCCAATTTTACTTCGGCCGCCTCACCTTGGAAGAAACTGCGATCGCTGCAAATAACCAACGCTTACCAATTCTCTTTCTCAATAGTGGCTACGTCCAGAGTGGTATTGCTCGTTACACCTCTGCTTGGGGAGCAACTTACACACCCCTAACAGACAATGAAATCATTTTAGTGGTACAAAAAGACCAAATTACTAATCAACTACCAGGTGGCAAAGTTGGCGAGCAGGCGATTCCTATTCCCCAGGACGGCTACCTGCTAACCTTACGCGCCAACGCTACTGCTAATGCCTCACAGCTACCTGTTGGCACCACACTCAGCATTTCCAGCACCCCTACTGCCGCTGATTTTAATCGTTATCCCCACATTATCGGAGCAGGGCCGCTATTAATTCAAAATCGTCAAATTGTCCTTGATGCCAAAGCCGAGAAATTCAGCAATGCCTTTATTGCAGAAAAAGCCATTCGTAGCGGTATTTGCACAACGCCAACAGGGACGCTGATGATAACTGCCGTCCATAATCGCGTGGGTGGTTATGGCCCTACATTGGCAGAACACGCCCAATTACTGCAACAAATGGGCTGTGCGAACGCTTTAAATTTAGATGGTGGTAGTTCCACCAGCCTTTACTTAGGAGGACAACTACTCGACCGTTTTCCGAGTACAGCTGCCCGTGTCCATAATGGCATCGGTATTTTCCTGCAAAAATGAGGAATTAGCGCCGGAGATTGTGTATTTGAAATAGGGGATTGGGTATTTGGGATTAAAAATAACGCATTATGTGGATTAGACGCTAAAACCCTTGATTTATCATTGTAGAGACGTTGCACTGCAACGTCTCTACAGGGGGCACAATCCTTTATATTTGGTTGATTTGGATAATTCACATCAGATGTAAATAATAATTTTAATCAATTAGAATTATTATTTTTATTCTTTATTCCCTATTCCTTAGCTGCTTTTTTAAAGTTTAGAACAAGCTGCCATTTTGCTTAATGAAGACTTAGTGTAAACCTGAAAGTTTTAGTCAGTGACAGTTTACACCATAGGGAATGATTTTGCTATCTTTAACAAAGTGCAATAAAATTCTGGTTTTTTCGGTTGCAAGACAGCACCAGAATTTTTCATCAATATTTTAAGAGTACCGACGGTTTGTTATGTCTTCTAATGAGGTTACTATGACTCGATATCAAGAAATCACACAGACTGAGGCTCTACACATACCTACAGCTATTAGTTCCAAAAGTATTGCTGCGACTGAGTTACGTCCTTGGGGTGCTTTTACAGTATTGGAAGAAGGACGCGGATACAAAATCAAGCGGATCGAAGTTAAGCCTGGACACCGCCTGAGTTTACAAATGCATCATCACCGCAGCGAACACTGGATTGTCGTCTCTGGTACAGCTAGGGTAATTTGTGGCGAGCAAGAAGTATTACTGAGTAATAATGAGTCAACTTATGTACCACAATGTACAGCTCATCGTTTAGAGAATCCTGGTGTGATTCCTTTGGTATTAATTGAGGTACAAAATGGTGAATACTTGGGTGAAGACGATATTATTCGCTACCAAGACGATTATGCTCGTACCAAGGATTAGAACCAAAAGAGGGCTATAAAAGCTCTAAACCCAAAACTGAATAGACTTTTGTGCAAATTGTCTCTAGTAAGTACTGCACACCATAAGTCCCTGCCTAGTTAAGGTGGGGACTGAATTATGTTAGTCAGATAAATGTAATAATATGTAGTAAGAGCGATCGCTCTGTTGGCAAAATATGAAGTTAAAATTCCAAATCTTCATCTAAGATAAAGCAAATAGGCTAATACTCCTACCTCTTAAACCAAATTGTTTGTTAACTGGAGACACCAACTATTTAGCAAACCTCAAAAGCCAAAAAAATATTCATTCGTCCTTGGAAGTTGAGATTTGGCTGTATAAATTGAGTCTGTTGAGATTTGAATTAAAACGTAACTCTACATAGAAGTAAGCTAGGCGCAGCATATAATAGCAAAGCATTGGTCAACCAATCTGTACAATAAACATAGGTTATTCAGTTGCAAAAACGAATTTCATGATTCATCTGAGTCAAGCAGCCGCGAGTGAAATCGTGCGAATTAAGTCCAAGCAACAGCCAAATGTCTTGTTTCGATTAGCGGTAAAACCAGGTGGCTGTTCGGGTTTTGTTTATGATATGTCCTTCGATGAAGCAATAAAAGTTGGCGATCGCGTTTTTGACTTCGACGAGATTCAAGTAATCGTAGACGCCGAAAGTTTAAATCAACTCAACGGTTTGACAGTAGATTATTCAGAAGACTTGATGGGTGGTGGTTTTCGTTTTCATAATCCCCAGGCGATCGCTACCTGTACTTGTGGTAATTCCTTCTCCATGAGTAATTAGTCATTTACCAAAAACTTAAGGATAAATGACAATTGACATCAACGCTGAAAAAAAGATATAATCAGGATTTGTTAAAACTTAGACCACAAGCAGCTTAACGCGCTGTAACTCATGCCAACAATACAGCAGCTAATACGTAACGAACGCGAACAAGCGCGTCAGAAAACAAAGTCCCCAGCTCTGAAACAATGCCCCCAACGCCGGGGAGTTTGTACCAGAGTATACACGACCACACCAAAAAAGCCTAACTCAGCTCTCCGCAAAGTAGCAAGGGTAAGACTTACCTCTGGGTTTGAAGTTACAGCTTACATTCCAGGGATTGGTCACAACTTACAAGAACACTCAGTTGTTATGATTCGTGGCGGTCGGGTTAAGGATTTACCAGGCGTGAGATACCACATCATCCGTGGGACATTAGATACAGCCGGAGTCAAAGACCGCAAGCAAGGCCGTTCCAAGTATGGAACCAAACGTCCAAAAGAAGCCAAAAAATAGGATTATGACGATTAATCGTGTTTAGTGCGATTAATCGTCTGCCCTAGAAAGGCTCAGGAACAAAAAGCGATGGTCAAGGAGTGTTCTTGCAGCACTCATGAAAACTGTTTGTGTTTTATTTGTTTGAAGCAATCAAGCAAGCTATACCCTACACTCAGCGAGCAAGTGTAGAATTTCTGAGGAGAATGCTGTAACAATAACAGAATTCTCATTCGTACATTAGGGTTTAGAATCTTGTCGCCTTGAGTATTCAGTTGCTCTTAGCAAGTCAAGCAATTTTAGATTTTAGATTTGCGATTTTAGATTTATCGAATCTCCAAGAGAATCAGACTTACAGACTCTTGATTTTTCATTTGTTCCAACCATAAGGTTAAGGACATATTAACGAAAAATTTTAATCCAAAATCCAAAATCCAAAATTGGCATCTGTAACGCTCGAAAAAAAATTGAGGAAGTCTGAGGGTTGGGTTCCACCGCTTTTAGTTTCCGGTGTCTGATAGCATATAATTTCGTTGCCAAATCCGAATTAAAGGTGAAGTATGTCTCGTCGTGGTGTTATTCAAAGGCGCCCAGTTCCGTCTGACTCAGTATATAACAGTCGCCTTGTGAGCATGATTATCAGGCGGATCATGCGTCATGGCAAGAAATCGCTTGCCGCCAGAATTGTTTATGATGCATTAAAAACCATTGAAGAACGCACTGGCAATAATGCTTTAGAAACTTTTGAAAGAGCGGTGCGGAATGCTACGCCTCTAGTAGAAGTAAAGGCTCGGCGCGTCGGCGGAGCAACCTACCAAGTACCAATGGAAGTGCGTTCGGAACGGGGTACTACCCTAGCACTGCGTTGGCTGGTGCAATTTTCTCGCTCTCGACCAGGACGCACAATGGCAAGCAAACTGGCAAATGAGTTAATGGATGCTGCTAACGAAACTGGAAATGCAATTCGCAAGCGCGAAGAAACGCACAGGATGGCGGAAGCTAACAAAGCATTTGCACATTATCGTTACTAAGTAGAAAAGCGATATATCGTATTACTCAAGCGGTATATCGTGAGATTTACAAAAAAGACGGTTTTCCGTAAAAGTATAGAATCTTAACAAAGAGTAATATACAAGATATCATGAGGCCAAAAATATAGGAGGTAATTGTGGCACGCACGATCCCGCTAGAGAAAGTACGCAACATCGGTATTGCGGCGCATATAGATGCGGGCAAAACAACAACAACAGAGAGAATATTATTTTACTCTGGGATAATTCATAAAATTGGCGAAGTTCATGAAGGAACTGCCGTCACAGACTGGATGGAGCAGGAGCGTGAGCGGGGAATCACCATAACTGCTGCTGCTATTAGTACCAGTTGGAAAGATCATCAAATTAACATTATCGATACTCCAGGTCACGTAGACTTCACAATTGAAGTCGAGCGTTCCATGCGCGTGTTGGACGGTGTAATCGCGGTATTTTGTTCTGTGGGTGGCGTACAACCACAGTCTGAAACAGTTTGGCGACAAGCAGACCGCTACAAAGTGCCTCGGATCGCCTTTGTCAACAAGATGGATCGCACAGGAGCGAACTTTTATAAAGTTCACGAGCAAATGCGCGATCGGTTGCGAGCAAATGCGATCGCTATTCAACTGCCAATTGGTAGCGAAAACGACTTCAAAGGTATTATTGACCTGGTACGGTTGCGTGCCTACATTTATAACAACGACCAAGGAACTGATATCCAAGAAACGGATATCCCCGCTGATTTGCAAGAGCTCGTAGAAGAATACCGTACCAAGCTCATAGAAGCGGTAGCAGAAACCAATGACGATCTGATGACTAAGTACTTCGAGGGCGAAGAACTTACAGAAGACGAAATTCGTACTGCTCTACGTACAGGTACAATTGCGGGTACGATTGTGCCAGTACTTTGTGGCTCGGCATTTAAAAATAAAGGCGTACAGTTAATGCTTGACGCAGTTGTAGATTACCTACCTGCACCAAGTGAAGTTCCGCCAATTCAAGGCATACTGCCGAATGGGGATACTGTTGAGCGTCGCGCTGATGACAACGAACCGTTATCAGCTCTGGCATTCAAGATTATGGCCGACCCTTATGGGCGTCTGACATTTGTTCGCGTTTATTCTGGTGTGCTGAAAAAGGGTAGCTACGTCCTCAACGCTACTAAGAATAAAAAAGAACGGATTTCCCGCTTAGTTCTGATGAAGGCAGACGATCGCCAAGATGTCGAGGAATTGCGTGCGGGTGATTTGGGAGCAGCCCTGGGATTGAAAGACACCTTAACCGGTGACACGATCTGTGATGACGGATCGCCAGTAATTCTGGAATCTCTATTTATTCCTGAGCCTGTAATCTCGGTAGCGGTTGAACCCAAAACCAAAAATGATATGGACAAACTGTCCAAGGCTTTGCAATCTCTCTCAGAAGAAGACCCAACCTTCCGCGTCAGTGTCGATCAAGAAACCAACCAAACCGTAATTGCCGGGATGGGAGAACTACACCTAGAAATTCTGGTAGACAGAATGTTACGCGAATTCAAAGTGGAAGCGAATGTTGGTGCGCCGCAAGTAGCTTACCGCGAAACAATTCGTAAGCATGTAACCAAAATTGAAGGTAAATTTATCCGTCAAAGCGGTGGTAAAGGTCAATACGGTCACGTTGTGATCGATTTAGAACCAGGAGAACCTGGCACCGGTTTTGAGTTCGTCTCCAAAATTGTTGGCGGTGTCGTACCTAAAGAGTACATTGGCCCCGCAGAACAAGGAATGAAAGAAAGCTGCGAATCGGGTGTTCTGGCTGGATATCCGTTGATTGATGTCAAAGCCACGCTGGTTGATGGGTCATACCACGATGTAGACTCTTCGGAAATGGCTTTCAAAATTGCTGGCTCAATGGCAATGAAAGAAGCTGTGCTTAAAGCTTCACCAGTCCTATTAGAGCCTATGATGAAAGTTGAAGTGGAAGTTCCTGAAGACTTTATGGGGAACGTCATTGGCGACCTCATCTCCCGTCGCGGGCAGATTGAAAGCCAAAGCACTGAACAAGGACTCTCAAAAGTGGCATCTAAAGTTCCACTGGCGACCATGTTCGGCTACGCCACTGATATCCGGTCGAAGACCCAAGGTCGTGGTATCTTCACGATGGAGTTCAGCCACTACGAAGAGGTGCCCCGCAGCGTAGCTGAAACTATCATCGCAAAAAGCAAAGGGAACGCTTAATT
Organism: Nostoc sp. ChiSLP01; assembly: GCA_034531195.2. GTDB lineage: Bacteria > Cyanobacteriota > Cyanobacteriia > Cyanobacteriales > Nostocaceae > Nostoc. Next base: position 13,099 of record JAVRBO020000101.1, read on the forward strand.
AAAAAAGGAAACGAGGATTCATGGCACGCGCAAAGTTTGAAAGGACTAAACCCCACATTAATATCGGTACAGTTGGCCACGTTGACCACGGTAAAACTACCTTGACAGCAGCCATCACAATGACCTTGGCAGCTATGGGCCAAGCTGTAGCTAAAGGCTACGACCAAATTGATAATGCGCCAGAAGAAAAGGCACGGGGTATTACTATCAATACCGCTCACGTAGAGTATGAAACCGAAAAGCGGCACTATGCTCACGTAGATTGTCCTGGACACGCTGACTATGTGAAAAACATGATCACTGGGGCAGCGCAAATGGATGGTGGCATCCTTGTGGTTGCTGCTACCGATGGCCCTATGCCCCAAACCCGCGAACACATACTGCTGGCAAAACAGGTAGGCGTTCCTAGCCTGGTTGTCTTCTTGAACAAGGAAGACTTGATGGATGACCCAGAACTTCTCGAATTAGTGGAACTAGAACTGCGGGAATTGCTCTCTAGCTACGATTTCCCTGGTGACGATATTCCCATCATTAAAGGCTCTGGTTTAAAGGCATTGGAAGCAATGACTGCTAACCCCAAAACACAACGGGGTCAAGATGAGTGGGTAGACAAAATCTACGAATTGATGGATGCTGTCGATTCTTACATCCCTACCCCTGAGCGGGATGTTGATAAGCCCTTCTTGATGGCTGTAGAAGACGTATTCTCAATCACAGGTCGTGGTACTGTTGCCACTGGTCGGATTGAGCGGGGTGTAGTTAAAGTCGGCGATAACGTTGAATTAGTGGGTATCAGAGATACTCGCGCCACCACCGTAACTGGTATTGAGATGTTCAAGAAGAGTCTCGACCAAGGTATGGCTGGGGATAACGCTGGCGTATTACTTAGAGGTATCCAAAAGGCTGATATTGAACGGGGTATGGTAATTGCTAAACCTGGTTCGATTACACCTCACACTCAATTTGAAGGCGAAGTATACGTTTTAACAGAAAAAGAAGGTGGTCGTAAGACTCCATTCTTTGCTGGTTACCGTCCACAGTTCTACGTGCGGACAACAGATGTAACTGGGACTATCAAAACTTTCACTTCTGATGATGGCAGCGAGGCAGAAATGGTAATGCCAGGCGATCGCATCAAGATGACTGTAGAATTGATCAACGCGATCGCTATTGAACAAGGAATGCGCTTCGCTATTCGCGAAGGCGGTCGCACCATCGGTGCTGGTGTCGTCTCCAAAATTTTGAAATAGCACCTTTTTGCTCTTAACAAAGGAGCAGAGATGGTATGATTCCACTCTGCTCCTTTCTCTTCCTTTAATTAAAGCGAGTGGAGATTAGGGAATACACAAAACAAGATTCTCCCCACTCACCACTCACTACTCCCCTAATTACGCAGAACCTGGACAATTAAAGATGGCAACTCTACAGCAGCAGAAAATTAGAATTCGCTTACAAGCTTTTGACCGACGCTTATTAGATACATCTTGCGAGAAGATTGTAGATACAGCTAACCGCACCAATGCTACAGCGATCGGCCCTATTCCTTTACCAACAAAACGCCGAATCTACTGTGTGCTGCGATCGCCTCACGTAGATAAAGATTCACGGGAACACTTTGAAACCCGTACTCATCGCCGGATTATTGACATCTACCAGCCATCTTCTAAAACTATTGATGCCTTGATGAAATTGGATTTACCATCCGGTGTAGATATCGAAGTCAAACTTTAATTAGTCATTAGTCATAAGTCATTGGTCAATAGACAAAAGACGACTAACAAAGCGCAAAGTCTGGCGGGAGGTTTCCTTTGCTTAGACTTTGTAAGACAGGAATAATGATATCAGTATGAATATTTACCTTGCCCTGAAGAAATATATCTCAGGGCTTTTTATTTAGCCGCAAAACAAATGGTAGAATGTAGACAAAGTACGGGAAAAGCAGAGAAAAATAAATTTTAAAGATTAAGTTTATACCAAGGTAACAATGACATCATCTTCTAAAATTGCAGTTCGCGAACTACCTCTGTTCCCGTTACCCGAAGTAGTTCTGTTTCCTACCAGACCATTGCCCCTGCACATCTTTGAATTTCGCTACCGAATCATGATGAACACGATTTTGGAAAGCGATCGCAGGTTCGGTGTTTTAATGTTCGATCCAGTTAAAGGTACAATTGCAAACACTGGTTGCTGTGCTGAAATCGTTCACCATCAACGGCTGCCAGACGATAGGATGAAAATGTTGACTTTGGGGCAACAAAGATTTCGCGTCTTAGAATACGTTCGTGAAAAGCCATATCGTGTTGGTTTAGTAGAGTGGATTGAAGACCACCCACCAACTAAAGATTTGCGGCCTTTGGCTTCAGAAGTAGAACAATTACTGCGGGATGTTGTACGTCTGTCAGCTAAACTAACCGAACAAAATATTGAGTTGCCAGAAGATTTGCCCGACCTCCCAATAGAGCTATCTTATTGGGTAGCTAGTAACCTCTATGGTGTCGCCGCAGAACAACAGTTATTGCTAGAAATGCAAGATACTGCAACTCGTCTAGAGCGGGAAGCAGAAATTTTAACTTCTACTCGTAATCACTTGGCAGCTAGGGCTGTTTTGAAAGACACATTTAATGAGAAATCATAAGTGGTTATTAGTCATTAATCACTACTCATTGGTTATTTCCTAATAAACAAAGAACAAATGACTACTGAGGAATGACTAAACAGCACTCACTGGTAAAACACTGTAAGTGCCCAAAATTCTTAGAATCTCTGTGTGGCTACTTAATTCTCCTAAAGCACATTTCATTTGTGTTTCGTTGGCGTCTGCTTCTACATCAATAAAAAACAAATATTCGCCTAGCGATCGCTTTGTAGGACGAGATTCAATCCGGCTGAGGTTAATTCCCAGCTGAGCAAAGATTTGCAAGGGTTTGACTAACGCTCCTGGGATGTTGGCAGGTACGCTAAAAGCTAGGGAAGTGTGGCTAAAACTTGGTTTAGAGTTCTGAGATCCAGCGTTTGCTTCGCCCTGACTTACTACCCAAAAACGAGTAAAGTTTTCTGGATAATCGTTAATAGCACTGGCAAGTATGGGTAGATTGTAGAGATCGGCTGCTCTACTAGAGGCGATAGTTGCTGTTGTCGGCTCTTGTTCCAATCGACCTAGTGCTTCGGTTGTAGAGTTGTTAGCAATAATCTGTACCCGTGGGAGGAACCGCTCTAACCATAGTTGACATTGTGCTAAAGCTTGGGGATGAGAGTAAACAGTTTGAATGCTATCTAAGCTAGTGGCACAGGAAATTAAATTATGCACAATGGGTAATACCAAGCCCAACTGAATTTGTAACCCGTCCAACTGCCACACTGTATCTAGCGTCATGGTCACACTCCCTTCAATAGAATTTTCCACTGGCACAACAGCCAACTGGGCTTGACCTTTAGCAACTGCGTGCAGCGATTGGGAGATGCTGGGATAGGGGCATAAAATAGTTTCAAATCCTGTAGTTTTGCCCAGCCAGTTGGCATAAAAAATAGCTGCTTGTTCTGAATATGTACCCGGTGGGCCTAAATGTGCGATCGATATAGTCATGCCATTAGCCTTGAGTTGATAGTTTCGCTGGAATTAAGTATTAAGAACGATTTATAGAACTGAATTTTATCCTAAATAATTTTATCCATATACAAATAAATCGAATTATGAATTTAATTAAATAAGCTATCCATAGCTGTTCTCTAATAGTCGGATTTCCAGGCAGCTTTTTGTCTAAATTTATCTGAAAATTGAAGATAAATCTTATTAGCTTATGCTATTTTTAGTGCATATTTGTAATTTTTTGTCAATGCTTAATTCCTAATCCAAACTTTCTTTAACAAAAGATAATAATGAGCGTACCAACTTGTTAGCGATGGCGTATAGCTCATCAACAAGTATAATTTTGATGGAAAATAAAGTTTTTACTTTTCTATAATCAGATCTAATTTGTTAAAAAATATTAAAATTAAGAAACATATACTTTTATTCGCTCATGGCTATCCGGTTTACTGCGTCCCAATCGGTTGAAATAGCCGTTCCAGAGGAGCCTATTCCGATTCAGTACTATTTACGTCAGCCTCAACGTCTGGTTAAGGCATTGGTTGACAATAGCCGCATTCAGCAACTTTCTGAAGAGATATTTCGCTTGAAAATGCGTCCGCTGACTTTTATGTCGCTGAGTATTCAACCGACTGTAGACATGAGAGTTTGGGTAGAATCAAATGACATAATTTATTTGCGATCGCTAGGCTGTGAAATTCTAGGTTTCGAGTATATTAATCAGCGTTTTGCTCTCAATTTAAAAGGGCATTTATCTCCCAAAGACCTAAGCACAGGTACTCGCTTGCAAGGAAGAGCTGATTTAGAAGTCCAGATAGATTTGCCACCACCATTTTCCCTGACTCCCAAGCCAATTTTAGAGGCTACTGGCAATGGTTTGCTCAAAAGCGTACTGTTAACGGTCAAGCAACGGCTATTACATCAACTTTTGGCAGATTATCGCCAGTGGGTGATATTACAAACGAAAAATCAAGGAATTGGAGGCGACAGTGGTAAACTGCCCATGTTGAATCCTGAGTAATTATTGCATCACTCCCCATCAAGTACTTTGATTTGGCAAGGACGAAAAGACTTGCGATGTAGTAGCGATGGGCCGTATTGTTGCAAAGCCAGCAGATGCAGCTGGCTACCGTAACCCTTGTTACGCTCCAAGTTATACATTGGGTATTTTGATGCTAGACGCATTATCAACTCGTCACGCCAAACCTTGGCAACAATACTGGCAGAGGCAATAGCAAGCGATCGCTCGTCTCCTTTGACTATTGTTTGTTGCGGCACTAGCAAGTCTTTAATTGACTGATTGCCATCAACTAGGCAGAGTGCTGGCTGTATTTTTAACTTTAGTACAGCCCGCTTCATTGCTAACAGCGTCGCTTGCAAAATATTTATCTTGTCAATTTCGGCAGTGGAAGCAAACCCAATTTTCCAATCTACAGCCAGTCCACAAATTTGTTGTGCTAGCTGAGTTCTTCTTTGACTAGACAATTTTTTACTGTCTTTAATTTTAGCTGCCATTAGTTTTGGCAAAGCATAATCTGGCAGGATTACAGCCGCAGCCACCACAGGGCCAAATAAAGCGCCTCGCCCTACTTCATCTACACCTGCAACTAGCCCCGAAATACCTGACAGGGTAGAAAACTCCAGCCAACTGGATTCTTCCAGAAGTGCTGGCGAACAATGAGCAGCAGTTTGCTGTGTTTCTACCATAAGGCAAATTAATTGTCGTCGATCGCTGAGGAACGACGGCGGCGGCGACGGTTGGCTGTGGTGGTGCTACTTACATCACTTTCATCTGCGTTCGCCAAGGGTGTTGGAGGGCTGTCGGTAAACCCTGATGCTTCATTTGTCTCTTGGATTTCTTGGATTGTTTCTTGGATTGAGGATTTTTGTTCTGGCTCAATAACTTTTGGTATCGGCACTCTGCTTGGAGTCAGTTCAGATGTTGCTCTTTGAACAGTAATTGGTTCTGGAATTGATTCAGTTGGCGCCGTTGGCAGTTGTCCGGGCTGAATCACGTTAATAATCACAGACTTGGGATTTTTAACTTCTTGCTCCAGTTTGACCAAGGGAGAGATTCCCATTAAGGCAAACATATCCTGTTCTTGGAGCGTCATTTCTACAGTCCTAATTTCCGGTGGTTCTACCACTGGTTTGACTGGCTCTGCCTTGGTAATTTTAGTGCGCTCTATTCTTTCGCTCCAACCTGGCTTACCAAGGGTAGGTGAAGGAATTTCTGGTGTTACTCCTAGTTCTGGTTCACCATCAAGGTCTAAGTCTGGCTCGTTGACAAAAGCCAGTGGATTATTGCTAGCCCTAGCTTCATCTTTCCCATTTAATCCGTTAATACCACCAATCCGACTGCGACGAGTCCGGGTACGACGCTTATTATCGTTAAGTTCTTGATAACTTGGATGATTGATCAGATTGAGATTACTCAATTCCGAATCACCATCGAATGGTTCTCCAAATCCATCATAGGTTTCTCGTGGTTCTGGGATGCGGGCAGATGGCTGACGTGGTTCTCTGTGAGGCAAAGGAGAAACAAAACGCTCGCGTTCTGGCATTTCTGCTGGTGTGGGGAATCGGTTTTCGATTTCTCCGGGCAGACGCACGGTATGTCCTAAACCGCCACAAGTGGGGCAAGTTTCACCAAACAATTCGTAAATATTTTGACCCTGACGCTTGCGAGTCAGTTCTACTAAACCTAGTTCAGTTAGTTGAGCAATCTGGGGACGAGCTTTGTCTGCTTTGAGTGCTTTATTAAAGTGTTCCAGAACTTGCAGTTGGTCGCGTCGCGATTCCATATCAATAAAATCAACGACAATCACCCCGGCAATATTTCGCAGACGCAATTGCCGAGCAATTTCTGTTGCTGCTTCGCAGTTTGTCCACAAAACTGTTTCTCTGGCTGTTGCCGATCGCGTAAAGGAACCTGAGTTAACATCAATTACTGTTAATGCCTCAGTCGGCTGAATGATGATGTAACCCCCAGAAGGTAGGTCTACCCTTGGTTTGAGGGCTTCTCGGATGGCGGCGTTAATCCGGAAATACTCTAAAATCGGCGAGCGATCGCGATGATGATCGATTAGCAGTCCTTGAGGTGTTTGGCCTCCACTCCAGTTCTGTAAATACTGCTTAACTCGCTTCAAACCAGTGCTAGAATCCACAACGATCCGATTCACATCTGCGCCGTACATATCTCGCAATACGCGCTGAATGAAATCATCGTCCCGGTTGAGCAGTGCTGGGGCGCGGGTGGAATGGGCTTCCTGTTGGATTGCCTCCCATTGCTTTTGCAACACCTCTAAATCTTCCATAATCGCTTCTTCTGGTTTGCCTTCTGCTTCTGTACGCACCAGCAAACCCATTCCCGCCGGTTTAATCAAAATCGCTAACGCCCGCAAGCGGTTGCGCTCGCTTTCACTTTTAATCCGTCGGGATAAATTTACGCCTCTGCCATAGGGCATCAATACCACATAGCGTCCAGGTAAGGTGATATTACCTGTAAGCCTCGGCCCTTTTGTCCCCGTTGGCTCTTTCATCACTTGCACCAACACCTTCTGTTGTGGTGTTAAGAGTTCTGTGATTGCTGCTGCGGTACGCTTTAGCTTTAATGGCCCCAAGTCCGTGACGTGAATAAAGCCGTTGCGCTCTGGGTCACCAATATTAACAAAAGCTGCATCTATTCCAGGTAATACATTTTCTACTACTCCTAAGTAGATATCACCTATTTGATGATGACCGGTAGCAACAACCAGTTCCTGTATCTGATCTTCAGAAAAAACCGCAGCAATTTGGTGCTGCTCCGCGATAATAATTTGTTTTGGCATTCAATTTCCTCAAAAATTGGCAGCACTAACAGGTCTAGAGGTTTGTTGGATCGAGTCCGGTTAATTACTTCTAAATGAAAAGTCCTTGCATCCCCGTGTCTTTTGAGACAATGTTACAGTTATCACTAGTACTCCAAAGAAGAACTCTTTAGCCTTGCTCAAACTTCTTTTGACACGGCAGTTGCTACCCTACCCTGCGGGAAACGGAAACGCTAAAGGCAAACAATTCGGGTAACCCGTTGTTAGCACATGTCTCGTCTTTGCGTCAGTTTTCATTTTCTGTGTAATTCCAGTTCGATATTATACCTTTTATTCCTGTAAGCCTAAAAAGACGCTACTGGTAATAACAATCGTCAAGCAATTTTGGATTTTAGATTTAAGATTTTTGATTGAAACACACTACGAAGGCAAAAAGCTTAAGGATTTCAGATTGATGATTTAAGATTAGTTCGACCCACAAAGGTGGGGCATGAACGAAAAAAACAATCTAAAATCTGTCTTGAAAAGCTTTGACCGGAGGTTTCCTCTGCTCAAATGCCAGTGTACAAATGCAAAAACCCACCCAAACGACTGACTCAACTTTTGTCTACTACACGCTACGCGAACGCAAAATCTAAAATTGAAAATTGGAAGTCAACCTGAGCTTCTGAGTTAAATAGCAATTGATACTCTTAGGAGCTTTCACACGCTTGATTATTCCAGAACGGCTGCATATTCATATTGTTTAAGCAATTAAATCAACCGTCCGCGGTTGATTTCTGATGTAATACCCTCTTTGAAAGAGAGTTCTGAGTTGAAAGTACTAAATCCTGAGTCAACTTTGAATTCAGGATATTTGATTTGAGAGTAACCTACTGAAGTCTTTAACAAAAAAAAACTACTTCTATTTTCCATTCCCCAGATTTATGCTTAGGGTTATATTCACCAACACCAGTTGCTACTCTACCTGAAGTTGCTCTAGCCTACGGCAAACTGCGTTTTGGCTTTGCGCCTCTGTGGGCTTCTAGAAGTCGGCATAACCGACGGCAGTTGCTTTCATGGCGAGTTCTCCAAAGGAGTACAACTCTACAAGAGTAACGCACTGGCTCTTAGGCACTACTGTGGATTAGACATTCAGCAGTTGTTTAAAAAGCATGGAGTTAGAGAACCTAACCGAGCCTGCTGTTCGTTACTGATTCACAAGTTAGCTATAGAGAGAGTGTGTGTTCTTTAATCTGCCTCAGTTTGTCTGGGATAAAATCCTAGAAGTTGCACTCTAAAATCTTTGCTTTCGCCCCCTGAATGCGAGGGTAGTGAACCAGCTAATTCAATGCAGCGCCAGAAAATTTCTCTTCATCTCATTCTAACGCAACCTTGCTAAAAATCAATTCCTATGATGTGCCATCTTATGACAACTACTAGCAAGTTGCCATAGAGGGATTATACCCCTAAAACTAAGCGATTGCGGTGGATGTGTAGGATTTGAAATTCTACATTAGCTACTGCCTCTAACATAAACACGATTTGTTCTGGACGTAAGAGCCAACCATCTTGGCGGTAGCTGCCTAGATAACGAATAACAGATATGGATTCTGGCGTATTATTGTCGGTTTCTACCAATTCCAATTCAAACAAGCGATCGCGCAGATTTATTAACTGGCTTTTGCCTGACTTGGTTATTTGTTCGTACCAGAGTTCGTCTTTGGCTTTGATAGTATCAATCCAGTTTTGCCATTGTGCAGGTGTCACTTCATTTGATGCTGCTACAGTCATCAAATACTCTGCGGCCTCTAAAAGTTGGCTAGCGGCTTTCGCTTTTAAATCGATTTGCGCCACATTATATACAGGTATGTCTGTAGGCATTTCCCTAGCTAGTTGTGCTTTAAAAGTATCAACTGCCACGGGCGTTGTTAACTCAAAATCAGCAATTTCACCACTGCTGGTAGCTCCTAAAGCCAAAGCGGTGGCTAGCGAAATTCGCGGCATTGGGTGAAACCCACCAGTAAAGGCTATTGGCAAGCCGGCTCGCCGCACAACTCGGTCAAACAAACGGATTAAATCGAGATGGCTCACTAAAGCCATGTTACCTTCTTTACCAAACCAGACTCGTATTCGTTGTGTCCTAGGGGTGTTGGGAACAAATTCACCAGCATATTTCGGCACAGCAGGTGGTTCAATGACGATATTGTGGCCAAAATCAGTGCCACACACTCCACAGTGAGAACAGCCTTCAAAAGAACAATCAGGTACAATTGCGGCTGCTAGGGCGCGTTCCAAGTCTTCTTTGAGCCACTTTTTGTCAATGCCGGTATCAATATGATCCCAAGGTAAGGGAGTATCGAAGGAGTGAGTAGAGACGCGATTAATCGCGTCTATATGGGGTGGGGATTGGTCGGTTAGGAATTCTCCACTGTGCTCCAGTTTTTGAAACAGATTCCATTCGCCGTTTTCGATTTGGCGGTATTTCCAATCTAGACCGGCTTGGGCGATGGCATCTTCCCAAGCAGTAAAAGCTTTATCTAAATTGTCATACCAGGAATCCATGCCTGCACCCAATTCCCAGGCGCGACGCAGTACTTTGCCCAAAGTGCGATCGCCCCGCCCGATAAAATCTTCCATTGCCGAAATCCGGACATCGGTAAAATTTGCCTTTGCTCCCTTTATCCGGCGGAATTCTTGCCGCAGCAAGTTTTGTTTGCGCTTAAATTCACTGGTAGAAACTGAGTGCCACTGAAATGGCGTATGCGGCTTGGGGGTAAAGTTAGAAATTGTCAAATTAAAGTTTAGGGGTTTTCTGCCTTTGCCCCGACACTCGCGTTGTAGCCAACTTACTGTTTCAGCAATGCCCAAGACATCAGCATCTGTCTCTCCTGGCAAGCCAATCATAAAATAGAGCTTAATTTTGTCCCAACCTTGCTCCCAAGCGGTTTTCACTCCCCGCAACAATTCTTCATTGGTCAAACCTTTATTTACAATGTCTCTCATCCGCTGAGTTCCAGCTTCTGGAGCAAAGGTCAGCCCACCTTGCCGCGTACCTCCAAGGATATTGGCAATATTTTCATCAAATCTATCTACTCGTTGGCTGGGTAGAGTCAGAGAAATGTTTTCATTTCTTAAGCGATTTTTAATTTCCATCCCCACCGCTGGTAAGGATAAATAATCAGAACAACTCAAGGAAAGTAAGGAAAACTCGTTGTAACCAGTTGCCCGCATCCCTTGTTCGATTGCTTCTACCACTTTATCCGGTTCTACATCCCGTGCTGGTCTAGTCAGCATTCCTGGTTGACAGAAGCGACAGCCACGAGTGCAACCACGGCGAATTTCAATGGTCAAGCGGTCATGTACTGTTTCTACGTAGGGAACCAAGCCAATGGAATATGCTGGGATGGGGGTTGCAACTCTTCGCAGAATTAGTTTGGGAACATCTGGACGCAGAGGATGAACTGAGCCATCCTCTGCCATCTCGTAAAACTGAGGGACATATACGCCTGGGATCTGTGCCAAGTCTAGTAACAATTCTTCCCGACTCAAAAGAGCTTGTTTGCCTTCTTCTAATACCAAACCAATTTCTGGTAGTAATTCTTCTCCGTCTCCAAGAGCGAAAAAGTCGAAGAAGTCAGCGTAAGGCTCAGGATTTGATGTCGCTGTCTGTCCCCCAGCAAAAATCAACGGGTAAGAAGAGGACGCGGCGACGGGGGGATGGGGAGACGCGGCGATATTTTCTTGATTCTCCGTGTCTTCGTGTCCCCCTGTCTTTGCGTCTCTTCTCTCCCGCCACGTTAAAGGTATTCCCGCCAAATCCAACATTTCTAGGATATTAGTTGCACCCAGTTCGTAACTGAGGCTAAAGCCTAAAATGTCGAATTCACTGAGCGATCGCTTTGACTCTACCGCAAATAAGGGTGTATTAGTTTCCCGTAGTTTGGCTGATAGATCTTGTCCTGGTAAGTAGGCGCGATCGCACAATTGGCTCTTTTGGGCATTCAAAATGTTATATAAAATGATGTGCCCTAAATTCGATGCACCGACTTCATAGACTTCTGGATAGGTTAAGACCCAGCGTATTGTTGTCGTTTCCCAAGGTTTGTGTACTGCTAAGCGCTCGTTACCCAAGTAACGCCCTGGTTTGAAAATATCCGGTGTTATTAGCTTTTCAACTGCAACAGCCACTATGCTATCTTCGAGCTACCTTAATTACAGTTACTAAAACCCAACCTTAGCATCGAATCAGGCCTTTCAACAAAATTTATCGTTCTAACTTATAACTCCTTTACATAAAGTCCTCTCCTCACCTAAACTTTGCTTGTTTTACATAGTTTTTATATGAATTTATGTTGCAAAAAAGTCAGCTTCGCTTTCTAAAATTTCAAAAACTCTATCGAGCTGCGTCAGTTCAAAAATAATTTTAACTGAGGGAGCAAGATTGCAAATTCGGAAACTCCTTTCTAAACCCAAAGCCAGTTTGTGTGCAGATAACAATGCCATCAAACCTGCGCTGTCTAAGGATTCTACTGCCCCTAAATCTACAACCAAGATGGAAATATCATTTTTTGCGAGCTCCGTGGTTAGATCTCGTTCAAATTCTAAGGCGTTTGCAGCATTCAAAGAGCCTTGTGGTTGAATAACCGCAATTTTGGGATACTGAAGCACTGCTTGCATGGTTACATCCTATGAGAGTTATTGAAGCGTCAAGGTAAGAATTATTTGAACATAAACTTTTTTTTGTTGCATCGACCATATGTCTTAGGTTTCTTTGCTGAATCTTTATTGCTTTAGTATGTCTGTTTAAAGATTGTCATAATTCCAGTTGAAAGTGTGTTCGTATATACTTTTTTTTAATCTCAGTTCAAAAACAATCAACATAGACAGCAGTAAAACAGAAAAATTAACCGTAACTTTCCTGAGGAAACTTGCCTAGTCTATAACTTAAGCTAATTTAGCTAAATTTTAACGGAAAGTTAAATGTCACACTTTAGCGTTACCGATGATATTAGGCAAAATCACGGCAAATTATTTATCTAGCTAATTTAAATTGTGATCTATATCACTAATGAAGTAGTGTTAGATCGCTTTTTATACTTAGAATATCTGGAATAATTAATATCATATAGAGTTGGGTTATTACTTATGAGAACTAGGTACGCTATTCGGAAATTGGTAGAAAAAGCTCTTGATATTAAAAAATTAACTCCTGAGATAGAAAATGAAATTAACTCAGAACTAACGCAACTGGGTTACATTTCTGACGTTGATTACGAAGCTTTAGAATTATTAATGTCAGAAATGGATGCTGGTCGAATTCAGTTGGTTTCTAGCCTCGGATATTAATCCTCTGTCTTTGGATATAGATGTTTTTAGATTCAGATTATTAAGTAAATTTAATAAATACTAGAGGAATCAAACTGTAAAATAGTTATTCTAGCTCTGGCATCGCTAAAGAAGAAAAATAATTCACCATACATGAAGATAGCTTCTTGTAGTGTACCTTCTTGAAATACAACATTGATAATAAGGGCGACCTTGGTTTTTTTTTCTATGAGATTGATTATTTAAATACTAAGGTGGCGTAAACTGTGCTAATGACCACCTAGATTGTGCATTCTTCATAAATAGCCATGCAGTTCGCTAAACGCCTAGAAAAAATTCCTCCCTATCTGTTTGCTGAAATTATCCACAAGCAGAATGAACTCATTGCTAAGGGAGTTGACATTATTAATATGGGTATTGGCGATCCAGATAAACCGACTCCTAATCATATTCTCCAGGTAATGCATGAGGCCATTGAGGATGCTTCTATGCACAATTATCCGCCCTACCAAGGTACGAAGCAATTCCGGGAGACAGCTGCTAAGTGGATGGAAAATCGGTTTGGCGTGACAGGGTTGAATCCCGATACAGAAATTGTTTCTTCAATTGGTTCTAAAGAAGCAATTCATAATACTTTCTTAGCATTTGTGGAAGCAGGAGACTATACATTAATACCAGATCCTGGTTATCCTGTGTATCGGACTTCCACAATTTTCGCTGGTGGTGAGTCTTTTTCTATGCCTTTGAAGGCAGAAAACAGTTTTTTGCCTGATTTGAGTAGCATACCCGAAGAAGTAGCTCGCAAAGCAAAGCTATTGTGGATTAATTATCCGAATAATCCCACTGGGGCGTTGGCAACACTAGAGTTTTTTGAAGAATTAGTAGCTTTCTGCAACCAGTATGATATTTTACTGTGCCACGATCACGCTTACTCAGAAATGGCATACGATGGCTACAAACCGCCTAGTGTGCTGCAAGTTGCGGGTGCGAAAGATGTGGCGATGGAATTTCACAGTCTGTCTAAGTCATACAATATGACAGGTTGGCGAGTGGGTTTTGTTGCGGGTAATTCTGTTGCGATTCAAGGGTTAGCGCAGGTAAAAACTAACGTTGATTCTGGGGTGTTTAAGGCGATTCAACAAGCAGCGATCGCAGCTTATTCTAATACCACAGAGGTAGAACTCCAAGCCATCATGTCGGTTTACCAAAATCGGCGTGACATTATCATCAATGGACTGCAATCTCTAGGTTGGCCAATTCAGCCTCCTAAAGCTACCCTTTATGTCTGGACGCCTGTTCCTCAAGGATATTCTTCAATAGAATTTGTGAATTTGCTACTTGACAAATGTGGCATTGTTGTACCTCCTGGTAGTGGTTACGGTGCATGTGGAGAAGGCTTTTTCCGAATAGCTTTAACTATCTCTGATGAAAGATTGCAAGAAGGAATTCAACGGATGAGAGATGCTGGTATTCGTTATGCGTGACTGGGGAATGGGGGCTGGGGGAGAGAATTTCACCCCACCACACTACCCCTGGCACACTCCCAATGCCCCATGCCTAATCCCTAGTCCCTAGTCCCTCTTGATATGCTTGCCAAAGTTGGTGAATAAACTGATTGAGTTGCTGTTTGGCGGCTGAGTCAAGCTCGGCTTTTGGTTGTTTTGCTAAAACTTGACTCAATAAGGTAATTACTTCTGTGTCTAAAGCTGGTTGAAATAAATCAGCAGGCCAAAGTAGGTCAGATGCATCGCGTAAATCGGTAATCAGGGGGGATTCTTCAATGAAGGTGACCATTAATAAAGGACGCACCCAGCATAACTGACGAGAAACTACAAATTGAATAACTTCTGCATATAGATTCCTCTCACCATGCTTTAAAGACACTATTTGTCCAGGTTGAAGAAAATCTAAGTTCATGTCCATCATTTAGACAGTTTGGGTGGCGATAAAGATTGTTTTGTAAGTTCTTGAGTTTAAAACTCAGAATGTGCTCCTTTTAAAGGAAGCTTCTGTAACATTAGGGTAGCACTCTCACGGCAACGATGTCTTAGAGATATGGCTGTGTCTGTGTCTACCCAAGACTAATAGGACTAATCCCTAACAGCAAAGGGTTTTCTTAGCATAGTATCTCGACAGAAATACTATAGAATAGGTAAATAACTGTTAAGCGATCGCTAAACAGAGGCTTTGTTGTAGTGAATTAACGATTAAAGAGCAAAGAGCAGTGTCAGTTGAAACCATAGAAAAGCGTTCTACGTCCCGCAAGCTCGCGCCTCGGTATCGCGTTTTGCTCCATAACGATGACTACAACCCTATGGAGTACGTGGTACAGGTATTAATAACCACCGTGCCTAGCCTTACCCAACCCCAGGCTGTTAGCATCATGATGGAAGCCCACACTAATGGAATGGCTTTAGTCATTACTTGCGCTCAGGAACATGCTGAGTTCTATTGTGAAACGTTGAAAAGTCACGGTTTAAGTAGCACGATTGAACCTGATGAATAATTATTAGTCATCGATCGTTTATGATTAATGACTTAACTTTGTATGAAAAAAAACCTTGTCCGTTTAGCCCAACACCCTGCCCCTATTAGGCTGGGTTATTTTATTTTGAGCTTATTGCTGCTATGGTTGCCCTTAGCAGCACCAATATACTTACTAGTAAGTAATAGAAATTTAGTAAGTATATTGACAATGGTATTGTTATATGGATTATTTATTATTTTCTTGAGGTTATGGGGTAAACATGTCTACCAGCAGCACCAAATTCTGAGGCATTATGGCTTAGAATTCACACGGAAAAACGGTGTGGATTTAATGCGTGGTTTGGCTATAGGCATAATTAATATTCTGATACTTTTTGGAGTAGAGGGGTTGTTGGGTTGGCTAGTGTGGCAACAACCAAAAGTTTTTTTGCTAAAAGTTATTTTAGAGGGTTTAATTGTTGGTTTGGGCGTTGGCTTTGCAGAGGAGTTATTATTCCGAGGTTGGTTGCTAGATGAATTACAACGAGACTACAGTCAGCCTGTAGCATTGTGGACAGATGCAATCGCATTTGCAACATTGCACTTTATTAAACCGTTAGCAGTAATTATTCAGACATTACCGCAATTTCCAGCTTTAGTATTGCTGGGGTTAACGCAGGTATGGGGAAAGCGTTGGCACAGAGGACGCTTAGGTTTTCCAATTGGTTTGCATGGTGGTTTAGTCTGGGGTTACTACATTATTAATGTGGGGAAATTAGTCAAATATTCTGGTCAAGTTCCTGATTGGGTGACTGGTGTGAATAATAATCCTTTACAAGGAGTGATGGGGGTGTTATTGATGAGCGTATTGGCGTTGTTGATACGGGCACAATCGCGGCGATCGCCTGTCTGATAAGATAAGCGTTAGCTTACATAGATAGACACTCACCATTTGTGGAACCTACAGAAGAACAATACTTGGTAATCAATGCTCTAGAAACTCTAAATTTACTTGTTTGGAGATTATATGATGAAGACACAGGATATTGGCACATTCAAACTCCTAGCACTGTTTTACCCTTGGCAACGATACTACAAAACGGCGAAGTAGTAACCTTTGGATGGGAATAAATGATGACTCAATCTAACACTATTAGACACCAGCAAGCACAAAGAATATTAGAATTATTTGCGATCGCACGTCAGCGATATTTAGATGCAGGAGGAAATCCTCAACGCACTCCCAGCGGATTTAAGGAAGATGATTATATGACAGATGAGGAAAGGCAAGAAGCCTTGGTATTAGTAAGACAAATTTTTCCACAAGAATATGTTGATAGCTTTTTACAGCAACGTCAAAACAGTTAGTAAGAAAGATGATTATATAATAAGTTATTTGTAGCCCAGTATGCTATGAGCTTTAGTTTAGCTAGCTTTCAAATCGGCGATGTCATCACTGGAAAAATTGTTCAGCTGGAACCTACAGGGATTCTAGTTGATTTTGATACAGATAAACTAGCTTTTGTGCCATTAATAGAGCTATCATTCGCTGAGATTCAGACCCCGGAAGAAGCCGTGCAACTAAATGAAATCCGAGAATTTTTGGTTGTAGGAAATTACAATGGCGAACACGGTATTTTCTTCTCCAATTGTTCGCCTGAGACACTAAAAGATAGCGATTGCTTGTATGAGACTGCATTGAATTTGGCTTCTGAAAAATGCGATCGTTCCATAAATAGAGAAGACTTAATTGTACATACTAAAGTTCTTGATGTTCATAGACATGGGTTATCAGTAAGGATTTACTGGTTTTTATGTTCTCAAGAGCATCCTCCAACTGTTTCTTTTTCAATTGGCAAACTAGAGATGCGAACAGCATGGGAACGGGTACGACAATTACAGACTGAAGACGTAACAATATATGGAAAAATCCTTAAAAAAACTTCGAGGGGTGCATTACTAAAAATTGAGGGTTTACATGGCTCAATTCGCACTTACATTGATAAGCAGAGGGAAGAATTAGTAGTAGGGGAGGAACTTCCACTCAAGATTATAGAAGTGAGAGAAGAGTATAATTTTGTAGTATTAATCCATCGCTCTGTTTCAATCAGATTCAGGCAGTTGCAGGTTGGTCAGGTTGTTAGCGGCACTATACGTGGTATCAAAAACTATGGTGTGTTCGTTGATATTGGAGATTTATATGCTTTGTTGCCCACCTCAAAAATGTTGCATCCATCTGTTGACCATCCGAACCAATTTTTCAAAATTAATGACCATTTAAAAGCAACGATCGCCGAACTAGATCCTGAAAACGGTAGAGTTGTTCTGGAAAGTTGTGGAAGTCAAGAATATTAGACCTACCCCACATTTTTCACTGACATAATTCCCTCACCACACCACTGGATAAGTAACCATCTGTCAGAATATTTATCCAGTGCTGGCTTTAGACGGAAATATTAAACTAAGCCGCTCCGTCACCAGAGCGACTCGTCTTCAGAACCGGACGTGA
>JAVRBO020000102.1:0-74685 GCA_034531195.2 Nostoc sp. ChiSLP01
GGGGGGGGGGGGGGGGGGGGGGGGGGGGGGGGGGGGCGGGGGGGGGGGGGGGGGGCGGGGGGGGGGGGGGGGGGGGGGGGGGGCAGCAGGGGGAAGCATTAATTCTCTTTCCCCCCACACTCCCCACACTCCCCCATCTCCTCATTTCCCCCCACACTCCCCTCTCTCCCCACACTTCCCTATCTCCCTATCTCCCCGCCTCCCCACTCGCCATTCGCCAATTTTTTGCAACCAGAATCTAAGAAAATAAAAACGACCAAGTAATTGACATGGATTCGCTGCAAAAACGTATATGACTGTTAATCGACGTTATTTCTTGTTTTTACTCACAGCAGGTGCAGGTGCTTTGGCGTTAGATGCTTGTGCATTGGCAGAAAATTCTCCTCAAGAAAACACCCCAACTCCCAACACAACACCAAAGACAACAGGGGCTATCCAACTACCACCATTACCTTACGCCTATGAAGCCCTGGAACCACACATCGATGCCAAAACAATGCAGTTTCATCACGATAAACACCACGCAACTTATGTGAAAAACCTGAATGCTGCATTAGAAAAACATCCAGAACTCAAAAGCAAAAGTGTTGAACAACTTTTGCAAAGACTTAACACAGTACCACAAGATATTCGCAAAACAGTACAAAATAATGGCGGTGGGCATGTTAACCATTCGATGTTCTGGCAAATTATGAAGCCCAAAGGTGGTGGAGAACCAACAGGAGATATAGCTTCGGCTATTAATCAAAATTTTGGTAGTTTTGCAGCCTTCAAAAAACAGTTCAACGAAGCTGGTGCTGGTCGTTTTGGTAGTGGTTGGGTTTGGCTAGTGCGTAACAAAGATGGCAAGCTGCAAGTAACCTCTACAGCTAATCAAGATAGTCCCCTCAGCCAAGGTAAATATCCCATCCTGGGCAATGACGTATGGGAACACGCATATTATCTCAACTACCAAAACCGCCGCGCCGATTACTTAGAAGCGTGGTGGAACGTCGTTAATTGGGATGAGATTAACAAGCGGTTTGCAGACGCTAAAAAATTTAAATTTGCTTAGATAGGAGTAGTGGGGAGAAAGAATATGACTTTATCTCTCCCCTTCTCGACTGACAACTCAAAACTATAAAAAACATACGCACTGATGCTTCAAAGAGAGATGTATCTCCCCTAGTAGCTTTTTAAGGGAGTTGAGGGATGTGAATCCATAATTCTTGAAGTATTGCTTTTTTAACAAGAAAATTGCATACTCATTTTGTAATTACTGAGAAATACAGCACATTTCATCTAAATGACCTAAGCAAGGGCTGGCAAGATGCCGACCCTAGAAAATTGATCATTTTAACTCCGTTTTGTTACTTTCGGCAGAGAATAATCTGAAACTCTATATTTTTAAGTCTTTTTTCAATAAGAAGATTTAAATGACAAATTTGACCTGCGATCGCTTAATTTATTATTTTGTTTAGCGTTCAGAAGTAGGAGAGTATTTTTCTTTATTCGTAGTAATAAAGACGTTTAAAACGCGTAGCTAATTTACTTGCAAAATGATGTATGATTTTTCAAAATTTTAAATATAAAAATCATGATTTTTAATTATAATATTCCTAAATCGTTAATGGTTTTATTATTCGTATTAGAACTTTTTTTATTAATATCCTTATCTTTAGTAAACTACAATGCTGCTTTAGCTTTATTGTTAGGTAGTATTATAGGTATGGTTTTAGGTTTTTTCCCTTTTTTAAAACAAAAATACAAAATTTTAAAACCGCAAATAATAAAAAAATATAAGTCTACGCCACAAGCAAAAAAATATCAAATATTAATACTTGGATTATCTTCAATATTTATAATCTCATTTTTAAACAAAAGTATTATTACTTATAATTCAAAAATACATTCAACTGTAATAGCAGATTCTTACGAAATAAATTTTGAACCATTAAATAAAGAATTAACAAGTTTTAAAATTACAGAGGATTTGCTACTTCGCAAAAAAGATGTGCAACTTTCTGTAAAAAAAGGTTTCAGAAAACAAGCAAAAATACCATTTTCTGAAACAGATTCACCTATGAATGCTTTAAATGAATCTTATTCAAATAATCAAGCTACAAAATTCAAATTAATTAGAGAAATTAACAGTATTAGTAAAGGGTTTGTAGTTAAAGAGTTAAATGTTATTCCTCTTAATTCATCCTTAGAAGGATACATAAATTTAAAATTTAAGAATGGAACAGCTATCAAAATTGAAATAGGGGGTAGCAAAGAATCTACTATTATAGTAGATAAAATTCCAAAAGGATCTTTTTACCAAGCAAAAGATCCAAATAATCTTAAATTGTCTGATTATTTAGATGAAGAAAAAGTTGAATGGACTGCTTCTAATCTACAACAAGGAATAAAATTTGCTTATATTATAGAACCTTTTAATTACCTAAATGGCGTTCTAAGACCTTTATTAAAAATATCATCTATCCCTGAAGGAATATTTACTTTCTTTGGAGTAGTAATAACTTTTATAGTTAGTTATAGATTCAAACCAATCGTAAATGTTAAAGCCATAGCACAAGCAGAGGGTATACTCATGGCAGAAAGTTCCAAATATGATATGCGAGGGGCAAATTTTCAAGGTGGCTTTGCTGAAACAAACTATGGAAAAATGATAGAAAATCAGCACAACAACTATGGTTCTCGAACTAACTTAGTTGAAGCCGCAGCAGAAATCCAGCAGCTACTGAAGCAATTAGAGAAAACAAATTCAATTAATAATGATACGGAAAGAATGATAGTTGCCGTTAAGGCTGCTGAGCAGATAAAAAATAATCCTAAATTAAAAGCACGAGTTATTAATGCACTTAAATCAGGGGGTAAGGAAGCATTTAAAGAAGCAGTTGATAACCCGCTGATTAATATTTTATTAGCTATTATTGAAGGTTGGCAAGAAGTTGAGTGAACAATAAGATTCACTTTTTTAACAGTGTAATGTACTCCTAATTAAAAAAATTATCTTCTTTAAGATAATTTATTAATTGATTGTAGGCGATCGCTACTACGTAATTAATCACGTATTGTAGCCAAATGGGCATATCCTCATTAACCTCAGAGAGGTCAAAGAGGCTTTTGAGTAGGTATACCCGTAGCACGGGGAAACTGAACTGGTGTAGTCGCTACCTTACGCAAATACACACAGTGGCGAATGCTTTCACTCAAAGGTGTTGTAAATTTTTCGATTAATTCAATAACGCCGCCCAATTGCTTAACAGCATTTTCCAAAGCTGTTGTTTCATCTTCTGTCCAATTACCACGATAAATTATGGCTAAACCTCCCTGTTTGAGTAGTGGTAATGTATATTCTGCACAAACAGAAGCTGTCCCGACAGCACGAATTAAGGCAATATCATAAGCTTGTCGGTGTTCGGGTTGCTGACCAATTTCTTCAGCCCTACCAACAAGAGTTTTTGTATTTGTAAGGGCAAGTTCAGTTAAGGTTTGTTCGATAAAAGTAATTTTTTTGCGGGTTGAATCCATGAGAGTAATTGTGCAATTAGGTGCAGCAATTTTCACTGGAATACCTGGAAAGCCAGCACCTGTACCAATATCAATAACAGATACACTCTCTTCGAGAGACGAAATAAATTGTCCCTTTGGCGCAATTCCTCGCAGTGAATCCCAAAGATGTTTTTCCCAAAATTCTTGGGGGTCAGTGATGCGAGTTAAATTTAATTGACGATTACCTTCCAGGATTAACTGATAAAGTTTCTGAAATTGCCTCTGTTGTTCGGCACTTGGTTGCCAATTGAGAGTTTGCTGCCAAATTTCTGCCATTTCAGGCAATGAGTTGGTCATTGGTCATTAGTCATTAGTCATTAATTATTGGGCATGGGGAAAGCGAAAGGGGTAAGGGGAAAAGGGTAAAGATTAAATTTATTCCTTTTGCCTTTTCCCTTTAACCTTTTCCCCTGCCTCCCCTGCTCTCTCATCGCTGACGACTCACACCGCTGGCAGAGGTTCTTTAACTTTGGTTTCTAGTGTTTTTGGGTCAACTGATTCTAGTACGCCGTGGTTGAGTGTCCAGCAACGATCTGCGATCGCTAATAAATCTCCAGCATCGTGTGTTACTACCAACAGCGTCCAATCTTGTTTGAGTTTTGCTAACAAATTTACCAGCTGTCGCCGCATTGACCAATCTAAACCAGCAGTTGGTTCATCCAATAACAGTACATTTGGCTGACGAATTAATTGCACTGCCAAAGCTAAACGCCGCTGCTGACCACCACTCAAAGCATGGGGCGCAGCGGAGAGCGATAAATGTTCTAATCCCACCTCACTCAGGGCGTGTCTGACTCGATCTGACCCTAATTCAGGATGCCCTAAACGCAATTCTTCTAAAATCGTACTTCCGCAAAAATGTCGCTCTGGAAACTGAAACACCAATCCAGCCAATTGTTGCAGCTGTTCGGGAATCAGTTCTTGTTCGCGCCAAAAGAGTCCGCCAGAGGTGGGTTCAGCTAGTCCAGATAAAATTTCTAGTAAGGTACTTTTACCCGAACCACTTGGGCCAATAATCAGACCTAGCTGCTGGGGTGCTAATTCTAAGTCGATGGATTTGAGAATCGCTGTTGGGCACGCTGTGGGGTGATAAATTAGATTTCGGAGATAGAGCATTTGTTAAGATTACCAAAAAGTCAGCGAATTACTGATTAACTACACCAAGAGCAGCTGGAAAATTCAGCAAAAAAAATTCATAAAATATTACTTGCTTTAACACCCTAATCTAGCAGCAAAAATTATCCAGTTTTCTCCATTGTGGCAGAGTTCCCCTTAAACAATGGCTACAACATGCTTGGGAACATCAAAAAATTACCCAAGTCAACCTCGATAAAAAATTTTGCCTGAAGCAGACACAAGTTCAAATTAACCATTTTTTGCATTCAAAGTAACACATACAACTATTTCAACTGCAATTATTCTGAGGGTTAAAATGGCTAAAAGGTTTTCGTGTTCTCAATCGGTCGTGTTTGCTGGACTCACTAAATTTGCTCAATTGGGTTTTAGTGCAGCGATCGCACTTAATCTTTTGATAAATCCCTCGCTAGCTGGCGATCCCTTTCGGAGGGAGAAACCCCATCCAATTGGTGACGAAACTCAAGCAGCTTTTGAAGCAATTTTCCAACAGGGCAATTATCCAGCAGCAGAGCGCCACCTCCAACAAGCACTAGTCAAAGAGCCAAATGAACCTCTAGCTTATGCGATGAAGGCGTCTTTAGCATACGGAAATAAGGATTGGGGTAAACTCAACACCTACAGTCAGAAAACCTTGGAAAGCGCACAAAAGTTGATTGATACCGATCCATTGCGTGGAAATTTATACACTGCTGTTGGTCATTTTTTAGAGGGTTCTGTAATTCTCGTCCGTGAAGGTACAGTCAACGGTGTACCAGAAGCTTTTGGTCGGTTGCGGCAGGTTTATCAATATTTGGACAAAGCTGAAGCGATTTCTGCCAACGATCCAGAATTAAATTTAATCAAGGGTTATATGGATTTGTTGTTGGCGGTTAATTTACCTTTCGCTAGTCCAGATCAAGCAATTGGGCGCTTACAAGAAAATGCTGCTCCTCAGTATCTCGTGCATCGAGGTATTGCTCTTGCCTATCGCGATTTAAAACGGTATCCTCAGGCGCTAGAGTCTGTTGACCGTGCCATTGCAAGCGGAGGCGAGAATCCAGAAATTTACTATCTCAAAGCCCAAATTCTCAAACGATTGGGGGAAAAGGAAAATAATCAGCAAGCGATTAAAGAAGCGATCGCTAATTTTGACAAAGCATTGACTAAAAAATCCCAACTCCCAAGTAGTTTAGTCAAACAAATCGAAAGGGAACGTAAGAATGCTCTTAGCTTAAATAATTTAAGGTAATTGGGTATAGGGCATGGGGCATTGGGCATTAGAGGTGTGGGAAGAGAGGGAGGTGTGGGAAGAGAGGGAGGTGTGGGAAGAGAGGGAGGATGGGGAAGAAATCTTTCCCCCCACACTCCCCACACTTCCCACACTCCCCATCTCCCCCACTCCCCACTCTGATATGCTTGTCTTCAGTAAAAAAAATTGGAATATTTAACTAAAATGCAAATTCAATTTCGCGAATTTAATCCTTTTGATGTCTGGATTTGGTTAAAATTCAGCACAATTCCTTCTGAACGTGAAAAGCAGTATGTAGAAGAAGCTTTTGATTCTTGGTTTTATCTCGGTAAATTAGGCGCATTTAACGCAGAGAATCTCCAGGTGCAGGAAACCGGACTCGATATCAGCTACATGACTTATGATTCCCAAGGGTATGACAAAAGCTTACTAGCTTTGATGCATAATATGGGTGAATTTGAATATCAAGGAGAGTGGGCGCGTTGTTGGTTTGACTTGGGAACTAGTGATGCGATCGCCATTGATATTTTAATCAATGCCCTCACACAACTAAGTGAGGAATATGTCACGATTGAAGATTTGTACATCGGCGGCGAAAATGAAGATTGGCCTGTTGAAGATAGCGAAAGCCGCCCTTATTCTATTTACGATAATTAATTACAACAATGAATAAAGCTGGCCAAATTCGAGTATTAGCTTTAGGACTAATTCGAGATGGCGAACGCATTTTCGTTTCTGAAGGCTACGACCCTGCAAAGCAAGAAATATTTTATCGTGCTTTGGGTGGTGGAGTAGACTTTGGTGAAACTAGCCGTGATGCTCTACAACGGGAGTTTCAAGAAGAAATTCAAGCAGAGTTAACTAATATTCGCTATCTAGGCTGTATAGAAAATTTGTTTATCTTTAACGGTAGACAAGGACATGAAATTATTCAACTTTATCAATGCGATTTTGCCGACCTTAAGTTTTATACTTTAGAAAGTTTAGTTTTCTCTGAGTCAGGGAAACATAAACATCGGGCATTATGGATAGAAATTTCTCGCTTTATATCTGGAGAATTAAGATTAGTTCCAGAGGCTTTTTTTGAATATTTATAGATATTAATAGAGATTAATTTAATTATGCATTATTGGAAAATATAATGCGAACGCCTCACACAGATCGTATTTATTCTTTTTCAATTTCATCACTTCTATCGCCCTTCAGAAATACCCTTAAAGGAACTTGTAGTAATAACAGGTTATCTTTAATACCGGGGCTGATTTCCAAATAAAATTTATGCTAGTTAAACTACCGTCACCTGTATTCATAGTCTTATTAGGATTAGCTGTAACTCAAACCCTTGGATGCACAAGTCGTAATTATAATTCAGCGATCGCTCAAAGTTCACCCAAGCCAAGTTATCAAGAAATCGTGCAAGCTGGGGAAGTTCGGGTTTTACCAGGGAAATTAGACACAATACCCGTCTTTAACAGCAATAGCCCAGAATGGATTAAAACTGAGGGTATTTTACTTTCTACCTTTCCTTCAAACGGGAAAAAAGTTCCAGCCGCCCACCTCAATTTCCCTTTTAAAGGACGTTTTGACTTATTCGCCCACCACTACACCCACACTCCCAAGGATTTACAAACGCTATACCTGGGTGTAATTGTGCATAACCCTGGTAAAAAACCTGTAACAGTAGATGTATTGCAAGCGGCGAGTTATTTAATGCAGGATGCGCCCTTTGTGACCTTACCTCCTTACATTGAAAATAACGATGGTAAGGCTTATTCAGGCCCAGGTGCCCGCGCTGTTGCTGATGTACTCCGGGGCGTTCGCCAAGCTGATTTTCCCGCCCAACTGGTAATTCCTCCAGGACAAAGCCGGATGTTGCTAAATCATCCCATTCCTGTCAGAAATCTAGAAAAACCAGTCAACGGTCGGTCTAGTTTTATGCGGCTGCGTAGTACCGATTCAGTATATGCAGCAAGTTTAGCTATGTTTGCCAAGAAAAATGCTGATGGTAGCGATCGCTCACCTACTCTCAAAGAATGGCAAGCTTTACTAGATACTGGTAACTTTGCTGGGCCGCGAGATAAAACACCGACTCCTCCGAATGCTACTAGTGGCGCACTGATTTATGGACGTGTAGCTGGTGTTTCCCAAGGTTCGCAATGGCAAGCAAAACTGGTGGATAATCCCCAAGCCACAAATCTAACTATTCCTCAGCGTGGCAAAGCTATCTCTTATCCTATAGTTACACTGCGGGGTGGTCGATTGGGTACCGAACAAATCCAAACAGCCAAGATGCTAGTACGCTATCCCGATACAGCATACGAAGCACATGGTAATTACGGTGTAGAATACAAGCTTACTTTACCTTTAAGTAATAACACTGCTCAAAACCAAACTGTCGCTGTTACCTTAGAAACACCTTTAAAAGAAGATAAATTATCCCAAGGTGGCCTGCGTTTCCGCAAACCCTCCCTAGATTTTCCTTTCTTCCGCGGTACAGTGCGGGTACGTTATTTCGATGACCAAGGTCAACAAAAAATCCGCTACGTGCATTTATGGCACAGAACTGGGCAGATATTAGAACCATTAGTGCAACTTACACTTCCACCCTCTACTAAACGCATAGTAAACGTAGATGTGATTTATCCGCCTGATTCAACGCCACCGCACGTGTTGAGTGTAAAAACTTTAGAAAAGTGAGGAGTTAGGAATTAACAATTGATATTATCTGCGCTCAATTAACCGTAATTCGTTACAACTCAACTGTTCAAATCCTAGCCACAATATATTAGGTTAGCCAAAGCTCAGCTTTGGCTGTTTGCAGTGCCTTTCTATAGGCAATTAGAAGGCGAATTTATCTCACAACCCCTAACTCCCTAACTCCTAACTTTATTTGCCGCCGTAATAAAAGGCAATTTCTTTTTCTTTTAAAGGTGCAAAATCAGCATCAACAAGCAACTGGTCGAGTTCGGCTTGGGGAATGTGTTTGGCGCCGATGCGGACAATGCGCGATCGCATAGTATTAGATACACCACTGCGCTGTCTATTGCCCTCTAGCCCCATGACTTTGCGATAAAGTTCTAATTTGGCAGGCGGAATCGGAGAACCATCAAAATCAATTCCCTGTGCGATCGCTTCGTCAACAGCATCAGCACCTGTAGTTGTTTGATTACCTGGGTTAGTTTCAGTAGTCATGGTGATTTGCTCTTCTTCGCTATGGGTAGATTTTACCAGTCTTGCTGACACTAAAGCTGCCTACTGACTTGTTTGATGTTAGAAAAGCATACGATTTTGGATTTTGGATTTTAAATTTTAGAGTATCAAAGAGTTATGAAATAATTTTTTAGGCGCTTCATATTATTAATTACAAGCACTTTTTAACTAACATTTAATTGTTGAATCTTTATAACTTTATCGGATAAATCTTGATAGGTCATAGGATAAATAGGAGGATTTACAGGGGGAGCATGTCAACTTTGTTAGAACAAACGAACTAAACAGGTTCTAAAGCTGGTTATTAAGATAAGCACAGCGATGCTTGAGAACTTGAGAGACGTTAGATTCATCCCATTGTGCTCCAGAGATTTTTAATCGCCGATCTATCTGTTTGATAGTAGACTCGATGGCACCAGAACCAATAGAACAAATACTTTCGGTTTGATAATAATCATAATTTACAATTCGATGCCGATGGGTTTCCAAATACTGGCAAAAATTTTGAGCTTGTTTAGCTTTAAGTGGAAAGATGAGAGCGAGAGTTTCATCAATTTTTCCTTGCCAGAGAAAAGTTTCCGCAGTTTTGAGTCGCTTGAGAGAACCACCCACTTTATGTAGATTTTCAATGAGATGGAACCAATCTAAAATCTCCCGTTTTTCTCCTGGACAATTAAATTGTCGAATTATTTTCCAAATCCCTGGATGTCCATCACCTAAGCAAGTTAATGGATTGGCCAACTGTTGTTGATTTACCCAATCGACTAAAGCTTCATTTTCACCCAATCTAGCTACTTTTATTTGTTGGTTGATACAGATGGCTTTATAGTCTTTCCAGATGCATGGCTGTGCTTTTATTTCAGTCCTAAGCCTCACCTTACCACCGTCCACGCTAATTTCTTCTAGCTCTTGTCCACATTCTATTTCGGGAAACTCATACCGCTGAACGATTCTTTGTTGTGTATTAGCAGAAATCGACATCCCGGTATATTTATAAATATCTTTGGCTGCATTTTCATAGGAGACATTCGCACTTGCTCTCAAGCAACATTGCTCTAAATAAGGACTTATTTTTTGATTTTTGTCTAGTTTTAACTTTCGTGCTTGTTTCTCACTGACTGGTAATTCTCCGAGAATACTTTTGATTGTTCTTACTCGTCCGGATGAAGTTCCTGTTGCTTCTTTGAGAAAAAAACCCCTAATTCTGGTGTAATGTATTCTAGAGTTTGCGCTCTGATTGTTTTTTCAATCCCAGCTAGACTCTCTAATTCTTCAGTCTCTGCTTCTTGATACAGAATTTTTGCTACGGCTTGAAGATGTTTCTGGAGTTTTCTCTGATTGGCTGGTTTCATTGTTGAGTAAGAATTGATTTCTTCCTCTATTTTCATTGATTCTGCCACTCTTCAATAGTTCATCTGTTCTAGCAAAGTTGACATGCTCCCAATAGTTTCTTTTAAAGAATCTAGCCTTTCTCGTAAGTTATCTCCCTCTTCTTCATGTTGATGCAGGTGTTCTGTTCTCCTCGTAATTTCTGCATTAATCCGATCTCTATGACGTTCATCTCGTTCAACACGTAAATTATTTGTTAGTTGATTTTTTATATTAATGTCTTCATCAATATGATTTTGTAAAATTTTATCTAGTGTTCTTCGTAAGCTATCTAATTCTTCTTCATGCCGATGAAGATTTTCTGTATTTTCCTGAATAGCTTGGTTTAACCTAGCTCTACGACGGGGGTCTTCCACGTTACGAAGGTCAGTCTCTAACTGATTCTTCATAATGATGTCGGCTTGAATATGACTTTCCAGAGAGTTAACTTGTTGACTTAGGGTGTTAAGCCGTGATTGCAACGCTTGTTCGCGTAAGTTCTGTATTGACTGTTCAAAATTGTCCACAGATTACTTCCTTCGCAAGCGAATTTTCACTTGTTCCCAAAGAGTTTTAATATTCAATCCACTTCCTAGCTCAAGTTCACTCTCATACTCTAAGATTAGTGGAATTATTGGGATACAGAGCTTTAATTTATGTCTTGCGTCTAAGTTTGGATCTTGAATGATTTCAGCTATTTCTGTTTGTGCGGGAGGCAATGCAGAGAGTCGTTCTTCCAACAATGCCCACATTTCCTCAATCTCTACTTTTGATACTTCATTAGTTTCTATAGCATCTAATAAAATTTGTATTAATTCCAACTGATTTTGATTAAGTTGTTTAGTAATTTCTGCAACAATCTTTCTTTGAGTAGAGTTATAGTGACAGAGTAAAACTTGCTGAGTTTGATTTAACCTTCCAAGAATAGCAATCTGACCACTCATTAAAACTCTCAAGCCACCTTCAATTTTAGCTAATCGCCCACTTTCAGATTGCACCACTTGTTGTTCTTGATTTTTCAACTGCTGTTGAAGTTCTTCAAATTCTTTATAGTAACGATTACCCGATTCCTTTAGCTGCTCTATATTTCTTTCGGCTCTACCTCTAGTTCGCGGATCTTCTGACAGGTCAAACTGTTCTTCATATTCGCTACGTAACTTTTGAGCTTTAGCTATATTATCTTCTAAATCCTTAAGTCTTTGTTCAAAAAACGCAAAAGACATAAGCTTAATAACTGCCTAATAACTGATACACCGTATTTACACTACCAATGTAGCACTATTACTTTATATCAAAAGTTTTATACAGGGGGAATATACGGAAATTTTCAATATTTCTTAACTTAAGTTTTTATAGAAAGTCTTCAAGCTAAAAAACAGTTACAGTTCAAGATTCTCTACTTGTTTAATAAGTCGGAAATCTCGCTAGTTGTTGAGCAATTTCCTTTGGTAATAAATCCTGAATCTCTTCTAGCAAAGCAGTTAGTTCTAAATTTTGTGGGGTTGTTGAGCAGCTACAACGGCGGTAATGCTGGTGACAGTAGGCGTTTCGTATAGTAAGTTTCGTATGGAGAGTTCTATGGCGAAGCGATGGCGCAAACCAGAGATAGCGTAAAAGGGACTGGGGATTGGAGATTAGGGATTGGGATAATGGTATTTTAAGCTCGTTCCAACGCTGGGCGATCGCCACGAAAGTTGAATTGCTAATAACGAGTTTCGCGCGTTATTAAACCACCAACAAACGCGCCTAAAACTGTACCTGTCCATAGTCCTGTTGTGCTACCTTGCCATATTCCTCCTAGCGTCGCCCTAGTGTTACATATTACCTTCAAACCCCAATATTGGTTTTCACACTTCTGTTTATACAGCATGGTAGTGATTTGTCCACTGGTATAAGCACCAAAAAAACCTGAGGACAGTGCTATAAATGTGCAAATTAAAATTTTGTTTTTAGTCATTGGCGTATTGGACATTGGGCATGGGACATTTGGGATGAGTCTTTAATAGTAATACTCGTGAATGAGTCTTTGATACTCGCTGACGAGTCTTTGATACTCGTGAATGAGTCTTTAATCTCCGTTAGTCTTTTAATTTCACTTACCTATGCCCAATGCCCAATGCCCCATGCCCAATCAACCTGTATTTCTCATACCCGCAGCAATACCATTAATGGTTAACAATGCTCCTCGCAATAATTCACCTTTGCTATAACGCGAGTGAATGACTCCAGAAGTAGCGGTAGTATTCAAGGATTGGCGTAAACGCTTGAGCAAAGAAACTTGGATAAATCCCAATGGTACAATTGTGCCATTGCGTAACTGTACAGACCTTTGCAAGATCGGATCGCCATCTAAGAGTCGATTGTGATTGGTGATTTTCAACACTAAATCTCTTGTGAGATTAAACTCACTAGCAATTTGATCGAAAACCTTAACAAAACGCTCTTTATCTTCCGGCTTTGATAATTCTTGAACGTAGTGCTGTGCCATTTGCATGTCTACCTTTGCCAAGGTCATTTCTGCTTTGGAAATCACCATTTTGAAGAAAGGCCACTTAATGTAAAAATAGCGCAGCAATTTTAAGTGTTCTTCTGGTTCTTCGTTCAAGAATTGTTGCAAAGCGGTGCCGACACCGTACCAAGAAGGTAGTAAAAAACGGGTTTGTGTCCAGCTAAATACCCAAGGAATGGCTCGCAAACTGCTTAAGTCTTTTTTGCCAGAGGGACGCCGCGCTGGACGAGAACTAATTTGCAGTTGGCTAATTTCTTCAATGGGGGTTACTTCGTGGAAAAAGTCGATAAAATCAGGTTGCTCGTAAATTAGGGCACGATAATGTTGACGCGATCGCGCTGCTAGTTCTTCCATAATGTCATTCCAAGGTTCAATATCATCAAACCCTGTCCGCAGCAAACTAGCTTGAATCACAGCGGTGGTGATGGTTTCCATGTGGTACAAAGCTAAGTCCAACAAGGAATATTTGGAAGCCAAAACTTCCCCTTGTTCGGTAATCTTAATCCGCCCGTTGATGCTGTGACCCGGTTGAGCCAAAATCGCTTCGTAAGCCGGGCCCCCTCCCCGCCCCACAGAACCGCCGCGTCCGTGGAAAATCCGCAAATTCACGCCGTACTCTTCTGCTATTTTTTGCAGCGATTTTTGTGCTTTATGAATTTCCCAGTTGCTACTTAAAAAACCAGAGTCTTTGTTGCTGTCAGAATACCCCAGCATCACTTCCTGTAGGTTGGCAGTCAGGGGAGTAGAAGACGCGGACACTGGGAGACGGGGGGACGCAAAGAAAGAATTCCCCGTGTCCCCCTGTCCCCGCCTCCCCGTGTCCTTCCCCGCGTCTTTATGTCCCCGTGTCCCCCCGTCCTCTTCCCCTTTTTGCGCTGCGTAGCCGCCAGCTAACAAAGCCCTATACAAAGGAAGTTCAAATAATTCTCGCATGACGCTTCTGGAGCGTTGCAAGTCTTCTACTGTTTCAAATAGGGGGACGACTTGAATGGTTCCTAGAGCAATGGCGGGGTCAAAAAGTCTGGCTTCTTTGGCTAAGAGCAACACTTCTAGCACGTCGCTGACTTGGCGACACATGCTGATAATGTAAGTTTGACAGATGTTGTCGCCAAATTCTTGTTGCAGCGATCGCACGACGCGAAAGGTTTCAATCACATCGTTGGTTTTTTCAGAAAATGGCAATTCTGCCGGAATCAATGGGCGACGGGTTTGCAGTTCCCCAGTGAGCCAAGCAACTCTTTCTGGCTCAGAGAGTTCGTCGTAAGATTGGGGTAGTACTTGCAGGTATTCTAGAATCTCATTGAGAGCATCAGAGTGCCGCGATGATTCTTGGCGAATATCTAGCTGTGTCAAGTTAAAGCCAAAAATTTCTACCTGGCAGATTAGATCTTCTAGCGCTCTACAGCTTAAACCTGTTTCTGTCAAGTTGCGCTCAATTAACCGCAATTCTGCTAAAAACTCGGCTCCAGAACGATATAAGGGGCTATCTTGATTTTTTGGTGTTTCCCGATTGTATAAGGCTAGATTGCGATCGCGGGTATTTTCTAGTCGTTTGAGGACATAAGCTAGTTTGAGCCGATAAGGTTCTTGGCGATAACGCAGCGCTAGGGCGTCATATACCTCACTCAACTGGGACTGATCTAATTCTAGAGATTCCAGCAAGTCTGGCAAGACATCGCTCCAGTGCATCGACACGCTCAATAATTCAATCAGTTGTTTCACCGACTGGATATATCTTCCCAGCACCATTTTGCGTTGGTAGCAAGCTGTCTGCCAGGTAATTTCTGGTGTGACTGATGGGTTCCCATCTCTATCCGAACCTACCCAAGAACCAAAAGAGCAGAAATTCTTACTTGGCGGTTCTAGCCAAGGAAAGGTGTCAGATAAAGTGTATTTGAAGCGTTTATAAAGTTGGGGAATGCCATCAAATAACACTTCTTGAAAGTAATGTAGAGCATAATCAACTTCATCCAGCACCGTGGGTTTGAACTGGTGTAGTTCGTCTGTGCGCCACCACAAACGGATTTCTTCAAGCAATTGTTCGCGGATATCTGTTATTTCCCAAGGATGTCCCACACCTGTGGTACTAGTGCCATTTTCTAAGGCATCGAGTTTTTGCAACAGTTGTACCACTTGTCGCTGCTTATCGCGGATAGTGTGACGCACAATTTCTGTTGGGTGCGCTGTGAAGACTAAGCGTACATCCAGTTGGGAAATTAGACGTTGAATTTGCTGGGGTGGGACATTCAGTTTAAATAAATGGGGAAATAAAGCCGCAAAAGTACCTTTTAATTTGACTTGGGCTTTTTGAACATAACTCTTTGTCAATAACTCTGCTGCCAGTCCCCTGGTAACAGGCGCGTCGTCTTCTCCTTGATTGGACGAATAATTAGCATTTGGCGGCATTTCCGGCTCTGTTGCTTCTGTTTCGGCCTCATAGCGGCTCAATTGCTGCCGTTGTTCGTATTCCTGCTCTATGATGTTAATCAACTGAAAATACAGAGCAAAAGCACGAGCCGCGCGGATTGCTTCATTGATGTTGAGTTGTTCGATCAACTTGACAGCTGAAGAGGCTTGGTCATTTGTTGTTTGTCCTTCTGGCGAACACAAATCCCGCAATTGCCGCAACAGATCTACCATGTTTTGGCCGCATTCTTGCCTCAGAACTGACTCCCACAATTCTTCCACTACCTGTAGCCGATGACGCAAAAATAATTCCGACACCGGGTAAATATCCGCAGTTTGCGATGAAGAGTATAAAAGGGAACTCATATTCTTGATTCTTGTAAAGCCAATTACTGTTTACACTTGTAGGTTTTGCCCTCGACGCTCACGATGTTCTCCTGAGCAGATAATTGTTCGATGTATATTTTCTAAGTTCCTTGAGTTTCGTTATCCTCTGGAAAGTCAAGAATGGGTAAGCGATCGCCTCGAAACAATTCTTCACTGGCTTCCCCTATAGCTTCTAGTGCCTTTACTGTAGCTTTTTCTGTAATCAGCAGCAGTACCATAGACGCTGTACCTATTTGTAGGAGGAACGATTGGGGAATGCTAAAGAAATCCAGATTGGATGGGGGGTTATCTGAGGGTTTTTGGTTTACTGCTGTCATTGCTAATTCTTTGGTTGTGGAAAAATCAGTCAAAAGGAGTCAGAATTCACCGAGTCAGAATTCAGAATTGAGAATTCTGAATTCAGAAGGACTTCACATATCAGGAGAAGGAGTTTAAATTGGATAAGATTTGTTATTTGTTTAGCTTACAAGGAGCGTTAGCTCAATCGGAGGCGATTCAGGCTCTAAAAGACAATTTATCAGCTAGTCACATAAAATTATTCTGACTTATTAACGGCACTTACTAATGGGAAAACCCCAAGACCGCACAGCCTCCTGGTGACTTCTGAATTCTGACTCCTGACTCCTAACTTCTGACTTCTGACTCCTTGCGAGTAAAATAAACGCAAAACTCAACATTAGCCAGACTTGCAACCGTACAAGACTATCTTTGCCGATTTTGCAAGCTACAAAGGTAACAAAATTGTTAAAAAAAAACGTCAAACTGTGATAAACCTATGGTTCTAGTTTACAAGTGCAGGCACTATCCCCCAACAATCGCTGACTGTTAAAGTTAATTTCCCATGAAAACAGTATTACCAGACCGCCAGCAATCCTTAGTGCAATGGATCAGTCAAGCAACAGGGATTAACACTTTCGGGGTGAAAATCCGATTACGGGGAAATGACCTTCATATTCTTTGTGAGGGAACAGAATGTCCGCAGCGTTGGCGTACCTTGTCTGATTTGCTGCAAGCACTACAGCAAACAG
This sequence comes from Nostoc sp. ChiSLP01, assembly GCA_034531195.2. Classification (GTDB taxonomy): domain Bacteria; phylum Cyanobacteriota; class Cyanobacteriia; order Cyanobacteriales; family Nostocaceae; genus Nostoc. The sequence continues at coordinate 16,814 of JAVRBO020000102.1, forward strand.
ATTTGGATAGCCTCACAAGCAACGAACAACCCTCAATATACCAAGTATTTGTCTACGGGCGAAGAAAAGGGGAATCGCGCCCTAAATGGTGTCATCGAGTTTATTTGAATCAAATCGACAAGCATGTAGAGCAGGTGGAACAAGCTTTACTAGCAGACTCGGAAAATTCAAAACAGCCAGGTGGGGCGCTGATTGTCTCTAATGAAACTTTGGCACGCCAAGGTAACCCAGATGCCATTGCCCGCTACCTGAGCGAAACTCTGAGTACGTTGGGTGTGTCAGTACACGCAAAAATTAAGCTATATAAGCCCAAGAATTCTCAGGTTGAAGAAAATCGCCTGTGGATATTTTGCCACTCTAGCTATAGTCCCGATGCATCCTTGCTAGCGGAACCAATAGCCCAAAAGTTGCGTTATCTCAGGCTTAGTGGCTATCCAGATGCGGTAATAGTTTCTCAAGTGACTGGTGAAACTGCACCTGATTGGCTGCTGCGGGTGGATTTAACGCCTCCAGAGGTGATGCTCAAGGAGTGGGCGCGTTGGGGAGATGTGCAAGCGATCGCCAGACTACTAACTGAGGTATTGTCAGGGTTAAAGGTTGCCGTCCAAGCTTCTCTCAAAGAATCAACGCTACATATTTTTTGTACGCCAGCTTTTGACCCCTTAGGAACCGCGCCAATTCCAGATAAAACAGCGTGTTTGGAGTTAATTGTACCCCAGCTAGAAGCCATCGCCCCCCAAGGTCTTCTTGGCGCCACAATATACGGACAAAAAGCAGGCGACAACCAACCTGCTTGGATTGATTGGCTAGCTTTACCTGCTGCGGAGCATTCCGTGTTTGCGACATCGCCACTGGATTTGGCAAATACTGGCGATGAAGAAGCGATCGTTTTTTTACTAGAGCGCTTACTCAATCCTGACTTAGATTGGCGTTTGCTCACAGGTGGAATTCGCGTACAGCTGCTGAACAAAGGTGATTTATTGCACATCATGTGTGATGCACCTGTTTGTCCAGGACGGGCACAAGTAGCCAATAAAGTTACACAGTTTATCCGCCAGTTAAAAATTCCTGGTATTAAAGGAGTGCGCGTCTACGGAAGGCGTGCAGGGAATAAGGAACCTTTTTGGCATCATGGCATCGATTTAGAACATCGCCAACGTTTAGTACCAGAAGCAACCCCAGAATTTGCTGCTACTTCTCAATACGTTAACGATTTGGTTACGGCTGAAACTAGCGAACCAATTTTGCGCCCAGACTTAACTACAGAAGAAGTTCAAACTTTTGTTACAGAAGTAGCCCTCGATTGGCTAGCAACGGCGAATGCAGCAGTAAAAAAATTCCTCTTGGGAAGTCAGCTATTTACGGAAACTGACCAATCAGAAGACCTCAACCCTGATGCTCAAGGAATTAAAATTGCTTTGGTTTGGGGGACACTAGGATTATTGCTCACTGTTCAAAGCGATTGGGTGTTGGGTAAAATCATCGCCCGCACTACGCCAAGTTCCCCAACAGTCGCTAATGTCTCACCTGCACCATCTGAGCAAAAAGCATCGTTGACATCTGGGAAAAATCCCAATGAGAAAAAGACCTTTTTTGCCAGCACTAGCAAAGCTAGATCTTCTCCAAACCAAACCTCTGTATTCAATGCTTCTCAATTCACCCAAGGTGATGATACCGAAAGCGGAAATTTAGCAGCCGCACCACTGAAAGAAAAAGCAACCGCCACTGCTATTCTTTTAGCAGCGCGATCGCAAATGCCAAGTTTCAATGTTAGGCAATTAGACGAGCAACTAGCTTTGTACAAACAACGCCTCGCTAGAACCGGTAGCCCACCAGATGTATTAATTATCGGTTCCTCCCGCGCCCTTAGAGGAGTAGACCCAGCAGCACTTTCTAAAGCTTTAGCAACTCAGGGTTATCCAAATATTGATGTCTTCAACTTTGGCATTAATGGTGCCACTGCACAAGTTGTAAACTTTGCGATCCAACAAGTTTTAGAACCATCAGAACTGCCGAAATTAATTCTTTGGGCAGATGGCGCCCGTGCTTTCAACAGCGGACGCGAGGATATTACCTTTAAATCCATCGCTGCATCAACTGGCTATAAACAAGCTTTGCAGAAAGCCTCGACAACTGCAACCACCAGCGATTCGCCCGAAAAGTCCAAAAAAGAAAAGGCAAAAGAAGAAAAGCAAGAAACTAACGGTTATCAAGCTGTCAATGATTGGTTAAATCAGGCTCTAGCATCTGTTTCTAATAGCTATCAAAATCGCGATCTAATTAAAAGTTTAGTCCAAAAACAGCTGCTTAAATTTGGCCAAAATCAGACAGTTACATCCCAAAAGCAGGCAACAGACGGAAATTTAGAAGATACATCCCAGCAAGCAGTTGATTTTGATGGGTTTTTACCTTTGTCTATTCGCTTTAATCCTGCTAGATACTATCAAAAACATTCTAGAGTCCCAGGAAATTATGACAACGATTATAAATCTTTTCAACTAGGAGGAGAGCAAGAAGCTGCATTCCAAGAAGTCCTGGAATTTACTAAATCTCAGAAAATTTCTTTAGTATTTATCAACATGCCCCTAACAGCAGATTATTTAGATCCAGTGCGTAAAAAATATGAGCAAGAATTCCAACAACATATGTTGCATTTAGCAACTAACCCCAACTTTATTTATCGCGATTTGAGTCAACAGTGGCCGAAAGTAAATGACTATTTTTCTGACCCTAGCCACCTTAACCGCTTTGGTGCTTACGAAGTCTCGAAAAAGTTAGCGAATGACCCAATGATTCCCTGGCCAGTTAAGTAGGTAGACGCAGGTAGGAGGGAAATGGAGAGACAAGGGAGGCAGGGGAGGCAGGGGAGGCAGGGGAAGCAGAGGGAGAAATAGCCGATGTCCAATGCCCCATGACCAATGACTAATGACCAATGACTAATGACTAATGACTAATGACTAAAAAATGAACTTTATATCAATCTTATATGGGCTTTTTTTGTTGAGTGTACTGGGAATTTACTGGTCTTTAGGACAACAGAAATTGCGATTGTGGACGCTCTTAATTGCCAGTTTGGTTTTCTATGCATCTTTGCATATCCAGTACATACCATTGCTATTAGCATTGACTTTTATTAATTTTCGCTTGGGAGTAGAAATTGGTAAAAATACATCATTGGGAAAACATTCTCATGACTGGCGAATTTCTAATGAAGAATGGCGATTTATCGAAAATGACTGGAATCTACGTCGTTTAAAGCTCCTGTGGTTAGGTATAGTTCTCAATGTTTTACTTTTATTAGGCTTTAAGTATACTATTCCTTTATATAACTTTGTTTTTAACATTCAAATAAATCCACAAGAAAACTCTTTTAGATTAATTGCGCCCTTAGGAATTTCATTTTTTACCTTTGAGTGTATTGCTTATTTAATAGATGTTTATCGTGGTGCCCCAGCTACAGATAAGTTTTTGCAATTTGCTTCGTACAAATTATTTTTTGCCAAGCTAATTTCTGGCCCAATTACGCGCTACCATAACTTAGCAAATCAATTTAATACTCTACACTTACCTACTACTAATAGAGTGGCAGAAGGATTGTGGTTAATTGCTAGGGGTGCAGTCAAAAAAGGTATTTTGGCAGATCATCTGGGAGTTTTTGTTGATTTATGTTTTGGCAATCTACAGCGGGCGGGTAGTACGGATCTCTGGTTAGCTACATTTGCCTACGGCTTGCAGTTATATCTAGATTTCAACGGCTATGTAGATATTGCCCGTGGTAGTGCTTTACTTTTCGGGTTGGTTCTGCCTGAGAATTTTGATTTTCCTTATTTCACCACCAGCATTGCAGAATTTTGGCGGCGCTGGCACATGACTCTAGGCGATTGGCTGCGTAATTATGTTTATTTTCCTTTAGGTGGTTCGCGTCAGGGTTTGACTCGCACTTGTGGGAATTTATTTATTGTGATGCTAATTGCTGGTATCTGGCATGGAGCTGCTTTAGGTTATGTAGTTTGGGGGATACTTCACGGATTAGCATTAGTGGTTCATCGGCTTACAGATGTAATTAGCGATCGCTTTGAAAAGTTAGAACATTTCTGGCAAAATCCTCTGGGTATATTTATAGCCTGGCTGTTGACCCAACTGATGGTTTTTACCTCTTGGGTTTGGTTCCGCTTACCTAACCCCCAAGACTCTCTTTTGGTAACTCGCCATCTTTTAGGTTATCCAGCCGACGCCCAGTTTGCCCAAAAAGTCTATGTCGAAGCTTTAAATATGAGCCAATATCAACTCGCTTGCGTGTTGGCAACTTTAGCTGTTCTCATGGCTATAGTCTACGCCTTTAACCGGATGTTGAAGTTAGAGTTTAACTGGCCTCTAAAACTTGTTTTTGTGCCTTTATGCTTCTACGCAGTTTGGTTATTAGCTCCTGAAGGTAGCTTGCCATATATATACTTTGATTTTTAATTCCCCTTCTTGAGAGAGAGCCGCCTGTAGTTAATAGCAATTTATCAGGTAGAAGATAGGGTAACACAGCCAGCTGTGCTACCCTATTGATTTTTCGTAATCCCATGTAATTGAAAGTCCTTATAAGGTCTGGATGATTGATTCTTACAACATATTTTTTATTAAATATTTTTTATTAGATTTGTAAATAAATGTAAAGCAGGAGAATTACGTTAGGACTGACGCATAAGTAAAGGAAAATCTAACCACAGAGGGCGGAGAGAACACACAGCGATAAGAGTTAGAGAGATTTTTGTGTCATTAATATGGGCGATAGAGTCCTGAAATTAGTTTAGTGTTTAAATCGCTTAAAGGCATACAGATTAAGACTTTTGATGCTTTTTCGGACTGCACTAAATCCGAAGAAAAACTTTACCTTTATGTGAGTTTATTCAACAAATATGTTACAGAATATTAAGCTACATCTCGCATCAAAGTAAATTCATGTAGACTTATTTCTACAGGCGAAAAAAGAAATTTAGCCTGTTCAATTTTTACAAAACATAGCACTCATAAAACAATGACCACAACCTTACAACGGCGTTCTAACGCTAACGTATGGGATCGCTTCTGCGAGTGGATTACCAGCACTGACAACCGGATTTATATTGGTTGGTTCGGTGTGTTGATGATCCCTACCCTACTAGCCGCTACCGTTTGCTTCACAATCGCTTTCATCGCTGCTCCTCCTGTGGACATCGATGGTATCCGCGAGCCTGTTGCCGGTTCTTTGATCTACGGAAACAACATCATCTCTGGTGCAGTTGTTCCTTCTTCTAACGCGATCGGTTTGCACTTCTATCCCATCTGGGAAGCTGCTTCCTTAGATGAGTGGTTGTACAACGGTGGCCCTTACCAGTTGGTAATTTTCCACTTCTTGATCGGTTGCGCTTGCTACATGGGTCGTCAGTGGGAACTTTCTTACCGCTTAGGTATGCGTCCTTGGATCTGCGTAGCTTACAGCGCACCTCTAGCTTCTGCTACCGCAGTATTCTTGATCTACCCAATCGGTCAAGGTTCATTCTCTGATGGTATGCCTTTGGGTATTTCCGGAACCTTCAACTTCATGATCGTGTTCCAAGCTGAGCACAACATCCTGATGCACCCCTTCCACATGTTAGGTGTGGCTGGTGTATTCGGTGGAAGCTTGTTCTCCGCAATGCACGGTTCCTTAGTAACTTCTTCCTTGGTTCGTGAAACCACCGAAAGCGAATCTCAAAACTACGGTTACAAGTTCGGTCAAGAAGAAGAAACCTACAACATCGTTGCAGCACACGGTTACTTCGGTCGCTTGATTTTCCAATACGCGAGCTTCAACAACAGCCGTTCCTTGCACTTCTTCTTAGCTGCATGGCCTGTGATCGGCATCTGGTTCACCGCCTTGGGTGTAAGCACAATGGCGTTCAACCTGAACGGTTTCAACTTCAACCAGTCCATCATTGACTCTCAAGGTCGCGTAATCAACACCTGGGCTGATATCATCAACCGCGCTAACTTGGGTATGGAAGTAATGCACGAGCGTAACGCTCACAACTTCCCCTTAGACTTAGCTGCTGATGAAGTTGCTCCTGTAGCAATGAGCGCTCCTGCTATCAACGGCTAATACTTGAGTAATAGCTGAATAAAAAGCGTCCTCTGAAAAGAGGGCGCTTTTTTTAATTGGAATTGTGATATTAAAAAGAAGAATTCAGATAATGGGGGATTTGGAATAAAAATCGCTGTATGCTAATTCTTCTTACTTTTTCTCAGAATCAGCTAGATTTATTCTCTAGCATGAATGTTGATACAGTACTCCAAAGAATTGATGGTTCTCAAAATATTTGGTTGCGCTGTGTTAATTTTCGCGATCGCGCTGGCACAGGCAGAATTCTCAACCACTTTAAACTCAATCCATCTCGCGTGAACATGGTTTTCAACCATACCCCTACAGGAATGGATGAAGATACAGAAGATTGTTTATTTGATAATTATGAAATTTTAACTCATCAACTAAAAAATCGAGAGTTTGAAGTAGCACGTGGCAGTATTTTGCTAGGAAGGAATTTTATCATCACTTTTGAAATTACTGAAGTCAAAATATTTAGTGTACTAACTAATAATCTTCAAAAGCGAAATATAGACCTGCAAAAGTGGGGGATTGACTATCTTTTATATCTGATTTTTAAAGATATTTTAAATAATTACCATACAGTATTTGAATACATTTCTAGACAACTTGATGATTTAGAAGATGAAGTTTTAGGAAATTTTGGTGATGAATCAACCTACCATAAGATTGCTAGCATGAGACAATCTACTCGTGTTGGGCGTCGTAATTTCCAAAGCATTAAGTCTCTTTTAATGATGATGGATTACGAAGATTTCCAATGGATTTCAGAGCCAGTAAAAGCTTTGTTCAATCAAGAATTTGTTCATCATATCGATAATCTCTGGCAGGAGTATCAAACTCTGAGAATCTGGATGTCAGAATTAATGGAAATTCAGCGTGATAATATTGCCAGTGAAACTAGCGATCGAATTAACCGCTTAACTATGCTATCGGCGGTATTCTTACCAATCACCTTTATTGCTGGCGTTTATGGTATGAACTTCAAGTATATGCCGGAATTAGAACAACCTTGGGGTTATCCGGCTGCGATCGCTGTTATGGCTTTAATCGTAATTGGTAGTATTGTTTATGCTAAAAAACAACGTTGGTTGTAGGGTCTGGTTGAATAGCCATCTAAAACAAAAAGTACCTTTGGGTCATTGGTAAAGCTGTTGCAGGTTCGCAAACTAGCAAGTTACCATCTGCCCTGACTTCGTAGGTTTCCGGGTCAACTTCAATTTGGGGTAAGGCATCGTTAAGCTTCATATCCTGCTTACTCAATTGCCGCGTTCTAGAAACTGCAACTGCTGTTTTTCGTAAACCTAACTGTGTAGGAATTTCCCTTTCTAAAGCTGCTTGTGAAATAAAAGTAAATGATGTGGCATTCTTAGCACCAGCAAAACTCCCAAACATCGGCCGCATGTGTACTGGTTGGGGCGTGGGAATACTGGCGTTAGCATCGCCCATTTGCGACCATGCAATAATTCCGCCTTTAATCACTATTTCCGGCTTGACGCCAAAAAATGCCGGACGCCACAAGCACAAATCTGCTAATTTTCCCTCTTCCACTGAACCCACATATTCAGCAATTCCGTGAGCGATCGCTGGGTTAATAGTATACTTAGCAACATATCTTTTTGCACGAAAATTATCTGCTGGTTGCTCAGTTCCTTGTGGGTTAAGAATTCCTCGTTGCACCTTCATTTTGTGAGATGTCTGCCAGGTGCGAATTATCACTTCGCCTACCCTTCCCATCGCCTGAGAATCAGAAGAAATCATGCTAAATGCACCTAAGTCGTGTAAAATGTCTTCAGCAGCAATGGTTTCTCGGCGGATGCGGGACTCAGCAAAGGCGACATCTTCAGCGATCGCCGGATCGAGGTGATGGCATACCATCAACATATCCAGGTGTTCGTCTAAAGTGTTGAGGGTGTAAGGACGCGTGGGGTTGGTGGAAGATGGCAAAACGTTGGCTTGGCCGGAAACTTTGATGATATCCGGTGCGTGTCCGCCGCCTGCACCTTCGGTGTGGTAGGTGTGGATGACACGATTTTTAAACGCAGCGATGGTATCTTCCACAAATCCGGCTTCATTCAGGGTATCGGTATGGATAGCCACTTGGACATCGTATTCATCAGCAACGCTGAGACAAGTATCGATTGCTGCGGGGGTAGTTCCCCAGTCTTCATGCAGCTTTAACCCCATTGCACCGGCGGCTACTTGTTCTACAAGTCCTTGGGGTTGAGTGGCGTTACCTTTACCCAAAAATCCTAAGTTAACAGGAAAAGCATCAGCAGCTTGCAACATCCGATAAATATTCCAAGGGCCTGGGGTGCAGGTAGTGGCGTTTGTACCCGTAGCGGGGCCAGTACCGCCGCCAATCATGGTGGTGATACCAGAAGCGATCGCCACTTCAATTTGTTGAGGACAAATAAAATGAATATGGGCATCAATACCGCCAGCAGTGAGAATCATTCCTTCTCCTGCTAAGGCTTCAGTTCCGGGGCCAATAATAATATCTATATTATTTTGAATATAAGGATTTCCGGCTTTACCAATTTTGAAAATATTACCATCTTTAATCCCGATATCTGCTTTGACAATACCCCACCAATCGAGGATTAAAGCATTAGTAATTACTAAATCTACAGCGCCATCGGCATTAGAAATAGGGGATTGTCCCATACCATCTCTAATAACTTTACCGCCGCCGAATTTTACTTCATCGCCGTAAGTGGTGAAATCTTGTTCGACTTCGATGAATAATTCTGTGTCTGCAAGTCGGATGCGATCGCCTACTGTGGGGCCATAAGTTTCGGCGTAAGCGCGGCGATCCATTCTGTAAGGCATAATGGCACTCCTAATAATGGTTTTAATTTGAATATTTTTGAGCCATTCTGGCAAGTACAGGGGAAATTTTTGTATAAATTTATAATTCAGCTATAATTTTGTATTATTGGTCAGTTTCATCAAATAAAATATTATGGGAGTAAAAATAAAACTAGAAATACATAACTTATAGAATTATATTCAGCAACCAAATAGATATGTAGCAGGTGTAAAATGTTATCTAAACTACGAGTTCAGCATTATAAGAGCCTGTTTGATACTGAAGTTGATTTAGAGCCATTAACTGTATTTATTGGGCCTAATGGGTCGGGTAAATCCAATATTTGTGAAGCTTTATCTATATTGTCTGATTTTATTCAAAGATTAATATTAACTACAAATTCTCCAGACTTAATACCTTTTTTTACTCAATCTTTAATAACTCTCAATCAGAACCCTCAGAACATTATTAAATCAAAATTCTGGCAGGGTAAGCAAGATTATCTTTTATTTGAGGTTAGCTATCTTCCCAGTAGAGAAGGTCAAGAATTTATTTCAGGTATATCAATTCATATTGATTATCCTCAGCGCATAGTGACTATTAAATGTCAAAATTATAGTAATACTGATAGTGTAAAAAATCAGTATACACAAAACCTAAGAAATTTTTTAGTTTCTCATAATTATTTAGATTCTCCTCTAGATAATGCACTCAAAAAAGTTAGTATTTATGATTTTGCCCCCATTAGTCTCTCGAATAATATCCCATCAACTAAAGGAATGGACAAGACAGGGCAGGGAATTGTTGATGCTCTCGCTGACATTTTGCTCAGTAATCGTAAAAGTTTTGACGAATTGGAGGAACGTTTGACACGGCTTGTTCCTAATATCCAGAGAATTTCTTTAGTGCGTCAAGAAAATAGAACCTTTTTATTGGAATTAATCGATAGATATTCCGAAAATCATATCCCTGCTTCTGATATCTCAGATGGTACACTTAGAATTTTGGCATTTCTAACCGCCCTGTATCAAGAAAACACTCCCAGTATTATTTGTTTTGAAGAGATAGAAAACGGAGTTCATCCTTGGTTGTTGCACAAAATGATGGAATTATTGCAAATAATTTCCACAGAAGGGATTACAGGTAAACCTGTTCAAGTATTAATCACAACTCATTCTCCCGTGTTGCTAAATTATGTCGAACCTTACCAAGTGCGTGCTGTTGAGTTAGACAGTGAAGGTAAAACTCAAATTCATGCCTTACCTATTGATTCAGAACGCTTCCAAAAAGCCCTAGAAGCTTATGATGGAGCATTAGGTGAACTTTGGTTTACGAATGTGTTTGGAGGGAATCCAGTATGAATCGGGCGATTCGTATTGGGCTAATTGCTGAGGGAGAAGCAGAACTCGGAGCAAGTATTCCCTATATAAAACCAGAAGATGGGGGAAAAGTAATTGAAAGAGATAGAGAAGGGGCACTTCATACTTTAATTAGACGAGAAATTAATAATTTGGGATTACCTGATTGTAATTTCGTGCAAAGACATCCATCTATCAGCGAGAGTCGAGTTTTTAAACGACGTGTAGGACACTCAATTTTAGATCCAAAATATTTAGCACAGGTGATTATCGCGTGGAAACCTGAAGAAGTTGATATGATACTGATTGTGGTTGATGCAGATGATAAGCTTCACCAAAGACAAATTGACTTAGAACGTGCCTTAAATAAAATTCGTGATTACCATCTAGATACTAACGGGCAAAAAATTGTTGATCGCAGTGCAGGAGGTTTAGCGATTAAAAATTTTGAAACATGGTTGTTAGCAGACACTCAAACTGTATCAAGGATTTTAGGTGTAGAGCTTAAACCTCTGGAAAATTTAGAAGAATTAGATGGTGGAAAAGGTATTTTAGAAAATGCGATCGCACAATCAACATATCTCTATGAAAATAGTACCAATCAACGTCCTCTACAAATTCGGTGGAAACTTGCTTTTGAGATTGATTTAGCAATTATCAAAAATCTTTGTCCGAATGGATATGCTAATTTTGCACAACATTTAATTGCGGCTACAACGATAGTTGCTAACTCAATCGCAGGTACGTAGCATTTATTCCCTACCTAGTTTAATTAGAATAGCATCTAATGGTTTTAAGTATCTAAATGTCCATTAACTTTACCGTTGAACCCGTACACTTGGCGGCTACCAACCAAAGGCACTAACGTCACTTCTTTTTCATCCCCTGGTTCAAAGCGAACTGCCGTACCTGCGGGGATATCGAGACGCATTCCTCGCGCTTGTTCTCTATCAAAATTTAAGGCTGTGTTAACTTCATAAAAGTGAAAATGCGAACCGACTTGTATGGGGCGATCGCCTGTATTTGACACTCGCAGTTTAATAGTAGGACGACCAGCGTTTAGTTCAATTTCACCTTCTGGTGTAATAATTTCTCCAGGAATCATAATTAAAAAATTAACGAATTGGATTATGTACTGTAACTAACTTTGTGCCATCAGGGAAAGTTGCTTCTACTTGCACCTCATGTACCATTTCTGGTATTCCTTCCATCACATCATCCCGCGTTAATAAAGTTGTGCCATAACTCATTAATTCAGCTACAGTTTGTCCATCTCTAGCACCTTCTAAAATAGCAGCAGAAATATAAGCTACTGCTTCGGGATAATTGAGTTTTAAACCTCTTTCTTTACGTCTTTCTGCTAATAAAGCAGCAGTAAAAATTAATAGCTTATCTTTTTCCTGCGGCGTCAGTTGCATTCTTCTCTCCCTCTTGGCAATTCAAACTTGCCACACTCTTGGTATACACTTACCACGATTCAAAAAAGAAACTCGTAGCACCTGCCAAATATCAATAAACCAGTTTCTCACCTCAGATGTAGAATCACCGCGATATCGACACAATAATCCATGTTCTAATCGGGTAACACCTATTTCACCAACACCATTACCTAAAACTCGTATTTTTTCCACAATTTCTGGTGAAACTGCATCACCAAGCCAAACTAGACTACCTGTGATTGGCTTTCCCGCCAACCCGTGAAAACTTTGAAAAACTTCTTCACTAGCTGGTAACCATTGCCGATCTATCCACAAGGGAACACCTTGTTGCCAAATTTCAGTATGCGATCGCCATTCTCCCTGCAAGAATTTCTCTCCTCTAGCACTGCGGCCAAAGCGGGTAATTTCCCAGCCTAAAAAGCTAGCCCCGGTTGCTAATTCTACCCGTAAATCTTGCTGATAAATCGCACCGTTAAATAAAATTGTTTCTTGCGGTAACCATTCTAAACAAGCACCAGCATCAACTTGTATCTGGATGTTTTGTCTAGCTTGTAAGCCATTACTGCGATATATCTTACTAGCTGCTGCTGTAGTGATTAAGGCGCGTGTATGGGGTTGGAGGTGGATATGAGAGGATAAGCGATCGCCCCCCACAACACCTCCAGCCGTGTGTAAAATTACGCTATGACAGACTTTTTGCCCTTCTGGATAAAATGGGCGTTGCACCTTCAAGGGTGCTTGTTGGTGGGTGTAAATTAATTGCGTTGTGTTGCGGCGATCGGCGTAAACTAAATTAAGTTTTCCATGCCAACCTTCTGTAATTTGTGAGTTAGAAGTCATTTATTTAATTGCTTCGCCAAGGTGTACGCTAGTACGATAGACCAGATACACAAAACCATTTTCATCACGAAAACGCTGATAAATTTCTTGAAAACTATCAATAAGTTTGTTATCTGCCAAGCTTTCATTAGGTAGATAAGAAACGCTTTTTGCTCGTCCAATAAGTCCAGTTAAATCTAACTGTTGTCTATAAGTAAAAGTATATTCGCGGATGTTGAAAAAATAAGGAGTTGCTAACAGTGGCTCTACTGATTGCATCCTTGATTCTGCTGGGTGATTGTTAGAGGCTTCGCGGACTATGCGGCTATATTCTGCGGTGAAAGCATCTTCTTTATCGCGGTTATTCCACACTACCGCTAAGCGTCCTGATGGTTTTAAAATCCGATGAAATTCTGATAACGCTGGTTCTGGATTGAACCAGTGAAAAGCTTGAAAACAAGTAACTAAATCAACAGATTTATCCGCAATTTTGGTAAATTCTGCCGTTCCATCACGAAACTCTAGTAAAGGGTGTGGTTCGGCGGCTTTTCTCATAGCTGCATTTGGTTCTATAGCAATGACATTAACTCCACGTTCAGCTAATAATCTGGAACTAATTCCTGTACCCGCACCAATATCTGCTACTAGAATTTGTGAATTTTTATCTAATCTTTCCAAGATAATATCAATTGCATCTGCGGGGTAGCTTGGACGGTATTTTACATAATCTTCTGCTCTATCAGAAAATCGGTTGAGTGGATTTAGGTTATGTAGGGGAGTTGTTTCAGAATGACTTTGGCTCATGGATTTTTGAACAAAAGAAAAAAAAGTTAGTTAAGTATTTATATTAAGTATAAAATAGTGCGATCTCTGCATTTGATAAAAGCGATATTATATAAATTAAAATAGATGTAATAAACCAGTACAACAATGGAAAGATTGCTGAATATCCACATTGAGAAATTGCCAGAAGGTGTTTATTTAGCAACATCCGATGAACTTCAAGGTTTAATAGCTCAAGGCCGGACGGTTGCGGAAACTCTAGAAATTGCTCGTGATGTAGCACGTAAGCTATTAGAAGCACAGTCTCAGGATAATGAACCAGATTACTTGGAACCCATAGCAGAACAATTTAACTATCCTTTAGTAGTGGGTGATTAGTCAATTCATGGGTAGGTTAGCTGGGTTTAGCTACAAAAAGATTACTAAGATTCTCAAATCCTTTGGCTTTGTTTTTTATCGTCAAGCCGCAGGAAGCCATGAAATCTGGTTTAATCCTGAAACTAATCGTTATACTACTATTCCTAATCATTCTGGTGATATGCCGGAGGGAACATTACGCGCTATCTTAAAACAAGCAGGTGTTGAGCCAGATGACTTTCTGCAACATTCTTAGTATGAATGGACTTTGCATTTAGTTATCCTTATTTATACTAATAAAAGTCAAAATTTAATTTTTTATTGTCTCAACGCTGTTGATGTTTTCCACAAAAAACAGCTACTTTTACCAAAAAGTAGCTGTTTTATAGATAAAAATAGTAATTAATAAGCTATTGAAACTTATAAAAATTACAAACAAATAAGGTATTGACATCCAATAATTTTGCCCAATGTTGGATAGATATATCTAAAAAAAGTATTGTTCTTTCCACTTCGGGATGTATGTAGAAACTTTTTGATAATTGTTCTCTAAATTTACTTGTAATAGATGTTAATTCCCAAGCATCACTATACCTTAAATACACAAGCTGATCTTTTATATCTGGTCTTAGGCTTTTATCATTATCAAGCGCATCAACAAAATCTTCTAGTCTTTGAGTAATATCTTTGTTAGCATGACTCGCCTGTGTTTTTAAGATGTGATTCATAGTGAATTTCTATAAATAATACTATTATAACTGTTATTTCTATACTGCTTATCGACTATAAGAATATTTGTACTATTATTCTCCGCCATTTGTGCCTTAACAGGCGAGAGCATTTTACACAAAAAAACAGCCGCCTCCACAAGGGAAGCAGCTGTTTTTACAAATAACAGACTACAAAGTATTAGTAATCGAAGTCGCCACCAGCACCAGCACCAGCAGCAGGAGCGCCATCTTTAGGCTCAGGCTTGTCAACTACAATACATTCGGTTGTCAACACCATACCAGCGATAGAAGCAGCGTTTTGCAGAGCAGAACGAGTTACTTTCGCGGGGTCAACAATACCAGCACTTAACAAATCTACAAATTCGTTAGTTGCAGCATTGTAGCCAACGCTGAATTCCTTCTCTTTGACGCGCTCAGCAATTACAGCGCCATTTTGACCAGCGTTTTCTGCAATTCTCTTCAGAGGTGCAGGTAAAGCACGAGCCACAATCAACGCACCAATCAACTCTTCACCTGTAAGGTTGCCGTTAGCCCAGCTTTCTAAATCAGGAGCTAAGTGAGCGAGGGTTGTACCGCCACCAGGAACGATACCTTCTTCTACAGCAGCTTTAGTAGCATTGATAGCGTCTTCTAAGCGCAGTTTTTTGTCTTTCATTTCGGTTTCGGTGGCTGCACCCACTTTCACCACGGCGACACCGCCGGAAAGTTTAGCAAGACGCTCTTGCAGTTTTTCTTTGTCGTAGGAAGATTCGGTTTCTTCGATTTGACGACGGATTTGTTCTACACGGGCCTTAACGCCAGCTTCGTTACCTTCGGCAACAATTGTGGTGTTGTCTTTGGTGATGGTGATGCGGCGAGCTTTACCCAAGCTATCTAACTTGGTGTTATCAAGCTTCAAACCAGCATCTTCGGTGACTAATTGACCGCCAGTCAAAACGGCGATATCTTCTAGCATAGCTTTGCGGCGATCGCCAAAGCCAGGAGCTTTAACAGCAGCAACATTCAGTACACCGCGCAAACGGTTGACTACTAAGGTTGCCAAAGCTTCTTTTTCGATATCTTCAGCAATAATCACCAAAGGACGACCAGCACGAGCTACTTGCTCTAACACTGGTACGAGGTCTTGTACGAGAGCAATTTTCTTATCGGTCAGCAGGAGGAAAGGCTCGTCGAAAATCGCTTCCATCCGTTCGGGATCGGTGGCAAAATAAGGAGAGATGTAGCCTTTATCAAAGCGCATCCCTTCTGTAATTTCCAACTCGGTGGTCATAGATTTCCCTTCTTCTAGGGAAATTACGCCTTCCTTGCCCACCTTGTCCATAGCTTGAGCAATCATTTGGCCAACTTCTTCGTCGTTACCAGCCGAGATTGCACCAACTTGGGCAATGGCTTTGGAATCTTCCACTGGACGGGCATGTTCAGCAATTTTATCTACGAGGAAGGCGGTAGCTTTATCAATACCGCGCTTCAACAAAATCGCATTAGCACCAGCAGCAACGTTCCGCAAGCCTTCTTTGACAATCGCATGAGCTAAAACGGTAGCAGTGGTGGTGCCATCGCCCGCAGCATCGTTGGTCTTAGAAGCAGCTTGACGAATCAGAGCTACACCAGTGTTTTCAATGTGGTCTTCTAATTCGATTTCTTTGGCGATGGTTACACCGTCATTAACAATTTGCGGTGCGCCAAATTTCTTTTCTAGGACAACGTTCCGACCTTTGGGGCCAAGGGTAACAGCTACAGCCTCAGCCAGGATATCAATGCCTCGCTCAAGGGCGCGACGGGCGTTTTCGTTGTAGATAATGCGCTTTGCCATAAATATCTAAATCCAAGGAGTAAGTCAATTTTTTTTGAATTGGGCATTGGCCAAACAGGGCATTGGGCATCGGGAAAACTCTTTCCTATTTCCCATCCCCTATTCCCCACTCGCCTGTTAGATAACGACTGCTAAAATATCTTTTTCAGAAAGCAGTACATATTCTTCAGTACCGAGTTTGATGTCAGTACCAGCGTACTTAGAGTACAGAACCTTATCACCGACTTTAATTTCCAATTCTTGACGGCTACCGTCGTCGTTACGCTTGCCGGGGCCGAGGGCGACTACTTCGCCTACTTGGGGCTTTTCTTTGGCGGTATCGGGCAAATACAGACCACCTGCGGTCTTTTCCTCAGAGGCGCTCACTTTTACGAAAACGCGATCGCCCAAAGGTTTTACTGTAGAAACGGTTAGAGATATTGCTGCCATATGATTTTCTCCAGAGTTAGCACTCTCAACTCCTGAGTGCTAATCTACCTAAAAGCAGCGTCCAATGGCAAGAATTTCTTAAGTACGGGTTCCCGAACTAAAATCCTTGGGGTGTACTTAAGTATAAATGCTTAATTATTTTTATCCTTCGGGTTCTGTTGCGGAAGCTACGAATACTTTTATAGGGATTGGGTACTGGGAATGGGAGAGATGAGGTTAAGTTGCAGTAAGTATTTTCCCTCTGCCACCGCCTCTTTCAATGCCCCAATCCCCATTCCCCAGTACCCATCTCAGTAAACTTTATTTGCAAAGCTTGGAAATTGTTATAGAACTGTAATCAGGGAGCCGCTCGATGAGTAACAATAAAGTGATCCAGAAAAGCCATCAAATCCCGAAAACCACCAAGCCTCTTGAACATAAAGCCCTGAGTAATTGTGTAGAAAGTTCAGGAGTGGCAAAAATTCAGCAACATATTTTTATTTGTGCTGACCAAACAAACCCTAACTGCTGTTCAAAACCAGCCAGTTTGGAATCTTGGGAGTACTTAAAAGAGCGACCTAAAGAGCTAAAACTCGACAAGCCGCAAGCAAGTCATCCCATTTGCGTTTTTAAAACGAAAATCAATTGCTTGCAGGTTTGTGGTTCTGGACTCATAATGGTGGTCTATCCTGATGGCGTCTGGTATCGCCAAGCAAACTCGGAAGTTATTGAGCGGATCGTTCAAGAACACTTAATAGGCATAATGGCGGTTGAAGAATATGCATTTTTAACCCATCTTTTGCCAGAAACTTCCTTAGTTTCTTGTGAACATCCCATAGAGGCTTAACAGCGCAAGGATATGTTATAGCAGTAAGCTTTTAGAAAGTGCGGGTTGGTTTTGAGGTAGGGTCATCTTTAAGCCAATACTTAACTAGTGAGTCAGAAGGATTATTATTTTATCAGTGTTTTTTACCCCGCCCCTTTCAAAGCGATATATAATAGCGCATTATAGATACTACTGCTATACGTATCCTTGCTGGACTTTTGCTATCGAGCTAGTAGTCTCTTGAAAGTGCTCGGCATTTTTGAGACTTGAGACAGCAAAGGCAAGTTAAGTAGGCAAAAGGACAACATCTCACATAAACCACCATAGAGGATAAATATTCAAGACCTTGATGGACCGAAGCGCGACAAGTGCCACTGCTATGAAAGAGCCCAGCATGAAAGATCACAAACGACTTCTATTGATTGATGATGACCCTAACCTCATCTTGCTGGTGAAGGATTACTTAGAATTCCGAGGATATGAAGTCATCACCGCTGAAAATGGACGCGAAGCTCTGGAAATTTTAGAGCAAGATGTTCCAGACATGATCATCTGCGATGTGATGATGCCGGAGATGGACGGATATACTTTTGTGGAACAAGTCCGGCAAAACGAACGCACCAGTTGGATTCCAGTTCTTTTCCTTTCAGCAAAAGGACAAAGTGCAGACCGAGTTAAAGGTCTAAACAAAGGTGCTGATGTTTATATGGTCAAGCCCTTTGAACCAGAAGAACTCGTAGCCCAAGTAGAGTCCTCGCTGAAGCAAACTATCCGTTGGAAAGAACACCAAGCAAAAGGAGGCGAAAACGGTTCCCGCATCCAAGTTCCTTTCGATGTTCAGTTAACCCCAACCGAACTGAAAGTAGTCCAGTTTGTAGCCAGGGGTTTAGCTAACCGAGAAATCGCTGAAGAACTCAACGTTAGTCAGCGTACAGTTGAAAGCCATGTGTCCAATATGTTGGGCAAAACCAATCTCCACAACCGCACTGAACTCGCGCGATGGGCGATTGAAAATCAAATGGCATAAATCCAGTTAGGAGTTAAAAGTTAAGAGTTATGAATTTTTTAACTCCTAACTCCTAACTTCTAACTAAATTTACTAACGATCTTCTTCAGGATTGGGTCGATTCAAAATTTCTAAATCCAGTTCATCTAGCAAGGTTAAAGCGCTTTCAATCTCGAAAGTTGTTCCTCGTAGTTCTAAGTCGAAACAACTATATTTTGGTATGTTTGCGCTTACCTCAGCAGGAGTAATAACAATCGTGACGCGATAGTGAGAAACCAGTTGTAAAATGGCTGGTTCCTCATTCAAATCTTTGGGAATGCAAACCTGAATCCGAGTTTAGGTTAGTCTATTATTTAAAATATTCAGTATTAGATTCGCTCGATTTGTTCAGAATTGCAATTGTAGCTTCTTATTGAACCGCCAACTACAAAGAAATATAGCTGCCGCCAGTGGAATTCTAGCAGGTCTGGTCTTAAATAAAAATTTAATTAACAAGATTTTAAGGAGTGAGATGATGCGCGAATCAGTCATTTATCAACAAATCCTAGAAGAAGGCGAAGCTAAAGGTGAAGCCAAAGGTAAAGCAGAAACAATAAGAAAGTTGGCTTGAAATTTGTTGCGAATTGGAAAGAGTTTAGAGCAAATTGCTGAAGTTACCGAATTATCTATTGAGCAAATTCAAGTTTTACAACAAGAAATTCAACAATCTTAATTTTAATTAATCGCTTGATAAAATACCTCCATATACGAATAAAACCCGCAAATGCAGGTTTCAAAGTTTTTATTAGCCTATCAGACGGACTTAGTTTGTGTAGATGTGATTTCTAATCGCCTGATTTTCAACTTAAACTAAAACTCAGCACTTTGGGGTGTACGTGGGAAGGGAATTACATCACGAATATTGGCCATTCCTGTGATGAATTGTACGAGTCTTTCAAAACCCAAACCGAAACCAGCGTGAGGAACAGTACCATAACGGCGCAAATCTAAATACCACCATAAATCTTCTGGCTTCATTCGTTGCGCTATTACTCGACGTTCCAGAACTTCTAAGCGTTCTTCCCGCTGAGAACCACCAATAATTTCGCCAATTTTCGGCGCGAGAATATCCATTGCGCGGACGGTTTTTTCATCGTCGTTTAAGCGCATATAAAAAGCTTTAATTTTGGCTGGATAATCTGTAACGATTACTGGCTTTTTAAATAATTGTTCGGCTAGATAACGTTCGTGTTCTGATTGTAAATCTAAGCCCCAACTGATAGGATATTCAAATTTGACATTGGCTTTTTCTAAAAGTGCGATCGCTTCTGTATAAGTTAAGCGTTCAAATTGATTATTGATAATATTATCGGCTGTTGCCAACACAGAATTATCAATCCGCTGATTAAAAAATTCCATATCTTCCGCGCAAGTTTCCAACACATATTTAAAAATATGTTTGAGAAACTCCTCAGCTAAATCCATATCGCCTTCTAAGTCACAAAAAGCCATTTCTGGCTCAACCATCCAAAATTCTGCTAAGTGACGCGAAGTATTGGAATTTTCTGCACGGAAAGTAGGGCCAAATGTGTAGACGTTGCTAAACGCCATTGCCATAATTTCCGCTTCCAACTGACCGCTAACTGTTAAATATGTAGGTTTAGCAAAAAAGTCTTGGCTGTAATCTACGCCTTGATTATCTGTGCGGGGAACATTTTTTAAATCCAAACTCGTAACGCTAAAAAGTTCGCCCGCGCCTTCACAATCGCTAGCAGTGATGATGGGTGTATGTACCCACAAAAAACCTCTTTCTTGGAAGAATTGGTGAATTGCTGTGGAACAAGCATTTCTGACGCGGAAAACTGCACCAAAAGAATTAGTACGCGATCGCAAATGTCCAATAGTTCGCAGAAACTCAAAGGAATGACGCTTCTTTTGCAAGGGATACGTATCGGGATCGGCTTCTCCGTGGACTTTTATAGATTCTGCTTTCAACTCTATTCGCTGTCCTTTACCCAAAGAAGCCACCAACACCCCAGCTACCTCAACAGCAGCACCGGTATTCAGTTTTTTCAAGATAGGTTCGTAATCTGGCAAATCCTGATTGATGACGACTTGCAAATTAGCTAGCGATGAGCCGTCATTAACTTCGATAAAAGCAAATCCTTTGGACTCGCGTTTTGTCCTCACCCAGCCTTGAACTAGAAGAGACTCGTCAGGTTGACCACTTCGCAATATTTCTGCAATCCGTCGATTTACCATATTTACCCAGCATAAGACTTTAATATCCAGCCTATGATAACGCCCATTCCACCAAAGCGGACGGCCTGCCAGAAAGGTTTTTTGAGACTACGCCAAGAAAACAACTGGCTTTCTAAGTTTATTTCTAGCATTTCCAACTGCTGTTTGATTTGCCGTAACTCTGCTTTAATTTCTGGTGTGTGAGATTTATGGCGCTTTAATTGCTCCTGATGCTGTTGCAATTGAGCTTTTTGCTGACGATCGCGTTGTATTTGATTGTAACGTTCTCTCAAGGATAAGAGCGATCGCTCTACTTCCTGGATTTCTTGTTCTAAATCTGGTTCCGGATTTTCCCCTGGCGGTTGTGATTGTTGAGACGGCTTCATTTACAAGTAGTAAACTAAGATTAAAAGTCAATTGTCATTTGTCATTGGTCATTTGTCATTAGTTATTAGTCATTAGTCATTAGTCTTTTGTTCAATGCCCAATGACGGCAGTTGCTCCACTTGGGGAAACCCCAAGACGGCACTGCCTCCTCAATGCCCAATTTACAAAGGAAAAGGACTTTAAATTATGTCTCAATCTGCACAGTTGCCCAAAACTAGTCAACTCAATGAATTTAGTACTCTAGAACTAGCCCAAGTCCTGATGCAAAGACTGAGCATCTCTCCTGAAGATTGGCACCGCCTCAAGTCTAACCGCAATTCCCGTGCCAGCGAACAGGTAGCAGCAGCTCTTGTTTACCTTTTAAACAATCAACCACAAGAAGCTCAAGCCAGGCTAGAACAAGCAGTAGGCTGGCTAGATCGCTCTATTTCTGCTCCTCCCTGTCCAACTCATGGGAAAAGTTAGGAGTTAAGAGTGATGAGTTAAAAGTTTTAAACTCTTAACTCCTAACCCCTAACTACAACTACCGTCGCAGAGATAGTCCGCGACGATTTTCCATTTGTTTACAAAGCCTCAATTCTGTACCCTTGCGATTCCACTCTACCCGATCGAAAATTTGATGTAGAAGACATAGACCTCGACCACTTTCTGCTTCATTTGGTGGTAGATAGTCTGTTGGTTCTTCATCAGTAATAGGTGAGGGAGTAAAGCCGCTACCCTGGTCTGAAATTACCCACCAATATTGATTATCTATTAAGGAAAAACGCACTACAACTCTTTTACTCGGATCGAGGTTATTGCCATGTTTAGCTGCATTTACTAGGGCTTCTTGAAGTCCTAAACGCAGTTCTGATTGTAATTTTGCTGGAATTTCTGCCAACAATAAATCTAATATGGGACAAAGGTAGAGGGTTGAGGCAAAACTAATCGTGCCCCAATAACGTCCAACTGGACGGAGTGAAATAGTAATCACAAGAGAAACCCCATAGCTTTCAGTTAGCTAGACATCAGTTTGGTGTCACAGGCACCCTGATAAAAATTGAGGTGGTCATGCTGCCTTCAAACTTGCGTCTTTAAAACTAAATTTTGAAAATGCTAGGGAGCATTGACTCTATGAATGAGTTGGAATTGGTCGGATATATAACGGCTGTAATAAATTTGATAGAAGAATGAGCAACTTATAAAAGTGCTATTAATTTCATTGAGTATTGGCATACTCTAGTTAATTGCCGATTTGCAATTTACACAATCCCATTCATACTTTTAGGAGTCGATGCAACTTTAATTTCTTTAAACAAAATGAATTTCTATTTTTAGCTTAATTCGATTTTAGCATTGTTAGTATGCACTAGACTACAAATTTGAAATTTCAATTTTTTTAAAGGAATCAGCATCCTTATCCAAATGTGATAGCACAAGAAAGGCAGCAGCTTCCACATGAGCAGTTTGGGGAAAAAAATCAGCAGGTTGTACCCGTGCGATCTTATATTGCCCATCTTGACAGAGTAATTTCAGGTCGCGGGCGAGGGTGGCTACTTTACAGCTGACGTAAACAATCCTATATGGTTTCAATTGCCGTAAAGTGTCTATAACACCGCGATCGCACCCTTTACGTGGGGGATCGAGAATTACGACCTCTGGTATTGTGCCCATTTTTGGCAGCAATTTCTCAACTGCGCCGACTTGGAATGTCACGTTATTAATTTCATTGCGCTCGGCATTCAAAATAGCTTGTTCCACGGCTGCTGGTTGTACTTCTAAACCTGTGGCTTGACGAACTTGTTTGGCGAGGGGCAAAGTTAAAGTGCCGATACCACAGTAGGCATCAACTAGAAATTCATGCCCTTGAAGATTGAGTTCTGATTGAATTACCTCCAATAATGCCTCTGCTGTTTCTGTATAAACTTGGAAAAATGTATCTGGGCGCACTTTAAATTCCAGTCCAGCAAATTGTTCGCGCAGGTGGGGTACTCCAGCGATGCAACGGGTTTCTAATCCAAAGATAGCATTTGTGCGATCGCCATTGCGATTTAGGCATACTCCCATTAACTGCGGATAACGCTTTAACCATTCCTGCGCTTGGGTTGCAACTTCTGGTAAATTCCAGTCCTTAACCACTAAAGTCAGCAACATTTCGCCAGTATGGCGGCCGATACGTAAACTCAAATGGCGAATTTGCCCAAGGTGGCGATGTTCGTCGTAAATTTGCCAACCCCGCTGTTGGATATCCTGCTTAACTTCGGCAAGCATCGGATTTAAACGCGAGTCTTGGACTGGACATTGATTTAAGTTGATTAATTGGTGACTACCTTTTTGGTAGTAACCAGCTTGTACTTGTCCTGTTGCCGATTTGCCTAGAGGATAAGTAGATTTATTTCGGTAGCCCAAAGCAGAACCGACAGCCAATACTGGATCTACTGGTGGTTGGGTAAAACCGCCAATGCGCTCCAAAGCCTGAATAACTTGATTTTGCTTAGCTACAAGCTGGTAATCATAATTAATATGCTGCCACTGGCAACCACCACATTTGTCAGCCACAATACAAGCAGGGCGGATGCGGTGCACGGATGGTTGCAATAGCTCCTGTAGCTTAGCCTGGGCATATTTTGGTTTAACATGTACTAAACGGACAATAGCGCGATCGCCTGGTACAGTATCCGGGACAAATACTACACGTTCATTAGCACGTCCCACACCATCACCAGTATCGCTGAGATCGGCGATCGTCACTTCAATCAATTCACCTTGTTGCCAAATCATTTTAGTCATTAGTCATTGGTCATTAGTCATTAGTCATTAGTTTTTTCTTCCCCTGCTCCCCCTGCTCCCTTACCCCCTTGTCCCCACTTCCCACTCCCCCTTCACTTGTGTACCTCAGACTCGCTAAACTAGCAGATAATATTTAAGGTGATTTCAATCATCATGACTGTAATTAGCCAAGTTATTCTCAAAGCTGACGACGAACTGCGTTATCCCAGCAGTGGCGAACTTAAAAATATCAAAGACTTTTTGCAAACCGGCGTACAACGGACGCGCATTGCTGCTACGTTAGCTGAAAATGAAAAAAAGATAGTCCAGGAAGCAACCAAACAGCTTTGGCAAAAGCGTCCTGATTTTATCTCTCCTGGTGGTAATGCTTACGGGGAACGTCAACGCTCTCTATGTATCCGTGATTTTGGCTGGTACTTACGCCTAATTACTTATGGTGTGCTTGCCGGTGACAAAGAGCCAATTGAAAAAATCGGTTTGATTGGTGTGCGCGAAATGTACAATTCATTGGGCGTTCCCGTACCTGGAATGGTAGAAGCTATCAGTTCCCTCAAAACAGCCGCCCTTGGCTTGCTGAGTGCGGAAGATGCTGCTGAAGCTGGGCCATACTTTGATTACATCATTCAAGCGATGTCTTAATACAATGTCTGTGCCGAGCTAAGAGATACTTTTGCTCTAGTTGAGTGAATGTAAAATCTTAGCACTTTATAGGCATAAGATTACCAATTCCATCTTAACTTCCCCACATTTGGTAGTGGCTATGGCTAAATCTCTGTCAAGTTACCAACCAGTTGTGGGGAAATTTTATTTGGGTATGGGGTATGAGGATATAAAGAGATGCTCTTACGCACGTATACGGAGACGCAGAGAAAAAACCATGCTTTAATGCTCAATGCCCCATACTTCTCTACGAGAGGCTGCGCCAACGGCTACGCCAACGGCTACGCTCAGTACAAGTGCCCAATGCCCAATGACTAAAATGACAAAAAACCGACAGTCTTTGATAAAGGCTGTCGGTAATTAGTGTGTTCCCTATTAATGACTCGGCTAGAGTTCAGTTGTCCTTAATTATGCCTAGCTGGCGATCCGAATGAGACGATCCTAATCATCTATAAGTGTGATTGTCGTCACTCAATTGTTACTACTAAGCTGCATATACCCAAGAAATCACTGAATCATAGTCAATCTATGCAAGTTTGCAGCTAAGAGTATATACGCTGGTAGCTACTTTTTCAGCTTCAGAGCAAATGACGCCAATTAGACTAAGTTGACGGTAAAACATCAGATAGATGAATTTACAAACTCATGCCCCATTTGCCAAAGTGTTGTAAGAGAAAGAGCTATCTGCAAAGATAAATTTATCAAAGCCAGTGGTGGACAAGCTAATGAGGTTTCCATTGTTGTTGAAACTGATGTTGGCTGTTTTAAGAGTATTGCCAGAAATAACACCAGATACGATCAGTTGAGAGCGATTAAAAGCTTTCAGATCTAGAGTGTCAAAACCTTCTCCGCCATCAACAGTTGCAGCACCAAAGCCTTTGAAGTAGTCATCCCCAGCACCCAGAGCAATCTTGATGCCACCACCGATACTGACTTTCTGTTGAACTCCATTTCGGGTACTGGTGGCAATAATTTCGTCATTGCCATTGCCAGTTTTAATGGTTCCTTGTCCATAAATGCCATAAGCAGTGCCACCAATTGTGACTGTCGCTTGTCCGATAAGCTTGTCAGAACCATCGCCAGTATCAATGATTCCATCGTTGGCGATGCCATAAGCGGTGGATTTTGTTCCAGAACTGTTGCCATAACCTGTAATTGTGTCGTTACCCGACTCTGTAGTAATGGTGGCGTTTTTAATGTTCTGAATGCCAATTCCAACACCGCTGATGCCGGTTTTGCCAGCACCGATCCCACCAGTACCGGTGCCAGTAATTGTGTCGTTTCCGTCTCCTGTATTTAGACTGTTACTGTTAGCAATGCCTGTCCCAGTACCGCCGTTGCCACCGATGTTGTAGTCTTCGTCGCTGCCACCGATGCCGCCAATACCGATGCCAACGATCGCGTCTTTGCCCAACCCTGTATTCAGACTGCCACTGTTAGCGATACCTATCCCAGCAGCGCCGTCGTTATTCCCGATGTAGACATCGCTGCCATTGCCGCCGTTCCCTTTGCCAGCGATCGTATCTTCCCCATCTTCAGTATTGAGTTTGCCACTGTTGTTGATGCCTGTCCCATCGCCGCCTCTGCCGCCGCCAATGCCGCCGATGCCGCCAGTACCGGTGCCATTGATCGTGTCTTTTCCCTTCCCTGTATTCAGATTGCCACTATTGGTGATACCCGTCCCAGTGCCGCCGTCGCCGCCGCCAATGCCGCCAGTACCAATGCCAGAGATTGTGTCATTTCCATCGCCTACATTCAGACTGCCACTATTGGTAATGCCTTTCCCAGTGCCGCCGTTGCCGCCGCCACCCTTGCTGTCATCGCCGCCGATGCCGCCAGTACCGATGCCTTTGATCGTGTCATTTTCGCCCCCTGTATTGAGATTGCGACTGTTGATAATACCTGTGGCACTGCCACCATTGCCGGTGATACCGTCGCCATAGCCGCCGTTGCCACCAGTACCAGTGCCAGCGATCGTGTCTTTTCCGTTCCCTGTATTCAGATTGCCACCGTTGACAATGCCGTAGCCACCGCCGCCGTCGCCAGCGCCGCCGAAGCTGCTGCTGCCTTCGCCACCAGTACCAGTGCCGATGATCGTGTCTTCTGCGTCCCCTGTATCCAGACTGCCACTGTTATAAATGCCTGTGCCAATGCCGCCGTTGCCTTCGCCACCGTAGATGTCAACGCTGCCACCGTCGCCACCAGTACCAGTGCCAGCGATCGTGTCTTCTGCGTCCCCTGTATTTAGACTGCCAATGTTATAAATGCCTGAGCCAATGCCGCCGTTGCCATCGAAGTCGTAGCCGACACCACCTTTACCGATGCCAGCGATCGCGTCTTTTCCACCTTCTGTATTCAGACTGCCACGGTTGACAATGCCAGTCCCATTACCAGTCTGAGTGGAGTTGTTGATGCTGCCAGCACCCGTGCCTTTAATGGTGTCATTCCCAGAGCGCGTATAAATCAAACCTGGAGTTAAAATATCGATACCTATTGCTGGAGATCCTTTTAACTGTTCCCCGATTAAAGTGTCGGAACCAGTTGTGCCGGTGAAATTGGGTGGAAAGGTAAGTCTACTCATAATCAAAATCCTCTTAATTAGGTTAGTCAGGTCAGTTTGCTTATTTGGATGAGCAGTCTCTCAAAAAATTGCCGGAATTCTTACTTCAACAGCCATTCGGCGATGATTTTTTGTGCCTGCAACTAATGGCTCATCTGATAACCATTTCCATAATCTGGAAATCACCTATGCACGCTACATAGGCGAATTTTATCACTTGGTAGTCAGTAGTATACTTAACAGTAATTCACGATGTAATACAATATACCTTAGACGTATTAAAATATCTACCTTTATATAGATTTATTTCTTCAGGTAATCTGCAAAATCTAGCGATGAACAATCGTACATCTGCACCTACAGGGCAACTAAATCGATAGAATAATGCTCTGTACAATTGGTGCATTATTTCCATGACTGCCACATCTCCTGCTCCCTTTTCCCCCGAAGAAATCGCTGCTGAAGGTATAAAGCCAGAAGAATACGCAGAAATCGTCCGTCGTTTAGGGCGTCATCCCAACAAAGCCGAACTGGGAATGTTTGGGGTAATGTGGTCAGAGCATTGTTGTTATAAAAATTCTCGACCTTTACTCAAACAATTTCCTACCGAAGGTCGCCGCATCCTCGTGGGGCCTGGTGAAAATGCTGGTGTTGTAGGTTTAGGTGACGGACTGCAACTAGCCTTTAAGATAGAATCTCACAACCACCCCTCAGCAGTCGAACCCTTTCAAGGAGCGGCAACCGGAGTAGGAGGTATTCTCAGGGATATCTTTACGATGGGTGCGCGTCCCATTGCCATCTTAAACTCATTGCGCTTTGGTTCCCTAGAAGATGCTAAAACTCAAAGGTTATTTACTGGTGTAGTATCAGGGATCTCTCATTATGGTAATTGTGTGGGAGTACCTACCGTTGGTGGTGAAGTTTACTTTGATACTGCTTACTCTGGTAATCCCCTGGTGAATGTAATGGCGTTAGGGTTAATGGAAACGCCAGAAATTGTCAAATCTGGGGCATCTGGTTTAGGAAACCCTGTGTTGTATGTTGGTTCCACCACCGGGCGCGACGGTATGGGAGGTGCGAGTTTTGCCAGTGCAGAATTGACTCAACAGTCAATGGATGACCGTCCTGCTGTGCAAGTAGGCGACCCGTTTTTGGAAAAGTCGTTAATTGAAGCTTGTCTGGAAGCTTTTAAAACAGGTGCAGTTGTCGCAGCTCAGGATATGGGAGCAGCGGGAATCACCTGTTCTACATCAGAGATGGCGGCAAAAGGCGGTGTGGGAATTGAACTGGATTTAGATAAAATTCCTGTGCGGGAACTAGGGATGGTTCCGTATGAATACTTGCTTTCAGAATCTCAAGAACGGATGCTGTTTGTTGCTCACAAGGGAAGGGAGCAGGAGTTAATAGACATTTTTCACCGTTGGGGACTTCATGCTGTTGTTGCTGGTACAGTGATTGCCCAACCCATTGTCCGAATTCTCTATCAAGGTAAAGTAGCAGCAGAAATCCCCGCTGAAGCTTTGGCAGAAAATACCCCACTTTATCAACGGGAATTGTTGGCAGAACCACCAGAATATGCACGTAAAGCTTGGGAATGGACTGCTAATTCTTTGCCTAGTTGTACAATTGCTGGAATCGAACTCCTAGGACACCTGCAAAGTTGGAATGATATTCTCTTAACTTTGCTTGATACACCGACGATCGCTTCTAAAAGTTGGGTATATCGTCAGTATGACCATCAAGTCCAGAATAATACCGTAATTCTACCAGGTGGTGCAGATGCCGCTGTTATTCGTTTGCGCCCACTGGAAGAGGCAGGGGAGCAGGTGGTCGCCGAGCGAAGCCGAGGTGGGAGCAGGGGAACAGAGGAGGAAAATGCCCCATACCCAATGCCCAATGCCCAAAGCGCAGTTGCAGCTACTGTAGACTGCAATTCTCGTTATGTTTATCTCGATCCCTATGAAGGAGCTAAGGCAGTAGTGGCAGAAGCGGCACGCAATCTGAGTTGTGTCGGTGCCGAACCTCTAGCGGTAACAGATAACCTCAATTTTGGCTCTCCAGAAAAACCAATTGGTTACTGGCAATTAGCAGAAGCTTGTCGCGGTTTAGCAGAAGGTTGTCGAGAACTAGCAACACCAGTTACAGGTGGAAATGTCTCTTTGTATAATGAAACCCTTGATTCTCAAGGGACTCCCCAACCAATTTATCCTACTCCTGTTGTGGGTATGGTGGGCTTGATTCCGGATATCAGCAAAATTTGTGGTCAAGGTTGGCAAACAGTAGGGGATGCGATCTATCTTCTGGGATTACCCTTAACATCCCAACTCAGTTTGGGAGCATCTGAGTATTTAGCCGCCATCCACGGTACTGTTGCTGGAAAACCGCCACAAATAGATTTTGACTTGGAACGTCGGGTACAGCAAGTTTGTCGTGATGGAATTCGTAATGGTTGGGTACGTTCTGCCCACGATTGTGCTGAGGGAGGAATAGCGATCGCTTTAGCAGAATGTTGCATCTGTGGCAACCTGGGCGCCCAAATTCATTTAGAAATAACACCAACACAGTTAAATCGACTAGATGAGGTGCTTTTTGCCGAAGGTGGTAGCCGAATTTTAGTTTCTATAGCACCCACACACCAAGAAATTTGGGAATCATACTTACAGGAACATCTGGGTCAACAGTGGCAAAAATTGGGCATAGTCGGTAATTTCGAGGCGGGTTTGGGGGTTTTAACCACTGACAACCAACCCTTAATCAAAGTTAATATTGAACAAATGAGCGATCGTTATTCTCAGGCGATCGTTAGGCGTCTTGCCATCCACACCACGACTCCCAGTTGAAGCACTTAGGATCTTAGGTCAAGAGTTAAGAATAAAAAACATAACTGTTCACTTCTAATTTCTTAACCTTCGCGAACATAATTACGGTACTGTTTTAATGGATGGTTAAAGATTTATTAAGAATTCTGCGACTATCTATCGACATAATCCCAGTGACTCGACTACCAAATTTTAGATTTTAGATTTTAGATTTTGGATTGAGAGTACTTTTTCTGGTTCATGTATCATCCGTCTTCAGCAGGTTCAACAAATCTCAAATTTCTAGCCGTATTCCTTCTAGGGTGCGGTCAATCCAAAATCGTTAATCTAAAATTCAAAATTGACTGACCCCCCACCAGGAGCAAAGCTAGCATGACTTCTATTCATTCTGTCACTTCGGATGAATACCCCGACCAGACCAACAACCCAATTAATAGTTATGAAAATCATCCCGATAAGCCAGAAGAAGCTTGCGGTGTTTTCGGTATTTACGCACCAGGAGAAAACGTTGCTAAACTAAGCTACTTTGGATTGTATGCCCTCCAACATCGGGGTCAAGAATCAGCTGGTATTGCCACCTTTGAAGGTACGAAAGTCCATCTGCACAAAGATATGGGCTTGGTGTCTCAAGTATTCAACGAATCGGTCTTAGAACAGTTACCTGGTAGTCATGCTATTGGCCACACTCGTTATTCGACTACAGGTTCTAGCCGCAAAGTTAACGCTCAACCCGCTGTCATTAAAACTCGCTTGGGTTCGTTAGCCTTGGCACATAATGGGAATTTAGTCAATACGGTGCAATTGCGTCAAGAGTTGCTGGAGAACAAATGCAATTTAATTACCACAACTGACTCAGAAATGATTGCTTTTGCGATCGCTCAAGCCATCGATGCGGGTGCTGATTGGCTAGAAGGTGCAATTAAAGCGTTTCATCGCTGCCAAGGAGCTTTTAGCTTAGTTATTGGCACTCCGAGTGGCGTTATGGGTGTGCGCGACCCCAATGGCATTCGTCCTTTGGTAATTGGGACTTTAGCTGGTAATCCAGTGCGTTACGTTTTGGCTTCGGAAACCTGTGGTTTAGACATCATTGGAGCCGAATACCTACGGGATGTAGAACCTGGTGAATTAGTTTGGATTACCGAAGAAGGTTTAGCTTCCTATCACTGGAGTCAACAGCCCCAGCGGAAATTGTGTATTTTTGAAATGATTTATTTTGCCCGCCCCGATAGCGTTATGCATAACGAGAGTTTGTACAGCTACCGGATGCGATTAGGGCGGCAACTAGCGAAAGAATCTGCTGTAGAAGCTGATATTGTCTTTGGCGTTCCTGATTCTGGCATCCCTGCTGCCATTGGATTTTCCCAAGCTTCTGGTGTCATGTACATGGAAGGACTGATTAAAAATCGCTACGTCGGGCGCACCTTTATTCAACCAACCCAAACCATGCGCGAATCGGGTATCCGCATGAAACTCAATCCCCTAAAAGATGTGCTGGCTGGCAAAAGAGTAATCATCGTAGATGATTCGATTGTGCGCGGTACTACCAGTCGTAAACTGGTTAAAACTTTGCGTGAGGCTGGTGCAATAGAAGTACACATGCGAATTTCTTCTCCACCAGTAACTCACCCTTGCTTTTATGGCATCGATACTGATTCTCAAGACCAGCTAATTGCTGCCACCAAATCAGTAGAAGAAATTGCCAAGCAACTAGAAGTAGATAGCCTTGCTTATCTCAGCTGGGAGGGAATGCTAACAGCGACAGGAGAAGACACCAATAATTTTTGTTCTGCCTGCTTTACTGGAAACTATCCAGTAGCCATTCCTGAGCAAGTGAAGCGTTCTAAGTTGATTTTGGAAAAAGAAAAAGTAGTAGTGTAGGGACTGGGGACTGGGGACTGGGGACTGGGGACTGGAGACACTTCGTTGAGCTTCAGTGCATCGCTGGGGACTGGGGAGATGGCAAGAGAATTTCACCCCACCCAATGCCCCATACCCACTCTGGCTAAAATAGTTGAATACCTTAACAAATAATATTTATGAACCAGCCGATATCTGAGAGAGTGCGCTGGACTACCGCCGACTTAGAGTTGTTTCCAGATAACGGGAACCGCTATGAAATTATTGACGGAGAATTGTTTGTGACCAGAGCACCTCACTGGAATCATCAAAAAGCCTGTGCGAGAATTATTGCTCCTTTAGATACCTGGTCACAAGCCACTTCATTAGGACAGGTTGTACCTGCTCCTGGAATAATTTTTGGCGAAAATGATAATGTCATTCCTGATGTAGTCTGGGTTAGTAATGAAAGATTGCCTTTACTTTTAGACGAGGCAGGACATTTGACTGGTGCGCCAGAACTAGTAGTAGAGGTACTATCTCTTGGTAGCGAGAACGAAAAGCGGGATAGGGAACTTAAACTGAAGCTCTACTCTTCAAGGGGAGTGAGAGAATATTGGATTGTGGATTGGCAAAAGCAACAAGTGGAAGTTTATCGGCGCGAGCAAGCGAGTTTAAAGTTAGCCGCAACATTGTTCAATGGTGACGAACTAAATTCACCGATGTTGCCTCATTTTACTTGTGCGATCGCCTCTTTATTTACTTAAGATATTCCTTTTTTTTCTAAGATTAAGCGTGCAAAGGTATTGAATAAGCTGCTTTTTCTCAAGATGGCAAAACTAGTTTTCAACTATGTTGTAAAAACTCAACTTTGGGCAATAACGGGTCACTTACAATCCCTACACCAGTAAAACCCCAGCGTTTAAGCAAACTTCCTAACTGTGTACCCGGAATCGATTCTATTGCAAAACGATTTGCCACTTCTGCTGCATGGGTATTCAGATAACTAAGAGCATCAAAGTTTTCCCGAAACAATAATAGATAACCTGATGCATCACCATTGGGACGAGCTGTCAGGTAACGACCATCACTTTTTGAGCGCACCAAATAATAAACTTCGGACAACATGGAAGGGGTGGAGAGTAGGGAGTGGGAGACGCGGGGACGCGGGGACGCAAAGAAAAACTAATGACAAATGACCAATGACCAATGACCAATGACTAATGACTAATTCAGATTTTCTAAACGAATACGCGGGTCGGCTACTTTAAGCATTAAGTCGGCAATTAAGTTACCGACAATTAGCAAAACTGCACTCATGACTAAACTGGCCATGACCAGATATAAATCTTGGGACATTACAGCTTGTAAAGTCAATCGTCCCAAACCAGGCCAGTTGAAGAATTGTTCGGCAATAAACGCCCCACTTAATAAACTAGCTAACTCGAAGCCTAATAGAGTAATTAAAGGGTTTACAGCGTTGCGGAGAGCGTGAACATATATTACGCGGTTTTCTGGCAATCCTTTAGCACGAGCAGTTTGGATGTAATCTTGACGCAGAACATCTAATAATTCACCGCGAGTGATGCGTTGTAAACCAGCAAAACTAGTAATTGAGAGGGCAATTGTAGGTAAAATCATGTGCCAGCCAATATCGAGGATTTTACCAAACCAATTCAGTTCCGAATGATTGATGCTAGTCATACCACCTACTGGGAACAACGGCGAGGTGATTTGGGCAAAGAAAAGCAGTACTAAAACGGTAATGAAACTGGGAAATCCTTGTCCAGCGTAACTAACGACTTGTAAAACGCGGTCAACCCAGCGATTTTGCTTGATGGCAGCGATGATGCCCAAGGGAATGGCGATCGCCCAAGTTACAATCAAAGAAGCGATCGCTAACAGTAACGTTGCCGGGACTCGTTCCCATAACAGGGATACTACTGAGCGTTTATAAGAAAAACTCGGCCCAAAATCGCCTTTCGATACAATATTCCACAACCAAAGCCAAAATTGTTCCACCCAAGACTTATTTAAGCCCCAAAATTCCCGTAAAGCCTTAATTTGGTCTCTAGATTTTTTGGGGTCTGCTTCTAATTGCGTGACGAAATCTCCCGGAGCAAGTTGCATAACCAGAAACGACAGGGCCGACGCTAAAAACAAAGTCAGTAATGCCTGCAACAGCCGCTTCATAACGTATATAAAAGTTTCACTTGTGACTAGCCTAATCAGCCAATCCCAACCCGTTGCTAAAGAAATTTTTGCTGTAGATGTCATAACACTTTGTTTAGTTGTTGCTTGTCAGTTGGGTTATGTTTCATGGCCAGTGACCGAAGAAGCAGAGGAGGTGGGGAGATGACAGTTATCTGTTGACTGTTGAGTGTCCAATGCCCCATACTTCGGCTACCTACGCTCAGTACAAGTGCCCCATACCCAATGACCAATGACCAATGACCAATGACTAATTACATTAATATTCAACCAAAGAAATAATCGGCACATTTGGCAAATGTCTGCGTCCTTCTAAGTCTCGTAGCTCGATAATAAACCCAAATCCTACTAGTTTGCAGCCAATCTTTTGTACCAAGTTAGCTGTTGCACTGGCAGTTCCACCGGTGGCAATCAAATCGTCTACAATCAAAACCCGACTACCCTCGTGTAAAGCGTCTTGATGTACTTCTAGGCAGTCTGTACCATACTCTAGTTGATACTCAATCGAGTGAACTGCTGATGGTAATTTGCCTCTTTTGCGGACGGGAATAAAACCAGCTCCTAGTTTATAAGCCAAAGGTGAGCCAAAAATGAATCCCCTCGACTCCATACCAATGACATAATCTACCGTCATCTCAGCTTCTATACATTTTTGTGTTAAAAAGTCAATAGTATAGCGTAGTCCTTCTGGATCGCGCAGCAGGGTAGTAATATCCCGAAATAAAATTCCAGGTTTGGGGAAATCTGGAATGTCACGAATCAGAGCCTTCAAATCCATAGAATGGGGAGGGGGGAATGGGGAATAGGGTATGGGGCATAGGAAGAGGACAAGGGGAAAGGGAAAGGGTTAAGGGGAAAAGGGGAAAGATTAAATTTATTCCTTTTCCCTTTTCCCTTTAACCTTTTCCCCTGCCCAACGCCCAATTCCAGATACGTGAAAAATCGTACACTATAATGTCATACGCTGGGCGTGGAGGCTAAAGCTTCACCCTTGATTGACGATAAGTAGAAACTAAATCAAGCTAGAAAAGGTATAGGGCTAATAAATGAGGTGAATTAACTAATGTTTTAAAGTTTTGAATTTAATATAGGGAATCCTTTGAGTAGAAAGAGTTAAGTAATGTATATATCGGGTAGTCATAACTACTGTTACAAGTCTAATGTTCAAGTCTTGGCTACTTATCTTAAATTTGTTTTACCTAGTCTGTCAGAAGCGCACAAGGTATTTATAGAATGAATGTTTCTGCAAGTTTAACGCCGTTGAAAAGTCCAACTCAAGATTCACTGCCGATGATTCTGGACACTTTACCAGATCCTGCGATCGCTGGACAAACATGTCCTCGAAGAACTCGGTTGCAAATCGACCTTATTTTACTCGCTATTGAGGCTTTAGAGCTTGGTGGTTCTGAAGCAATCCTGGCTTTTGCTCAAGAATTAGATCTTAAAGGAATTGTCAAAGATCGGGTGAATTTATGGCGGATGCGTAGCTCTAACCCGCTACGCAGAGCGCACATCCGCCGTCCCCTAACTATTATGGAAGCTAAAGCTTTGGTAGTTATTGCTTGTTACATAGCGCGGCGTTTAACTGTTGTGATTCGGCAGTTATTAATGTTATGTCAACAGATGGAAGAAAAGCAGATTCCCCTAGAACAGAATTTGCGGCTATCTAATTACCTGGAGCGCTTTAGAGCGCATTTTAAGAGCCGGATGAATGCTCGACGTTCCGGTGTGCTGGCATTAACTTCCGATGAAAAATTAGATGAGCTAGCGATAAATTTGTTAGGGCAATTACTATTTTGTACTGGTACGGCTGGAATGCAGCGGTTCTGGATTAGTCTTTTTGACGGTGAGGTGGAATGAATATTCAACGTAAGTACAGTTTGCCTAATTGTACACTGCTTTTAGAAGGGTTAAGTGATGTCACTAGGGCTGCACAGTTCCAAGAACTCCGCCCGGAATTATCTATATTGGTAAATGCCGAATGTTATTTATCTGGATATAATCAACCTCTAACTGGAGGACGGGAGTTTTTTGAAAGTTTGGTGAGGGGAGTTAGTGGCTATGCCCAAGAATTTTTAAGTAATGTACCTAATCCCCAAGCCCACAATCACGAGTCAGAGTTAGTAGAATTTCAAAAAATAGACAGCAACCGACATCGGTTAATTGTACATTCAGAAGGCGCACCAGAGGGTTTCGAGTCTCAACCAAGCCATGCTAAACGCCCGCCAATTGAAATAGACTTGAGTACGGTGCAGTTGTTTGATTTGGTAGAAGCAGTGGATCAGTTTTTTGCTGATAGCCAAACTTTACCAGAACTTTCCCTAGAACTACAGCCAGTTACCAGACGTTATGGTGGTGCTAGTCAAGCTTTAATCAAACAGGCGGTTCCAGCTGCTGTGGGAGTATCAAGTTTAGCAGTAGCAGCGATCGCTTTTAACTTGATTCCACCTCCGCAAATCCGTCCACCGCAGCCTCAGCCAGATGGGCAAACTACCTCAACAACCAAAAACCTTACCCCTTCAGCATCAGCCGACTCAACTCCCACATCGGCTGCGACGCCGATAGCTGCTGCCAATCCCACACCAACACCTACGACTACTACCAAGCCACCAGTTAAAGATTTAGAAGCACTTTTAAGTACAGTTTCGGAAATTACCGATCCATCCCAACTGCGTGCCTTAAATCGCCAAGTGTATAATCAAATTCATCCAGCTTGGACTAATCGATCGGGATTGCAACAGGATTTGATCTATCGTATAGGTGTAGCTGCGGATGGAGCGATCGTTGGTTATAAAGCCATAAATCAAGAGGCAAATCAAGGAATAGAGCAAACTCCTCTACCGAATTTACTTTACAACCCTGCTAACCGCGCTCCCATTTCCAATGAACCCATCGCCCAATTCCGAGTAGTATTTACTACAAACGGTGTGCTACAAGTCAGCCCTTGGCGCGGATATGCTAGAACGCCAGATGTAGTAGGCACAAGAATTACTGACTCTAATATAGTCAAAGATTTAAATCAAAAACTTTATAATACAGTCCGCCAAGCTTGGAGTGGCACTCCTACATTTACGCGAGATTTAAAATATCGGGTAGCGGTTAACAAAGATGGTGTAATTGCTGACTATGAACCGCTCAACCAAGTCGCCTTTGACTACTTCCGAGAGACACCACTTCCGCAGATGTTTAACGCTATCTACGGCTCTAATGTAGCACCCCCCAATAACAAAGAACCTCTTGCTCACTTTCAAGTGATATTCAAACCCAATGGCAAATTGGAAATCAGTCCTTGGCAGGGATATCAATAATAGTGAGTGAAGAGAGTGAGGAGTGAGGAGTGAGGATAAATTCTTAACTCCTAACTCCTAACTCTTAACTCCTAACTCTTAACTCCTAACTCTTAACCATCACCTTGTAATCCGCCGCATATAATTTCCCCATAACTGAGCTGCTTGAGCGCTGCTGCCAGATGTGGGGGAATTATTGTCGTTTCCCAGCCAAACACCAGTTACAAGCCGCCGACTGGGAATAAAACCTATAAACCATAAGTCAACGTTTTTATCAGTTGTGCCTGTTTTACCAGCTTCCCCTAATCCAATGGAGGCACTACGACCGGTACCTCTGCTGATTACACCGCGCATTAAACTAGTCATTTCATCAGCGACACCATTTGGCAAAACTCTTTTATTGGCGTCTGGATCTTGGTCGAAGGAATAGATGACACGGCAAGTTTTTAGATCGTTGCGATCGCGGCAATCACCACTATCTAAAATACGACTAATGGCATGGGGAGGATTCCATACACCGCGATTGCCAATGGCACCAAAAGCACCAGTCATTTCTAAAACATTCACTACACTTTGACCCAGTACCAGCCCAGGAACCGGATCGAGAGAGGACTTTACCCCCAAACGCTGGGCCATAGAAACTACTTTATCTAAGCCAACTTCTCTGGCAACTCGCAAAGCGATGGGATTTTCTGAAAGAGCCAGCCCAGTGGCAATATCTAAACTAGTGTCTGCACCAGCACGACAGGGTTTGTAAGTGAAGCCTTGCCAAGTTAAAGGAGCGCAAGAATAACTTTTTGATTCGGGAATTCCCTGTTGAATAGCCGCGGTGTAAGCAAAGATTTTGAAGGTCGAACCCGGTTGTCTTTTAGCTTGGGTTGCACGATTGAACTGACTTTTTTTGTAATCAGTTCCCCCTACCATTGCCAGGATGCTACCGGTACTGGAGTCAAGGGTAACCACTGCCCCTTGAGAAAAGTTAAAACTTGCACCAGCGCTATTTACTGAATTACGCAATGCGGCTTCTGCTTGGCTTTGGATGGCTGGATCGAGCTTGGTTTCAATGATATAGTTGCCTTCTCTTGCTGCTCCCTCACCCAAGATTGATTCCAACTCAGAGAAAACGTAATTGTAAAAGTAAGGAGCGATGGTTTTGGCTTGCTGCTCGCAAACTTTTGGACTAACTTGAACGGTGGAGCGTCTGGCTCGATTAGCGTCCTCTGCTTTGATTTTGCCCATCTCCACCAGCCGCTTAATCACGCGATTCCGGTATTCCGCAGTTTCTAGCTTATTTGGCCCGTCCCCGCAAAAATCGAAAGCGTTGGGAGCTGGTAAAATTCCTACCAATGTTGCAGCTTCGGCCAAACTTAAATCTTTAGCTGGCTTTTCAAAGTAATACTTGGCTGCATCTTCAAATCCAGAGGTATCCCCACCCAGAAAAACGCGATTTAAGTACATCAGCAAAATGTCATCTTTGCTGTAAAACGTTTCTAGCTTCAGGGCGACAATTGCCTCCCGCAATTTCCGCCCCAGGGTGTCCTGTCTGCCTACATAATCGCGGAACAAGCTGCGGGCGACTTGCTGGGTAACTGTGCTGGCTCCTTGTTGGACATCTCCGCTGCGGCTATTAATCAATACGGCTCGCAAAATTCCCAACGGGTCAACCCCAAAATGCCAATAATAACGGCTATCTTCGGAAGCGACCACGGCAGCAGGCAAATAAGGGCCAAATTCGTCTAATCGCTTCATGTCCACGTGAGAGGTAGTCCGAGGCTCTCTCAGCGGAGTACTCCCATCACGGGCATAAACGACTACTGGGGCGCGTGTAGTTGTGGGTAGAGGTCTGACTGAAAATTTTAGCCATTCGACGCCAATCACCAATGCGAACAAGGCACTGACACCGCCGATGCCATAACCTGTCCAAGTTGCAGCTTTGATATACCAAGGTGGCGGGTCAACGTATTGCAATCTTACAGAAGCGGCGAGTTCTGGTGGCCCCAAGGTGAGAATATCGCCATGACGCAATTCCAGGGAATTTACACGACGCTTGCCACGATAAATGCCATTGGTGGAATTTTCGTCTTTGATGACGAAAACAGGCGTGCGCTGAGTGGAATTGCGCGATAGCGATAGATGAATTTGGCTGACAACAGGGTTACGAATGACGATATCGCAGGATTTGGAGCTACGACCGAGAACATAGCGATCGCCCAACAGTGGATATACCTCTGCTTTATCCGCCCCCGCATCCTGCACCCAGAGTTCCGGTACTTTGGCATTAGGCTTGAGCGCCAATTTGGAAAAATCAACCCTAGCTTGAATTGTATGTACTGCTTGAGTCAGTTGACCTATTAACGTTTGTGGCTTGTGAGGGGGTTGGGGAGAACTCATCGGCTATTTACATCACACTTTTTAGTGAAGAATCGGGCGAACTACAACTTAGATGTTAATCTTCCATCATTTTACTCATAAGCCAAAGCATAAATTGGCTAGATGAGTTTTCAGATTCATTTTATACCTAAATATCTTTCATAACTAACATTACCTTGTAATTTTTCTTGCTTGTTTTATAACAAATAATTTTGTTTATCAAGCCTAAAAGCTTTATCCGATATTGTTTTACATTTTAACTAACTACAATTCTTTTTCATAAACATGTATTTGTTGACACTAAATAACTATCGGCAACAAATTTCATTTTTACTAGTTTTACATATCAACATATTTTGAAACAAACCTAAATATCCTCTTTTAGGAAGATTTTCTAAATCTTATTGTCTGTTTTAATAGTGCGAGTGTTCCGTTGAGGTTAATTTCACAAATGTTGGGAAAATCTCTGACCCTGATTGGTACAGCTCTATCTTTGGCACTTTCCACTAATATTGCTGCTGCTGAATCCAGTAAATCCCCCATAGCCCAATCCAGTAGCGACTCCTCCACTAGTGCACCAACGGAAATCAAAATGTCGCCAGAAGGCATGAAAATTCTGTGCGAATATTTCCCCCTTAACTCTCGATGTGCTGGTGGTACAGCAGCCACGCCTACTGCTCCTGGTAGCACTACAGTTCCAGCAGAAACCACGCCATCGGAAACCACTACTCCCGATAGCACAACCACACCAGGAAACGTTACTCCATCCGGTTCTGGCACTCCTGATGGCACGACCACAACTCCAGCACCAGGAGCCACCCCTTCCGACTCTGGCGCTCCTAGCAATACCCCTTCTGAGTCTGGCACTCCTAGCAATATAACTCCAATCCCAGGAAGTGGTACTCCTTCTGACTCTGGTACTCCTAGCAATGTAACTCCAACACCAGGAAGTACTACCCCTTCTGAGTCTGGTACTCCTAGCAATACCCCTTCTGAGTCTGGCACTCCTAGCAATATAGCTCCAGTCCCAGGAAGTGGTACTCCTTCTGACTCTGGTACTCCCAGAAATGTAACTCCAGCACCAGGAAGTGGCACTCCTTCTGATGGTGCTTCTGAACCAACTCCTAGCTCTCCTAGCTCAGTTCCAGGTTCTAGCTCCCCCAATACTCCTGCCACAGGCAACTAAATTTAGATCTGCATACTGATTTGGCGTTAGCGATCGCTGTAGATCTTGACAACTTACACCAGTTGTAGCGATTGGTGTAAGTTACGAAATTAAATAACTCAAACCCGAAAATCAAGTTGTTCGCATATATGACTGACAAAGGGTTTGGACAATCTATAGCCTGGGATGATTTATCCCAGGCTTAATAGTTTAATCCGGTCTGCCCGTTGAAGTTGGTGTTTTTTGCAAGGAGGCAATTAGCAGGCAAACGATACCGATACTAATAAATGAATCTGCCACATTAAATACAGCAAAGTTAATCAGGCGAAAATCTAGAAAATCAACCACATAGCCTAAAACAAAGCGATCTATGCCATTGCCCATAGCTCCACCTAAAATCAAGCCATAGCCTAGCTGATCCCACAGATTTAACGTTGGGCCAAACAACGCCAGTCCTATTAATACTAAACTTACTCCTAAAGATAACCAGCGCAACCATTCTACTTTCCCACTTAACAGGCTAAAAGCCGCACCAGTATTAGTGACGTAAGTCAAGTGAAATATCCCAGGTAAAAGTGGTACTGTTTGCTCCAAACTGAAGGTTTGCACCACCCAATATTTTGTTATTTGGTCTAAGAAAAAAGCTATGAAGCCAGAAATCCAGAAAAGGCGATTTTTTAAACGCATGGCAAATTAGGCATGGGGCATGGGGCACTGAAAATAAGGACTAATGACTAATAAAACATTAAGTGACGCAATACATATGCTATTACAGTGACGGCACAGACTACAGTTAGTTGGCCTGGCAGTACAAACCAAGAATATCTCAGAATTGCTTGCATTAAAGGTAGATTTTCTGTGCCTTTCCACTGAAAAAGATAGCTAATAATCAAATAACTAATACCGCATAGGTGGAGAGTTAACAACCCACAGATGCAACTAAAAGCGAGGGTTTCTAGTCGCGGTCTAGCTTTAAACGCAAAAAAACCACAAATCCAAGCTCCAGGAATAAAGCCCAGCAAATAGCCAAACTGAGATAGCTTGACATAACCAATACCACCACCATCGGCGAATACTGGCAATAAGGTTAACCCCATGACTAAATAGGCAATTTGCGAGAGGGCACCAGCATTTTTACCCCCCAAACAACCCACGAGGAGTACTGCACCAATTTGAAAAGTTACACCTAATGAAAAAGTCTGAATTCCGTGCTGACTCCAACTCCAAGGTGAAGTGATGCCATAAGCTTCTAGGAAGGTGCCACCCATTGTCAGGAGTAAGCCAATCATAGACCATAGTAATTGGTTGGAAGCAGCAAACATTTATCAGGCAACCAAGGAAAGGCAAAAGGGAAAACCAATAGCAACCAGTATAAACATTAATATATGAACTTTCCCACTTTAGCTTTGGCTATACCTCTTTGCAGAACCAAAAGACTATGCAGGCATTTTAATGTCTCAGTAGAATACCTAAACTTAAACCTGTATCTTGATTGATATTTGATTGCTAATATATAGCCCTAATTTAATTTGAAAACGTGCAGATTCCAAAAAATATTTCTAGCTTACCCAAATTATCTGTATTTAGTTTATTTACTGTAAGATAATAGTATAATTTAAATCACATTTTAAATTATTACTGATGAGTAAATGTGCCTTTACTGACTTCAATTTTTAGTGTTTTTGAGTATGTATTAGCATTGACTTAACCGGTTGTTAACTTTTCTGCCACTCTTAAATGCTAATGTTCATACTGTTAATCCATAGCATCATCTATAAAGATCCTTATGTTCTCTTCAAAGGTGCGGTTGGTTGCTCCTCTAGTTGCTTTGGCAATTGGTGTTAGCTCTTGCGGCGGCGAAAACAATCAGGCTTCTAACAACTCTAGCCCAGGAACTCAAGGCGGCGCTACCCCAGCCACCAATACAGCAACCGGATCGAATTTATCTGGAACAGTCAAGGTGGATGGTTCTAGTACCGTCTATCCTATTTCTGAGGCGATGGCAGAAGAGTTTCAAAAGGCGAATTCTGGTGTCCAAGTGACTGTCGCATCATCTGGTACAGGTGGCGGTTTCAAAAAGTTTTGCGCGGGTGAAACTGATATTTCTAATGCTTCCCGCCCCATTAAACCAGAGGAAGTAGAACTCTGTAAAAAAGGTAATATCGAGTACATTGAACTGCCCATCGCTTACGATGGTCTCTCAGTGGTAGTTAGTCCCCAAAATAACTTTGTTGAGTGCCTCAAAGTTGATGAACTCAAGAAAATGTGGGAGACTGCTGCTCAAGGCAAAGTCACTCAATGGAACCAGATTAATCCGAAATTCCCTGCTGAGAAAATAGGTTTGTACGGCCCTGGAACTGATTCGGGTACTTACGACTATTTCACCCAAGCAATTGTGGGTAAGGAAGGAGAAAGCCGCGGAGACTACACTGCTAGTGAAGATGACAATACCTTGGTACAAGGTGTAAGCGCTGACAAAGGCGGTTTGGCCTTCTTTG
The DNA here is from genome assembly GCA_034531195.2 of Nostoc sp. ChiSLP01. Taxonomy (GTDB): domain Bacteria; phylum Cyanobacteriota; class Cyanobacteriia; order Cyanobacteriales; family Nostocaceae; genus Nostoc. The sequence goes on from JAVRBO020000102.1 coordinate 60,057, forward strand.
GCTTTGCCTATTACGAAAACAACAAAGACAAATTAAAGCTTGTTGGTATTGATGGTGGTAAGGGTTGCGTTCAACCAAGCCCTCAAACAATCGCTGATGGTACTTATCAGCCGCTTTCTCGCCCAGAATTTATCTATGTGAAGAAAACTGCGGCCACGCGTCCTGAAGTCAAGGCTTTTGTTGAGTTCAATTATGCACCAGCTAATCAAAAGCTAATTACAGAAGTGGGCTATGTACCTTTACCTAGCGATTTACTCACTGAAGTTCAAGCACGCTTCAATAGTGGGAAAGTAGGATCGATTTTTCAAGGTAAAGGTTCTAGAGTGGGTGTTACCCTCAAGGATCTTCTCAAGCAAGAAAAGTAAGAGTTAGCCTGAATGATTTCGATCTAAGCACAATTTAAAACTCAGCTCTGGTAGCTGGAAGTAGCGACTAATCGCACTCAGAGTAAGCAAACTTGATTTAAGCCTTATTTGTGTTGAAAGTTTAGCTAAATTTCCAGCCCAAGGGCAATTTTCCGAAAATAGCAATAAAGGAAGTTTGAATTTATGAGGTTGTCCCCGAATGACTTCCAACCCGTTATCTAATCAACCAAATAATGCCAACTTATGGCAGCCTAATAGGGCTTTGAGTAAGCGGGTTGAATTTGGCGTCAAAAGTTTATTTGCGTTGTTTGCCTTTGTCTCGGTAGCAACCACAATTGGTATTGTTTTAACACTAATTTTTGAGACAGTATCATTTTTTTCGGAAGTGCCCATCTGGCGCTTTTTAACAGAGACACAGTGGACACCATTGTTTGCCAATAAGCAATTTGGAGTGATGGTGCTGATTAGCGCCACATTGCTGATATCTATAATTGCGATCGCAGTAGCATTACCACTGGGGTTATTAGCAGCTATCTGCTTGAGTGAGTATGCTCCAGCTAAGCTTCGCAAATGGCTCAAGCCAGCCCTAGAAATTTTGGCAGGGGTGCCTACCGTTGTTTTTGGTTACTTTGCATTGTTGACAGTGACACCCTTCCTGCAAAAATTCATTCCTGGTATGCAGGGATTCAACGCCTTAAGTGCAGGTTTAGTACTGGGAATTTCAATTATTCCTCTGGTAGCTTCTCTGAGTGAAGATGCTCTTTACGCAGTTCCCCGTAGTTTGCGAGAAGGTGCTTATGCACTTGGCTCAACGAAAAGGGAAACAATTGTTTCTGTGGTATTACCGGCAGCTTTATCTGGGATAGTAGCTTCTTTCATTTTGGCTATTTCCCGCGCCATCGGTGAAACAATGATTGTTACCATTGCAGCTGGTCAGAATCCTCAGTTGACCTTAAACCCGTTAGTGCCAATTGAGACAATGACAGCGTACATTGTCCAAGTCAGTAAAGGAGACACACCAGCAGGTTCATTGGCCTATAAAACTATTTTTTCAGTGGGCATGACATTATTTCTCATGACCTTGGCACTGAATATTTTTAGTTACTGGTTTGTCCGCCGCTTCCGGGAGAAATACGAATGACGAAAAGTAATATTCAATCTAAAAATGCGTTTGACTCTGGAGCAAATCGTAACTTCGATCTATCAATTGATAAGCGTTACAACCTCGACAAAATTTTTGCGATCGCCACTTGGGCTGCAACTTTATTTGCGTTGGTGGTATTAGCCGTTTTGCTAATTGATATTTTAACTGACGGTGTTGGACGTTTGAACTGGTCTTTTCTCACCAGTTTTTCTTCTCGTCGTGCTTCTTCTTCTGGGATATTAGCTCCCTTAGTTGGTACTATCTGGTTGTTGGTAATAACTGCTTTAATTTCCTTTCCTTTAGGAGTAGGCGCAGGCATTTTCTTAGAAGAGTATGCCCAAGATAACTGGTTTACTCAGTTAATTGAAATCAACATTGCAAACTTAGCCGCCGTACCATCTATTATTTATGGCTTACTGGGTTTGCAAATTTTTGTGCGGATAATGGAACCAATTACTCAAGGACGCAGTGTATTAGCTGGTGCTTTAACCTTGAGTTTATTGATTTTACCAATCATCATTATTACCACTCGTGAAGCTTTGCGTTCTGTTCCCGATAGCTTGCGGCAAGCGGGTTTTGCCCTTGGTGCAAACAGGTGGCAAATTATCAGAGAACAAATTTTTCCCATTGCTTTGCCAGGTATTCTGACTGGTACAATTTTGGCACTTTCAAGAGCGATCGGCGAAACAGCTCCCTTGATTGTAATCGGTGCTGTTGGGTTCATTACTTTCTTGCCTGAGCTTTCCTTAAAAGGCCTGCAAAGTTCTTTCACTGCACTACCAATTCAAATTTTTGATTGGGTTTCTCGTCCTCAAACAGATTTCCACCAGAATGCTGCTGCTGGCATTATCGTTTTGATGATCGTGCTGCTTTTGATGAATTCAACAGCAATATATTTACGCAATAAATTCCAGCAGTCTCGCTAAAAGATTCAAGCACGTTATCATTCTTTTCCTGACGTTTTTTATGGTATTAAACTCAACAACTGCTACATCTGAAACTATATTGCAAGCTGAACAATTATCTGTTTTCTATGGTAATTTCAAAGCAGTTCGTGATGTTAATCTAAACATTGGTAAAAACAAAATTACAGCCTTTATTGGCCCTTCTGGATGCGGGAAAAGTACTGTACTAAGATGTTTCAATCGCTTAAATGATTTGATTACCGGCGCACGCATTGAGGGAAGAATAACCTTTGGTGAAACTGATATTTATGACAAAAGAATTGACACCGTAGAATTGCGCCGCCGCATTGGTATGGTGTTTCAAAAACCAAACCCTTTTCCAAAATCTATTTATGAAAATATCGCCTTTGGAGCTAGGATTAATGGCTACAGAGGTAATATGGATGAATTGGTAGAGCGGAGTTTGCGACAAGCTGCTTTGTGGGATGAAGTGAAGCACAAACTCAAACAAAGCGGTCTATCTATATCTGGCGGACAACAGCAGCGCTTGTGTATTGCTCGCGCCTTAGCAATTCAACCAGAGGTGCTGCTAATGGATGAACCATGCTCAGCCCTTGACCCAATTTCAACTTTGCGGGTTGAAGAATTACTTCAAGAACTGAAGTCCCAATATACGATTATTATCGTCACCCACAATATGCAACAGGCTGCACGGGTGTCAGATATGACAGCCTTTTTCAATGCACAGGCAACGGAAAGCGGCTCAAAAATGGGATATCTAGTTGAATATGACTTGACAGAGCAGATTTTTAACAATCCTAAGCAGGAATATACCAGAGATTACGTCAGCGGCAGATTCGGATAAATATTTTGACTCGTTGATTTGAGAATATAGTTTAGGATACTTATTTCGAGTGCGAAATTCAACCAAGTTGTTAGTTTTTGACATTCCCTACGGCTATAAGCTGGGGGATTTTTGCTTTACGGTGTAGAAAACGAATTTATCCTCGCCAAGCATTTTGGCCGTGGGGCACACGATTAAAAACCCTGGAATGAAAACTTTGAGCGGTTGCCACATTTCTATCAGTTATCTAGCCGCATAAAAATGAGTTTTATTTCGACTAAAAAACATCTAAATTGCATAATTTAGATGAAATAAAATTATTGTAGGGTAGTCTGCAAAACAGTTCAGTTAAGGCTAAAACTCTTTGTCAAAGTCAATTTTTTTAACGTAGACGCGTAGCGGCTTGCCGCAGGCTACCACAAAGGACGCAAAGGACGCGAAGAGAAGAAAGAAATCTTTAACCCAAGGGTATTGGGGTAGGTCGAAAAGCCCGCCCCAGTTATGGAACTTGAATGCGAACAGTTTGCTACTATACAATGCATAATCAGCAAAGCAATTACACTCTACCTGCCAAGTTCATCAATTGTTTGAAGTTTACAAGATAAGTAATATTGTTAGTGCTGTCAATATTAATCCACCCTTTTTCATGCAGCTTTTCCATGATTTTGGTGGTTTCTTCAACACCGATTTCTGTCACCTCTGCCAAATCTTTAAAGGGAATGTTAAAAATTTCTCTGCCTTGGTTCGATTCTTGACCATAGCTTTCGCCCAAAGTCACTAAGGTATGAGCGAGTTTGACCGCTGGTGGTGAAGACCGCATTTGCAAGCGCAGGTTAATTTGTCGTAGTCGCCGCACCATCAATTGCAACATTCGATGGTGTAATTGTGGGTCTTTAAACAATATTTGAATAAAACGTTCTCTGGAGATGCTAAGTAACTTCACGGGTGAGAGGGAAATGACATCAGTCGAACGGGGAGATTCATCTAAAATTGCCATTTCTCCAAAAAAATCCCCACGGCCAAAAATTGCCAGAGCTACTGAATCTTCCCCGACGGTACGTCGGACTTTCACCCAACCAGAAACCACGAGATAAACCGCATTACCCCAAGCATCTTCCATGAGGACAGCTCGTCCATCTGGGTATTCATGTTCAATTGCAACGTTGAGCAGCCATTCCAAAGTTTGTGGGTTGGCTGTACTCATTAAGGGGAAAAGTTCACTAAAAACCTCTGTTTGCATGAAATATTTGCAATAATATGGATTTAAAAGCCGAAAATTAGCTTGGTTACTATAACTTTCTTTGAACAGTAATCTTACGTAGAATACAGACGTAAGATTTATATTTATTTGTTCTAACCTTCTTAGATTGGTCGGTTCAGAGTTCGATTACAACATAACAATTATGTATTGCGATCGAAATCAGCGGTTTTACTGATAGACTTATGATTTGCTGTTTGTCGGTGGATCGCCCTCTAGTGATAGTTTTTTGAGCTGTTGGTCTAAACTTTTTACTAGTTGATTTAGGGTAACTAAAGCCTCTAATTGCTCGCAGTCAAGGCCGCGATTGAGAAAAAGGCGTTCTTGTAGTTCGTGCAACTTGAAGCTTAATTGCTGAGAAATTCCTAAGGCATCGCGGCTTAAACGCGTCAACTGTTGTTGCTGATAAAACTTTAATGCTGCTCCCCGCAAAACTTGGAGTGTAGCTTCTTCCCCATAGATTCCTGGCATAACTCGCAAGCGTAATAGCAAACGGGTTTTTTGATACAAACATTCTTTCTCTACCTGTTTTGGTTCTACAACCTTAGTTATTGGTAGGGAAGCAAACCGCTTTAACTCATTTAGCACTCCTTGAAAAACAGAAAGCGGCAGTTTGTCTAACACAGACTGCAATACTCCATTGTCACTCCATAGTATTCTGCCTTCGTAAGGTTGCCTTTCTAGATATAACCGACCAATTCCCCCTGCCAAAATTCGCCCTAGCAATTCTTCTAGTAATCTCTTGGGTGGAAGTGTTGCCAAGACTTCTACAGGACTAAACAGTTCGGGAATTTCCACTGGCAGGATAGGTAAATTTTGTAGTGATGAGGCTTCGGATTTATCCCTTTGTTGACCTATATTTCCGGTGGTCAAGAAGGTAGAAATTCGAGGAGGATTCTCTTGATTTGGGGGTGGCAAATCTATCGGCTGCCGAGAATGCTCATCAGCCTGTGTCTCAGGTGGTATGAATGTTGGTAGGTGCTGTGATTCAGAGTAAGTATCATCAGCAATAAACCTGTCAACAATGGTAACTGTTATTTCCCGATCCGCTTGTTGAGTTTCTAGTTGGGATATATTCTTGTGGTTGAGGTAGGCTGATAGTATTCTACGGTGAGCGTCAGCTGCGATCGCCTCAATTATCAGCGTGGAATTCATATAAGACGCAATATGGCTAACATAATCTAGTGCCTCAGCGTCTTCTGGATGAACCATACCTAGCAATAGTTTGTTGTCTTTTAATCCAAAAGGCAAAATTTGATGGTAAAGACAAGCTTCAAACGACAAAAAACTATCCATTAGTTGGAATACTTGTTCGCGTTCGCCTTCTTGCTCCCACTTACTTTGTGTAGCGGTTAGCACCTGTCGCCGATTGGCTGTGCTATTTGTGAGTTCGCCTTCTGAAGACAACATAGATTTTATTACTTGGTATTTTCTTATATAGTATTTTCCTTTTAGTTTAGTAGGTAGTTAATAAAGATACTTTGTTGGATTGTTAAAAATTCAATTATATATTACATAAGTAGGCGTAAGTAGAAGATAAATTTTCGATTAAAGGGCAGGGAAAATACTGAGATGAGGTATGGGCATTGGGCATTTGTACTGGGCGACTTCGAGCGAAGTCGAGGTAAGCCGTTGGCGCAGCCTCTCGTAGAGAAGTATGGGGGCATTGGACAGTCAACATTCAACAGATAATTGATAACTGTCATCTCCCCATGCTCGTTTATTCGTGATGCTTGCTTACTCTTGAGTTCTTAAAGCTTGGGCTGCAAGATAGACTTTTGTCCATTCGCCTAGCACTTGATGGGTTTTGAGTTTTAATTGTTGGGCGATGTCTTCTATTGATTTACCTGCTCTCCGCAGATCTAAGATCTGACGCGCCAAAGGAGTGAGTTTTTCATGAAGTTGCTGCCATTGGCTTTGTGTTAGCCCTAAGTTATGTTCTTCCAAGGAAATTGAGAGCCAACTGTCTACGAGTTCTGGTTTACCTTTGAGGGCAAAGACGCGCACAGCGTGGTAACTAATTTTTTCTCGCAGTCGGTATACTTCCCTAGTCGGCTTATTCAGTCTTTTGGCAATTTCTTCTTGGGATTTACCTTGAAGATACAACCGTAACCACTCCACTGCCTCGGTTCCGAGGTTTTCTTGTAAATAATGTTCAAATTCTTTTTGTACGGACTGACGTAGCGCTTGTTGTTCCTCTTGTTGTTGTGCTTCTTGATATTCTGCGATCGCTTGACTATCGACTAAGTTAACTCGATTGTCACTGTCGTCTGTAAGAACTTCTTCTGAGACTAATCTCACCAAATCGCGGCTTGGTACTTGGGTTAAGCCACCACGCTGAGTACGACGTAAGTAATTTACAAAACGGTAAGCCAATAGAGGTTGATTGCGTACTGGCCGCAAACAATATTCTTCTACGCTGGCAAACAGCAAAGCATCGGCTAATCGGCGATCGCTTGTATATTTGGCGATGTCAACCATTTGCTGTTGCATGTAAGTGTCGTTTTGCAATAATTCTTGTAGTACTTCTTGCAACACATCGATGACACTGCGCTGGCGATCGCGGCTCAGGGCAATCCAAGTCTGAATTTTATTCCGTAATGTTGCTAAACTCCCCAGTCGCGTTATCAAGTTACGATAAGCACGTTCTCGCCCTAACCCTAAGTAGCGCTGACGTAAAATTCTCCAGCGATATTCCATTGCTTGCTTGGCAATGTCAAGTTCTTTCGGGTTGAACATATCAAACCGTTTTGAGTCAGACCCCAACAGCCACAGAGTAATACTTTTTTTAGTAGCTTCACTTTGTTCTGGACATTCTACAGCCAAGCGCTTTTGCCAATCCAAAGCCAGTTTTTCTAAATCCTTTGTCATAGCGAGATTGCGCTCCTCGAAACTCAATTTTGAAGTTTGCATCACAACCCCCATTCATCCCATCTAACCTAATTGTTTAACTGGCAGTTGCCCCGGATTTCATGAGTTTCATGAAAACATCTCAGTGATTCCACTTTTATTACGTCTAAATTCACTAACTTTATGCAGAAATTTCTCTGTTGATGTTTTCCTTCGATATTCAAAGTGCCCCAAACCAATATCTATGAGGCATTTCCGTCAATTTTGTTAATTTTAACTTTTGTTAAGTTGTGTTTTTTAACTGACAACAGAAATGTACTTAGAGTAGTGAGGATAATACATCATTACAAAAGATGGGTTGGGGAAATCTGACTTTTGGGAACCCAGCCGAGGAACGAATATAATTTAACTCAATATCAGACGTTATTTCACCCGTATAAGTTTCAACTATCGACAATAGCTTACGTAGTTATATACTTGGTTTTACTTGAAACCATAAAATAGTTTCACTAAGTATATACATGGTAATTATCAATTAATAATTTTGCTCTTACAAATACATACATCAAGCTAATTGATGCTTGAGAAGATAGCGATCGCCAAGACAGGCGATATGATGGAAAAATAGAGCATATTTCCTAAATTTTCCCAGTTGGAATTGGGAAGCAAAACAGGTTTTACTCCATAGTACAGGGTTACGTTGTGTACTTTACCTAACTGAAATCCGTTATATTTTAATACTTAAGTGATTAAATAAACTTTAGATAAAACTTGATAAATTTTGGGTGTTACTGAATCAAAATATAAATTAGCTATCAGGGAACAATGTATGTATTACGGCAATAGATTCTAGTATGGTGAGTGGCGATCGCCATTCTAGATACTATATAAGAATTATTCGTTTGATGTTTGAGCAAAGCCAAAAAGGCTTGACTTCCAAAGAAGCATGAGCCATTGGTTTAGGGCGATAGGGTAGCGTTAGCAAGCCTTTTGGCGTCTGACTTTGCCAACGCCAAAAGGGAAAAAACTCGGCTTGATGTTATCGTCCGTTTGAGGATCTAACAATCGGGTTTTCTACAGATTCTCGATATTGTTGGACTTCTTCTGTATAAGCAATTGGTAGAACAGCTTCAACGTTTTCATGGGGACGAGGAATAATCACCCAAGACTCCAGAGTCCCGCCATAAACATTTTCTGCGGCTTCAACACCAGCAGCCATAGCTGTTTTGACTTCAGAAACATCACCACGAATATTAACTGTAAAGCGAGCGCTACCAACTCGGATGTAACCAACCAGAGTGACTCGACCAGCTTTTACCATAGCGTCTGCTGCTGCTAGCACAGCAGGGAAACCCTTAGTTTCCAGCGATCCGACTGCCTGTAGGGACATTACTAATCTCCTGTATGAATAAACGATATGTGGCGCGACGAATTAATTGTACGAAGCTTCGCTACAGATTTTGATGGCGAAATTGCTTAGAAAATACGGAAAGGTTCTGATTTTTGAGTGAAATGGATTGGTAATATAGTTTCCACATTTTCCGGGGGATTAGGAACAATGTAGTGGGTGATTACTGTTTCAGCCTTTACTTGTTCTCCAGCATCAATACCTTCTGCAACCGCTCTTTTTACTTCAGCAACTTGTCCCCGGACGGCGACTACAAAGCGACCACTTTCAGCTAGACCATAATACACCAGTGTAACTGCGGCAGATTTTACCATTGCGTCTGCTGCGGCTAAGACACTGGGAAAACCTAAAGTTTCAATTACGCCAACCGCCATCGGCATGGCATTAGCTCCTGAGTCAATAATAAGTGATATTTATTGTACGTGGGTTTAGCCCTAATTTTGACATTTTGGAAAACTTTCTTTAATCCTCGGTTGGGGGAGTGGGGAGTAGGGAGTAGGGAGGTATACTATTTGGGATTTTGGATTGATAATTGGCTTGTGGTTTTTGGTTGTATGAATCTATATGCAGCAATCATTGTTTCAAGTGGAATTATGTTTTATAGATTAAAAATGTTAATTAATAATATTAGTCTGCGTAATTTTGTGGTTTAACAAAATCAGTGATGTTTGGAAGTGACCTAGTACGATAAACTGATATTTATGTTTCCAAATTTTCTTCCTACAACAGTTGGGCAACTAACAGAACCAGAGTCCATCGCTCTGGCTCGGAGTATTCAAACAACTGCTCTGACTACGCCTTTAAGTAATCAGCCAATTACCACAGCTTATGTCAAGCAAGGGAGTGGTGGTACTCCTATTTTATTAATTCACGGTTTTGATAGTTCTGTCTTAGAATTTCGTCGGCTTTTGCCATTGCTTGCAGAAAACAATGAAACCTGGGCAGTAGATTTGTTAGGTTTTGGCTTTACAGATAGACTCTCAGGAATTGCCTATAGCCCAACTGCAATTAAAACCCATGTTTATTATTTTTGGAAAAGCCTGATTAACCAACCTGTAATTTTGGTGGGGGCTTCAATGGGGGGTGCAACGGCGATTGATTTAGCTTTGACTTACCCAGAAGCAATCAAGAAGCTAGTGTTAATTGATAGTGCTGGGTTAGCAGGTGGTTCGCCATTAAGTAAATTAATGTTTCCGCCATTGGATTATTTAGCAACTCAGTTTTTGAGCAGTATGAAAGTACGCGATCGCGTTGCCCGCATTGGATATAAAAATCAAAGTCTTGCCTCTTTGGATGCTTTATATTGTGCTGCATTACACCTACAAATGCCCAATTGGCATCAAGCTTTGATTGCTTTCACTAAAAGTGGTGGTTATAGTGCTTTTAGGTTTAAAAAAATATCACAAATTGTTCAACAAACGTTAATTTTATGGGGCGATTACGATAAAATATTGGGTACTAAAGATGCCATAAGATTTAAAAGAGCAATTCCACAAAGTACCCTGACCTGGGTTCAAGATTGTGGACATCTTCCTCACTTAGAACAACCACAAATCACTGCCCAGCATATTTTAAAATTTTGTAGTGAATGATATTACTTAAAAAGTAAAAAGATAATCTCTATAAATAAATTTAAGAGATTATCTTTTTACTTTTTCAACCGACACCCAAAAAATTTTGGCTTTCTGTTCTGAAGTTAACGCCAATGAGCAACGCCCTTTGCTCCTACGAAGTAGTGTTCTACTCAATCACAAAGAACTATAAAAGTGGTCTGGTTCTAGCTCTATAGTCCATCAAAGCCCCTTGGCTAACCACAGTCCGCCCATTTCTTCTAGTAGTGGGAATTTGTCCTCTTTACAGAGCTATGTATAAAGTACTCTGGTCTATACCTAAAAATCTCGCTGCTTGTACAAGTGAAGTACCCTGTTGCAGGATACTCCCTCTTCTTCTGTTCCTAATTGATGAGGGACGTGTCATGGCGAAATGTAAAGAACAACTTAAGAAATCTCAATTTTCTCCGAAAAAAATCTAAGAATTAACATTAATTCACAATTAGCTAAGATCGGGCAATGCTGTGTCAGAAGAGGACAGCAGAGCTAATTTGATTTTTTTCTAATTAGATTGAGATCTAATTTGATTATAACAAATTATGGAGAAAGAACAGTTTCAGACCCTGCTGCGATTTTTCAAAGCTTTAGCAGACGAAAGCAGATTGAAGATTGTAGGTATTCTGGCGAATCAGGAGTGTAGTGTTGAAGAATTGGCTGTGTTATTGCAACTCAAGGAACCGACAGTATCCCATCATCTAGCGAAACTTAAGGAACTCAATTTAGTGACTATGCGCCCTGAGGGTAATAGCCGCCTGTACCAATTGGATAGCGACGCTTTGCAAAGCATCAGCAAGCAAATTTTTACGCCTGAGCAAATCGCTTCTTTGATTGACGATGTAGATACTGAAGCTTGGGAAAACAAAGTATTGAAAAACTATTTTGATGGCGATGTCTTCGATGACAACTCTGTCCAACGCCTCAAAGAAATCCCTGCTAGTCGCAAAAAGCGCTTAGTAATTCTCAAGTGGTTAGCAAATAAATTTGAAATTGGGGTTCAGTATCCAGAACGCGCGGTGAACGAAACTCTCAAGCGCTACCATCCTGATTACGCCACTCTCAAACGGGAATTGATAGGCTACCAGTTGATGCAGCGACAAAATGGGGTTTATTGGCGTTTAGAGTAATTAGTGGGGAGTGGAGAGATGAGGGGACAATGACTAATAACAAATGACATTGGAATTGTTTAGTGAGTAGCTACCAAAGTTATTCACTAAATTTGTGTTTCTTCTTCGGTAAAGATAGGAGGCCACAATTCAGTAATAGGCAATTCCCAACCTGGAAAAAGTTCTGGTATAGTTAAGGTTTCGCCATTTACTAAAACTGTAGGTTCGCCTGTAGAGCGATAAATTGTAACTGTCTCTTCATCAGGATCTATTAAAATGCCAACGATCGCTCCTAATTCGATAAATTTTAAAATTTTCGTTGTTATAAATTTAATTTTATCGCTCTGAGATTTAATTTCTACTACCAAGTCAGGGACAAGTTCGCCAAAGTAACGAGGACTTTGGAGAAGTCGGGAAGCGCGAACAAAGGAAACATCAGGTGCTTTGAGATTTGTATCTGGCATAATGAAACCGCCTGCTGAATCAAACACTCTTCCCAAACGACGAGGATTTACCCAAGCAAAGAGAAAAGCGATGAGACGACTACTGATTTCACTGGATACAATATCTGATGGGCCCATAATTGAAATTTTCCCATTTTCGAGTTCCAGTTGGTAATCTAAACCTGCTTCAGTAAAAGCTGTTTGAACTCGTTCTAAATCTCTGACTGTCATCATTGACATAAAACTTGTTTTCTGCTATATGAATCATTTCGATTTTAACACTATCTATATTCCCCAAAAATTTAACGCTGTGTGAGACTTTCTCTCAAACCTGAGCCTTAACGTGTTCCTTACTAGGGAAAAATAGCAAGAATGAAAGCTTCTCTTCCTATGTGGAAGAGAAAGCCAATCGCACTCTATTTTCCCAAATAAGCTTCGAGAACTTTGGGATTGGTTTGAATTTCTGCTGGCGTACCGTCAGCCAAGTTCTGTCCTTCGGCAAGTACCCAAACACGATCGCACAATGACATAATCACATCCATATTGTGTTCGATAATCAAAAACGTCATTCCATCTTGGCGGTTCCAAGCGATAATGCGATCACAAATATCATCAATTAATCTCGGATTTACCCCTGCTGCTGGTTCATCCAACAAAATTAACTTGGGGTTAGTCATGAGTGCGCGTCCCATTTCCAACAGCTTGCGCTGTCCGCCAGACAAACCGCCTGCGTAATCGTGGGCTTTTTTTGCTAAACCAACCGATTCTAACAGAAACATTGCTCGTTCTTGGAGTTGCTTTTCTTCTTTGGCGACGATGTGCGGTTGTAACTGTACCTGCCAAAAGTTTTCACCGGTTTGTTTTTGCGCCGCCAACAACATATTTTCTAACACTGACAACCGCGAGAGAGTCCGTGCAACTTGAAAAGTGCGTATTACTCCTTGTTGGGCAATTTGATATGGTTGCAAATTGTGAATAGGTTCGCCGTCAAAAATTACTCGCCCTTTATCTGGGCGGATGAAGTTGGAGAGTAAATTAAATAAAGTAGTTTTACCAGCACCATTGGGGCCAATTAAACCCGTAATACTGCCTTTAGCAACTTCGATTTTTGCTTCATTAACTGCCTTAACACCACCAAAACTTTTTGAAAGTCCAGTGGCTGCTAGCAAAGGAAGTGGTGATGATTGGTTATTTACCAAGGGTGAGTTCCTCCTTTTTCCCTAAGATACCTTGAGGACGCCAAATCATCAGTACCATTAAAATTAATCCGATTACCATGATGCGAAATGCACCCAAACGTGCTTCATCAAGGGGTACGATTCTCGGTAAAACTTCTCGCGTGATGGCATCGTAAGCAAAGAAAATTACCGCGCCTAAGATTGTGCCGATGTTATTCCCAGAACCGCCTAAAATTACCATAATCCAAGTATCAAAGGTTAGCTGGGGTTGAAAATTATCAGGATAAATGGCGCTGAGTTGCCAAGCAAAAAAAGCACCGGCGATGCCAGCGATCGCACCACCAAGCATGAGAGATTGTAATTTATACCAAAAGACATTTTTTCCCAGTGCTTTGGGAATTTCTTCATCTTCACGGATAGCTTTGAGAATTCTACCCCAAGGCGATCGCACCAAAATTTCTAACCGCCAGAATACAATTGCTAAAATCAACAGCAACACCAGCATCAAACCTGCTTTTGGGTTGTAATTATACAATCCTATTACCCCAGAAATATAAATTGCTGCTGCCAAAACTGCTAACAAAATTCCCACTCCCAAACGCGATGCAAATTCTTGTTTGCTAGTCATCCTTTGACCTAAATCAGTAGTTCGAGATACTTGAGTGGTGCGAATCCATCGCCAAAGGGTAAAGAAAGTTACAGCAGCTAGCAGTGTTAACAGCCCAATCATCACTAATCTCAAAAACAAACTCGGCTGTGTCGAGAAAGGTATGGGATAACTTTGTACCCCAAACGCCCCAGGAACCCAAGAATTTCCTACAGGTAATTCTTGATTATTCACCACTAAACGAATTAATTCTCCTGTACCAATGGTGACAATTGCTAGGTAATCTTCCCGCAAGCGCAGAGTCGCAAAACCAATTATCAAACCCAACAAAGCGGCTACCATTGCCCCAGCTAACGCTGATATTAGTAGAGGAACGCCCTTGAAGCTTAACAACACAGTTGTATATGCTCCCAGGGTCATGAAGGCGATATGACCAAAGTTAATTAACCCGGTAAAGCCCCACTGTAAATTCAATCCGAGAGCAAATAGGGCAAAACTGGCTGTAGAAATTGCTAAGAAAATGAGATATTCAACCATCTTAAATAGTTAGGAGTTAGGAGTTAGAAGTTAAGAGTTGGGAGTCTGTTCAATCTATCATTAAGAAATAGATTTTACAGGCTTTTATTTTAAGTTCGCGTTTTGTAGACTGCAATCGAACTAGCCATTGATTGAACTTAGTTCTTTTGAGAAGATTTAAGGGCTTTCCCAATCAAAAAAATTGAACTTCTCTTGTGGGGTGGGCGTCTCGCCCGCCCGTAAACAAGGGCGGACAAGATGTCCACCCCACAATATTGGATTTTGATAATTTATTTCAAGGTCAACGTTGAACCTCAGAAGGTCAAAGTTGAGCCTCAGAAGGTCAAAGTTGAGCCTCAGAAGGTCAAAGTTGAGCCTCAGAAGGTCAAAGTTGAGCC
>JAVRBO020000103.1:0-191174 GCA_034531195.2 Nostoc sp. ChiSLP01
AACGCATGTGGGATAAACGTTTGAGCTTAAGTTGACACCAATGAGCACTGCTGTGCCCATACATCGAGGGTCTATTTACCATCGAATAATCATTAATAAAAGCCTGAAACGACCTATGTATGTAAATTCACACCATGATTAATTTGTACAGTGCGTAAGTCCTATGCAGCCCTCAAAGAGGATGCCGAAGATCCACAGTATCAAGCTGAAATTGCTGCTTGGGATAGTGTTATTGGAGATGGCATAAATATTTTCAATATTGCTTCTTGAGCCATAGCTTTAACTACATTAATACTCACAGAATTGCCCAGTTGATAATAAGCTTTATCATCATTAGCATGAAGTATAAAACTATCAGGAAAACCTTGTAGTCTTGCAGCTTCTCGCGGAGTTAATCGCCGCACTCTCTGATTGTGATAAACTCCCAATCTATTGGCATCACTAGCAACTAACGTTACCGAAATTTTATTGGGGTCGACAAATTTATAAACTTCAAATGAAAAGTTACCTGATAGAGGTTTATATTTATCATTAATCAGTTTTAAATATTTTTTGTTAACCAGCGAATTCAAAATTTCTCCAAGATTGGGATGTTCAAAAAAACTAGCTATTTGTTCCTGAGTTAATAATTTACCATCTTGTTCTTGCCCAAATTCTTTATTCCGTCTCTTTAAAATAAAACGGTTCATTAGTTTAATTTCTTCTACACTACACTCGCCACGCAATCCTAAATCCCAGGAATGAATAGAGTTCCCACCCCGATAATCAATCAACCTGATGCCGTGTAAGCGATTTAAATCGTTATTAAATATCCTTTTTAATGCATTGACAAACTCTGGCGAACAATCATACTTTTCATCTGGGTTATTTTCTAAAATATCGCCAACAGTCACATATTTTTTTAGTGGAGAAAACAAAGATAACTGCTCAGGATTATATGAATGAGAATCTTTTGGCCCCACATCAGAAATTAATTCAAAAGTGGGAGAAGCATTTAAAATACCTACTAGATAAATTCGTACTCGATTTTGTGGTAAGCCAAAGTTTGCACTATTCAGCAAAAAGGCATTGAAGCTATACCCTCGTTTTTGAATTTCATGTTTAATCGTTGCTAGAGTTCGCCCTTTGTCGTGACTATAAAGCCCTCGGACATTTTCAAAAATAAAAGCTTGTGGTTTATAGGTATCGATTAATCTTGTTATTTCAAAAAATAGCGTGCCTCGCGTATCGCCAAAACCTTCTTTTTTCCCAGCATGAGAAAAAGACTGACAAGGAAACCCAGCTAATAAAAATTCGTGTTCTGGTAGTTTATCAATTAGTCGGATATCACCTGAAGGTGTTTGACCAAAGTTTTTTTCATAAACTAATCGAGCATCTGAATTAATTTCGCTACTGAAAACGCATTCACTTTCTATATTTAAAGAATTAGCAGCTTGTTCAAAGGCTAGTCTAATTCCCCCTATTCCTGAAAATAAATCAACAAACCGAATCTTGTGCATGTGCGTACAATACAAATCATTCTAGGACACAATATATTGTGTCCCTACATGTTTAATATTCAATTGAATACCGTTATAAATTACATTGTTAGATAAATTTGGATTCTAAATTTTAGATTTTGAATTGACATCACGAATCAATTTCCTTGCTCTGTACCATCAAGCAATAATTAGCTGTTTTCTAAGTAAGCAGACATAATTAAATGTAAAATCCAAACCAGCAAAACCTGTTAGTGTTGAGGGTTTTACCTTCTGCCTTCTGCCTCCTGCCTCCTGCCTTCTACTTACTTTGATTTCAACCGTGCCTGCTTCACCATTGCAATCAAAGTTTGATGAGCATCTTCTGAATCTGCTAAAACCCGATCGAACTGAATACGAACTGGTACATCTTCTCCATTGATTTGCGCTGTTAAATCCATGCTCCGTGCATCAATTGACAGCATTTTGGCTGCACTAGCATCTGTAATACCGCCAAAAGTCTTAGCATAAAGAACCACAGCATCAGCATGATCCTCATTCATGTGGTTGCAGATACGCGAACTAATTTCAGCAGAAAAATTGTTAGACATTGTGAGATAAAAATTTAGGTATACAGCAACACCTTAGATTCTAGGCTAACAACCTAAATTAAATTTACTGATTTTTAAATTGTCACAAAAATCATAGACTGTACTATATTGCGATCGCCAGTTCAACCTATTCCTGATGGGATAATAATTAAATTAAAATTAAACTTTAAATTAAAATAAAAGTTATCCAGTATTTTCACTCGTCATTACGGAAACAAGACAGCTTAAACTGTAGCAGAAGTATTAGCGAACATTCCAAATTATTGTAGTCAAGAGACAATGAACGAAAATAACCCCAGACGAATTGTAATTGGGGATGTACATGGTCACTATGAAGGTTTGATGATCTTGTTGGAGGCCATCGCCCCCACATCAGACGATGAAGTTTATTTTCTGGGAGACTTAATCGATCGCGGCCCTCATAGCGCACAAGTAGTTAATTTTGTCAAGCGAAATAACTACGCGTGTTTGCTGGGAAATCACGAGCAGATGTTATTAAGCATTCTCACCGATGAAAGGGCTTCTTCTCCCAGGATGCAAGCATGGTTATACAGTGGGGGGCAAGCTACTGTAGCCAGTTATCACGAGGCTACAATTCCAGATGACCATTTAGACTGGTTTAAGTCTTTACCTACATATATTGACTTGGGGGATATTTGGTTAGCTCATGCTGGTGTTGACCCTTCTAAGCCAGCGATCGAACAAACAGCCGAGCAGCTGTGCTGGATACGAGAAGAATTTCACAGCATTCCCAAACCTTACTTCCCTGATAAGCAAATTATCATCGGTCACACCATTACCTTTACTCTACCAGGCGTTTCTCCCGGTCAACTGGCACAAGGACAGGGATGGCTAGACATAGATACTGGCGCTTACCATCCTCGGAGCGGATGGTTAACTGGACTAGATATTACAAATAATTTAGTATATCAAGTTAACATTTTTAGAAATTATCTGCGTGCCCTGCCCTTAAAAGATGCAGCGATCGCAATTGACCCAGCTAAAATTAAAGTCGCTCGTCGGAATTAGAATTGAGCATTATTCGAGATCGAGGGAGTGGCAGGGCTGTTTCATTCCATAGGCTAGTAATTTGTCTTGAACAATTTAATAACGATACTTCTAGAGAAAGCGGTAACAGAGAAAAAGGAGAATAAAAACGAATGGCCAACGCAGGACAACCATCACCATTGAGGAACGCTTAAGCCGCCTAGAAAATATCTTTGCCAACATTGGTGAAACAGTAGTTGCACAAAGCGACACTATTGATGTTGTTGTGGCGAACATTACGCAATTGAGCGAGAATGTCAACAGGTTGAATAATGTTGTTGACAATCTAGCTATCAGTGTCAATCAGTTGAGTACAGAAGTATCAACAACAACTAGGAATATTGCAGCTTTAACAGCCCAAGCAGCAGAAGACAGACAACAAGAGGCTATCGACCGCCAAGAATTCCGAACAGAGATTCGGCGTATTTGGGAATATCTACGCGATGCCTAACGGCAAGCCGCTAAGAGCGTCTACGCAACGGTGGCAGTAGCACACCTAGTAGTTAATTCTGAGGAGTAGATTTGGACGAATTTAAAAGCCTGTATTGCGCTCAAGACAGGCCTTTGAGGTCTATTTAGTACATTTGCACAGGGTAAAGTTCAGGCTAATGGTCGAATATTGGCTCTATAACTAGCACTATCCAATCCGTAAGTTTTATTACTAGGTTGGGACTCAATTGCACGTTTGAGGTTAGCAATGCGATCGCTGGTTCCGGGGTGCGTACTCAAAAATGTGGGGACAGAACCACCCTGTTTCAAAAGCTTCTGCATAAAAGAAACCATAGCAGACTGAGCATAACCAGCCCGTGTCAAAGTTCTTAATCCTCTTTTGTCGGCATCATATTCATCTTGACGGCTGCGAGGACGATTTAGGGCAAGTTCTACACCAATATTGACAGCTGTATTGCGGTCTAAACCAGTTGCACTTGCTAAACCACTAGCGACTGCTTTTTGCCGCATCTGTTTAACTAAGTGTTTTCCACCAATGTGACCAATTTCATGGGCGATGACACTTGCCAGTTCTGCTTCATTATCTGCGGCTTTGAGCAAACCCGTGTGGACATATACATAGCCTCCCAACGTCGCAAAGGCATTAATCGCATTATCTTCAACTACTTGGAAAGTATAGCTCAGATTGGGGCGATCGCTATTAGCCGCTAGCCGCCGACCAATTTGTTCTACATAGCTATTAACTCCAGCATTCTTGTAAAGCCGGACTTGACTGCCTATTATTTCCTGATTAATCTGCTTGCCAATATCAGTTTCCTGGCGATCGGATATATTAGATAGCTGAAGTACCTGGACACCCTGCAAAATCAGAGGCAAAAATTCTAAACTTCTTCCAGGCAAGGCTGTACCCAGGCACAGACTCAAAGCGACTACCAGCGAAATTAGTGGATAAAACCAGCGACGCCGCCACATGCGGTAATTTACAACAAAACCTTTCCAATTCAACATAATCTGCACTGAAGATAATTTCGAGAGAACGTAAAATGATAAGACAAATTATGAGACGGATTTAGAGTATTCCAAGTTGCATTATTAGTTCAAAACCAAACGGATTGTTATACAGCTAATACTTACGCAAATATACCTAAGTTTAGAATGCTAACGATTCCCTCTAGAGATAGGCTTAAACATTAGATATTATCTTTTGGGTACATCAGTTCCAATCTGTAAAATTTTAGGGTTAGATGCCGCAGCTCTAAACTTACAAACTCGTGATAAACTGTCCACCAGCCTATTTGAGTTATTACCAAATAGATACAATTACCCTTCCTGTCGAAAAGATTCTTGCTACAATCAATTACTTCGCTATTACCTTGGAAAACTTTTTATGGCTATTTTAGATTCAAAAGGTCGTTTGTTTGGCAAAATTAACCTCTTAGATTTAGGTGCTGCGCTGGTAATTTTGCTAGTTATATTTGGCATCTTTATCTTTCCTGGCACTTCTGGTTCTGTTGCCCAAGTTGGTGCCAAAACAGTACCCATCGAGGTAGATTTAGTAGTTCGTGGTTTGAATGTACGCGACCCAGAACAATTATTCGATAACGGATTAAAAAAAGGCGGTAAAACTAACGTAATTATCCGCAACCAACCTTATGGGCAGATTGAGATTAAATCAATTCAACAGCTACCAAGAACAGTCAATGTTTTCCAACCCGATGGAACTGTTAAAGAATTGCCAGATCCAAAAAGCAATAATTTTAGTGCAGATTTTCTCTTAACTTTAGATGGCAAAGCCCAAGTGACTCAAAGCGGCCCTGTTCTTGGTAACAGTAAAGTTAAAATTGGAATGCCATTTGAGTTGGAAGGTTTTAACTACAATTTCAATGCTACTGTTATTGATGTCAGAATCAAAGACAAATAGTCTTTGTAAGAATTCAAAATTCAGAATTCAGAAGGCTTTGGTACTAAGCTTAATCAGCTAACAAAAATTAATAAGTCGTAAGGCGTTCCTTTTTCAAATCCCATCCTTGATTCTGAATTTTGACTCCTGACTGTTGAATTCTGAATTCTGACATTAATTAAGCAAAGGCAAAAATTTGCGAATTAACCCAATTGTAACTGCTGGCAATTCTAACTGCGGCGTTAAGCCCACATCTTGCAATTGTTGAAAAAACCGGATTGCTTGGGGATTGATTTCGGCGAGGCGGCGACCAATTCCAGGGCCTGTAAATTCCGATTTTTGTCCCCAAATAATGGCGGTGGGAGTGGTCAATTGTTGAATATAAAGAGATAAATCAAAGCACAAATCCCCACGTACAAAAGACAGTGCTGCATACTCAGCATTTGGCTGTTGGGCTGATTCTAGATAAGCATCTACAATTTCTTGGTAGACTCGATTAGACTGAGCAAATTGTCGTTGCTCTAAGAAGCTGCGAATACCCCCACTGGTAGCAACTCCAGTACTGTATATCACGCGGTCAATAAGAGGAACACTGATTAACTGAGCAAAAAAGCTGCGGGAATAGTCTTCGCCAAAATCGGAAAGTCCGGCGGGAGTAGTGAGAATTAAAGACTTAAATAAATCGGGATGAGCGATCGCTACTCTAATTGTAAAGGCTGCGGTCAAGGATGAAGCGATCGTTGTTACCGGCCCAGTACAAGTCTGCTGCAAAAACTCCCGAATTGTTGTCAAATAATCGTCAATTTTATAACTACGTGCTGGATGTTCGGATCTACCCCAACCGATTAAATCTGGTGCAATAATCCGATATTCAGCAGCAAAAGCCGGATAAACTTTCGACCACTCATAAGCAGAAGATCCACCACCAAAGCCGTGTAAAAAAACCAAAGTTTCCCGGTCGTCTTTGACAGTGACATCATTGTGCCAGGGCGACCCACTAGTAGTATAATACACCATTTTCCCTAATGAGGTAATTACGGAGCGCTGTTCAAATCCTATTGGCTGAAACATAAATATTCTTCTTCACTGTAATTACTAGTTAAGGCGGGTAACAGCAGAGACACAAAGAGGCACAGACACCAAGAGAAGTCCGAACGACGGCTTTGGCTAATGGTAGCTTAGAGAACACACAGAGCATTCTTCTACTCCCCGCGTCTTCTTCCTTCTTTGCGTCACCAAATTTCCCACAGATTTATTATCGGCGAACCAATTACTTTAGGACTTCTGGCCAGCGTCAGATTAAGCAGATGTAAAACTACTGAAGTAGTTATAAAGATTTGGTGTTTATTTTTTCAGAGCAAAAAGTCATCTAACCTTGTAATTACTGTGTTTACAGTATTTTCTCTAGTAGCAAGTATCACTACAGACATAAATACAGATGAGTTGTTTATGGTAGTCTATGAAAAAACTGATAAATAATTTTGAGCTTCAAAAATAGCCAAAATGATCGTTTTAATCAGCTATTAGTTTTAGTTCTGCATCTAAAAAGAATAGCTTTTGATATATTACTGATCTGATTATTTTCTAAATAATGGTAAGGCGGAATGTCATGGTAAAGCAGGCTACTCTTCAATCAAATAAAGTACCAAGGATTGAAGACCCTAAATTTGCGCTTGACAATTTTAATATACAAAACCAAATTACAGCTTCATCCCGGCGCGATCGCGTCGAGCCACCTATTGACCTTACCAAACTCAGCATACCTACTTGTATTTGTTTAGACTTTGAAGACTTGAAGTGTTTTGAGGTAGTAGAGCGCCAGTATGAACGCTGGGGAGTAATTTTTCAAAATTCTCTAGCAATACAGCCATCAAATCCAGCATTTCCCAGCTATTCAGGGCTGACAGTGTTGATGGGAGCGCCCAAAAGCGGATTTTTAGAAGCTAGTTTCTTGCATTCTGTCAACTCGGTTAGTGCCTTTGTTACTAGTTCGCAGCGGCTAGTGCTTTCGGCTTACGATCGCGATCGGCAACTCCTCGGACAAACCGTACTACCGGGCGCCAATCTCGCCAATTCTGACTCAGCAATTTCCTGCAATACTTTATTATCCATAACTGCAAATAACATTTACACAGTTACCTTCTGTGCTTTTGACGGTCAATTCGTCCTTGATGACTTTCGTTTTTGTCTCTAGACTAGAAACGTTAAAAACTCAGTAAAAAAATTAAGCTTACTCATCCGAGTCCGGGTATTGTTTTAGAGTATATTGTTCATGGATCTCCCTAAGGGTAGAAACTAGGGTGTGATTTATAATCTCCTAGTATTTTTACCAATTAGGGACGCTCCTTGATTTCTTCGTCTCTAATAAAACTTTTACAATAGGTAATCTCGCATTTAAGTAGGTAAACACCGTGGCACAGGCTTCGTCTTCTTGGCAGCAATTGATCGAGCAGATCCCCTACTGGTCGCTTCCAAAGTTCAAGATAGGAGGAAGCTCAAAACAACAAACTTTTAAACGCTACTCCGGGCCTGGAGGCTTTCTTGGGTTCCTGACGATCGCCGTTGCTATGCTGTTGTGGAACTGGAAACTCCTATTAGCTCTGTTAATCGGTGTTGGAGTAATGGTATTAGTTTACTCAATGCAAGAGTGGGACTGGCAATTGCGCTGGTCTAAAATACAGGAGTTTTTAAACAGTCCAAACCGTCGGTTAGTCTTAGCAGTTCTCAGTGGTGGTATTGCTACTGTCAGTACTTACATGGCGGCTGCAATTTGGGTTGACTCTCATAGTCGGTGGATTGCGGCTGGTGCGATCGCCCAAGGCGTAGGAACCCTGTTAACATTAATTTTATTAGTGTGGCAACTTGTCAACTTTTATCGAAATCGAGAAGAAGATCGCCTAGAGCAGTTGTTAGTCAATTTAACCGAAAAAGATCCATTAAAGCGGTTAATTGCCCTGCGCCAAATAACTAAATCCATCGCCCGTAAGCGAGTTGATTCTTCAGCACAGCAAGATGTAGTGGAATGCTTGCAACTCCTACTGAGCCATGAAAAGGAAGTTGTAGTTCGAGAAGCAGCTTTTAAGATCCTGCAAGCGTGCGATCGCTCAAAAGTACTACCACCCAAAACAGCCAAAACTTTCATACCCATATCAGCAAAACTTAAACAGCGCGTTTATTAGTCATTTGTCATTTGTTATTAGTCATTTGTCATTTGTCCTGAATTAAATAGGGCTTACGCAAAAACTCTCTCAAACTCTTATTTCTTTGTGTCCTACCCTGCGGGAAGCCGCTCCGCGTCTATGCGTCCTTTGCGGTTCGTTTTTTCATAATTTTGCGTAAGTCCTGTTAAATAACAAGTTCTTTGTTAATGTCCCATGCCCAATGCCCCATGCCCCATGCCCAATTATCATTTTCGAGACAACTTTCCATTGCGAACTTGGACTACTGGATGATTGCACCGCCGCACCAATTGTTCATCGTGGGTGGTAACAATCACCGTAGCCCCAAAGGAATTTAACTTTTGGAGAATTTGTATAACTTGCCAGGAATTATCTGGATCGAGATTTCCTGTTGGTTCATCAGCCAGTAGCAGTGGTGGTGTACTGACGATGGCCCTCGCAATACTCACCCGCTGTTGTTCTCCTCCAGACAGTTGATCTGGAAAGCAGTCAGCTTTCTTGAGCAAACCTACTAACTTCAAGGTTGGTTCTAAGCGGCGTTGAATTTCTTTACGGGTATACCCTTGAGCTTGGAGTACAAAAGTTACATTTTCCGCTACTGTCCGCTGGTTAATTAGTTTGTAATCCTGAAATACAATGCCAATACGTCGCCGCAATAATGACAAGCGATCGCCCCTTAAATCCGCTACATTACATTCATCGACAATTACTTCACCCTGTGTAGCTAACTCCTGGCCGTACAGCAGTTTCAAAAGCGTTGATTTACCAGAACCACTCGGCCCGGTAATAAATAGAAATTCTCCCTTTTTAACCTCAAGGTTTGCATCCAGCAAGGCATGAGAGCCATTAGCATAGGTCTTGGTTACAGATTGCAATTGCACCTTTGCAGCAGTATTTCTAATGTGCTGTTGAGTTTCACTGTTCTGTTTATCAACGGATTTCTCTGTCTTAACTTCAGTTGTTAATACTGCCATTGTTAAATTCTCCTCATACCCACAACCAAACACTTTGCCAACGTAGATTCGACATTCTCCCCAAAATCAGAATTCCCAGGTTTTGCCTGGGAATTTCAAATCCAACAGAGAAATTTAAAATTTGTTAAAGACTCCAGTATTAACTAAGTAAAAACCCCCAGAATTTAGCACTTATAGCAGTTGAAGCATAGTTTAATACATAAACCCACCGTAAGACCCCAGCCCCAAAAGACTTTCTTTGCTATTGCCTATTGGCTGCGATAATTGCACTCCCAGCAGTCCAGCGATAGACAAAGGCTTTCATCGCAAACTCTGGCAAAGCTAACATCCGCCGCCAACGCCAAGGTTCTTTATACAGCCGATATAGCCATTCCAAATTGTTATTTCCTAACCAAGCGGGAGCGCGAGTTTTAGTTCCCGACCAGATATCAAAACTGCCACCGACACCAATCCAAATTGCTTGGGGGCACAAATGGCGATTTTGGGCAATCCATAATTCTTGACGTGGCACCCCTAGACCTACAAAAATCACTTGTGGCTGTAATTGGGCAAGAGTTTGTTGCAATTGTGCTTCTTGTTCTGGGGAGTGGTAGCCTGAGTGAGTACCTACTACATTCAAATCTGGAATTTGCCGCTGCCAAAACTCTGCTGCAATTGAGGCTACTTCAGGTGCAGCACCATAAAAAAATACTTTTGCTCCTGTCTTGTGTTGTCCAAGTTCTTGCAAAAGCTTTTCTGATAATTCAATTCCTGGACAACGCTGTACTTTTTGCCATAACAACCACCGTAAATACAGAACAACCCCAGCTCCATCTGGAATCACTAGTTCAGCATTTTGAATGGCCTGAGCTAGGAGTGTGTTCCGCTCTGCCTGGATAGTCATTTCTGCATTGAGCGTTACCACATGAATTCCTCTGCCCTGTTGCAAGCATTCTAACAACCAGCCTGGATAGTTAGTCATCACATGAACTGGCATTCCCAATACTGAAAATGCTTTAGGCGATTTAGACATAGTGCCTATTTTTGATTGATTTTACACCACATTTCTTTGAATGTTAAGTTTATCAAATATTTTTATCAAATAAGAATTTAACACGAGCCAGTATGATTTCTGTCACGAGGTTAAAGGAGGCAGGAGGCAGAAGGCAGAAGGCAGGAGGTTTTTACCTCAGTTGGGGATTGGTGACCCCTCAATAGGGAGAGCCACCAAATTTTTAATTTGGTGCGGTGTTTCACCTTGTCCTGACGGTACTAGCAGGAGTTAGGGGTCAGTTTTCCTCCTGCCTCCTGCCCCCTAACTCCTGCCTTCATTGATAACGGTAAGGTGTGGAAGCCCCTATCTACCTACAGTACGATCGCCTACTATTTCACACAGCAATAGAAAGCGTTGGCTGCGATCGGGAATTGCGGGACAATTAAGGGGACATCAAGTGCCCTTGATTGTCACGACTATGTTCCTTTTCAACGTAGGATTTGAGTTGCTCAAGTGTAACACCTCTATACGAAGATGCCTTGAATCTGAACCTCTTAAGACTTTTTAGTAAACTCGACTTTACAGTTAAGGTAGTGTAACGGGCTGAAGTTGGCTATGAGTAAAATTCGTATTGCTCTGATTGAAGATCACGATCTGACTCGCGTAGGTATTCGGACAGCACTACTGCAAAAGGATGAAATTGAAGTTGTAGGGGAAGCTGCTACTGCCGCTGAGGGATTAAAAATGTTAAAAGTGCTACAACCAGATATTGCCATAGTAGATATTGGTTTGCCAGATAAGGATGGCATTGAGTTGACACGAGAGGTAAAATCTACTACTAATAGCGAAGAGTTAAGCACAAAGGTGTTAATTTTGACACTGCGCGATAATCGAGAAGCGGTATTGGCGGCTTTTGCTGCTGGGGCAGACTCCTACTGTATGAAGGATATCAAATTTGATAATTTGCTGGAAGCAGTGCGAGTAACTTACAATGGCAACGCGTGGATCGATCCGGCGATCGCTCGAATTGTATTACAACAAGCGCAACAAAATCCCCAAAAGTCGGAATCGGCTTTTGTTGATACCAAAGCCGTTGCCCCTAATCCTGATTTTGCGGAAAATCTGGAAGGAATTGAACCCTACACCCTGACAGAAAGGGAGTTGGAAGTGTTACAGTTGATTGTCGAAGGTTGTAGCAATGCGGTAATTGCGGAAAGGCTTTATATCACCGTCGGAACTGTTAAAACTCACGTCCGCAATATTTTGAATAAGCTATGTGCCGATGACCGTACCCAGGCAGCAGTCCGCGCCTTGCGTTCTGGGTTAGTGGGATAAAAGTTAAATTCAACTAGCAGTGAACAGTTATCAAGGTTTCAAACACTGATAACTGATAGCTGTTGAGAATGATTAGTTCTAAATTTTCGTTGGTTATCAGGTGGGATAAAGATCGTACTATCTCGCCACTAAACATAGTTGAAAAATTAAAGTCAAATATGGCTGAGACAGGGGTGGACAAGCTTAAGCTCATGGTGGTAGACGATGAGCCGGATAACTTAGATTTACTCTACCGCACTTTTAGACGAGATTTTCAAGTTTACAAAGCAAATCACGCGATGGGTGCTTTGGAAATCTTAGAGAAAGTGGGCGAGATGGCTGTGATTATTTCTGACCAAAGAATGCCAGAAATGAGCGGCAGCGAATTTTTTAGTCGCACAGTGGAACGATATCCGGACACAATTCGGATTTTGTTAACTGGTTTTACTGATGTGGAAGATTTGGTAGATGCGATCAACTCCGGTCAGGTGTTCAAGTACATCACCAAACCCTGGAATCCAGAGCGACTCAGGGCGTTAGTCGAACAAGCCACAGATACATACCGCCTAGTGAAGAAGCGTACCCAAGAATTGAGTCGAGCGCTGCGGCGAGAATCGTTGTTTAATGCAGTAACAACAGCAATCCGAGAGTCTTTAGACTACGACAGTATGCTGCAAAAGACTGTAGCAACTATTGGACAAACCTTTGAAGCTACTAGTTGTTTGCTCAGACCAACAGAAAGCGATCGCCTCACACCAGAGATATTCTCATACTACGATCCTCAATCGGATGTATTGGATTGTGCCTTCGACACTGCTGCTTTAATTGAAAAAGTTCTGCAAACTCGTCATCACGAACTTGCTCAAGAAATATACGACGGTAACCCCTGCCATCATCTGGTTGTGCCACTTAGCTACCAGCAACACTTGGTGGCTGTGTTGGCTCTCCACCAATGGGGACGCGATCGCCCTTGGGAAGAGGAAGAGATCCAACTGATTGCTGGTGTTGCCGAACAAGCAGCCTTAGCTCTCTCTCAAGCAAAACTCTACCAACGCCTACAGGAAAAACAACAGCAGATTCACAATGAGTTAGAGGTGGCTCGCCAAATTCAATACAATCTGCTCCGCCAAAGTTTACCTGATATCAAAGGTGTGAAGGTGCAAGCCTGTTGCTACCCTGCACGGGAAGTTGGAGGGGACTTTTTTGAAGTATTTGTCCATCCCAAAGGCGATTTGTGGTTGGCTGTGGGTGACGTTTCTGGCAAGGGCGTTCCAGCTGCTTTATTCATGGCTAGTGTTATTTCTGTCTTGCGCCGGGAATTATCTCAAGAAGCTCCAGCCGCACCAAATGTCGTTATGCAGAACCTCAACCACGCTTTGAGTGAAGACTTGATTAGCAATAATTATTTCATCACTCTTGTGTTAGCCTGCTATACCCCTAGCACTGGAGAACTCATTTACACTAATGCCGGTCATATCTATCCAATTTTATGGTCACACAAAGCGGCATCCCCCGACAGTCCCAATTACCTCAAAGTTCGCAGCGTTCCTTTGGGAATATTGCCTAAATGGCAAGGACAGTCTTGTAGCTTGGTTATCGCTCCTGGAGACACACTGTTACTAACTAGTGATGGTATTACAGAAGCAATGGTATCAAATAATTCATTTGCATCAGTAAAAAGCGTATCTGGCGTTGACCCAGCTGAACGTTCTATGCTGAATCAAGACGGGCTTTGGCAACTCCTACAAAAAGAGGAAAAACCGCTTTCTCTTAACCATTTAGTAGCTCGCATCCAGGCAGATAACCACGTTCAAGAAGACGATCAAACTATACTCTCGCTGGAGATTTTGTAAGTAATGAAAAGTGAGCTTCACGTACCAAGTGATTTGAATTTTCTCAATATTGTCGAGAACTGGTTGCTGGGATGTTTGAAAATCCAGCTAGGAGACTCGGTAGATTGGTCGCGCCAATCAAGTCGTTTGAGATTAGCTTTAGTGGAAGCATACTCAAACGCAGTACGTCACGCCCATCGGGACAAACCAAATTTGCCCATATTACTGCGTTTGGAACTCAAAGACCGAGACTTGGCCCTAGAAGTTTGGGACTATGGCGAAGGCTTTGATATGTCTACATACTATGCTCCCGACCCCGTTGAAAAACAAGAAGGTGGTTATGGTTGGCTGATTATGAATCGTCTCATGGATAAAGTAGACTACACGTTGCAGATTAATGGCGCTAACTGTCTCAAGTTAGAAGCGACTTTACCCGAATTAGTCAAATGAGTAGGTTTTAAGCCACGATTAGTTACTTATTATTTTTGAGGGCGTAAAGATAGTAACTCTTGAGGCGAAGCTAAAAGTTTGATTCTAGTATACAAAATTTGCTGTTGTTGGTTGAGGATAAATATCCACAAGACATTTACCCCGCACCAAGAAGTTTGGGCTTTACCTGTCACTTGGACTTGGATCGTACCGTTTTCCAAAGTATCGCTTATTCCTGTATTGGGGTAAGCTTTAATGTTTTGGGCTTCTTGCTTTAAGTAAGCTGCGATCGCATCACGTCCAACAATATCAGACTCAAGTGGTGGATGCATCACACCGTCCTCCGCAAATAAAGCGACAGTTTGGTCAAATTCTCCTGCATTTAATGTTTCAAAATAACGCAGTACACTTGTTTCTGTAATTCCTTGAATCTGGAATTCTGATGAAGGCTGTACTGGGGATATTTCGGCAGAGGTCATAAAATTACCTGTATTACGTTAGCTAAATATTTATTTCATTACAAAAATCGTAAAAAAAGAAGCCACTATTGAGATAGATTGGCACACATGTATAAATCTTTCTGACGATGGATCTATTAACTGTTGACGATTAACAGCCAATAATTTTGAATTCTGCTGTCGAAGGTAAAATGAATAACAAATATTTATCAAAAAAAATACTAAATTAATGTATAATAATCATGCCTGTCGTTAGGCAAATTCAGATATAAAACAATGAATCAGTGTTCCGTAACCAGCAGCAGCGTAGTGAAAGAAAAAGCCAGCGAGTTGGGCTTTCATCAAATTGGGATTGCCGCTGTGGACAGGGTGGATGTTACAGAAGCACAGAGGTTGAAAGCATGGCTAGCGCTGGGTTATCACGCCGATATGGAATGGATGAGTAACCCAAAGCGTCAGGATATTCGGTTAGTGATGCCAGAAGTGCGATCGCTTGTGTGCGTAGCACTGAATTATTACACGCCATACGAACGTCCCCTTGGCGAAGAATACGCCAAAATTTCTCGTTATGGCTGGGGAAGGGATTATCACAAAGTAATGCATAAAAAACTCAAGCAGCTAGCCACTTGGCTAGAATCACTCGATGAAAGCGTGCGAGCGATTTATTATGCAGACACCGGGCCAGTGCAAGATAAAGTCTGGGCACAAAAAGCGGGAATTGGTTGGATTGCGAAAAATGGTAATGTGATTACACGCGAGTATGGTTCTTGGGTATTTTTGGGAGAAGTGTTGACCAATTTGGAACTAGAAAGCGATCGCCCCCATACAGAACACTGCGGTAGCTGTACTCGTTGTCTTCAGGCTTGTCCTACTGGTGCAATTACTCAGCCTTTTGTAGTGGATGCGAATCGTTGCATTGCCTATCATACAATTGAAAATCGAGCAGAAAAATTGCCACAAACACTTACACCGCATTTGCAAGGCTGGGTTGCTGGTTGCGATATTTGCCAAGATGTTTGTCCTTGGAATCAACGTTTTGCTAAGACAACTGATATCACAGAGTTTGCGCCTTATCCTCAGAATCTTGCTCCCCAACTGCTAGAATTAGCCCAAATTTCAGATGGGGAGTGGGACAAACGATTTCCAGCATCCGCTTTACGACGGATTAAGCCAGAAATGTTACGACGCAACGCTCAAGCTAATCTTGACGCATCTAGGCGAAAGATGACCCAAAAAGTAATTATTTTCGATTTTGATGGCACAATTGCAGATACAGTAGATGCCCTTGTCAGTATTGCTAATCGTCTAGCTGTAGACTTTGGTTATATCCAAATAACTCCAGACCAATTAGCTCTACTCAAAAACTTAACATCAAGGGAAATTATTAAGCACACTGGAGTTTCGCTATTTAAGATACCTTTTCTAGTGAAAAAAGTTAAAGGAGAATTAAAAAACAAAATCCGAGAATTAAAACCTATTCCTGGAATTAAAGAAGCATTAATAGAACTTCAAGATCGAGGATATAAACTAGGAATTATTACTTCTAATTCCAAAGAAAATGTGACGGAATTTCTCAAAATAAATGATTTAAATTATTTATTTGATTTTATATATTCAGGAATTACAATTTTTGGTAAAACAACCATTATTAATAATGTATTGAAACAAAAACAACTCAAGCCTCAAGATGTAATTTATGTTGGAGATGAAACCAGAGATATCGAAGCATCAAAAAAAGCAAATATTCAAGTAATTGCAGTGACTTGGGGCTTTAATTCACCGGAAGTACTCGCTAAGCAAAATCCAGATTATTTGATTCATAGACCTAGCGAATTACTAGAAGTCATGAAGTGAGAATTCAGAATTCAGAATTCAGTTAATTAACCTGAATTCAGAACCCCGACTTCTTCAAGAAGTCGGGGTTCTAAAGTATGAATCTGGGTGGGGAAAAATTATTTTTTAGGTTGACCTTTTTCTAGAGCTTTTTCTACTAAATCGTCATCGACACTAGTTACAGCCTCAGTTTTGGCATTTCCAACTTCCTTAGCCAATTCTGTATAATCATCAGGATTACCAGTTGACTGGGTTTGTGTTTTTGTTTCTTTTGCTTGAGGAACTTTTTGTTCGGGGGCGGTTGCGGCTTCGGCTGCTGCTGCGCCTTCACCTGTGCGGTCAATTTCACTAACGCTGAATTGTTGTGCTGCTGCATAATCAGCATCAAAATCCACGTTTGGCGCTTTTTCTTCACCACTAGCTATGTTTTCGGCAGCTAATTGAGCATCATGGGTGGGAGCTTCATTAACATTGGGTTTTATTTCATCTGGCATATTTAAAACCTTAGGTAAATTTTTATTGCTGGGGCAATCATAGCAAACTAACTCGCTTCTTTCTTACTTTCTAGCGAAAGATTTTTACCTCTATTAAAAGGTAGATTAATGTTGCAATTGATAATTAATTTAATTCTTTCTCTTGATAGTAGAATCTAATTCTGAAACTTTGGTAAGTCTTAGTTTGGCCTGTTTTTTAAACTGTGTTGGAGAAAAGTTATGAATACAAGTTACGATAAAAATATTTCTCAAGCCCGAAGCAATGAAAGTCAAAAAGTGGTAGATGCGTTTAACGCCTTAGATACCGATGCAAAATTAGCTTGGTTCTATTTTGTTTATAAAAAAATGGGCGATTCCATTACCCCAGCGGCTCCTGCTGCTACCGATCCGGAATTAGCACCAAAGTTGCTAGGAGATTATTTTGAGTTATCAGATGACGAGCAATTAAACATTATGCGGGATATTGTTAACCGCAAAGACACAGAATATTCCCGCGCTTATGGGGCGATTAAAGAAAACAATCAGTTGTTAGTTTGGTATGCTTGGGCAGTAGCTATGGGAGATAAAGTAGTTGGGTTACCAGCTAGCTACCAGCCAAGCCAGGCCATTAATGATTTGCTTTCCCAAATAGAAGAGCTAGATTTTGACGAGCAAATTTCGGTGTTCCGGACAATAGCTGGTGAATTGGGTTACACCGATGTTAAGCCAGTTGAGACACAGGCACAAACTGGTAAAACGTCAAGTCTGTAATTATGCCAATTTTCGTCGAATAGAGAACATATACGTAGGGGCACAATATATTGTGCCCCTACAATGGCGTGTTTGATTCAAAATTTGGAATTGATAATTAAGAGACAGCAAGTTGATTCAAGTCAGACGGAGTTAGGTTAGAGTGTACCACCTCACCATCGCGGAACCAAACGATGCGTTGGGTTTGACGTGCTACTTCTGGTTCGTGGGTTACCATAACAACGGTGATTCCGCTAGCATTGAGTTCGCTAAAGATGTCTAAGACTTCTTGGGTTGTGCGCGAATCAAGTGCGCCGGTGGGTTCATCGGCTAGGAGTACTACGGGACGGTTGACAATGGCACGAGCGATCGCTACTCTTTGTTGTTGTCCCCCTGATAGTTGAGTTGGTTTGTTATTGAGGCGTTTTGCTAAGCCGACTCGTGTCAGTGCTTCGATGGCGCGATCGCTTCTTTCTTTTGGATTCACGTTAGCATATACCATTGGCAGCATCACATTTTCTAATGCTGTGAGTTGAGGTAATAAGTGGAATTGTTGGAACACAAACCCCAGCTTTTTGTTACGGATGTGTGCCAATGATTTATCCTCCATTTGCGCCACATCTATATTATCTAAGTAATAATGTCCGTCTGTGGGTCGGTCTAGACAGCCGATAATATTCATGGCTGTAGATTTACCGGAACCAGAAGGCCCCATAATTGAACAATATTCGCCTTCGTGGATAATCAAATTCACATCGTTGAGTGCTTTGACTTCGGTTTCGCCACTGCCGTAGACTTTATATATATTTTCTAAACGAATAATAGTTGATTTCGGTACAGGATTAGGAACTAGAGAATCCGTAATTGAAATAGTCTTTGCCATAAGGATTTGGTTATTAGCCAATGTTGAATATTAATTAATTTTATCTTGCGTATCTCTTTTCTTCTTTTCCCTCTAGCAAGAACTCCCTCTGCCTCTTGCACCAGTTACTCTGTACGTCATGCAAATGAAAACTGCTATCAGAGGATGTTTGAAAAGTCATGATTGATGTATCAAATATTTTTTACCCCACCCTAACCCTCCCCTTGCTAAGCAGGGCTGTTTCATTCGATCTCTTGGGTATTTTGTCAAGAGTATGAGTCAGAAATTTGCTTGATTGGGGAAAAGAAAAGCTACCACCTCAACGAGTAAATTTAAGTGCGATCGCGATTTTATTGCCCAATCAGATTTTTTAGTCACCTGACTTTTTTGCTTGAAACGCTTGTAAATCAGCGCTTTTTCGGGAACGAAACAGCCCTGCCTTGCTAAGGGGCGGGTGGGGTGTTTGAGGATTTGTAAGTAATTAAGGGAACTTGATATAAAACCTTAAGCAAACATTAAGCATATCTACTTATATGTCTTAAGAAAGTAGTTGAGAAATTAGGAAAGCTATATTGTATAGATATAATAAATTATTTTGACAAATAGAACAAATTATGAATCAAAAGCAAAAAATATCCAACAAAGCTTATATCTGGGTGAATATTGATTTTGATAAGGTTAAAGACAGAATAAATGTGGTGACTTCCAAAATTGAGCAGGTTATCCAAAAGTACCAATTTTCAAGAGCTAATGACTCAGGCAAAAGGAACAATTAGGTTGTTACCAAAGCGATTGCAGTTGGTATTTTTGGCTTAAGAACGTCTTACATTCAAACAACACCATTCTTTGCGTTTCCACAGAGTAGCAACCACCCAGCCATGTTTTTCTAAGGCGTCAGCGACAGCTTTAGATTGTTCGAGTAAAATACCGCTGAAGATAGCCCAAGTGTTAGGCTTGGCGATCGCACTCATTTCTGGAACCAACTCAATAATTACATTAGCCAAGATATTGCAAACAATACCGTCCACTGGCTTTTCTAGCAGTTTTGTCAAAGCCTCTACACTTCCCTGTGCAGGTATTAAACGTTCTGCGCTAATCTCATTCAAGGTACGATTGCTAATAGTTGATTGCACCGCCAATGGGTCAGTATCCACTGCATAGACTTTCTCTGCTCCCAGTAGCAACGCCCCGATGGAAAGGATACCAGAACCACAACCTATGTCAGCAATTACCGTATGCTCTTGTTTACCAGCAGTACCCACAAAGGATTGCGGTACTTCACTTAGACGCATTTCCAAAGATTCTAAACATAGCTGAGTTGTAGCATGATTTCCTGTACCAAATGCTACACCTGGATCGAGAAGAATTACTAACCGTTGGTTTGTTTCAGGTAATGGTAGCCATGCGGGGTTAATCAAAAAGCGATCGCCAATTTCTTGGGGTTGCCAATATTGTTTCCAGCTAGTGGCCCAATCTTCTTCATCAATCAATTCCCAACGCAAGGTGGGAGATGAAAGCCCTACACAGAGGGCATCTTGACGCAACCGCAGCGATAGTGCTGCCAAATCTAGTAATTGTGTTTGAATTGTCGGCAAGTAACCCCTGATTAAAGAGGAATTTCCTTTGCTTTCACTAGCTGTGCCACGACAGCCAAAATCTTCCAGCCGCCAAAAGATAGAATCTTCTAGATCCGGATCGCATAAAATTTGTAGTTCCCACCAGGTGTTTGCCATGTTTGAGTGCTGAGTGGTGAGTATGAAAGAGTTAGGAGTTAGGAGTTAGGAGTTAGGAGTTTTGGTTTTTACCTTCTCTATGAGTTAGGAGTTTTATTTTTTAACTTTTAATTCCTCACTCCTAACTTTTCTTCACTCCTAACTTTTTTCACTTAGCACTCATAGAGTTACTGTAAAAGCGTCCCGAATGCCAGGGACTTTAATAATCTCATCTAAGATGCCCTCAGGTAAAGGGTCATCTATGCTCAGAGCCATGACTGCATCACCACGGACGATTTTTCGACCGACTTGCATACTGGCAATGTTCACATTGAAACTGCCAAGCAGCGAACCGAGTTTACCAATAATTCCCGGCATATCGCGGTGTAGGGTAAACAGCATATATTTACTGGGTGGGACGTTAATCGGGAAACCGTCAACGTCGGTGAGATGGATTTCTCGTTCGCCCAACAAAGCGCCTGTGACAGAATGAGTACCTAAAGTACCCGTGGCTTCTAGATGCAGCGTGCCGGCATAATCTCTAATGGAAGCATCGCGGGTTTCAATTACCCGAATTCCGCGTTCTTTAGCTTCGATGCTGGCATTTACGTAATTTACGCGTTCGCGCAAGGCTTGGTAAAGCAATCCTTTGAGGGCAGCTACTACCAAAGGTTGACTTTTGTTGGTTGCGAGTTCCCCTTGGAGTCGCACATTTAGGACTTCCACTCGTCCGCCAGCTAGCTGTCCCACTAAATTACCTAGAGTTTCTGCTAGTTGCATGTAGGGTTTGAGTTCTTCCAACACATCAGGGCCGAGTCCGGGGATGTTAACGGCGGAACGTGCGGGTAGGCCTAACAGTACATCCCGAATTTGTTCGGCGACATCGATGGCTACATTCACCTGTGCTTCCGTGGTGGATGCTCCCAAGTGGGGGGTGAGAATGACTTCCTTGCCTAGCGATCGCAATTCCGATTCTCCCAGCGGTTCTGACTCGAACACATCTAAGGCGGCACCTGCGATTTTACCAGCTTTGATTGCTGCTGCTAAAGCTGTTTCCTCAATAATCCCACCACGAGCGCAGTTAACAATCCGGGCTGTGGGTTTCATCTTTGCCAGGGTTACGGCATTGATTAAGTGGGTAGTTTCTGGAGTTTTAGGGATGTGTAGGGTGATATAATCTGCTTGCTGGAAAAGCAAGTCCAGTTCTACTAACTGACAACCAATTTGTTCGGCTCGTTCTGTGGAGATAAACGGGTCATAAGCGAGTAATTTCATCCCCATTGCCTTAGCCACAGCAGCTACATGGGAGCCAATTTTCCCCAAACCGACAATACCGAGAGTTTTTTTGTAGACTTCTGCACCGATAAAGCTATTGCGATCCCATGCGCCGCGTTTCACTGAAGCATTTGCATCGGGGATATGGCGAGACAAAGCTAAAATCATCGCTATAGCATGTTCAGCAGCAGCGATGGTGTTTCCCTCAGGCGAATTAACTACGACAATTCCTCGGCGTGTGGCGGCGGGAACATCCACATTATCCACACCCACACCAGCGCGACCGATGATTTTTAGCTGGATACCAGCTTCAATAATTTCTTGGGTGACGCGCGTACCA
Organism: Nostoc sp. ChiSLP01; assembly: GCA_034531195.2. Classification (GTDB taxonomy): domain Bacteria; phylum Cyanobacteriota; class Cyanobacteriia; order Cyanobacteriales; family Nostocaceae; genus Nostoc. The sequence continues at coordinate 21,870 of JAVRBO020000103.1, forward strand.
GAACGAATCATTAGCGCGTCGTACTCACCAATAATTTCTATCAGTTCTGCTGGTTTTAGACCTGTTTTGACATCAACAGTAGCAACTTGAGAAAGAATGTCAATTCCAGCTTGGTCAATAGAATCAGAGACAAGAACCTTAGACATGATTACTTTATTTAAAGCTACAGGTTTTGCTGCACAAGACTTTTTAGTTTAGTCTTTATCTGTCGCAATTCAGCAAAAATTATCAGTTTTAATATCAACTTAACCTTGAGTTACACTGCGTGCTGATGGTAGGTATGCGGGCGCGAGTTGCTTAGTGGTGATATCTGCTGCCTCCTAGTCTTTGAACGCGAGTGGGTGTTTGCACTACCCTGTCGCTAAATATAAAGCATGAATGGTATCGACCTCGATATATTTATTAATAGTTAAGAGTTACCAAAAATTTTATCGGCTTCAGCAACTTTGCGGAATATGCCAGATTGGTAAGTTAAACTAGCCGAGGCTTTTTGTTTGCTGGAGGTATTTTATACGGTGCAAAGGCAGCTAGCTTGTTGTCAGAGGTTGGTTTTTTTGGTTTTTGGATGAGAGCGATCGCTATTATATAGAACCCATTTGATGAAAATTAATTCTGCGTTACCCGAAATCCTTGGAAGGAGCGAACAGCTGTTCGCCCCTACATCATTTCTGGAGATGTCTATTAAAAATCGTTATAATTCTGGTGACCCAAAAAAACCCAGTATTATTTGAGTTTTCGGGAAACCAAGCCATGTTAGAGTACAACTTGCCAAGGTACTTGCCTTCAGCCGAAGAACTACCCGACTCTGATGAAACGCCTGTGGATAATGAACTACAAGAATTGATACCAGGGTTGTTAAAGTCGATACTGCTGATACTTTGGGCAGAACGCATGGACTGGTTTTTTGGGATAGATATGGGTATTTATTATCACCCCGATAAGCCTGCGATCGTGCCAGATGGCTTTTTGAGTTTAGGAGTAGAGCGATTTTATGATGAGGAACTGCGTCCTAGTTATGTGCTGTGGGATGAAAACGTTCTACCGATTTTGGTACTAGAAATTGTTTCCCAAAATTATCGCAAAGAATATAGCACTAAATTGGATGAATATGCAGCATTAGGTGTACTTTACTATGTAATTTATTCTTCTCGCCGCCGCCGCAAACCTCGATTAGAAGTGCATAAATTAGTTAATGGTAGATATGAATTGCAAGAAGGAAACCCCGTTTGGTTACCAGAAATTGGTTTAGGAATTGGTTGCGAAAGGGGAAACTATAGCGGCGTAACGCGAGAATGGATGTATTGGTATGACGAGACTGGAAAACGCTATCCCACACCAGCAGAACAAATTAAACTAGAAGTAGAACGCGCTCAGCAAGAAGCACAACGCGCTCAACAAGAAGCACAACGCGCCCAGCAAGAAGCACAACGCGCCCAGCAAGAAGCACAACGCGCTGAAATTGCAGAACAACGCGTTCAACAATTAGCAGAACAATTAAGAGTGCTGGGAATCGATCCAGATAATCTCCGTTAGGTAGATATTTGAAAATATTTTCAACAAAACTGAAAAATAATCTAAAGTACATAAAGATTCGTCTCTTACTCACGGAGAAAAAGTGTTTTACTCTTGAATTCTGAATTTTGCTGTATTACTTTTTAGGAATCACGTTTCTGATTCCACTTTTGGGAGAAACAGTATCACCTTTGTAACGGGGGATGATATGAATACTGGTGTGCATAATATTTTGCCCTGCTTCTCGATTTATGTTCATTCCTACATTAAAACCATTAGGCTCAAATTCAGTTTTGAGAATTTCTTGCACTTTATTTACCATAAACCAGCAAGCAGATTGTTCTTTAAATGGTAGTTCAAAGTAATTGCTAACATGACGTTTAGGGATAACTAAAACATGTCCTTTACTTATAGGATAGCCATCAAATATAGCGTAAGCTGTTGCTGATTCAGTTAAGAGTTTGAGATTTTTACGTGGATTACAAAATATACAATTATTAAATGAATTTTGCTGATGATTATAGTGAATATATTCATATACCTCCCGATGCTCATCTAAATAAAGTGAAGGAAAAGGAAGTTGCACGATACATTGATATGTAGGTTTTTTATGAACATAATGTTCGCGAAAACCTTCTTTTTTAATATCCCTTCTCACAACGTAATAAGCTTTACATCCAGCTTTTAATAAATGTGATATTTGCATCAGAATATTAGCTTGTTCTTCAGCAAATAAAACATTTAAAACATAAAAGCAAATTATTGTATCAAATTTATTCTGAGGATATTCTGGAAAATAATAAGGATCGTAACCTGTAATATCACAGCCTTTTTGGCGTAAAATTTTCACATCATTACCAAAGCCACAACCAAAGTCTAGTATTTTCCCTTGCAGCAGATTTTGATTTAATAAAAACTGTGCTGGAAATGATAGATAAGTTCTTTCGATCGCAGTTAGATAGCTGAATTGATTTTTTTGCTGTTTCATAATAATTATGGGGTATATGCACCAAAATTATTATTCCCAGCATTTTTGAGGTTATGCGATGTCTACGATGAGCTACGCCTACACATCAGGGTCAACTCCTAATTCGCGTAATCTAGCTGCTAATATATCAGCACGTTGGCGTTCTTGTTCGGCACGTTGGCGTTCTTGTTCGGCACGTTGGCTTTCCTGTTCGGCACGTTGGCTTTCCTGTTCGGCACGTTGGCTTTCCTGTTCGGCGCGTTGGCGTTCCTGTTCGGCACGTTGACGTTCTTGTTCAGCTTGTTCGCTACTCCACAAAAGCAAATTTCCTTCTTTATCCCACCATCGCAGCCAATTTGTGCTGTTGCAAAGTCTTTCGCCATACCAAATTCCCAGGAATAAATCCAACTCAGGAATCCAAAAGCGTCCATTGCTATCTGCTTGTTGCAAAGTATATCGTCCATTTTGCAAGCAGCGTACTTCTAAATTGGGTTCGTAGGGATCGTAGGTTACGTAGGTTGGAACCTTAAGAATTCGTTCGTAAAAATAGAGCTTACCATAGGGTGGAGTTGAGCGAACCGAGAGTTCTCCACCTTCTGTGTCTGAGAGAAATTCCATCACCACACCAACAGCAGCGCCTTCTAAGTTCTGCGTGTAGCTACGCCGAATTACATCAGCGGCTACAGGGTGTACTTGAGAGACGTAAAACCAGTCTGGTGCTTTGACGACGATTTTTTTATTGACTGTGGCGACCAGTCCAAAATTAGAGCCAATTAGCATCTGCGGTTGGATGCGTTCTGCGGTTCCCAAAGCATCGGTAAGCGCCGCAGCGAGAACGGGTTGTTGAATATTTTCCACTGGATCGTCAGGTAAAATAAAGTCAGCTGGGAGCGCTTCCCAAGTAACAATTGGTTCTTTTTGGGTGGGTTGAATTTGTAGAACCATAAAACGACTCCTAATATCAATTTCCAAGTTATCAGTTATTAGGGCTGTCTAACTCTTTAAGTTTGAGGCTTTTAATTGAACCTACGTATTCTGTCGCATTTTGCTGACTTTACAGCAGATTGCTACTTTGTGAGGTACAGATAATTGTAGAGGCACAATATATTGTGCCCTTACCTATGTACTTTATTTACCTGAAATACGGTGTAAGTTGTTGCTTTAAACAACAGCATAATCTGTAAATTGTCGTTTGAATGTTTGAACGTTGAATAATCGTGGTTGTAAATACCTAAACTAGTTATAAATCCTCACAAACAACAAAACTTTTCTCAATCATCCCACTCAAGAAAAACTGATAGGATTGATTTAAAGACTTGTGGAATCTCCTCTTCGTAAACAGACTGGACTTGCATAAATTACTATCAACAATTTTCGGCTCACCTTATGAACCGCTTTGCCTCTATTTTTCTCGCAGGCTTGATAGCTTCTGGTTCAGCTTTGGCTATTTCTCCTAAAGCTGATGCCTCTTATCTTGCTGAGTTAGATAGCTATAGCTATCATCAAAATGATGATGCTAACTATGAGCTTCAGAGTCGTCACTATAGACATCGCGATTACGATCGCGATCGCGACTTCCGCAACATTCGTGACAATCGCCGTCGTTACGACCGAGGCAATCATCGCCGCCATGACCGCGACAACTATCGCCGTGATGACGGCGAGAATTATCGCCGTTATGACCGCGACAACTATCGCCGCCATGACAGGGATAACGACTTTCGCAATATTCGTGACGATCGCCGTCGCTATCAACGCGATCGCTATTGGGATCGTTATTAATCCCTCCGCTTTGATTTATTAAGCTTGGTTCTACTTGTCGGTAGGACAGACACAATCTCTTTTTCCACTCATTCCCAAAGCTGACTTTTCACTCTTATTTAGAAAACTTTGCTTCTATTTCCAAGTAAGAATGCTTGCTTAGAAGTTAGATTTAGCATTAGTTTTTTCACATGACGTGAAAAGTCAGATTTCATCGTTCGCAATTGCTAAATCAAGACTATAGCGAAGTTTGTTAATTATTAGACCTGTTGCAAAAGTCCCAAACACCCCACCCCCAACCAAGGCTACCGCGTACACATAAGTTTTTTAGAGTTGTTGTGTAAGACACAGAAGGTTAATTTTTGCTCTTCGATGCAACAAAGGTGCAAGGCAATGCAACAAAGGTGCAAGGCGATGCAACAAAGGTGCAAGGCAATGCAATAAAGGTGCAAGGCGATGCAATAAAGGTGCAAGGCGATGCAATAAAGGTGCAAGGCGATGCAATCAAGGTGCAAGGCGATGCAATAAAGGTGCAGATCGAGATACTTGTGTCTACACCGTAGCCTTACAAGGGGAGGGGAGCTTTTACTTTATTCAAATGCGGGGTGGGGTTCCTTATTTTTGATTTATGCAAGAGGTCTATTTTTTTGTTGCTGAATAAATACCTAATATCAAGTTCGCTTAATTACTTACAAATCCTGAAACACCCCACCCGCCTTACGGCACCCTCCCCGAAGCTTGGGCAGGGTTGGGGAGGGGTAACGCGAGGACTGCAATTAACTAATCATCCGAACTTGATATAAATTTTTGGAAACGAACCACAAAGAACGCATTCGCGCACCGTCTCGTTAGAGAAGAACGCAAAGGAAGAAATTGCACGCTTCAAACACAGAGGCGCAGAGAGATAAGAAAGATTTTTTGAAATGGGTAATTACAACTCAACTGTTGACTTCTTCTTTGCGCCTCTGGGTGAAACTAAATTTCTACTTATACTAAACTTTCCACGCTTTCTTCTACTAAAGTGGGAACTTTGACTTCTTGTTCAACTGCCAAGTCAAAGTCATACCACTCATTACGCCATTGCAGGCGAAACTTCAAACGCGTCCAGTGAGGTGGAAGATTGGGACAAGCCACTGGCCCAAATTGAGTCATGCGGATACCGCCAAATCCAAAGACTACTGCTTGCCAAACTCCTCCAGCACTGGCGGCGTGAATTCCTTCACCTGCGTTGAGCCGCACATCTTCTAAGTCTACCAAGGCCGATCGCATGAAATGTGTATAAGCTTCGGTTGGTTGATTCAAGTCGCAGGCTAAGACTGCGTGAATGGCTGGGCCGAGTGATGAACCGTAGGTGTGGTCTGTGCGTTGGTTGTAATAGTCCCAGTTAGCGGCGAGGGTGTTATGGTCATAACGCTCCCGCATCAAATACAACAGCATCAACACATCTGGCTGCTTGAGAATCTGCTTTTGGCTTGTGGCTTCAATTCCCAATAGACCTTGCAGAGATTTGGTACGCGGTTCGTAATCAGCAAAGTTAATGTCTTCTAGCTGGAAAAAGCCTTCAAACTGCTCAATTAAACCTGTTTTTGCATCTTGATTCACGAATAAATGCTCTGGAATTTCTGCCCAACGGTGCAGACGTTCTGTAGTTAAGTTGAGTTTTTGCGCTAATTGGGCTGAGGTTTCGGGGTATGCTTGCTTGAGCCAGTCCCACAGCGCTAAAGCTGATTGTAAGTGCCAGTCTACCATGAGATTGGTGAAGGCATTATTATTGACGCGATCGTGATTTTCGTCAGGCCCAATTACATCCAGAATGTCATAGCTGTGGCGCTCTTGGTTCCACTGGACGCGACTTTCCCAGAAAACCGCCGTATCTAGGATGATTTCGGCGCCATAATCCCGTATCCATTCATCATCGTTGGTGGTGTGCCAATAGTGTAATGCTGCATAAGCGATATCTGCGGTGATATGCACTTCGATGTCACCGCACCAAATACGGACTAATTCGCCGATTGGAGTTGGCACCCAGCGCGGGGTGACTTCATCGCCGGTAGCAGCACTTTCCCAAGCAAACATCGCTCCTTGATAACCTGCTTCTTGGGCTTTGCGTCTAGCTCCTGGTAAAGTGTGATAGCGGTAGGTGAGCAAGTTCCGGGCTAAAGCTGGCTGAGTGTAGGTGAGGAAGGGAAGAATGAAAATTTCCGTATCCCAAAAGATGTGTCCGCTATAGGCAAAACCAGAGAGGCTTTTGGGAGGAATGCTCACTCGGTCATCGTTACGCGGTGTAACGGCTAGTAATTGGAACAGATTATAACGGACGCTTAATTGAGCTTGGCGATCGCCTTCAATAATAATGTCACTGTCTTGCCACACTTGCTCCCATGCAGCAATGTGAGCAGCTAACAGAGTCGCGTACCTCGGTTCATCACTTAGCCTTTCTATGGCTGCGGCAATGGGGATTTCTTTCTCTCGTGAAGTAAATACAGTGACAATCTTTTCCACAGCCACTGTTTTTCCTGGGTAAAACTCAAAGGAGGTTGCCAAAGTCGGAGAACCGCAAACATTTTCGACGCGCACAGCTGTAGTGTCGTCTTCTACCACTAACTTAGCCGCCATCCCCAGTTGAATAGCTGAGTGCAGAGTTTGACTGTTCAGCCAGATAATTCGATCTACACCACTTTGGTTTATCGTTCGCCAATGTCTAACGCCTTGGGTATGTGGTTCGGCATCAAACCTCGCTTCTACAGTAACCTCACCCTCAAAGTCTACGGATGTGATTTGAGTCCGAATTGCTAAAACATGTCGATCTGCTAAACTAGCGAACCGCTGAAAGTGAAAATCTAAAGTATGACCGCTAGGACTACGCCAGCGCACATCACGGCTAACTAAACCCAAACGCAAATCAAGCCGACGCTCATAGTTAAGAATTTCACCACTGTCCATGCTAAAGCGTTCGCCTCCTACTTTGACTGTCAATGGCAGCCAGTTAGGACAGTTCACAAGTTCAGTATGAGCAATTTTTACATCATCATAAACACCATGAATGAGCGTCGCACAAGAATCTTGAGAATACCCTTCCTCGAAACTACCTCGCACTCCCAAATAGCCGTTAGCAAGGGTGAAAACTGTTTCTTTGTGATGCAATCGCGTCGGGTCGAATTCCGTTTCAATAACGTTCCAATCAGTAGTATCAATCAATTGCTGATTTTGTTGAGAATTGTGAGTGGACGCGTTGAGCATGAGTAATAAAACCTATATCTTGGGACTAGCTGTAAACGGAATGAAATACACGTAGGAATAATATGGGAATCCGATTTGATTTGGAGAATCGCTCGTAAAAGAGAGGGAACGGGTAAAAAGGAATAAAGATGTACTAAGTTCTGTCGAAAAATCAAGTATGAATTCCATATCAAAATGATTCATTCCTTGTCTTTAGCGTCTACACTGAAATATAGGCTAAACACAAAGAAGCCACATTCTTAACAACAGTAACGTTTCACATTTCATCTGTCTACAGTTAGATTTCCTTAATAATGCAAATTACAACCAATAAATCTCCATCAGATACAAATTGATACGATTTTTCTCCAATTTATTGCATACATCAGGACTGAGGTTTAAACGTGTATTGAGTCTGGTTATTAGCATTATGTTTTTGTGTTTGTCGCTGGTGAATGAAATTTGCAGTTTATCTTGCACCCACTCACCCATTGTGGAATAAAGAATATTTTCCAAACCTTGTTCGCTTTTCACGTCATCTCGAAAAATCCACGAAAAACCTAACCCTCTAACCTCTTTCCCGATGCGGGAAGGGGGAAAATTTAAAGTCTCTCTCTTTGCAGGAGAGAGATTTAGAGAGAGGTTTTCCAGATCCCGTGAAAAGTCAGCTAAACCTTAGACTTATTGCAGAAGTCGGGAAAAGGGGGTGCATGTTTGGTATTTTCCCTTTCCCCAATAAAGATGTATCCCTTTTCCCACAAGAGTGCAAAAAGTAATGAAAGCAAGAGGTCTCTTGTTATCCAGGCTTTAAACTGCAAACGTCGAGTTCTAAACTGCAAATGTCAAGGTTTTTTCTTGAAACTTCATAACTTTTTGTTCTTGTGCCAGAAGTGATATATTGGCACTTGAGCAAAAGAGGACAAGGGAAAGGGGAGAATTGAAAGGCGACAGCAAGAAAAAAGCCTTGTTCCAAATTGTACAATCCCTCGTCTTGTCTACGGTAGGCTCCCCGAACACACGTGAAATAATTTAAAAGGTTTGTATCGAGACACGTGGTGCTATACATCAGGCGTTCATATTACAAGCTCTATCTTTAGATATGGGATTGTCACTTTAAACTCCATGCTGGCGATCGCCAAAGCACCGCAAAACGAAGTATACGACCTTTTGAGCGAACAACAGCGCCAGTTTCTAAATAATCTTTAAAATAGCGCCAAGAATCTCTTGGAATTAATCAACCCATCCTCGACCTAGCCAATATTAAATCTAAAAAAATGGAACTACAACTAGCTTCGATTTCAATTCAAGAATTATGTGACTCTTGTCTGAGCTTTGTTAAACCTTTAGCATTGCAAAAAAATATTCAGTTGAGCGTACAAATACCTGAAGAACTCGCACCCATCCAAGTTGATGAAGAGCGTATTCGAGAAGCGTTCATCAACCTGTTAAGCAACGCTGTTAAATATACTCCAGACGGGGGCAAAGTTTGGATTGAAATCCAACCACACCCCACAAAGAAATATATCTTTTTCAGCATCGTAGATACTGGCATTGGTATTCCTTCCGATGACCTGTTCCAATTATTTCAACCTTTAGAGCCGGATGAAAGTTCGCACGCCCGTCGTTCTGCAAACACAGGTTTAGGATTACTAACTGTGCAAAGAATTGTAGAATCGCACGGTGGTAGCGTCCATGCTGAAAGTCAATTAGGCAAAGGCAGTAGATTCACAATCAAGCTTCCTTGGAAGAAGATGGGGGAGTAGGGCGTGGGCATTAACAATTCAAAATTCAAAACTTGTACTGAGCTTGTCGAAGTATTCAAAATTCAAAATTAAAGACAATTTAAGAGCATGTTTGAAAAGTTTTGCGCGAATATAATTCGCTACTACACAAACGTTCGCGTAGCGTCTCGCAGAGAAGTCCCCCTGCGCGGACTAAGGTCAAATTAAGCTTTTTGAACCCACGTTCGCCCTTGGCGTTCCCGAAGGGTAGGTGGGTTTTGTTTGTGTAGCCGCGATTTCTAATCGCCGGGTCTGGTATGAATTTAGACTTTTCAAACAACCTCTAAGGCGGGGATTTAAACCCCGGCTGAAACTGGGGCTACCTGGAGAGATAGGGGTCTTAAACCCTTTTATTTACGATAAGGGACGCGGGGACGTGGCGAAAATTTCGGAACTAAAAAGTAGCCTTTGCAAAAAATCTACCCTTGTGAGGGAGTGGGGGAGCAAAGGAGAACTTGCTATAAGTCTTTCCCTAAACCTCCGTAACTCTGATGTTTTCACACAGAGAAATTTTAATAATGAAGCATATTTCAGCACAGAATCTGGCTGTAAAAACCAGACAGCAAAGAACTTTTAACCCTTTTGCCCGTTGCCTATTGCTTGTTCCCCGTATAAGTGATTATCCGTATTTCATCCCAGTCGAGAGGCTGTGATGCAAAGATGTACAGAGATATTAATAAGTGATTATCCGGAGTTAGCATCTATTCCGGTTGAATAATTACAGTATTTTTCTATATTTACGTATTAAGAGTAGTTTGCTAAATTCTATATTCAAATATTCCTCAGTGGTCGAGCTTGCAAAGCTTAAAATACGATGAACAACTTTTTTTTGCGTATTTGCACTGATTTAATTTTTTACAATAAATCCGATTATTCATAATATAAAAAAATAGTAAAGAAATTGGGTTTATATGTACAACTTAGACTAAAACTTCCCTTAAATCAAAACTAAAGAAATGCAGAGTATGTCAGATATAGTTACTAAAAAGTTGGGAAATTTTTTGCAAGAGATAGAACAGCGATCGCACTTTCACGCCGGCTATCCATACAATTTAACTTGTGATTATAGTGAGATAGTTAAATCTTTTAATTACATGTTAAATAATGCTGGCGATCCCTACGTAGAGCCAGACTTTGGTCTACACTCTCGTCAATTTGAACAAGAAGTATTATCTTTTTTTGCTCAACTTTATAAGATTCCAGAATATAAATTTTGGGGTTATGTAACTGCTGGGGGAACTGAAGGAAATTTATATGGGATGTTTTTAGCAAGAGAAATTTATCCCAATGGAATTCTTTATTCATCACAAGACTCTCATTACTCAATTCCGAAAGCAGCTAGATTATTTCGCATCAAACATCAAGTTGTAGATTCGCAAATTAATGGTGAAATGGATTATGACCATTTTGCAGAACTAATTAGCCAAAATCGTGAGTATCCAGCGATAATAAATTTAAATATTGGCACTACTGTTAAAGGTGCGATCGATAACCTAGACAAAGTTATCGAAATCTTAGAGCGTTATCAAATTAAAAATTACTATATTCATTGTGATGCCGCGCTTTCAGGATTAATATTACCCTTTTTAGATGGCGCTCCTCAAGTTAATTTTCAAAAACCCATAGATAGCGTAGCCATTTCTGCTAAATTCATGGGTTCTCCATTGCCTTGTGGCGTCGTCTTAACTAAGAAGAAATGGGTAGAAAGAGTGGAAACAATGATTGAATATATTGGTTCCAAAGATACAACTATTCTCGGTTCTAGAAACGGCCATACTCCTTTAATTCTCTGGTATGCACTGCAAAGCAGAGGTTACAACGGCTTAGCCAGAGAAGCAAAGGCCTGTATTCAGAATGCTCAATATCTTTTTCAACAACTTCAATTGAGAGAATACCCATGTATGCTCAATAAGTTTTCTACTACTGTCGTGTTTAAAAAACCATCTCAAAAATTAATTAAAAAGTGGCAGTTAGCAAGTTTTGAGAATTGGGTACATATTGTAGTCATGCAGAATATCGATAGAGAAAAAATCGATACTTTTATTGATGAGCTTGTTTTAGAACAAAGGTTGTTTGAGCAAGTACAAGATTTACAGCTACAGGCAGTCAGCTAAATTATTATAAGACATGGGGCATTGGTAATTAGTTTTAGACTAATGACTAATAACAATTTAGTTCCTTAAGAAGTCTTTGTAACAAAAGTTAGCGGCAAGTAATCTTTCTACTTCTCCACTTTGCATAGGTGGTAAGAAGAAATATCCTTGTCCATAATCACATTGCAATGCCTTAAGTTGTGCTAACTGCTCTACAGTTTCTATTCCTTCTGCTGTTACAGACATATTCAAATTATGAGCTAACGTAACAATCGCTCGCACAATTTCTAAATTTTCTCCTCGACTACCTATATTATTGACAAAAGAACGGTCAATCTTAATAGTTTTTATTGGTAGCCGATGTAGATAATTCAAAGACGAATAGCCAGTACCAAAATCATCCATATGTAACTCCACATCCAGCGCAGTTAACTCGGAAAGTACAGTATTAGCTAATTCAAAATTATCCATCAACAAACTTTCAGTAATTTCCAATTTCAATCTACATGGCTCTAGCCCAGTTTGCTGTAAAATCTGTTTAACTTGTTTAAAGATATCGGCTTGGGTAACCTGTTTACCAGAAAAATTGACGCTAATTGTCAAGTTTAACGAACTAGGAAATTGTTGATGCCATGTATGCATTTGTTGGCACGCTTGATAAAGTACCCATTGCCCGATACTAACAATCATTCCAGTTTCTTCTGCCAAGGGAATAAAATCTTGAGGGGAAACAATTCCTCTTTCTGGATGATGCCAGCGTATCAATGCTTCAAATCCAATAATTTTGCCAGTTATCAGTGAAACAATTGGCTGATAGTAAAGGCGAAATTCCTCTTGCTTGAGCAGCAATGCATGTCGCAGAGCAGTTTCTAATTCTAAGAGCAAAGATGCACTCTCGTGCATTTTTTCATCAAACACCTCATAACGTGCTTTACCAAGTGCTTTAGCAGAGTACATTGCCACATCGGCATCGCGGATAATCTGCGCTGCTTGCTGATAATCTGCTTTACTCAAAGCAATACCGATACTAGCATTAGTGAATACCCTATGTTCATTCAATTGAAATGGTAAAGCTAGTACCTTTTTAATACGTTCAGCTATTTGTGTAGCGGTGTCAACATCATCAATTTCTTCAATTAAAATTGTGAACTCATCTCCACCAAAACGGGCAACTATATCTCCGTTTCGGACAACTGATTTGAGACGATGAGAAATTGCAATCAAAAGTTGATTTCCTAGTAGATGTCCCAGGCTATCATTTACGACTTTAAAGCGGTCTAAGTCTAAGAAAAGTACAGCAAATAAATAATTTTTTTCCTGTTTAGTACGTTCTATTGACTGCTGCACCCGCTCGATAAATAAACGTTGATTGGGTAACCCAGTTAGTCCATCATGAAGGCTATTATGTAGTAATTGTTCTTGTGCTTCTTGACGCTTGATAATGTCTTGTTGGAGTTGTTGATTAACTCGAATAAGTTCAATGGTGCGTTCTAAAACTAGTTGCTCAAGCTGGCAACGGTATTGGACTAATTCTTCCTCTGCCAGCTTACGTTGAGTGATGTCGCGTACAATCACAACATACTCTCGTAGTTGGGGATTAAACGGTCGGGAAACGGTCGATTCAACAATTCGCAGACCTTGGTTGATTTTTAAAGTTTGTTCGCTTCTAATAGACCATTGCTCAGGTTTGCCGTGATAGCACATTAAGAGTTGATTTAAATTTTGCCCAAGCAATTGCTGAATAGTCAATTCAAATAATTCTTCAGCAGCTGCATTTGTTTGACAAATCATACCGTTTTCATCTAAGACTAAAACAGTATCTGGAACTGTATCGAGAGTAGTGATAAATAAGTTTTTTGCTTGTTTGCGTGCCTCATCAATAGCAACAATTTGTGGTAGAGTTGTCCAACAGGCGATCGCCACTCCTGCAAAAGAAAGCGTTACTAGTAAAATCGCTAATAAAGAGTTATGACTATCATTAGTAACTTTGCCTAATAAATCCCGGATAAACCAACTACTTGTAGCAGTAATACAAATTAGCGATACTAAGACAATCACCTGTAATACAACAAAGTCTGAATTGTGTTTGCTAGACTTTCCATCATAAAAGTCTGTCCAAAATTTTGGATACAATGCTGCAAAACTTACGCGACTTAGTACTGCATTTCCTAACATCAAAAAAAACGGTAATGATAATCCAACTAAAAAATATTTCCAATTCCAAGCTAAACCTCCTACTATTAGAACTATCGTTTCTACAAAGAAAAAGCTAAGTGACCACCAAGGCCATAAAACCTCCGGTTGACCTCGACACAACCATAATCCTAAATGTAGCCCCATAATCGACAACAGATAACAAGTACCTGCCACGGTTACTAATTGAGATACATTTCCTAAATTTAAACAAAGCAGACTGAGGAGAAAGGCAACTAAAATTGCTGGCCCAAGAACGCCTTGACGAGAAACTACTGTAAATATCTCAGAAACATGTCCGTCTAAGGCAAGTTGATATAATACGCGAGGAGAATTAGAAACTGCCGTAGCAGAACTTAAAAGGCAAGATACAGTAATTAAAAGTGTTACTAAAAATGAGGCATATTTGCCCCAAAAATGTACAGAAGCTGCTAGCAAATTTAAAAAAGCATCGTCGCCTATTGTTCTATTTGGGGCGGAACACATTAATACCCAAGAACTACCTAAAAAAACCGGAGGAATTAAGTAAGCAGCCACCGTTAAAAACTTCAAAGTTTTATCTGGATTGTGGCTATCAGCAACAAAAGAAGAAGTAGTTTCACAAGCATAAATTGAATAGCTAGACAGGAAAAACCACTTTGCCCATTCTTGAAAGCTCAAGTCTATACTAATTGCAGGTAAGTTAAAACTAGTGCTTGAGAAAGTTAACCATACTAGACCTTGAATGCAAAATAAAAACAGTAATAAAATCGCTGGTAATACAAAAAATAAGTGCAGTAGCGCTAAAGCACGACTACCACTGAATGCCACAATAAAAGGAATTGCTGTAAATACAACCTTTAAAAAAGTTTCCGGACAAACAATATCTAATGTTTGAAAATTGACTTTAATCAGATTTGTCAGAATAATTGCGTACAGTGCTGGTGCTGCTGCCCAGCTAAAAAAGTATCCTAAAGCTACGTAACGGCCTAAGTAAGGAAAGTTTTTTAAGAGTCTTGTGGTATAGTTCGGTGTTCCTCCTGCAACATCTGACCAATGTCTTCCTAAACTTTGTACCTGCAAATTAAGTAAAAAGGAGACGATTGTGCCAAATAACCAAACTAAGATAGCTTTAGACCCTAATGCTGCGTGAATAATCGTGGCAGTACCAATCCATCCAACATGACCCGTCAACCCAAAACCCCAGGTTTCTAAATAACTCAGAGTACGCGGTAAACGCATTCGCAAGGGTTGGTTTTTCTCTGTCTGTAGAGAATCGTTACTAGTCATTGTTTCTTAGCTAGATTTACTGGCCTTTTCACTCAATAACTGAATCTAGCTATTATAGCTTCAGTATAAGTACTGGATTTGGCAAAATATAAGCTTAATTATTACCAAATTTTATTTTTTTATATATTATTTTTCTATATAAAAATCAGCAAAGAAAAATTCCCTAATTATTTGAAAATTAGGGAATTTCGTTGTTTATGAATGATTACTTAAAGCTATAGTTTTTGCAATAACTCCTGAGTTAATTGAAAAAATGCTTTTGAACCAGGTGATTGAGGAGCATTTAAAACAGCTGGCATAAAACTATCAACAGCTTTAGCAACATTAACATCAACTGGTATTTGTACCTTACAAATTTTTTCAACACCGAAATCTTCAACAACACGGTGCATCACTTGTTTATAATATCTACCAGTCAGTAGATTAGCACTAGACATACTAAAGACAATTCCTAGCATTTTTATATCTATCTTTGTTTCATTTCCGTGGCTATCTTTTAATTGAGCAATCCGTCTTTCTAGTAGTTGAATACCCACTACAGACAAAGGTTCGGGTTTCGCAGGAAGTATGTAGAAATCGCTGGCAGCTAAAGCGCTACGGGTTAAAAGATTATAACCAGGGGCGCAATCAAGAAGGATAAAATCGTATTCTTGCCGCACAGGTTTTAAAATATTGTTTATCAAAACTCTTTCAAAGCGATTCCAAATCGTTTCAAAGTCTTGTTCGCCTAAAGCAGTTGCTTGTTGATGCAGCATTTCTGACACAACAAATTCATCATATAAATCGATATCTCCTGGTAATAAATCTAGTCCAGGAAGATTACAAACCTGGGAATGAATAATATCTTGAATTGTCAGCTTTGCTTCTGGTTCTGGATTGATAACCTCATCTATGAGATATCTAAATGTCTTACTTTGTTTACGACGTTTAGCAAAATCTAATGGTGACATCAGACTAAGCGTGGCGCTAATCTGGCTGTCCAAATCAAGAACAAGCACCCGCTTGCCATGATTTTTAGCTAAACAGGTAGCTAAGTTGACAGTAAGGGTGGTTTTACCAACGCCACCTTTCATATTTGCAGTTGCAATTACATATCCCATCGATCGAGTCCTTTGTTAACGCATTCTCATCTAGGTAGCGTACACCCCTGTGGATCTATCAAATCTTCCATTAAATTTAATATTTTGACACAAAAATACTAACTGTAGGTTGGGTTACCCTGCGGGATCTTGCTGCGTTCGCCAACCCAAACTACGAAACTCCTGACTCAAAATTAACAGTCAATAGTCAGCGTTCCCAATGCCCTTTTTTTTTTACCAAAACATTGATTCTGTAAGTTCAGAACCCCCTGCTTGACGCCCTAAGAAATAGTGAATCACTGCAAATAAAATAACCATTGGTACTGAAGCAAAGTGAACAATTCGTAACGCTTGCCAACTACCAAAAAAATCTACAATCCAATGGAATTGAGCAGGTTTATACATTCCTATTCCTGTAAATAATGCTAATAGTAAAATTGGAATAATTGCTGTATATGCGAGACGATGCCAAGCATAAATTAGTCGCTTGGAATTTTGAGTTTTTTGTAATGCCTTGATGTCGTTAGCTCCAACAAATCGATGTCGCCAGCGCCGGGTAATTAAAATATAAATTCCATACCACAATAGATTCAATGAAAATAGCCACATTGCTGCAAAATGCCAATGTCTACCTCCTGCAAGCCAACCTCCCAAGGTAAATATTGGTGGAATATGTAAGCCTGCGCGTCCACCAAAAACAGGGTTGGCGTTGTAGATTTGTAGTCCACTAGTGAGCATGAGAAATAGACTAATGATGTTACACCAATGAAATATTTTTGCTCCGATCGCTTGGGTGGGTAACTTCCGAGGTTTGGTGGAAATGCTTGAAGTCATAGATTTTAGTTTTAAGTGGGGAGTCGGGACTAGGGATTGGGGACTGGGGAAGAAATCTTTCCTCTCTCTTCCTACACTCCCCATACTGGCCTCTCTCCTCAGGGCTATCAACAGTATAAGTATCTTACTTATTTGTATTTAGCTATTGACCGATCTACATTCAAAAAATGGGCAATTGTAACCAAAACTGTGACTATAAGATTTCTGTCTTAGTATCGTGATAGTGTAGCGGGCTACCTTGCGATCCGGGTGGCAGTTCAAATCGGAATTTTACATACTCTCCATTGGTATCATAAGTTGAGCGAAGAATCGTCATGCGATCGCCCGTTACAGGGTTCTTAATTTGTTCGCTGTTTGAGTCTGCGGTGAAAGATGCGTCAGTATGAGGGTGTAATTGTGCAGATATCATTTTCAGAAATTCCGTTGGCGTTGTTCGTACTCTCAAGGTACGCTGTCTGCAAAATCTTGAATTGACATCCTGCGCCAAAGAATTGACAGAAGACGCCGATTTAGAAAACTCCGCCTGAATGCTTTATGAAAGAGGCTACTTTCTCCGTCTCCATTGTTCGAGATATCGTTTAATATGCAGCAACCTACGGCGTAGATACGAAGAAGTTGTGTGATGCTGCGGGAATTGAACTAGCGCTGATAGATATGCCAGATCGGCAAATTACCGGAGCGCCGCTAAAAGCTTTGTGGCGTGAAGTAGTTAAAATGACAGGTGATGAAAACTTCGGCTTGCACTTAGGGGAAGCTTTTAATGTAGCTGCGATCGGTATTGTCGGCTATGTGCTATTAAATTGCAATACATTCAAGCAAGTTCTAGAAAAACTCTCTCGTTACACTAATTTATTCAGCTAAGGAGTTTACATTAATTTTTCAGTTTTGCAAGGGCAAGTATTATGTGATTGCGAAATCGTAGACCACTTAAAAAATTATTTATTGGAATAACCCCGGCATCCCATCGAAAGTACTTTTACTGCCTTGATGGCTGCAACAAAAATGCTCACAGGAAAGCAGCTTTATCTCCAGACAGTTTGGTTTCAACATCCATGCCCAAATGATATTTCCGAATATCAGCGGATTTTTTCCACAGATATACGTTTTTGGGCACCGACAAATCGAATAATTTTTGATGCCAACTGTTTAGATTGGCCAGTTTTATCGGCAAACCCTAGCCTGTTGTCTATTTTTGAACAACATGCAAGAGCCATGTTAGACGAGATGAGCCAAGAAAAAAGCTATAGCAACCTTGTTATTCAAGCAATTTCTCAACACTTAAAAGGAGAAGTTCCTGCAATCAAAACCATTGCTCGCAATCTAGCTATCAGCGTCCGTAACTTGCAGCGAGAGTTGCAAACAGAAGGTACTTCATATCAACAACTTTTGGATGCGACGCGCAAAGAATTAGCACTAAGACACTTAAAAAAAACAGATACTCCAATACATGATGTAGCTTTTTTGCTGGGCTTTTCTGAACCAAGTGCCTTCAACCGCGCCTTTAAGCGATGGACAGGAAAAACGCCAGGGGCATACAGATCTGTTGACTGTTGACTGAGGAATTTATTGCTCTTTCCTCTGCCCCCCATCTCCTCATCTCCCCATCTCCCCATTCGCAACTCCCCGCTTCACTTCAAATCCCCGTAACCCTTCTGGTTCTTCGTACTCAACTGCAACCTCTTTAACTACAGCAGCAGGTGGCCCGGAGTGACACCAGCGAACCATCTCATCTACAATCTCTCGCGCCCCTTCAAAAACTGCTTCTACTCGGCTATCGGGAAGATTCCGCACCCAGCCAGTTAATCCTAACTGACTAGCTGTATCCACAGTGGCGTAGCGGTAGCCTACTCCTTGGACTCGGCCAGAAACGAATACATGGGCGCGGACGATCTTTGGCAGTGCTGTGGAATTCTGCATAGACTGGTCTGTTCTTTACGATATCCAGTCTACCTAGTTTTGTATACACAACCTGTTTTTAACTCGAACTTGAGAAATTAATCGCGGTCTTCGTCTTCATCGTCATCTCTGTGGCGATGTCTGTACTCGCGGTCTTCATCGTCGTCCTTGCGGCGATGTCTGTACTCGCGGTCTTCATCGTCGTCTTTGCGGCGATGTCTGTACTCGCGGTCTTCATCGTTGTCTTCGCTGCGATATCTGTAGCCATAGTCTTCGTCTTCTTCGTCTTCGCTGCGATATTTGTACTCGCGGTCTTCATCGTCGTCTTTGCGGCGATGTCTGTACTCGCGGTCTTCATCGTCGTCTTCGTCGCGATAACTATATTGGGTGCGATCGCGATTATCCCATTCTTCATCGCGTTGTTTCTGCTTGTTACCGACTATATTCTTAAACAAATCGCCTATTCCCATAATTTTTTCCTCCTGAGGAAAGTGAATGCCCTAATCTAGGGTCACTTTTAGTAGTTTGTCTAATGCTTGTAGCAGATAAATCTTCCAGCGGGCGGAGATAAAAATAAAATTGCCCCTATCTTTGGAAGTGTAATAGGCTAATCTTAAAGGTTTTCTTAGATTCTGATTTCTGGATTTTGAATTCTCAATTCTTATTTACTTATGTCTAATCTGCCACCACTCAATACAGACACAATTTGGGCAATTCTCAACGATCAACTAGATGATGCCACAGTTAATCAGTTGCTATGGCATTATTTGGGCTATCGCTATGATTCATCAACTGGACAATGGGATAATAGCCAAGTTGCTCCAGAATGGCAGGATGAGTACCCACAACCGCCAGATTTTATTGACTCTCGCCCCGCAACAGTCAAATTAACTCGTTCTATTCCTACTGAAAATAAACAATCACTTAAAGAAAAACTGGGCTTCAAAGGTTACAAAATTGGTGAATTTGGCCCTCGGCAAACTCGCAGGGCTACAGCAGCTAATTGGTTGTTAAGTTATCTGCAACAAAATAGCACACAAATCGATTGAAACAAACTTTATAATTCAGAATTTAGAATTCAGCAATGTCTAAAGTATAAGATTTATAACCGTCTTTTATTGATTCTGACTCCTGAATTCTGAATTTTGCTTTGATTTTTGTTTTTTTTGAAATTAATTTTATTTTTATGTCACTACATTTTAATTAATTAATAATATAAAAAAGCCAAATTTCAAAAAAATAGCTAAATTTATGAAAAATATTTCTCAATTATTCCTGAAGATAGAAGCGCTACTTATTTAATTCATTCTCTAGAGCGATTTGCAAATTTAATTAATCATCAGAGAATACTTCTATCAATCCTTGGTTTTACAAACACTTCTATGGCAAAGCCAGTTGAATTTAATTTATTTGCGCCATACAACAAAGGAGCCGCATTAATAGGTTCTTTTTCTGATTGGAAAGAAATTCCAATGGAAAAAGGTGAGGATGGCTATTTCCGCACAAGTGTTGAATTAGAAGATGGCGATTATCAATATAAATTTCGAGTTCAAACAAATTCATGGTTTTTTGAACCAGAACAATGGGTTGAAGTTACAGACCCTTATGCAACTGATATAGATGAAGTGGGTGGAAAAGATAACGGTATTGTCCGTATCAAAGATGGGGAAAGAATTGTTGATACTTATGTTTGGCGACATGATGATAAACCGTTACCTGCTGACCACGAATTAGTAATTTATGAACTGCATGTTGGTGATTTCTCTGGTGGTGAAGATGACCCTTATGCACGTGGCAAATATAAACACGTTGTTGAAAAATTAGATTATTTGTGCGAATTAGGAATCAACGCTATTGAGTTGATGCCAATAAAAGAATATCCTGGCGATCATAGCTGGGGTTATAATCCTCGCTATTTCTTTGCAACAGAATCTAGTTATGGTACTACTGCTGAGTTGAAAAACTTGGTTGATGAGTGCCATGCTAGAGGCATTCGTGTAATTAATGATGGTATTTATAACCACTCAGAAGCATCTAGTCCGTTAACGCAAATTGACCACGATTATTGGTATCATCACTCTCCCCGCGATCCTGATAATAATTGGGGGCCTGAGTTTAATTATGAACATTACGACGAAAATTTAGAAATTCATCCAGCACGGAAATTTATTGGCGATACAATCCGTTTTTGGATTCAGGAATATCATCTTGATGGTATTCGGTATGACGCAGCGCGGCAAATTGCCAACTATGATTTCATGCACTGGATAGTGCAAGAAGCCAAAAATGCTGCTGGGCCGAAGCCTTTTTATAACGTTGCCGAACACATTCCTGAAACTACTAGCATTACCAATTTTGATGGGCCGATGGATGGTTGCTGGCATGACAGCTTCTATCATTGCATTTTAGAACATATCTGCGGCGATACATTTGATTTAGAACGCCTTAAAGATGTTATTGACTGCAAACGTCAAGGTTTCTTGGGTGCTACTAATGTGGTAAATTACCTCACTAACCACGACCACAATCATCTCATGGTTGAATTGGGTAACCGTGAGATTTTTGATGAAGAAGCTTTTAGGCGGATTAAATTAGGAGTGGCTATCCTAATGACTGCTATTGGTGTGCCTTTGATTTGGATGGGTGAGGAATTTGGCGAGTATAAACCTAAACAACCTGAATCAGCTAAAATCGATTGGACGCTGTTAGGTAACGATCTAAATCGTGGTTTGTTTGAATATTACAAAGGCTTAACTAATCTGCGTAAAAGTAATCATGCTCTCTACACTGAAAACATTGATTTCATCCACGAAAATCCAGAGGCAAAAGTATTAGCTTATAGCCGTTGGAATGAGGAAGGTTCTCGTGTAGTTGTGGTGGCGAATTTCTCAGAAAATTTCCTAGCTGGCTATCATATTCCTAACTTTCCTGACGCTGGTACGTGGCACGAATGGACGGCGAATTATGATGTCGAAGCTGGTGATGATGGCATCATCATTGATTTGGGGCCATACGAAGCTAAAGTGTTTGTGTGGCAGTAATTAAAGATATTAGTTTGCAGGCAATATCCCAATAACGAACATCCAATAACAAACAACAGGGGCGATATTTCGCCCCTTTTATTGCTTGCAGTTAGGCAAAGATTTCTACAAGGGAAGCGTTAATACAGCAGATTGCTACTTTGTGAGGTAAAGATAATTGTAGGGGCACAATATATTGTGCATTATATTTCTCTTAAAAAACTTGCATAATTCGCCCGAACTGTCATAGTAGTAGGATGACTGACACCTAAAGTCCGTTCGCAAATTTTCAAAGCTTGCTCAAACAGTGGTTTGGCTTTCCTGTAGCGTCTTGTATGGCGGTAGAGTGCTGCTAAATTATTCAGACTAATGGCGACATCGGGATGGTTTTCTCCCAAAAGACGTTTAGTCAGTTCCAAAGCTTGCTTATAGAAGGGTTCGGCTTCGCTGTAGCGTCCTGTAGATTCGTAAAGTTGTCCTAAATTGTTCAAGCTAGTAGCAACATCGGCGTGTTCTTCTCCCAGTAGCCGTTTTCTCAGCTTTAAAGCTTGCTTGAGCAAGGGTTCGGCTTCGCTGTAGCGTCCTGTAAAACAGTACAATGCTCCTAAATTGTTCAGGCTAGTAGCCACATGGGGATGTTCTTCTCCCACTAAGCGTTTCCAGAGTTCTAAAGCTTGCTGATACAAAGATTCGGCTTTACCATAGCGTCCTGTAGATTCGTAGACTACTGCTAAATAGCTCAAATTAGTAGCGACATCAGGATGTTCTTCTCCTAGCAGGCGTTTTCTCAGTTTTAAAGCTTGCTCAAACAAAGGTCTGGCTTCGGTATAGTGTCCTGTAGATTCGTAGAGTAATGCTAAATTGTTGAGGCTAGTGGCGACATCAAGATGGTTGTCTCCCAACAGACGTTTTGTCAGTTCTAAAGCTTGCCGATACAAGGGTTCGGCTTCACTGTAGCGTCCTGTAGATTCATAAAGTCCTGCTAAATTGTTGAGGCTAGCAGCGATATAAGAATGTTCTAAACCAAGATGATTTTGAGTTAGTTTTACACACCGTTGCAACCAAGATTCTGCTTGCTGATAAAGTCCTTGTCCTTGATAAAACCAAGCTAATTTAGTAAACACAGCGATGAGGTTTTCATCGCTGAGATACTGGGATAGGTGGGTTGCAACTTCTGTAATGTGCGGGATATGTGGAGTGAAATTGACAATATCTTCAGGATTAGGCTGTTGCGGAATTAGATTTGCTACCTCTAACATCATTGCTGCAAATTTAGTTTTTGCTTCATCCGCTTCATTTGAATTATCTAACTTTATTCGGAGAAGTTGCCGAATTAAGGGATTTAAAAGATAAATTACTTTACTTTTCTGTTGTAGCAAATGCAATTCTAGTAAATCGGCGATCGCTTTTTCATCGAGCTGTTGTTTTTTCTCGTCTTCTATCGTCTCCACAGATAAAGGAATGTCAGCTAAAGCACACAAACTCAGCAAACAGCCAAAGCTTTGTGCATTCTTATCTAGTTGTTCCCAACTCAATTCAAAAGCTTCAGCTACACCGTATTCGTAATGCATCAACGAGTTAGCATTGGCTACGGGTTCATGTTCTTCTCGCTTTTTCTCTAGCCGCTTTAGCAGTATTTCTAAAGACAAATCCGGTATTTTATTGAGATATCGCCCCACTAACTCTAAGGCTAAAGGTGAATATCCCAAAAATTTACAAATTCTTTTGGCGACCCAGGGTTCTTGTTGCAGCCTTTCTCGAACCACTAGCGATTTTAATAGTTTTATCGCCGCTAATGGTTTGAGGACATCTAATTCGCTATTATATTTTGCCCTCAGGTAAGCTTGTAACTTTTCTAGTTTGCCCTGACTTTTGGAAATAGCTAATTCAGGATAATTCTGGGCAAATTTGTCATATAGCTCGCCCATCCACTTTCTAAAAGTAGGGATATCAACGTTTAATTCGCTGGCAAGTTGAGCTTCAGTTTTACCTAAATTTTCAGTCTTAAAATAGTTTACAAAAGCTACAGTCTGTTCAAGGGATAAGCCAGTAGTAGCAGCTTCTTTGGCTAGAAAATTAGCCCATTGCATAATAGTTTATTAACTTTATTTTTGATTCTACTTTGTCTCGATTTGCAAACCTCCTCTCTTTGAGGGAAATATACATTTATATAAAAAGATTTAAAAGCAGTTGCCACCTTTAGCCAATTGTCAGTTGAGCCTCAGAAGGTCAACGTCGAGCCTCAGAAGGTCAAAGTTGAGCCTCAGAAGGTCAACGTCGAGCCTCGGAAGGTCAACTTCGAGCCTCAGAAGGTCAACTTCGAGCCTCAGAAGGTCAACGTTGAGCCTCGGAAGGTCAAAGTTGAGCCTCAGAAGGTCAACTTCGAGCCTCAGAAGGTCAACGTCGAGCCTCGGAAGGTCAAAGTTGAGCCTCGGAAGGTCAAAGTTGAGCCTCAGAAGGTCAAAGTTGAGCCTCGGAAGGTCAAAGTTGGCATTTAGAACTTAAAATGCTCGAGCTGTCTACGACGGGCTACGCCTACGCGCTTCGATCGCTTACTATGAGAATCGAACCGCAAAGGAAGAGAGAAGAAGGAGCGATCGCTCTTTGAAGGTAGAATTGAAGGGCGATCGCTTTTAAGCTTTAAACTACAACTATTGTGTAGCATCAATTTGGTGTGGTTTTGGGATAAAGGGGGCGATCGCTATTCTCGTGCTTGTTGTTTGAGCAAATTCACCAAAGTATCCGACAACCACAAACCAGTGTCATGCATTAGAGTTCTTTTTTATTAATCTTTTTCGCACTCATTCGAGTGCAAATAAAAGTTCTGTTAAAGATTGACTCTCGATTTTTAAGAAGCGGTTTAACCGCAAAACGCAGCGGCGGCTTTCGTCTGTCCGCTGCCGTGAAGTTTAGCCTGCCCGCCGCAGGTTCTTGCTAACCCATTCCCTCGCTGCTGTCGGTGCTAATCGCTGCAACTCGGCGCAAAATCGTTTGTAGAAGGCTTCGTATTCACTGATAAACTCCCGATAGCTAAACCTTACTTTCTGCCATTCGTCATTCCCTTCGCCATCCGATATCGCGGAATCTATGATGGATAAATACATCGTCTCGCCCTCTCGCTCAAAGAGAAATGCCGGCTGCCCTTGCTCCCCTTCGTCAAAACAGTAGCGGGCTTGAGCGCTACCTTTGAACTCGTGGCGGATTCTTTCGAGTTCCTCAATCCACTGAGAGAAGCACACGTCATTCGCTCCCCAATAACCCATATATGGGACGAAACGATTACCAATATTAATCAATAAAGCGCCATGAATGTGGCTGGAGGCATCTAATTCCGTCAACGGCAAGCGGGTATTATTACCAACTTTGATGACAGCCAGATCCTCGAAAGTAATTTTGATAATGGAATTTTGTTGCATAAGCTTCAGATCGTGGTGTGATTTTGGGAGCAAGGGGGCGATCGCTAGCGATATGCTTCTCTTAAAAACCTGGCATGATTTCCCCGAACCGTGATTGTATCAGGATGACCTACACCTAAAACACGCTCATAAATAGCCAAAGCTTGCTGATATAGAGGTTCAGCTTCGCTGTAGCGTCCTGTAGAACGGTAGAGTTCTGCCAGATTGTTCAAGGTAGTGGCGACATCGGGATGGTTTTCTCCCAGTAAGCGTTTTCTCAGTTCTAAAGCTTGCTGATACAGAGGTTCAGCTTCGCTATAGTGTTCTGTAGAACGGTAGACTGTTGCGAGATTGTTCAAGGTAGTGGCGACATCGGGATGGTTTTCTCCCTGTAGGCCTTTTCTCAATGTCAAAGCTTGTAGATGCAAAGCTTCAGCTTCGCTGTAGCGTCCTGTAGAACAGTAGAGTACTGCCAGATTGTTCAGGCTAGAGGCGACATGGGGATGGTTGTCTTTGAATAAGCGTTTTGTCAGTTCTAAAGTTTGCTGCAAGAGAGGTTCAGCCTCGCTGTAACGTCCTCTAAAACGGTAGAATAATCCCAGATTGTTCATGCTAGTGGCGACATCGGGATCGTTGTCTCCCAGTAACCGTTTTCTCAGTTCTAAAGCTTCCTTATAAAGCTGTTCAGCTTCTTTGTAGCGTCCTCTATAATCGTAGACTAATGCCAAATTGTTCAGGCTATTGGCGACATAAGAATGGTTGTCTCCCAGTAAGCGTTTTGTCAGTTCTAAATTTTGCTGCAAGATAGGTTCAGCTTCGCTGTAGCGTGCTGTAGAAAGATAGAGTATTCCTAGATTGTGGAGGCTAGCAGCAACATGGAGGTGTTCTAAACCAAAACGATTTTTAGTCACTTCTACACACTGCTGCAACCAAGGTTGTGCTTGCTCGTATAAGCCTTGTCCTGTATAAAACCAGCCTAAACCCCTGAATATGTAAATTAAATCTTCATCGTTGACGTAGCTAATCATATAATTAGCTACTTCTACCAAATGAGGGATAAAAGGGGTGAGTTGTTGAATCAAATCACGGTTAGGGAATTGCGAAATTTGCTTTGCTTTCTCTATCATGTGAACGGTAAAAGCAGTTTTCACTTCATCAGCCTCGCTAGACTTATTTAGCTTCATTTGAAAAAATTGCCGAATCAGTGGATGTAGTCGATATATTCCTTTACCCCGACGTTGTAGCAAATGCAGTTTTAGCAACTCAGCTATAGCTTTTTCCTTGAGTTCTTGTTCTTCGTCATTTTCTACCGCCTCAACAGAAAAAGGAATGTCAGCCAAAGCATACAGACTCAGCCTACAGCCTAATCTTTGTGCATTTTCATCCAACTGTTCCCAACTCAATGCAAAAGCTTCAGCCACACCATATTCATAACGCATCAATGGGTTAGCCTTGGCTATTGCTTCATGTTCCAGTCGCTTTTTCTCTAGCCGCTTCAGCAGTTTTTCTAGAGACAAATCTGGCATTGTATCCAGATATCGCCCCACTAACTCTAACGCCAAAGGTAAATATCCCAAGTCTCTACAAATTTTTCTCGCAACCCAAGGTTCGCTTTTCAACCGTTCTCTGTCAACCAGCGATTTTAATAATTTCATCGCCGCCAATGGTTTGAGAACACCCAAAGGTAATTGTGGCAAAGTTCTATCAAACCCCAAGCGCGTTGTCAGCAATACTTTAAACCGAAGTGATTCTGGCGGTAGATAAGACTGAACCTGTTTTTTGTAGTCGGTGACATCATCAAACACCAGCAGCACTTCACCTTGTTGCCAATTCTGCCAGCAGTATCTCAGCCTATCTGCTAATTCCCAATCATCCGGTGCAATGAGTTTAAATTTTAATTGAGCAAATCTGAGAATTTGAATTCCGACATCTATTCCCTGTACAGATAACCAGCAAACCCCACCTTCATAATTCTGCAAATACTGTTTGGCGTATTGGGTAGCAAGTTCAGTTTTCCCGACTCCACCCATACCCGCCACAGCTACAATTGCAACTTGCCGAGATGTTTGTAATTTCTGGTGCAGTTCTTCTAGTTTTGTCTCACGCCCCACAAATTTTTCAAATGGAACAGCAGGCGGAATATTTTCATAAATCTGCTTAACTGTGGGGTGGGCATCTTGCCCGCCATTATATTTCTTTATCAGGCAAGCCCGTAACTTTTCTAGCTTACCGCGACTGTTAGAAGTGGCTAATTCAGGATAACTCTTGGCAAACTTGTCATACACCTCAGCCATCCGCTTTTTGAAAGCAGCCGCACCAATGTTTAATTTGCTGGCTAGTTTCGCTTCACTCTTTCCTGAGTTTTCAGTCTTCAACCGCTCTACAAAAGCTGCCGTTTGCTCTGGGGATAAGCTATTAATAGCAGCTTCTTTGGCTAAAAAATCAGCCCATTCCATAGACAGCTTGTGAGATTTCTTCTCGATTCTACTTAATTTCTACTTTTTTTCTACTTTGTCTCTATTTCTAGGGAATTTCCTCTTCTTTGGGCAGAAATACGATTTGCATAGAAACATTTAGAAGAGGTTTAGCCATGAAAACTGCTTTAACAAATCCAGTCAACGCTAATCAAACCACCCAAACTTCGCAATTAATCCCCGCCTCGCCAACATTAGTAGAAAATCCATCTACTTGGATGCGAAACGGAGACAGTCCAGGCGAAATTATCCTTGCAGTGGCAATTTTGACTTCAGTGTCCATTGCTGGAATTGCCTCTGTGATTGTCGCAATTACAGGTTTAGTTAAAGTTTTAGTACACCCGACAAGCGAAAAAACTAAATAGAAGCACTTCTAAAGGCAAATTCTTTGCTTTGTTGCTATCCCGCCTTGGAATCAATTCCAAGGCTAGTAGCCTAAGTCCGTTCAAACGGACTAAATTTTAGTTAATTTTAGCCTCTGAACCTCAACGTTGAGCCTTTTATCTTCAACGTTGCATCTTTTATCTTCAACGTTGCACCTTTAATCCTCGAAGTTGCGTCTTTTATCCTCAACGTTGCACCTTTAATCCTCGAAGTTGCGTCTTTTATCTTCAACGTTGCACCTTTGATCCTCGAAGTTGCGCCTTTTATCTTCAACGTTGCACCTTCGATCCTCGAGGTTGCGTCTTTTATCCTCGAAGTTGCACCTTTTATCTTTAAGTTTGGTGTTGGAAACTCGAAACGACTAAGCTATCTCTACGACGGACTACGCCTAAGCTGTAATAATATGAATTATTTAGCGACTATTGGCGATCGCAGCTCTATATTTGACCGTATTATGTAATACGCACCATCTCAACACTAGAACGAATTCTTCCTGAATCTGAAAGATGCTGGTGGCGATACTGACAAATAAAAAAATATCCAATCAACTCTTGTGAGATAGGCGTCTCGCCTTTAAGCAAAGTCCCATAAAATCGCCATCCCACAAAAGGTAGATAAATTAAGTAATTAAAAAATCTCACTTAATAACCACCATAGCGATCGCACCTTTTAAAATTAATTACCATAGCTAATTACTGCTGGAGGTACTCCAATATGAAACAGCTAAAGTCCGCAGAGGAAATGCCTGGTACTTATGGCTTGCCCTTCTTGGGCGAGACTTTAGAAATATTCCGCGATTTAGAACTGTATGTATGGCGACGATTCCATCAGTATGGTTCAGTTTTTAAGACCAGGGTACTGGGACGTAAACGTGCTTATTTAATTGGCCCTGATGCTAATCGCCTGGTGCTGGTAGAGCAAGCAGAACACATGTCATCGCGGATAGGTTGGTATTTCCTGGAACCGACATTTGGCAACAATATCTTATTACAAGACGGGGAAGAACATCGGGTAACTCGTCGCTTAATGTATCCAGCGTTTCATGGAAAAGCGATCCCTACATATTTCGACACAATTAAAAATATAGTCGAAGATTTCCTCAAAGATTGGGGAGAGGGCAAAACAGTTTCTTTAAATTCTAGTTTTCGTCAGTTAACTCTAAAAGTAGCTACTCGCCTATTTTTAGGAAGTGAAAACGAAAGCGAAGTAGAGCAAACTAGTAAGTGGTTTACACAACTAATCGATAGCAGTTTGGCATTACTTAAATGGAATGTTCCTTTTACTTTATATGGTCGCGGTCAAAATGCCAGAAGTGAATTAGTAGCTTTTTTGAATCAAGCGATCGCTAAACGTATTGAAAACGGTAATTTAGAAGAATCAAAAGATGTTTTAGGATTACTATTAGCTGCTGTTGATGAAGACGGCAATAAGTTAAACCAAGCACAAGTAATTAACGAAGCATTATTACTGCTGTTTGCAGGACATGAAACCACAGCTTCTTTGCTCAGTTGGGTAATATTTGAATTAGGTCATCGTCCAGAATGGCGAGAGCGACTGCGTAAAGAACAGTTAGCAGTTGTGGGAAATAATCCTCTAACTCTGTCGCATCTCAAACAATTTCCAGAGTTAACCAACGTCCTCAAAGAAACAGAACGCCTTTACCCTCCAGTCTATGCCTATAATCGTGGCGTCCTCAAAGATATTGAGTATGCAGGCTATCGCATTCCCGCTGGTTGGTTTGTGACAATTTCCCCAATGCTGACTCACCGCCTACCAGAACTGTACGCCGATCCCCATCGCTTCGACCCCGACCGCTTTGCACCACCTCGCGAAGAAGATAAAAAGCATCCTTTTGGACTAATCGGTTTTGGTGGTGGTTCCCACAGTTGCTTAGGCATGGAATTTGCCCAAATGGAAATGAAAATTGTGCTTTCTACACTACTTCGCCATTACGATTGGACAGTAAAACCTGATTATTCTGACGTTGCTCCATATTGTAAAGCTTCTAAAGTTAAGGATACTTTAGAAGCATATATTACAGTACTTTGATGTTTTGCTGTTGCTAATTTGTATGAAAGTTATTAGTTGTGCAACCAAAACCATTGTAGAGACGTAAAATTTTACGTCTCTACTGTCTAGCTGCTGCTATCAAATGCTGATGTAATAAATACTCAAATTGATAAAGATAGGCAGCAATAATTACTTGAATGAAGATTGAGAGTGTCGGCAAATGTGGTACTTCATTCTTAAATAAAGTTAATAAATTAAATAAATCAGGAGATGGCAAGAAAAGCCCTAAAATACCAAATGCTATTACCGCTGAGAAAATATTTACTGACCAACCATATAGTCCTTCCCACCAACTGAGCAAGCTGGGGAAAACTCCTGGGGCTGATTCTGTTTCGGGTACTCGACTTTCTGGGAAGAAGGAATCTAAAAACCGATGCAGCCAATGGTGAACAAATGCTACCACTATGATGGGGGACAGTTGGGCTACCAAACTAAATAAATACATTAGCTTGAGAAAAATCACTCTGGGTAGCAAATTAATCAGCATAAAAATAATCATTCCCAGATAGGCGATCGCATATTGTAAACCAATTATTAATAGAATGAGAGCGATCGCATTTACCCAAAACCGGGGAGTAGGAATCCAAGAAGGCCAATTTTGCATAAATTTTTTTAGAATGTTTGGAAAGCTGTAATCCTAGCTGAATTTCAGAATTTTGATGAAGTTTTGTCAGGAAACTTGCACCATCACCTTAAAAGCTGAAATGTGAAATACTTATGGTGGCAGGACTCCTGAAAATCATCTCAATACTAATCTACTGGTAGCAAAATTAAAAGGCAATTATGACTACCCTAATTCTGAACCTCAGCCCCACAATTGAATTAACAGATGAGCAATTCTTCCAACTGTGTCAAAATAACCGAGATTTGCGACTTGAGCGCACCGCAGAGGGAGAATTAATAATCATGCCACCAACTGGATGGCAAACTGGAAATCGCAATAGTAAACTGACACAGCGCTTAGGTAATTGGGCTGATGCTGATGGTACGGGGCTGACTTTTGACTCTTCAACGGGTTTCAAACTTCCTAATAGTGCAAATCGGTCTCCTGATGCGTCTTGGGTGAGTCGCCAGCGATTAGAAGCCCTAAATCCAGACCCCAACAGATTCTTACCAATGGCACCCGATTTTGCGGTGGAATTACGCTCTGCTTCAGACAGCTTAAAGACTGTGCAACAAAAAATGCAGGAGTACATTGACAACGGTGTACGTTTAGGATGGCTGATCGATCCGCAAAACCAACACGTGGAAATTTACCGTCCAGGACAGGATGTGGAGGTTTTACAATCGCCTACTAATTTATCAGGAGAGGATGTATTACCTGGGTTTGTATTGGATTTAGCGCAAATTTTGAATTAAGTATCGTCTTACGTCAAAATCGCCCCACCCATCAACCGTTGATACCGATATTTCAACTCTTCTTTCATCAAAGCCCAGCGCTCCAAAGTAACATCCATCTCTATAATTTTCTCGGCTGCTTGGCGTGCTAAAAGTAAAACCTCTTCATCTTCAACCAAACTCGCTAAAGTAAAATCCGGCACTCCAGATTGACGAGTTCCCAGTACTTGCCCCGGCCCGCGAAAACGCATATCCATTTCCGAAATGAAAAAGCCATCCTGGGACTGTTCCAAAACCCTCAATCTTTGTTGTGCGTCAGGATTCCTAGAACTGCTCATCAACAAACAGTAGGATTGAGCCGCGCCACGACCAACACGCCCGCGTAATTGGTGCAGTTGCGATAACCCAAACCGCTCTGCATTTTCAATGAGCATAACTGTAGCGTTAGGAACGTCTACACCTACCTCAACAACAGTAGTCGAAACTAAAATTTGTGTTTCGTTATCGCGAAATTTAGTAATCGCGTCGTCCTTTTCAGCCGAACTCATGCGACCGTGCAGCAGCCCCACCTGAAAATCTGGAAAAACGCTTTCCTGTAACTTTTGATGCTCGTCTACAGCTGATCGCAAATCTAATTTTTCTGATTCTTCCACCAACGGCAAAACTACATAAACTTGTCTGCCTTGGGCAATTTCTCGACGCATCAAGTCGTAAGCATGGTTGCGTTGCTGACCTGATAGCACTGTTGTTTGTATCTTTTGCCGCCCTGGTGGTAACTCATCAATTTGGCTAACGTCTAAATCGCCGTGTATTGTCAGTGCTAAAGTTCGCGGAATCGGAGTAGCTGTCATAGTTAACACATGGGGTTGCTCCCCTTTTTGCTGTAAACGCGCCCGTTGTTCTACCCCAAAGCGATGCTGTTCGTCAATCACCACTAACCCCAACCGCTGGAAATTTACAGGGTCTTGAATCAAAGCGTGAGTTCCCACTAACAGCGGTAATTCACCCGTTTCTAACTGAGAATGTATTTGTCTGCGTTTAGTAACTTTAGTAGAACCTGTCAGTAATTCCACTGGTAAATGCAGCAGGTTAAACCAACTAACTAACTTGCGATAATGCTGTTCTGCTAAAACTTCTGTGGGAGCCATCAGCGCCGCTTGGTAGCCAGATTGAATTGCTGCAAGGATAGCCAACACCGCAACTACAGTTTTACCGGAACCGACATCGCCTTGCACCAAACGATTCATTGGTGCGGGTTTTTGTAAGTCGTTGAGGATATCGTTGATGACTCGTTGCTGTGCCCCAGTGAGTTTAAAAGGCAGTATTTCGTAGAATTTTTCTATCAGTTGGCCGCGTGGTGCAAGGATGGCGGCCTTTTGAATTGCCTTTGCTTGTTGTTGACGTTGCAGTAAGCCGAGTTGCAGGTAGAAAAATTCGTCAAACACTAGGCGACGACGGGCGACTTGCAGAGTTTCGCCATCTTTGGGAAAGTGGATATTGGCGATCGCATCTTTCAATTCCATCAAAGCATATTTCTGCCGCAAGCCACTTGGCAAAGGGTCTTTCAACTGAGTCGCAGCTGGCAAAGCAGCAATTACCGCTTGTCGCACTGCATTCGCCACCACTCCCTCAGTCAATGCATAAATTGGCACCACGCGTCCAATATTCAATGACTCAATGGGATCTCCTGGATTTGCCAAAACCTCTAATTCTGGATTATCCAGCGTCAACCCGTATTTACTTTCTTTTACCAACCCGCACGCCGCAACAATACTACCTACGGGATAACGGCGTTTTAAATTTTCTTGCCAACCGCGACTGCTATAACGCGTACCTGCGTAAAAACGACCGATTTTAATTTGACCGCTGTTATCTTTTACTAACAGTTCTAAAATTGATAATTTCTGATTTTTGGGGCTAGTAAAGCAGTTGCAACGCTTCACCGTCGCCACTATTGTCACAGTTTCACCCGCCTGTAACTCACGGATATTCACCTGACGCGCATAGTCAATGTGGTCGCGGGGATAATAAAAAAGCAAATCGCGGACGGTATATAAACCAAGACGTGCTAAATTATCAGCTCTTTTAAAGCCTATTTCCGGTAAATCACTCAGTTTTTGCTCAATTTTCGGAGCAAGTCTCCGGCTCACCTCAGCAACAATTGGAGATGTCGGATTTTGAGTTTTAGATTGATAACTTCTCCTCTGCTCCCCTGCTCCCCTGCTCCTCTGCTCCCCTTCCTCGTCCTCCTGCTGTAGCTGGTGAAGATACCTACGAGTCTCTGCTACCAAATGTTGCCTTTCTTCCAATACCAAATGTGGATAACTAGCAAATTGCACCGCTAGTCCTTGCCAACGGCGGCGTTCGCTTTGGGGTAAGCCTGTGGGAAATTTTCCCAAAGTCAGGCTCAGAAATTCGCTGAAGCGGTATTGTCTGCCCATCAAATCTGTAAAGCCATGTTCGGCTTCTACTGCCAAAGCTTTATGCAATCGTATCCAATCTGGTTTTTCACTCATTGGTTAGTAAAGTTAGGAGTGAGGAGTTAGGAGTGAGGAGTTAGGAGTGAGGAGTTAGGAGTGAGGAGTTAGGAATAAATAACTCATAACTCACAACTCACAACTCATAACTCATAACTTTATTCAAACCAACTAGCACGCCAGGCAGCTTCAGCTTCAGCAACTGCCCTTTCTCTAAGTTTCTTTTGATACTCTCGTTCTAGCTTGTTTAGCTGAACTAAGATACCGCGGATCTGTCTGCGTTCGGATGAGAGTGTAGGGTCAGCAAATTCAATTTCCCCTAGTCGCAAATTAATAGCCATAATCTGCGTCAGACTAGAATCTTCTGACTGCTGGTCGTTTTCAATTTCAATTACTAAGTTTAATAAGTTGGGCGGCCCTGGCATTACCTCAGCAGATGCTTCTGATGCCGCAGCCGCCGCAGCTGCTAAAATCGGTTCTGGTAATTTTTTAGGTAATATCCCAGTTTTTTGTAATAAAACATTAGCATCATGGGAAACTTTTTTCAGTACCTCTTGGGTAACCTCCTCTAAGTTCTGTTGCCATTTTGCCAGTTCTATTGGGCTAGAGGTGTCTGGAGATGAGGGGGATGAAGGGGGCAAGGGAGACAAGGAAGACAACGAAGAATTTTCTCCCCCCTCTACCTTGTCTTCCTCCTCTACCTTGTCTCCCTCTGCTTCCTCATCTCCCTCATCTGCGCTAGTTTCCTCACTGTTAATAAAAGTAATCAACTGCTCAGCTGCCACTTGACCTAACTTGCGGATGGCTTGTTGCAATTGTTGGCGTTGATTCAATGATAAATGCAGGAAGTTTTCGGGATACCCTTGAGTACAAAGGTGATAAGTAGCTAGAATCAACTGTTTTTGTAAACTTACTCCCAAGGTGGCTAGATAACTAGCATAAGCGGTTTGTAGTTCTAGTGCGATCGCTCTAATCGCTTCTTTGAGTGCTGCAATATCCCGCTCAATTCGCTCGATTGCTCTTGCCATAACTTCTCGTTCTTAACCCATATCAACTCTTTTATAGTACAAATGCACTTATTTATTTTAGGATAACTTTCCCAGGCATTTTAAATTCTGAATTATACGCGAAATTTCGCTGTATTAATAAAATACAGGTCAGGCTATTGGCTTGACCTGTCCTTAAAGAAGTTAGGAGTTATGAATTATGAGTTATGAATTATTAAGCCAACTCCTAACTCCTAACTCCAAACTCCTAACTCCTAACTAAATATTACTTACCGCCCATTTGTGCGGCGACTTCTTCAGCAAAGTTACTTTCTTGCTTTTCAATGCCTTCGCCCAGTACATAGCGGACAAAGCGATTTACTTGGATGTCTTCGCCTACTTGCCCCTTGACTTGCTTTAACAATTCTTCTACAGAAATACTTTGATCGCGAATATAAGGTTGATCTAGCAAAGTCAATTCTTTGAGGCGTTTGTCAATTCGTCCCTGAACAATCTTTTCTTTGATGTTATCTGGCTTGTTTGCCAAATCATCTTTGCCCATTTCAATATCTTTTTCTTTTTGGGCGACTTCGGTAGGAATTTGATCTAGGCTGACATACTCAACATTGGGGCAGGCTGCAACTTGCATGGCTGCGTTCCGTGCCAAGCTTTGGAACTCTTCTTTAGCAGCAGCTGAATCTGTTTGGGAACCCAACTCTACCAATACACCAACTCGACCGCCAGTGTGAATGTAACTGTCCACGATACCTTGGGTGCCTTCTGCTAGTGCAAAAGTGATAAAACGACGCAGTTGGATGTTTTCGCCAAGGGTGGCAATAGTTTGCTTGATGAATTCATCTACAGTCACGCTTTCATTTTCAATATAGGGTTGAGTTAACAAAGACTCAACACTATCAGCAGTCACAGCTTGCTTTGCCAGGTTCTTGACTAAAGCTTTAAAAGCTTCGTTACGAGCCACAAAATCAGTTTGGCAGTTGACTTCTATGAGTACACCCACCCGGCCGCCTGGTTGAATGTAGGTGTCTACTAGACCTTCAGCGGCAATGCGATCGCTTTTTTTACCCGCCGAAGTGATGCCTTTTTTCCGTAGCCAGTCTGCGGCTTCTTCTATGTTGCCATCAGTTTCTTTCAGCGCCTTTTTGCAGTCCATCATGCCAGCGCCAGTTTTTTGGCGTAGCTCTTGGACGAGTTTTGCAGATATTTCCGCCATGTTCCCTCAATTCCTAAACTTGACCTCGAATTATAATCGCTGACCTAATTTAGTGCTGAGTCACCGAAGCTCAAAGCAACTTGAGCCGCTGTAGCTTCTAGCTGAGTTTTGAGTGTTGAGTTATCAATTCAAAATTGATAACTCCCAACTTCAAAAATCAAAACTCAGCACTATCCAATTTGCTGGGTATTTCTATCTTACTCAGCAGCTTTACGCAAGAATGAAGCACTATTCTTCATCTTCATCATCGTCGGGAATCAGGGTGTCAGTATAGTCGCTTTCCTCGTATTCTTCGTCATACTCAGTGCCGTCGTAATCTTCGTAATCTTCTTCAGCATCAAGCTGACCGTGACGACCTTCATAAATGGCATCTGCCAATTTTCCGACTATCAGCTTAATCGATCTGATGGCATCGTCGTTTGCAGGGATAGGGATGTCAACTACATCTGGGTCGCAGTTTGTATCCAACATGGACACAATGGGAATGTTGAGTTTTTGGCATTCTTGAACAGCGTTATATTCCCGACGTTGGTCTACAATCACAACGATATCGGGTACTTTTCGCATTGTTTTAATACCACCCAAATATTTTTGTAGCTTCGCCATTTCCCGACGCAGCATCGACGCTTCTTTTTTCGGCAATAAATCTAATGCGCCGCTTTCTTCGCGCCGTTCCAAATCTTTGAGGCGGTCTACCCGTGTTTTAATAGTTGCCCAGTTGGTCAGCATTCCGCCCAACCAGCGCTGGTTAATGTAGTGCGAACCGCAACGGCTGGCTTCTTGAGCAATAATTCCAGCAGCTTGCCGCTTTGTGCCGACGAAAAGAAATTTCTTTCCTTGCTCTGCCTGCGATCGCATATAACTATAAGCATCTTCCATCAACTGGGCAGTCTGCACCAAGTCGATAATATGTACACCATTGCGAGAGGTGTAAATGTAAGGAGACATTTTTGGGTTCCAACGCCGGGTCTGATGCCCAAAGTGAACCCCTGACTCCATCATTTGAGCCAATGAAACAACTGGCATAAATTTTTAACTCCGATTCGGGTTAAACCTCCATCCAAGCGTATTTCCCAATTGAGAAACACCCGAATTCTTAGATGTGCGAGATTAGTCAACCATACTAGGTTAGCATATTCGCTAAATTTAGGAGAAAGGGCAAAAGGGGAAAGGGAAAGGGAACAAGAAAATATATCGGTAATTATTCTCTGTCTCTTCTCCTTTACCCCTTACCCTTTCCCCAATTATGCAAACTCGATAGTCTCAACAAACTCTAAAATATTTTCCTTGATATATTCGGCTTCTTCTTCGATGGAATCGGGTGTTTCGCCGTTGAAAAAGCTGTGCTGGCTGCTAACTATATACAAAAATTCACCACTGATAAAACTTAGTATCCCTCGATACGCATCTAATCTAACAGCAGTTCCATTATTTTCTTGCTTGGAAATCGTTGAACCTTTGGGCATATCAACTAATGCATAGTAAGCTCCTGAGAAAGTATCTTCTAAATATTCAGTATATTCTACACTAGCATTTGGTACATTTGCTAAAATTGCTTGGGGCACGTACTTGTCTACTAAAATTGATTGTAAATATTTTTGTTGTCCAACAGATTCCAGTTCCTCTAACTGTTCGGTTGGAAAAGGATAGTAGTCAATTCTCAGCAAAGTACCGATGTCATCAGAAAAGCCCACTACTCCTTCCTGGCTTTGAATTCTACCTCCATTTTCAGGATCGACTGGCACCAGCACTGTAAAATTACCTAAGGGAGATTTATAGGTCTGTTGGGTATATTCATCTATAACTACTGTTTCATCTTCGTCATCTGCATATTCCTCCTCTTCTGCTTCTTCAAAGGCTGCAATTACCTCTTTAATGATTTCCTCTGCTTCTTCATCTTCAAGTTCCAAGGCTGTTTGTAGCTTTTTGAGGTAGCCTTGTTTTTGTTTGGGAATGGCGAGTTCATCGTCTAAAAGTACTATCACCCCAGCAGCGAAACCATCGAGTACTAATTCATCGGAGAGAGAAATTTTAGCGGTATTAAATAAGACACCAAGTCCTTCGTCTTCTGCAATACCTATGAGTCGATCTACAATTTCGACAATTTCATCTTCGGAGTATTCTTCAAAAACCTCGAATTCCCAAAGGATACCTGCTAAGCTTTCTGCATCGACATCTTCAATGGATAAATCAGCGATCGCTGTTACAGTTGCGATGGCGGCCACGGCTTCCTCTGGACTTAGCGATTCCTCTGAGGTCTCGGATGAGTTAAAAATCTTGTCATACTTGCTCATAATTGTTACCAGGATCGATTGCTTTATAGTAATAACAGTTTGAAAGTGACAATGGTCAGTTTAGCAATGGAGCGAATCTCCAAAAGAAAAACTTCAGTAATATGCGGATTACAACAATGTAAAATTTGAAATTTGCGATTAAAACTCTTTAGCAAAAGGCTGTTGAGTGGAATTTGCCACAAACTCCATTACTAGAAAATCCCCCTACCAGTGATGAAAAATATTTCTTCCTCCTCTATTCCATACAAACGCTATGAATCGCGTCTCTAGCCACTCCCTTTTTTATTTCTCATCCTGATTCGCTACATACAGGAAGCGTTCGGCAATGTTTTCGTAAAAATTTGCATCGAACCAGTAACCTTGGTGCCCTTGGTCACCCCAAGATGCTTCATATTTCATTTCAACGTTATCCAGGTTTTCATAGTAATCTAGGTGACCGCTGATTGGATCTTTGAGATGGTAGTAATTGACCCAACGAACTCGATCTAGTTTGTATTCAACTGGACTTTTGATTGAGTATTGATTTTTTTGTGTAAATTCTGGTTTCACACGGAAGGAGTTGAGGTGTTCTAAAATCCGCTGCCTAATATACTGTCCCTCCTGTGCTACCTCTCGGAAGAAAAAGGCGATTTTATCAAGCGGTGAACCAAAGGTAATTAATCCTTTAATTTTATCCAATAAAAGATTTTTATTCTCATCTGGAGAAAGGCTTGTTTCAACACACAGAAGGTTTAACGTGTCGTAAGCAATACAGCTACCAAGGGAATGTCCAGCTATTATTACTTGGTCGTAATTTGCTTGTTTATCTTTAAGAATTGCTTTCAGCAATGTTAAAGATTCCCTTAGTATTTGCTGACGAATTATTCTATAGGGTGATTTTGGGTCGGTGGTACTGTAGATAGTTATATCACCAATAAAATTAACCAAAGGTGGAGTGACAAGTTGTTTACTTAACTGCCAAGCTGACTGGAGAAAACGACCTTTGAGAAATGGGCCGGCCAAAAACAGAATTAACCAAACTGCCATTCGTAATACTGGATATAAAAAGTTAAATATCCGCAGTAATATGGTCAGCGATCGCAGGCGATATGTAAAAAAACTTTTCCTATTTCTGTTAGCCAAAAGGCTATCTAATAGAGGTTGATTTTCCTTACGATTATAAAACTTAATTGTGCCATCTAGAGTTTGTTCTGCCCATTGCAAAATCTCAGGTACAGTGATTTTATTTTCTGTATAAGCTGACCAGTAGTACTCGTGAACATCAATTAGCCAATCTTCATTGCTATCAGTTGGTTTCAGTCTCACAAAGCTTTCTGTCCAAAGAGACCCGGTTGATAGTCTGCGTTTAGCAATTAGATGTTCTAAATTGAAATCAAAACTTTGCTTATCGAAATATTTAAGAAAATTATGGGTGAAAAAGTCTACAGTTTCAAAAGGATTTTGTTCGCCAATACCGTGGATGAACAAAAATGCTGTGCGACCTTTGAGCAATCTCACCCTTTTTTGTTTATCTGTCATATGGGTTTTTCAATTTAGTGGTGTAGGATTAGTGGCGGGTTTAAATCCACCAATAATTAATTCAGAATTCTCTTTTAATCTTATTTACTTTATTACTTTATTGAAAAACATCGAAGATAATTAGTTATTTTTTAAACAATTAATTTCACTCAATTTATTTATGAAGCTTAACTAACAACTGTGAGACAGGATGTGTCCACTTTACTCAAATATAATTTGACCTCAGTACTTGCTAAAAATATGTATAAAATGCTACTATTGTTGATTATTGTTAACAAGTGATGACATTAATAGCTGCTATATTCTTTTGTTTTTATCCTCTAGCAGATGAATTATATCTGCCGATAGAATTATAAACTAGCTAACGATAGATACCTACATCGCAGGCCAGATGTCACAATACCGACGTTTGCAGTTACACAAGATATTCAAAACACATACTGTAATTAAGTGAAATTTTGAGTTTTTTATGGTAAAAACACCTCCATCCCAATTCTCACCAGAACAATACACAGTTGATTCTTCAACGGAAAAAGTAGAAGCTTTAATACAAGCGCCGCCATCAGATACCGAAATCGATTTAGACTTTCTGTATACTAGGGATATTGAATTTCGTCAGGAGACAATCTACTTTCTTGTGGTCGATCGCTTTTATGATGGCGATCCAGATAATAGCGAAGGTGCAAACTCAGAACTCTACGATCCTACTAGGCAAGATTGGGGTAAGTACTGGGGTGGCGACTTGCAAGGTGTGATTGACAAATTAGACTATCTCAAAAATATGGGAGTTACCGCCCTTTGGTTAACTCCGCTGTTTGAGCAAGTAGAAGAGTTATTTGTCGGTAATGCAGCGCTACACGGCTATTGGACAAAAGACTTTAAGCGACTTAATCCTCGGTATATTGCTGATGGCGAAAACCCTTCTTTAAACGCTACTCAAGAAGAAAAAAATACGACCTTCGATCGCTTAATTACCGAACTGCACAAGCGCAACATGAAGCTGATATTAGATATTGTCTGCAACCATAGCAGTCCTGATACCAGCGGTAGCAAAGGTGAATTATATGATGATGGCGTCAAAATTGCTGACTTCAATGATGATGTCAATCATTGGTATCACCACTATGGCGAAGTGCAAGACTGGGAAGACGATTGGCAAGTGCAAAACTGTGAACTATCTGGTTTAGCAACTTTCAATGAAAACAATTCTGAATATCGTGAGTACATCAAATCAGCAATCAAACAATGGCTAGACCGGGGTGTAGATGCACTGCGGGTGGATACCGTCAAGCATATGCCGATTTGGTTTTGGCAAGAATTCACCGGTGACATTACCAATCACAAACCAGATGTGTTTATTTTTGGTGAGTGGATTTATGGTCATCCTGGTGACGATCGCTCTGTAGAATTTGCCAATCACTCAGGCATGTCCATGCTAGACTTTGGGCTATGCGTGGCTATTCGGGCAGCACTGGCGCAAGGTTCCGAAAACGGATTCCATACAATTCAATATATTTTTGACCAAGACCATCGCTACAGTGGGGCTACAGAGTTAGTTACCTTCATCGATAACCACGATATGCCCCGCTTCCAATCGCTCAACCCCGATCCAGCTATGCTAAGGGTGGCGATCGCTTTGATTATGACATGTCGCGGAATACCGTGTATATATTACGGCACAGAACAGTATCTGCACAACGACACTGACGGCGGTAACGATCCGTATAATCGCCCGATGATGGAAAGTTGGGATACAGATACAGAGATATATCGTTACATCAGGTTATTGTCTGGCTTACGGCGACTCAATCCCGCAGTCTCAATGGGTAGCCATTGGCAAAAATACTTAACAAACGATGTTTATTGTTACGTCCGCCGCTATCGGGATTCCCTGTGTTTTGTAGCTTTGAACCGGGGAGGAGAAGTTACTCTACCAGTAGTAGAAACAGAATTACCTGATGGCGAACATACTTGTGTCATAACTCGCAACAAGTATGAGGTAAAGGATGGTAAAATTCACGACTTAGTAATCGAAGAACGGGGAGTAATTGTTTTCAGCCACGTTGGAGAAAGGATAAAAGGGCAAACCATAGTCCGCGTACAACTGAATGGCGTACAAACTCAACCTGGCGAAACCATTGTTGTGACTGGAGACTGCCCAGAGTTAGGCAACTGGGATATCAGCAAAGCTTATCCCTTGGAATACATCAATACTAATACTTGGTTTGCGGAGATTCCTTTTAATGAGAGTGCAGGTAAACTGATTGCTTATAAATATGCCATGTGGC
Source organism: Nostoc sp. ChiSLP01 (assembly GCA_034531195.2). Classification (GTDB taxonomy): domain Bacteria; phylum Cyanobacteriota; class Cyanobacteriia; order Cyanobacteriales; family Nostocaceae; genus Nostoc. The sequence continues at coordinate 63,949 of JAVRBO020000103.1, forward strand.
GGGAAGGGCGATCGCCCCTGCGGGAAAATCTTGTTAACCGCCGCTGGGTGATTGCCAAAGAAGGCACCGTTAAATGGCGTGATACTTGGGCTACGGGACGGGAATCGTAGAATTGGGGCATGGGGCATTGGTTATTCTCCGTGTCCCCGTGTCTCCCCACCTCCTATTAAGTTGTTAAACTAAAGAACAAACCTTAAAAGAGTGCAAAGGCAGTCTCTATGACCTCTGCAACCGATCCATCCACCGCCCTGACTCCTTTCCCTGACCATACGCAGCTACCAGAGTCTAATGGCACATTTGTGAAAAATTGGCAAGAACATCCGCAAAGCATCTTACTAACTGACTCGATTACACCTGTTCTCAAACAATTACACCCTGATGGCCAATATTGTATCGGTCAGGACTTAGGTATTTACTGGCGGTTGACAGAGCCTCTAGAAAAAGGCGCCGAAGCACCAGATTGGTTTTATGTGGCAAATGTACCGCCTTTACTGGATGGACTAACGCGCAGGTCTTATGTACTCTGGCGAGAATTTATTGCACCGTTGATTGTGTTGGAATTTGTCTCTGGGAATGGCGATGAAGAACGAGACAAAACTCCTTTGAAGGGCAAATTTTGGATTTATGAGCAAGTGATTCGTCCTCCTTTCTACGGCATTTATGAGGCGAACAAAGCGAATCTCGAAGTGTATCATTTAATTGAAGGCAAGTATCATTTACTACCAAAAAATGAACGAGGACGCTATTATATTCCCTACTTAGAAGTTGAATTAGGTTTATGGCGGGGAGTTTATCAGAATGTAGAATTACCTTGGCTGCGTTGGTGGGATTTACAAGGTAATTTGTTGCTGACTGGCTCAGAAAGGGGCGAACAGGAAGCCCAAAGAGCCGAACAGGAAGCCCAAAGAGCCGAACAGGAACGCCAAAGGGCTGAACACGAATCACAAAGAGCCGAACAGGAACGCCAAAGGGCTGAACACGAATCCCAAAGGGCTGAACAGGAACGCCAAAGGGCTGAACACGAATCCCAAAGAGCCGAACGTCTAGCTGCTCAGTTACGATCGCTTGGTCTAGAACCAGAAATATAATATTTTGCTACGAATTATAAATCGAAAATGGCTGGTGTAAAATTATCATCTGTGGCTTAATTTGTTTAGGCACAGATTTTACTGCTACCAGGTGCGATCGCGATGACAAATAGACCTCCTTCCGAACCAGAGTCATCTCAAAGAAATGCCCTTGGCTTTGATGAATTTATAGCCATTCTGGTTGCTTTCACTACTATTGGAGCAATTATTTTTTGGTCGTTGTCGCGCAGAGATTCTAGTTGGAATTTCAACAGTTTGCTCTCACCTTCCCCCACTCCTTCTAGTCGCGCTTACCCCGATAAAGTATTGCCTTCCCCTACTCCTAAAGTAGAACCAAATGCGGCCGACAATTTCAACTCATCTCCACCTGCGGCTGTTGAACCCAAGACACCTTCATTGCCGAATAATAGCGCAACTCCTTCCCCTGAAGTGTTACCATCTGCCGAGGTAAGGCCGACTCAATCTCCAAAACCACAAACACCTGTATCCTCTTCATTAGGGTTTGAGTCATCAATTAAATCGGCAGCATTGCCTTTAGTAACTCCAGCAAAACCAAAATCAATTATTCCGCCGCCAATTGCATTTAATGATGTGCCTAATAACTTCTGGGGTCGGCGTTTTATAGATGTTCTTTCTTCTCGTGGTATTCTTAAAGGATTTCCTGATTATTCTTTTAGACCAAATCAGCCTGTAAACCGTGCTGAATTTGCTGCCATATTAGAAAAAGCTTTTGACCAAGAATTGTCAAAGAATGCGATCGCATTTCAAGATGTACCGACAACATTCTGGGCAAATCCAGCAATTAACCAAGCCATCAGTAGCGGATTTCTCAAAGGCTACCCGAAAAAAACCTTCAAGCCACAAGAAAATATATCAAGAGTACAGGTTTTAGTTGCCCTTGCTAGTGGGTTGAATTTAAGAACACCTACTTCGCCGAATCAGATTTTAAGTATTTATAAAGATGCTAAAGATATTCCACCATATGCTAGGAGTAAAATAGCTGCTGCTACAGCTAATGGACTTGTGGTTAACTATCCAAACCCTGAAGTCCTTGCTCCTAATAAAGTAGCGACTCGTGGTGAAGTGGCGGCGATGATTCATCAAGCTTTAGTCAAACAAGGCAAATTGAAGGGAATTTCATCTGAAAATATAGTGCGCTCTCCAAATATATCTCCACAACCATCACGCACTCCAAAACAGAACCCAAAAGCTAACTTATCAGCAGGCGGCTCATCTCAATAAACAAAAGTCAGAATTAAGAATTTTGACAAAATTCGCTCCTCCGTTTTTGAGAAATCAAAAAGCTCAGCTTTACTTATACCAATTCCAACAATCTTTGCAACACATCAACAGATGATAAAACTTAGCCACAAAGCGAAAAGTTAAGCCAGTGCTACGAGAGCGCCTTGCGTCAGAGCGGCGGCTTTTGCCTTCGCCCTTGGCGTTGCCGCAGGCATCTGTTAGCGCAGCGTTAGCGACGCAGGAGCGTCACTTTTCAAGATAAAGACTTTTCGCCCAGTCCCCAGTCCCTTGCTATAGATAAAAACTTCTCCTATGAAAGACGCTACGCCTAGCAAAATCGCGATGGGTGGGTAAAGACTCACAATCAAGCCTGATTTTGAATTAGAGCATTTGCGTAGCGTCTTTGCAGGAGAAGCAATAGTTCAGATATTAAGCTTCTGGAACTTGTTTACCAACAACTTGTGATTTAAGAGTAGTGATTTCAGTAGTTAACTCTTTTCTGGTTGAGGCTTTGAGTAAATAGCGGTAAACAAACCAAACAGAGTAACCAATACCAATCAACTCAAAAGTAGGAGCAACCAAGGGAATATCATTTAGAGCATCTAATACTGCCAAGAGTACTTTAACTCCAACAATTGCTCCCACAATTAGACCAATGCTAACCAGGGGCTGCTTATATTGGTTAAAGAAGTTTCCTACGTATTCAGGTAATGATGCTAAAAAGCTAGAAATTTGCTCCCCATATTTTAACCATTCGTCTTGGGGTTGCGCGGGAGGCTGGAGTTTGGTGATGGTTCCCGTTTGGCTGTTAATTTCTGGCACTGTAGCCTCTTTGGATGTGGTTTCCGTAAATTCTTGTTCTGGCATTTTTACTCCCAATAAATTTGACTGTTGAGTTTTTCTAATTTGGATAATTACAACCAAAAGCCTGTTGATTAGGTAATGTACGAGTCCACCACTACAATTAGGTCAATGGCAGAAAACGGTTTTAGTATCCTATAACCATAATTGCCCGTAACATCTACTGCATCAACTACAAGGTAGAAAGTCAGTAGGAGCATATAACTCACAAGGCAGCATAATGTATTATAATCAGCCTCCTGAGTTGTATTTTTTGTCATCAACTGAAATCCTCAGGTTGTAGATTATCTGATTTCGTGTCATTTGCCCATAATCGTACTAAATCTAGGTACAAATCATGCAAAAATTAATCCACCTCTCATTTATATAAGCTTAAAAGCCGATTTTATCCGATATTAAAGCTATCTTAAGGCGGGGTGGCTAATAAACGCGTTGGTATTGATATTAATACGTAATCTCAGTTTTTCTGTGTTCGCATATACTAGACTTTCAAACGATTTTATGATAAAGGAATTGAGTATTAGATACTGGCTATTGGGTACTGGGAAATCTTCCTCATCCCCAGTCCCCAGTCCCCGGCATAAGCTTATCCTAATTAATTGGTAACTAATGATTTGCTCTTGCTATAAAAGAGGATAATCTAGATGTTAACCACCAGTTGAAGTGTTTGCACAAGCTAGACTGATTTGGTGATGTTTGCGGGAAGGCAAGGAGGTTTGAGAAATGCCGACTCAAAAGCCAACCCCTATTGACAGCAGTTCAGAAAACAAAAAAGTGTCAGCGTCAGAGCCATCAACAGACGAACTCCCGACTATAGAATTTCCCTCGCGAGGGAAACTCAAAGCCAGTTCTTGGCGCATCCATCAAAAAATTGGCTATGGCTACTTTGTAGCTATTGGAATTGGCTTTTTTGGTTCGCTGACTGGATTGGTAATTGCCAACTATTACCGCGGAAGGGAAGTCAGGCAATTCAATCAAGCCTACGAACAAGGACAACTACTGAGTAATTATAAGGATGCAGTAGTAGGGGCACAATTGCATAGTTCCAACTTAGTTGCCGTGTTGGAAGATTCAGAAAGGTTACGAAGCAAAAAAGCTGATTTTCTCAAAAGTTTTGAAAAAGCTAAGCAACTAGAGTCAGAAATTAACGGATTTATCGACAGTAAACCTAAGAGACTAGCCGCAACAAGTTCTACTTTACAGACTTTATTGCAGGATTATAAAACTAATTTAAAAGCTTATGTTGACCAAATAGAAGCGGTTTTAAACAAAATTGACTCCCAGCCAGTACGGCAAGAGCAAATTTCCTTGGCGCGATCGCAGTTATTAGAAATTATACGTAGCGATACAGCCCTGCGGCTAGATCAGCTGTCGCAAAATTTGACTAATATCCTGCAAACTGCGGAAGATCAGGAGCAAGAAAAGCAAAGATCCGTTGAGGAAGCAAAAGTAGTTGAGCGATTCATTGTAATTGCGAGTATGCTGGTTTCCGTGGCGATCGCAGCTATTGTAGCTTGGCGGACTAGTCGAGCGATCGCTGAGCCAGTGATCCTTGTCACCCAAGTAGCTGAACAAGTGGCGAGGAAATCTAATTTTGATTTGCGAGCTCCCATCACCACTGAAGATGAAATTGGCCTGCTCGCCAAATCTCTAAATCGTTTGATTGAGGCAGTTTCTGAGCGAACTAGAGAATTACAACAAGCCAAAGAATTAGCTGAAGCTGCTAGCAAGGCAAAAAGCATATTTCTCGCAAATGTCAGCCACGAGTTACGCACACCCTTAAATGCTGTGATTGGCTTGAGCCAACTTCTAGAAGACGACGCTACCGATCTTGGTTTATCGCCAGACTTTATCACAGACTTAGAAACAATTAACACTGCTGGTAGGCACTTATTAGAACTGATTAACGACATTCTCGACTTGTCAAAAATTGAAGCGGGGAAAATGACTCTCTATCCAGAGACATTCGAGATTGCAACGCTGATTCATAACGTCGTCCTTACAGTCAAACCAACTATCGAAAAAAATGCCAATGTCTTAGAAGTGAATTTTGATGAACAACTTGGCACGATGTACGCCGATCAAACTCGGATGCGACAAGTGTTATTAAATTTACTTAGTAATGCAGGTAAATTCACGACAAACGGCAAGGTAACTCTGACAGTTAAAAGAGAAAAGGACGATTTTAGACTAGAAGCTCCTTTAGGGAGCATTACTTTTACTGTCACTGACACAGGCATAGGTATGTCTTACCGTCAACAGCAGCAGTTATTTCAACCTTTTACACAAGGGGATACATCAACTACCAAAAGATACGGCGGTACAGGACTGGGTTTGGCAATTAGCCGTCACTTTTGCCAGATGATGGGTGGCGAAATTATTGTCCACAGTCAGCCGGGAGTTGGTTCTACTTTTACTATTCGTCTGCCAATGACTGTGCAGGAATAACAATTCAAAATTCACGCATTAAAGACAGTTTCAAGTGGGGAGTTAAACCCCATCTGAAACTGATGCTACGTGTAATGGTTGGGGTTTTAAACGCTTGATTTTACGAAACCTTTCCCCCTTTCCCCTTCCCTTTTTCCCGACTTCTGCAAGAAGTCTAATGATTAGCTGCAAACAAGTAAGGATAAAAAAAGTGGTTCTGCAATCAACAGAACCACTAAAGCTTTTGCAAAACTGTGATGACTTAACGAGCTACGCCTTGAGCAGAAGCAGCATCAATGGGTTTCATCAAATACAGCCGTAACAACTGCCAGCCAGTGGAGACGAGAATTGGCAGTTTTTGGAAGAATTGCAGGAATTTGGGAGTATTGGAGTTAGCGATCGCACTCAGCTTATCGTTATTTTCTATACAAACATCCAACCGTTGATAAAACTCTGGATTGTCAACGTCCAGCATCAGCGGGAAGACTCTACCTGCGGTCTCATTGGTCTTCTTAATTACATGAATGTCGTATTCTCGCGCATCCAGTCCAAGGGTGGCATAAAAGTCTTTGCGTTGGATGTCATTGAGATACATTGTTGCAAACACTGACAACAAGAAGAACCGACTCCAGAGCCGTGCCTTCCAATCATTGAGCATTTGCGGTTGGGATTTCATTATGGCATCAAAGAAATCACCGTGACGGTTTTCATCTTGACACCAGTTTTCAAAGAACCGGAAAATCGGATAAATCCGGTCTTCGGGATGTGTTTCTAAATGACGATAAATGGTGATATAGCGCCAATAACCAATCTTTTCAGAAAGATAAGTAGCGTAGAAGATAAATTTTGGCTTAAAGAAGGTATAATTGCGGCTCTTAGTCAAAAACCCTAAATCTAGGGACAGATTAAAGTCCGACATGGCTTTATTCAAAAAGCCAGCGTGACGTGCTTCATCCCGTGACATCAGGTTAAAGCACTCTGCCAAGACGGGGCTTTTGTCTTTCAAGCGACGGCCGAGTTCTTTATACAGCAAAAATCCAGAAAACTCTGCTGTACAGGAACGTTCTAGAAATTCAACAAACAACCGACGAGTGTCTCCATCAATATGATCCCAGGATTGTTCAAACTCGGCATCCCGAACAAAGTGATGGCGGTTGTAGTCAGCGCGAAATTCTTCGAGAATGGCTCTTAATTCGTCTTCGTTGACGGAAATATCCATCCGCGCCATTTCATCAAAATCGGTAGTATAAAACCGAGGTGTTAACAGGGTTTCTTTCGCGGGAACTTTAATTCCTGGCCGTATTTCTTCAAAGCCTGGTTTTTTGAGGGAATCTACCATGTCTTGATTGCAATGAGTGTCTTTATTATCTTGAGTACACCACCAAAGGCAAAGATAATGCTCTGGCAACGCTCAACAGCCGACAAATAATTCATTTGTATAAAGTTCAGTCTACCAAGGCGCGGGCGACAAACAAGTAAGCAAAACATTAAGAGTTGCAACAACAATTCAACTTTTGCGGAATCGACAATGGGTGATTGGTAGTCAAATTAACATCGGCAACCTGAGATATTCCACCTAGTCTCCGGATTAGAAATTGCCGTTCATGCCGCACACAAACTCTTTTTGGCTCTGCAAAGTCAAGCAATTTAAAACCTATGGAGGTGGATTTTCTACGTATAGTCCAGCTAGTGCTTTGGCGTTCAGTTCCTCGACTGCAAACAAGTGACGCGATGGGAGTTGGTTGGTGCGATTGCAGTCATTTTCTGTCGTTCTGACTACAATAAATAAAGCAGCCTTATCAATAAGTTGCTCATCTTGAAATTAATAATCCATGACTGGCACGATTAGTAAATACTTCTAATGACTTTACTCCGTAGCTCGCACCATTATTAATAATTGTAGACAAGGCACTTTTTATAACATAAGAATCAGGGTTTTAGCGGGTACTCACCAGTGCCAAACTAGAAAAATTCTCATCAAATAATCGGTGCGAGATATTAACTGAGCTATCCATACTGTTCTGCAATAAAACAGTATGAGACACCCATTTTAGACAACAAGAGCAAATCCAAAGGGTTAACAACAAGATGAATCCTGAAAATAATCAGCATAAAGACCGACTTCTTGTTTCTTACATCTTGTGTGGAGTCGGATTTTTTGGCTTAGGGGGACTACACCGCTTATACAATGGCAAGATCGGGACGGGATTGTTATGGCTGTGTACTTTTGGTTTATTTTATATTGGGCAGGCTGTGGATTTGCTTCTCGTCCCCAGTATGGTTGACGAATACGAGACCAACCTAAGACTAAAAGCAGGTGTATCCCCATTTGGTGTACCTTTAAATCAGCCTACAGCGATCGCCACTCAAGTTCACCCCCCAACTGGCAATCAACTGATGATTAAACTGATTGAAGTGGCGGAAAGCAGGGGTGGTAGTCTCACCGTCACTCAAGGGGTAAAAGGCACGGGAGCTAGCTTCGCTGAAGTAGAAAAAGTTCTCAAAGAAATGTATAAATCAGGTTATGTAAAAATTGATAACGACCCCATTACTGGAGCCGTTACCTATCATTTCCACGAACTTTAATTGTTCTTTGTCATTAGTCATTTGTCCTTCGTTATTCCCTAATGACCAATGACCAATGACCAATGACTAATTCCTACCTAGCCACTTTTGACCATCTAAACGCTGCACTAGACCATATACCAATAGGTCTAGTGTAGTTTTGCGCTCATCAATTAAGAATGATTCAAGAGTACTGGGTTTTTTGCCTTCATTACAAGAAAAACCCTTTTTCCCTTGAATATCTTCTTCAGGAAAATACAAATTAAAATTATACAGACCGTTTTGCAAACTGCCGATAATTTGCCAAGATTCTTCAGCCGATTCAAAGCCCTTGATTGGAACTTTTTGTTTAGCAAAAGTCACTTTGAAATCTTGTACACCTTGCTGAGCGATCGCTTTTTGTAAAGCTGGCAAGTAGTCTTGCTCAATGAACTCTACAAATGGTTTATCTTCAACAGATGGGGCTTTTTCCTTCTTAGCGGCTTTAGCTGCGGCTGGTTTTTCTTCTCCTGCGGCGGCGGGTTTTTCTCGCTTGGGTGATGCCGCAGCGGGTTTAGCAGCATTGGGGTTATCTTCGGGGTTTGCGGCTTTAGGATCTGGCGCGTTGGCAGTAGGGATGTCTGTCGCTTCGGGTGAATCTGTACTAGGAGCATTTTCTTCGGCGACACTGGGAGCCTGCTTGTCAACAGTGCTGGGAGCTACCTCTCCCGCTTCATTGTGATTCGGTTCTTCTGCCATTACTCAGGTCAATCCTTTAATCTTGCTTGATTGAGCGATCGCTCACCTTGAGATATCGGGTATTTTCATTTTGACATACTAGTGCAACTGTGAAGAATGGGGAGATGGAGAGGTGTGGCAGAGGAAGCACGGGAAAAGGTTAAAGGTTAAAGGGAAAAGGGATAAATTTAATCTTTCCCATTTTCCCCTTACCCCTTTCCCCATACCCTTAAATCCCTTTAAACCCCATATTAGTTTCTACCTGTTGTTGTGTTTGCATAGAATTGACTTTGGCAGAGGCAATTCTGCTATGAGTCTTACGCCTAATGCCAAGGTGGCTCAGGGATATGCCTAATAAAATCAAGCTACCGCCAATATATTGAGCTAAGGTAGGTACTTCACCTAAAATTAGATACGCTGCTAGAATGCCTGCAATTGGGCTAAATGAGCCAATTAAGGAAGCCATAGATACAGTGGAAGTTTTTAGGCCTTTAATCCAGAATGACTGACCCATTACTACAATCAATCCACCATATAGAAACATCCACTGCCAAAGAAATGGCGAGAGTACATCAGCAAAATGATCCCTGCTATAAAGTATTAAAGCAAGAAAGAAAAAGATTACAGTTCCTAGTGCAGTGCGAAAGATACTATAGATTCCCAAAGGAACCTGCGAAAGGTATTTCTTGCCAATAATTGTAGAAGCGGATATAGCTACAGATCCTGCTACTGCCAAAAGTTCTCCTATGCCTAAACTCAAACCTCCCATATTCATCATCGCTTCTTGTGGGGGTTGGAGAATAATAGTTAGGATAACGCCAACAAAGGCTGCGATCGCTCCTGCAATTTCCCAAAGATGTACTCGTTCGCTCAATAACCAAATCGATAAAACCAGAGTCAACGGTGGTTCCAAGCGTCCAACTAAGATAATATTGTTCACACCCGTCAGTGCTAGTGCTTGAAAAATTAAGCCAGGGGCAAGCGCTCCTGATAAGATAGCTACTGCTGTTAGACTGACCCAATCCTTCTTAGAAAGCTGCTTCAAAGTCGTTTTGTTCCACTGTCGCCCATAAATTACAATTAGAAGTATCAAGGCACACAAATTGCCTACGAACAAAACATTACACAAAGAAATCGGATTGCGACCCCCCATAAAATGTTGGGCACCAATTTCTGTAAGCTTGCGGGTGACTGCGCTAGATGCTCCAAAAATTAGCATTGCTAGCCAGAGATATGTTTGTCCGGAAATTGTTTTAGGGATGAGGCGAGGTGGTCTTTTGGGTCTAGTCACAATAACATTACCGCAATCGAGGCATTGTTAATTATATTAATTTGCTATATTCAAGTTAAAAATGAGGTTTTGCTGAAAAAATACTTAAATTTACCTTTGATTTCTAGCCACCATTGTTACCTGAAAAAATGCTGAGAATTGACTAAATTTTCTTCAGTTAGAAATTCATGAAACTACTGTCTTAGTTTCAGTTATGCTTCAGTCCCAACTGCGATGCTTTGGTTGTTCGGGATAGATGAGACTTCAGGAGTAACAAATGAAACTTGCACCACTACTCACTAGTGTAGCTTTGGTTGGTTTTTTCACAGTTTGGGATGCGCCACTCAAGGCGATTAATCCTTCATTAGTTCAAGCATCAGCGGCGGAAGAATTCTCTGTCTCACAAAAACTAGACTTGCTTACTAAGAGTAAAGGTCAAATTGGTAGTGGCGACCAACTGCGTCGTTTTTTCTTTGGTGACTTGGAGCCAATTGGTATCCAAGCAGGTGGAGCAGGTCATGTAGTTAATCTTTATAACAAAGCTAATGATGTTACATTTTCTTACTGTTCAACTTATGATGTAATTGTTGCCATTAAAAAGGTAAAGTGGCAAAGTTCGATCCCAATGAAGTGAAGTAAGTTAAGAAGCGATCGCCTGCAAAAATTAAATTATTTATCAACAAGATTCCCGACTTTTCAAAAAAGTCAGGAATCTATGGTTTTCAATTCTAGATTTAGGATTGTTATACTTGGATGCTAATAACATTGCTATTACCAAACGCATAGTCAACGCTCATAATGGCGAGCTATTAATCTCTTCTGAACTATTAACAGGAACTACTGTGACTGTTGAGTTACCTATAGTTAATATTCAGTAGTGGACTGACACAGCTAAAATAGTGCATTAGGAGTAGGTTGGGTTGAGGAACGAAACCCAACATTGATCCGGGTGTTGGGTAACGCATTGCCTCAACCCAACTTACAATTTTTGCATCAATTTAGGCTGGTCGCGCCATTACAATAAGAACAAAAGAAAAACAAGGAAGACAAGAAAGTAATTTGCTCTCTATCTTCCTTGTCTTTCTTCACCTGCTTAAACTCAATCAATCGCTAACTAACACAATTCTCGGTAAAGATAGGGCTTGATTTTCACCCAAGTCACCAGCATTAATTTTATCTGCTCCTATTTGTTGCAATGTCTTCAACAATGGTACGCTTTGACTCAATAGCTCATCTATATCAATACCACCGTAACTAGATGGGTAATGCCGCAGGCGATTGCTGCCTTCTCCCAGCAGAATTACCGCACCTCGCCAGTTACGATTTTCTAGATGATACAGTGCTACAGCAATTTGCAGAATGCCTTGATAAAAGCTTTTTTCTGGTTCGCTGGCTTCAATCCATAGAGCCTCTAAAGTGTCATGGCAGGCGTAAAACTGACCAGAATTGAATTGTTCTATGCCTTGCCAAAACTCTTGGGGCATGGTTTCGCTCATCCCATGCTGTCTCGCACTTCTTTAATTGTTTCCAAAGAAATTTCTTGTTTGTCTCCAGCAAACTCATTTTCAGGGGTGAGGAATAACATACAGTGACATTCTTTGCGTTCTCTCATTGGTACGCAGGGACAGTTCCAATATGTGGCGTGAACCTCAGCTTCTTTATCTTCGTAATGGCGACAGGGACATAAAGGCGAACCGAGTTCGTCTTTATGTTTGGCTAGTCCTTCAATCACCACTGCGGTAACAGAAGGCTCAGAACAGAAGTATGTTCCAGTACGCTTGGCGTATTGTTCAGAAAAATGCCGCATTGCCTCAAGGCTTTTATCGCTGGATTTTGTGTTAACTTCTGATGATATCATGTGGATCGGGCACTCATAATTTAAATATTTCTTTGCATTGTACCTCAGCCGCAGTAGGGGATTACTGGGTGTATTTCCCCAACCTTAGCCGCTGAGATTGTTTTACCTTTGCTAAAGGCTGATATATCTGGTGTGTTGCGATCGCAGAAAATCGCACAGAATCTAAGAAATCACAGAAGCCTAACTTCTAAGCTTATCAAAATACTGCGTTGCATCTTCAAGCAGAACTAAAAGTTTTTTTACGAAAGTGTTGATTAATATGAACCTAATGTTTTTTGCAGTTGGGGTTGTAGTGGGCGATCGCTTTGCAAAATTATACCAGGATGCTCCCAATTGATAACTTCTGGTTCTGGTGGCGAGGAGATATTTTGCCACAAAACCCAACGACTACCTTGAGGCAGAGTAGTAAGGCTGTGGGAGTTCTGAGTCAGCCAAATCAAAGGATGACTTTTGGGAACTACTGTACTGGCATCTTCTAGGGTAGTGGTTGCTGCTAGAGTTTCTAAAACAAAACGCTCACCTTTGATTAAACCTGTGGATGCTGTCCACAGTTGCACCTGTAGTTGCTGCTTTTGTGCATAAAAATACAATGAAGCTGCGGCGATTACTGCTTGCTCAAAGTTTTCTTCTTGCCAATTGCTAGCGCTATCAAGGGCAATAACTATCTCTTGTCCGCCAGTAACCATTTCTAACTCTCGTACCCGCAATTCTCCGTAACGGGCGCTAGTCCGCCAGTGAATCAGACGGGTGGGATCTCCGACGCGGTAAGGACGTAGCGATCGCACTAATCCTGTTGTTGCTGTCTGCAAAGGTTTACCGCGGGAATCGCTTCTTTTGCTTTCTTCTTGCCCCATTTCATCCACTAGGGGACAGGTAGCCAAGGGTAATACTGTCGGATAAACAATCGCTATTGCAGCACAATCACGCTGACGACGACACCAAAACAACCCCAAAGGCGCACCAGAACCGAGTTCGACTGTGTGCCAGCGATAGACGCCCCGGCGCTCGGTAGGGTGATAATACACCCAACGGTAACTGCCTTGACTAGGAATTGTCTCGATCGCCTTTTGTACTGGTTTACCCAAGACGAAAGGCAGCGTATCCTCGACTTGCAACAAGCTGACAGCGTGCTGTGTCTGATTGCAGATTTCTAATTCTACCCTCAACTCATCACCTGCTGACACAGGCGCAATGGGACGGCGGGTGATGGATAGATTTGTGAGCGATCGTGGCGGTAAGATGGCCGCTACTGCCAAAAGGGCAAAACTGATGCCGCTAATGGCATACAGCCAACCAGCCATCGTATTGATACCTGCGCCAAAAAAACAAATAGCCGTAGCCGCTAGCACCCAACCGCCGTATGCAGGGGCACTGGCGCGGGTTTCTAAAAAGTTGGTGATGGGTTTGATGATTTTCATAGTTTCTTTTTTAACCCAACACCACCCGAAATTCACAGTCTTTTAGGGTTTGGCTATGTCTACGATGGGCTACGCCTACACCCAGATTTTTCAAAGCTGTAAGACTGAGAACAAAGTTAGATTATAAATAAACGAAATAGACGTGGAAGATTTATTGATTTAGTTAGAGTAGAAAAAACATGGTAGCAATAGTTAATATTGGAACCTTAATTGTGACGACACCTCAAGTTGCTGGAGGTCGTCCTTGCATTGCTGGTACGCGCATCACTGTTCAAAATATTGTGATGGATTCTCAAGCAGGCTTATCTCCTCAAGATATTGTGACAGAGTATCCACACTTATCCCTAGCCCAAGTTCATGCTGCGCTTGCCTATTACTATGCTAATCAGGAGGCAATGGATAGAGAAATTGCTTTATATCAAGCAGAATGTAATGCTCTGGAAACAAAGTGGATGTCAGGTAATTGTGCATGAGCCAAATTCGCTTTTATTTAGATGAAGATGCTGGCAAGAAATCTTTAGTTAATGGCTTACGCAACGCTAGGATTGATGTAATGACAACGGCTGAGGCAGATAGATTAGCATCATCTGATGATAGCCAATTAATCTGGGCAATGGAACAGAAGCGCGTTATTTATAGTTTCAATGTTGGTGATTTTTGTCGATTGCATAAAGCTTATCTCGAACAACAACAAAAGCATTGGGGTATTGTACTTGCTGCCAAGCAGAGCTATTCAATTGGAGAACAATTGCGAGGATTGTTGAAATTAGTAGAAAGTATGGAAGCCGAGGATATGGCGAATCAATTAGTTTTTTTGAGAAAATATATTGAAACTGAAACTTTTTAGCCTGCTAACTTTAAGGCGATCGCTTTTTGTAAAAATCCCCCCCGATTAGCGATGTTTACGACGGGCTACGCCTACGCATTGTAAATTGATGCTGGTAGTTAGCGATCGCATATCATCAATAGTCATGAAAATTATATATTTGAATACTATCAATTTTTCCGCTGTAACCAAGCAAAAATTTCATCAGCAGTAAGTGTCAAATTTATATCTTCTAACACTGGTAATATATCTTGTCCTGCTAACAAATCTGGTAAATTATTAGGCTGATAAACTAAAATACAGCGATCGCTTGGATCGATTAACCATCCTAGCTGACTGCCATTTCTCAAACAATGTAAAATATTGCCAGTGACTTTAGTTTGACTTTGAGCAGGGGAAAGAATTTCTATTATCCAAGCAGGTGCAAAATCAATACCACTGCTAATAATTTCACCGCTTTCATCTAGTGGTAGTTGATTGGTAGAGATAACAGCTACATCAGGAACAACTGAACGATTACCGCAGGTACAGCGCAATTCCGGAAAAGCTTCGTAGTTACTACCTAACGCATCAATTACTGCAACTAAACGTTTTTGCAATAAGCTGTGTTTACCTCCTGCCATTGGTTTTTGAATTGCCTCTCCGTTAATATATTCCCAAGCTGGTGACTCCTCAATATATGGAAGTTTTAAGAAATTTTCTAAAGTCGTGCTTTGTGGAGTTGTAATTTTTCCTTGCGTCAACTCAATATTTTTCATAATTTAGTTACAAGAAAAATCGGCTCGGCTGTTGGAATCAGAGTCTTCTGTTTTTAGTATAGGTTGAAGCCTTAAGTAGTTTTGAGCGTAGCTTGCCGCTGTAGGCATCCCTCAGATTGTTCAAGCAGTCATTCTGGTGATATATTTCCACATCTCACTATGTAAGAGGTAGAAAAACTCTATATTATTAAATAATGGAATAGATATGGAAGATTCACTAATGCAATTAGTCAGTCGAGAGCATATTGCGATCGCTCCTGATGTGCGGAGTGGAAAACCCTGCATTATCGGTACTCGCATTGCTGTAGAAGATGTGGCGGTGATGCATTTAAAGCTTGGGTATTCTTTGGTAGAGATTGCTGGTAAATATGACCAGTCACTGGCATCTGTTTATGCAGCGATGGCTTATTACTTCGATCGCCGAAACGAGATCGATAGCCGCACAGCAGAAGAGGATGAGTTAGTTGAGGTACTGAAGCAAAATTATCCCTCGCGTCTACAAGAGAAACTTAGACAATTCTCTTCATTTTTAATAGAATCCTAACAACATCGCGGTCGGCTAATCTTACATAGCGTTTAGCGCGTTGGTAAAGCAAAGGATGACTCGGTAATCGTGTGGCGGCTATTGCAGTTATCTCAATCGCGCTAATGTTTCAGAAAAATCAAAATAACTTTTTATTCTTAATCCTGATATCAATTTCTTCGTTTTCGGAAAAACAATAATAAGCATCCTATCAAGAATATACCTAAGCCCGCAAAAAAGTACCCCAAGCAGTAACCACACTGGAAGTTTGGTGCAGCCATGAAAATTCCTGCTGCCATCAGAGCGACTCCTACAATTATGAACAGGCTCCCTAATGATGTCACAAGGACGTTAGATGAACTATCAGGATTAGCTCTTTCGTATCTAGGCTGTGTCGGCAATGATGAAGTTGATTTGTTTGAGGCAGAATAGGTTTGCTGAGATTGAAACTTATCTTGGTGACTTACTTGAGTAAGTTGCTGCTCAAGTTGAGTAAGTTCTTGCTCAATCACAGCAAGTTCCTGCTCAATACTTTTAATTTGACGGTCTAGTTTAAATTGATTTCCTGGATCTGTCTCAATCAGTTTAGCTTGACGAAGAGAAGTCAAGCGCTCGTGAACAACCTCCCACTCCTGCTGTTTACTGTCATACATTGCTTGCAAACGTCGAACAGATGACATCAGATTTGCTCCATCAGCTACTTAGCTTACTCTGTATATTTACCAAAGATATATTCCAATCCCTCCAATAAGCAGTCCTAGCGAACCATATAATGCTGCTGCTGGTACTGCATAGGGGGCAACAATCATAATATAGATTGCAAAACCTATCAAGCCAATTCCAGTCATAATGAGGAAACCAGCAAGAATCTTGCGTTTGGATGATGTTGTTGGCTTGGAAGTATAAGATGATTGATATGCTCCGAAATCAGAGCTTTCTCGTCTCTGCTGTTGGGTGAAATAAGTTTGTTTAACTTGTTCAAGCGTAGACTTATCTTTACTATTTCCTAACAGATCGAGTTGATGCTCAATTTGATTAAGTTCATCTTGAATAACTTTTAACTCTTGCTCAATTACTTTGATTCGACGATCGAGTTTGAATTGGTTTTCAGGATCTGTTTCAATAGTTCTGCTCTGACGGAGAGAACTCAACCGTTCATGAACTGCTTCCCATTCTTGCTGTTTGCTTTCATATATAACCTGCAAACGTCGCGTAGATGACATTAATTCTTTCTCCGTCAGCTAAATTTCAAGACTACCTTAACCTAGAAGTTGCTCAACTTGTTCAAGCTGCTCATTAATCTGATTAAGGTCTGTTTGAGCTTGTTCCGTTTGCTTCTCCAATTTCATTTTTGTTGAGGGATCAACTTCAAGAGCAAGAGCCTGACGTAATCGGTTTAGTTTTTCACTCGCAAGTTTATATTGCTGCTCCAATGAATCCATTTCTTGCTCTAATCTACGGCGCTTACGATCAGGTAATCCACTAGTCATAGTCGTAGTATTTTTAACTTAATTATTTCTATCCTCTGCTTCTTGTCCGTACCGATCGTTGTAACTTTTGTTGATAAGCTTAATCCTATTTGCCGTCATACTGCACTAATTAGGGTTTGGTCAGTTTTTTATCTACTGAGAATTATCCTAGTTATATCAGTAAAAACCTCATACCTTAATTAACAGAACGAACAGTTGTACAAATTTTCACTAAGGGTGAAGAAGATATTTCAACATATGAGAGCGATCGCTCATCACCATAACTTGATATCGGTAAAATCCACAAATTAAAAAGCCCGCATTTGCGAGCTTTTTAAATCAATTAAATAAATTTAATTACCGTTTCGCTAACTTCTTCGCCATCTTCCGCAGACGAATTGATTTGGGTGTAACTTCCACTAATTCATCTGGGCCGATGTATTCCAAAGCACGTTCTAGGCTCATTTCTATTGGTGCTTGCAACTGCACTAGTTCATCACCACCAGCAGCGCGGTGGTTGGTTAACTGCTTGGTTTTACAAACATTCAGTTCCAAGTCTTGGGGACGATTGTGTTCGCCGACAATCATGCCTCTGTAAACTTTGATACCGGGAGTAATAAAGAACGAGCCTCTATCTTCGGCGTTTCTCATAGCGTAGAAGGTGGCAACGCCTTCTTCAAAGGAGATTAAAACGCCTTTGTTTCGGGCTTCAATGTCGCCACTGAGTTGACGGTAGTCGAGGAAGCTGTGGTTCATGATGCCTTCACCGCGAGTCATCCGCATGAATTCACCGCGGAAACCAATCAAACCACGGGCAGGAATGACAAACTCTAACTGAGTGCGATCGCCACTACCGGGTTGCATATCTTGCATTTCGCCTTTGCGTTGTCCCAGGCGTTCGATACAGCTACCCACTGCATCAGCAGGTACGTCTAACACCAACAGTTCGTAAGGTTCGCAAGGTTGTCCGTTGACTTCGCGGTAAATTACCTGCGGCTGAGATACCTGAAACTCGAATCCTTCGCGGCGCATGGTTTCAATTAAGATACCCAAGTGCAATTCGCCACGACCGGAAACCAGGAATTTATCGGGAGAATCGGTTTCTTCAACCCGCAATGCCACGTTGGTTTCTAATTCGCGGAAAAGGCGATCGCGTACTTGTCTTGATGTCACCAATTTGCCTTCTTGACCTGCAAAAGGTGAATCGTTCACCCAGAAGGTCATTTGCAAGGTTGGTTCATCGACTTTAATTAGTGGTAAAGCTTGCGGTTCGTTGGGGTCTGTAATTGTTTCGCCAATGTTGGCATCTGCAAAACCAGCAACCGCCACAATATAACCTGCGGATGCTTCTTCCATCTCCACCCGCTTCAGCCCTTCAAAACCTAACAATTTGCTGATTTTAGACTTGACAATTGTGCCGTTTTCTGTTACTAAAGCCGCTTGTTGTCCGGCACGAATCACACCGTTGTGGATTCTGCCAATGACAATTCGTCCGAGATATTCAGAATAATCTAGGGTTGTAACTTGCAATTGCAGGGGCTTATTAACGTCGCCTACGGGTGCGGGAACGTGCTGGAGAATGGCTTCAAATAAAGGTTGCATGTCTACTGCTTCTGCGTCCAAGTCTTTCTTGGCGTAACCAGCTAGACCTGAGGCAAACAGATAAGTAAAATCACACTGGTCTTCATCTGCGCCTAATTCCAAGAACAGATCCAATACTTTATCTATTGCACCGTAGGGATCGGCTTGGGGACGGTCGATTTTGTTGACGACAACAATGGGGCGCAGTCCCTTTTCTAGGGCTTTTTTGAGGACGAAGCGTGTCTGGGGCATGGGGCCTTCGTTAGCATCAACAATGAGGATGCAACCGTCAACCATGCCGAGTACGCGTTCTACTTCGCCACCGAAGTCGGCGTGTCCGGGTGTATCAACAATATTAATCAGCGTTTCTTTGTAGCGAACCGCTGTGTTTTTGGACAAAATTGTAATTCCCCGTTCCCGTTCGAGGGCGTTGGAGTCCATGACGCAATCCGGAACGTCTTCACCTTCACGGAAAATGCCGGACTGTTTGAGGAGTGCATCAACCAGGGTGGTTTTGCCGTGGTCAACGTGGGCGATAATTGCGACGTTGCGAATTGGGAGCGTCATAGAAGCTTTGGGTGAACTTTAGAGGGGGTTTATAGATTTACATTGTGAATGCTAGGCTTTTCTAACAGAATTGGGGGCGATCGGCAAATTCTGTAAAGAACCTTTAATAATTCTAGCGTAATCGTCACAATTGCGGAGAGTTTTATCAAGACTACAATGGCTAGTATGGGGTAATTGCGGCGTTCAAGGGATGAAAAAAAGCTGATGTTACCTGTACAGTTGACAGTTAACTGTTGGCTGTTGACTCAAGAGTTAGAAATTCCGTGCATCTCCCCCACTCCCCATGTTTCCTAAGAGCAGGCGTCTATGTATGAAAAAAACACTTTTTCTTCCTCCACACCCCCACACCCCTGTTTCTTGAAAGGCGATATCACTGATGAGAATTGGGGTTGATTCAAGAAGGCAAAGGATTAGTTTATGGGGCTATTGTTAATAAAAGACCATTAATTGTGGCGTTGATTACATATCGAGTTAGTTTGCAAGGGTGCGATCGCCCCTCATTTATTATCCATGTAGAAACTTTGCAGTACAAAGTTTCTACTGAATTTAAGGTATATTTTAAAAATTAATAAAATGACAGCGATAAAATAATTATTATGATCTGCTGCCTGAATCCTAATTGCGAAAATCCTCAAAATCCTGATGGGACAAATTTCTGTCTCAGTTGCGGGGCAAAGTTGATACCTCTGCTCAGAAATCGTTATCGGATTCTTGGATTGTTAGGGAGAGGGGGGTTTGCACGCACATATGTGGCAGAAGATATAGACAAGCTCAACGAACAATGTGTTGTTAAGCAGTTGGTTTTAAGTCAATTTTATGGCTCTCAAGGTACCGGCGCACACAAAAAAGCAACTGAGTTGTTTGAACGAGAAGCCAAACGTCTCAAAGAACTAGGGGAACACGTGCAAATTCCCAATTTGTATGCATATTTTAAGGAAGGCGAATATCTATATTTAGTGCAGCAGTTTATTGAAGGACAAAATCTGTTGCAGGAATTAAAACAGCACGGAGTTTTTGATGAAGCTAAAATTCGAGATTTTTTGCACGATCTATTATCTGTGCTGGTAGCCGTACACGAGCAAGAGATAATTCATCGAGATTTGAAGCCAGAAAATATTGTTCGTCGTCAAAGCGATGCCTACGGCAAGGGCGAAGCCCAACGTAAATTAGTGCTAATTGATTTTGGGGTATCAAAGCAAAAAAGGGAAGCTACAAACACTGCAATAGGGACAATTATTGGTTCATTGGGCTATGCACCCATTGAGCAAATGCAATTGGGTAAAGTCTTTCCTTCCAGCGATCTCTACAGTTTAGGAATAACTTGTTTTCATCTGCTAACTAATATTTCTCCATCAAGTTTGTGGATGAAACAAGGCTATGGTTGGACTTCTAGTTGGCGACAGTATTTAAAGCAACCTGTAAGTCGGGAATTAGAATTAATTATTGATAAACTAATACAAGAAAATCACGAACAGCGTTATCAGTCTGCACAGGCTGTATTACAAGATTTGAAGAAGTTACCACGATTAAGAAATACATTGCCTCCTACAGTACTTTCACCTTCTGGACTATTAGAAACACAACCACAAGTTGAACGACAACCAGCTGGTTCTGGATATTTACGACTATTTTCTAATAATCAATTATTGTCGCAAGCGATAATTGCTGCAAGTGGTAGTTCCTTCGTAGCGATCGCTCTAATCAGTTTTCTCGGAACCACTTGGATTAGCTCAGGATTGTGGCTGTTAATTTTAGCAGGATTAGTATTTATTCAATCTCGTTCCCTTGTGGAAAAAGCTTCTTTAATTATCATTGCTATCATAGCAAATTTACTTATTGTTTTAACTTTCAAAAAGTTGCTAACTCAAAATCTCATACAATCTGGAGCAAATGGACTGCTGCTTGTAATTTTGCTAGTTGTGCTTGTGGGGTTTTTGACAGTTATTATTGTAGGTATGTGGGAAATAATTAACAAAGTTATTTCTAAATATTTTTAGTATTAGCTAATTTTAGACTCGCTGTTTATTTTTGATAAACTTTGTATAACTGGGAAGTGATTTATGACAGATAAAAAAGAAAACTTGAAGCTACTTCTTTCTCTGGGCCTGGCTGGAGTAATGGTAGCAATTATTTTTTGGTTAATTACCAAACTTTCTTCTACCCTCATATCACCAAATTCTGACCAACCTTCAACTATAGAGTTATCAAATAAACCTTCATTAACAAGTTTGGGTACAAAGATTTTAGTAAAAGTACAAACATACCCAGAAAAAAGAGATGGAGTTAAAGCTTTTAGTGAAAAAAATTTCAGTAATGCTGTGGAAAAATTTACTGCATCGTTGAAAAATAACCCCAACGATCCAGAAAGTTTAATTTATTTAAACAATGCTAAAATTGCGCGAGATAATTCAGAAAGCCTAAAAGTTGCTGTTATCGCGCCAGTTAACTTCGATCAAAATTTAGCAGAAGAACTTTTGCGCGGTGTAGCTCAAGCTCAAAATGAAGTTAACGAACGAGGCGGAATTAATGGTAAAAAATTGCAAATTGCGATCGCAAGTGGTGAGAATCGACAAGATTCCGAAAAGCTAGATAAGGAATTAGTTGAAGATCGAAGCATTTTAGCCGCAGTGGGTGTGAGACCCGATGCTGCAATTTACAACGAAAAAAGGTTGGTGTTAGTCTTCCCGGTCGAGCGTCCAAATCAAGCAGAAAATCCAGAAAACATAGAACAAAATTTAGTAAATAATCAACAGAATGCTCCTAGAAATAATTACTTATTTCATATAAATCCTTTATATGATAATTTAGTCGATACTCATGCTCGTTACATTGCTAGACAAGGAAGAAATATTGCTATTTGTGGCGATATTCGTACCTCAGGAAATAATTCAAATTTTTCATCTAGTAAGGTACTTGTAGAAAAGTACACTCAAGCGATTGAACAATATGGCAGTCAAGTTATTAGTACGCCTTGCAATTTGGCAGATAAAAATTTTGACCCGAAAGCTTTTGTAGATCGAGCTATAGAAACAGAAAACGCCAGTGGTTTTTTACTAATACCTTCACTCAGAAGTATAAGTTATGCTACTAAAGTTGCACAAGAGATTAAAGGCAGAAAACCACTGTTTGGTTCGGAAACTATGTACAGTGGAAAAACTTTAGAAAATGCCAAAGATGTCGAAGGAATGGTAGTACCTGTATATTGGCATCGCGACCTTAACAAAAATAACCCATTTGCGGAAAATGCCTTTGGGCTTTGGAAAGCACGGGTAAATCAGAGAACAGCGGGAGCTTATGATGCAATGCAAGTAATTATCGCTGGTTTGCAAAAAGATAACACTCGCGAAGGCTTGCAAAAGGTACTGTCTAATCCTGATTTTTCAACTTCTGGAGCTACAGGAAATATTATGTTTTCCTCTTCAGGTAAGCGTCAAGGAGAAGCTTTCTTAGTCAGAATTGAACGTTGTGAGCGTTGTTCTTCTGGAACTAATTATGATTTTGTTTTGTTGAATAAGAAGTAAATAGGGAATAGTGAAAGATGAAAGATATAAGAGGAAAAAGAGAATAAATCCTCGGTCAACGGTTAAGAAAACGATTTTTCAAATATTATTTGAAACTAAAGCTAGATTTGTTCTATTTGCATCTCACAGTCTTCCCCTACACTGATGATGCTATTTTCTGGACAAGCAATCCAATTACCTGTAAATAGAGGTTCGGATGCAATAATAACAGATTTGGGGAAAGCTGGGTCGTTTCGTATCCAGTAAAGAGATGGGACTGGTGAACTGGTAGCAAAGCGAGAGGCTATCAAGCGATTTCCGTCACTAAAGATGACATTGAGTGAGGCTTGTACTTGATATCGTTTTGCCATCTCTAAGAGCGTTAATAATGTGCTGCGTAAAGCATATTCTGGAGGTCGATGTTTATTAATTTGGCTGTGTGAAAGTAACAATGCAAAAATGTGTTCGGAGTCAGTACTACCATTAATTATTTCGTAAAAATCTTCAGTTAAAATACTGCGGATTTTTCTGTGTAATGTTTTGCGGAAATTCTCAATTCCTCCATTGTGGATGAATAGTAATTGTTGATAATTAAATGGCTGACAATTAACAAAATCTACCCCTTTGGCTGATGCCGCACTGCCGACAGAAGCAAGGATACACTTTGATTCAATATAACGGCTGAGACTAGGTAGGTTAACGTCATTCCAAATCGGTAGCGTATTTTTGTAGGTAAAAGGTTCGATATCTTCTTGGCTATGATACCAACCCACACCAAAGCCATTTGCATTTACTACCCCAGAGGTCATTTCGCGGGGTTGATAACTCTGGACTATCAATGAATGTTCTGGTTTATACAAAATATCTTTCAAGTAAATAGACGAACCGAGGTAGGCTAGTAAACGGCACATGATTAAAATATTTGCTCCCAATAGTTTTATAGGATAAGCTTTTTTACTAAAAATTAGCTGTTTTTTGGCTAAATTTGGGCTATCATCGTTAGCAAATGTTACTTAAGCGTAATTTTGAATTCCATGAGCTAAATTGAAAAAATAGACTGAATAAAAATAATAATTACTAATAATTCATAACTGATGAATAACTCAATGATGGTAATTTTCCCATATAAACATAACCAAACATGGGTATTTGATGACGAGCGCATGGAACTAATCCAAGAACCATTTGTCAGTGGCATACCTGAAGCGATCGATATTTTGGTTGCAGGGATTGATAATGTTGATGAAGGCTTTAAACTTTTATTTTCTGCAAATCCGTTTCCTGGTTATCAAGCTGAACTAACCTGGTTGAGGTCGGAGTATAACGGTCATTGGTATTACTGGAATAAAAACAATTTGGAAGGTTGGCTATGTCCAGCTTTGTTAAAATACTTCAGCGAACCACCAAATAAAATATATTGCAAAGCTGAAAGCCTTTATTTTTAGGAAATGTTTCAAAAATTCTGAGTTGTTTTGATATAAAAAAATATTATGGATATTCCAAAGCCTATTACAGAAATTATTGGACAACAGGCTTATCCGCTTTTATTTGCAACTATCAGTGGTTCTCATTTATATGGCTTTCCGTCACCCGATTCTGATTATGACTTGCGTGGCGTACATATTTTGCCAGTTCAAGAAGTAGTGGGATTAGATACTGGAAATGAAACTATTGAATTTTTAGGAGTTCGCGAATCTTGGGAAATTGATTTAGTCACTCATGATGTCAAAAAATTCTTTTTGATGTTACTAAAAAAAAATGGTTATGTGTTAGAACAACTGTACTCACCTTTAATATTAACAACTTCACCTGAACATGAAGAATTGAAATTTATTGCTAAAAATTGCATTACACGGCATCATATTTACCATTATCTTGGTTTTGCTGCAACACAATGGAAGCTTTTTGAAAAAGAACACATGCATAAAGTCAAGCCATTACTTTATGTTTATCGAATTTTATTGACTGGAATTTATTTGATGCAAACAGGCGAAGTTGAAGCTAATTTAATTAACCTCAATCAGGTTTTCAATTTTCCGTACATTAATGATTTAATTGCCAAAAAACTAGCAGACTCAGAAAAATCTGTTTTGTCAGATGTTAATATAGCTTTTCATCAAAGAGAATATGATTCTCTGCGTAATAAGTTACAGCAAGCATATGAATCGAGCCTATTACCTGAAGCACCTTCAGCTCATGCAGCTTTGCATAATTTGTTAATACGCCTAAGAACGAAGAGTTATGAATTATGATTTCTTAACTCCTCACTCTTAAGTAAAAAAAAGAACTTGAATAGGACTTACGCACTCTTAACGGAAAATCGAACCACAGAGGACGCAGAGAACACAGAGGAATAAGAGTTAGAGAGGTTGTTTGCGTAAGTCCTATTGAATAATTTTCAATATTTAATTCTTTTTTAAGCGTTGCTGAATCATGGGATGAAATTTGATGTATTAAAATCTAAAACTCCTTATACTCTCTGCGCCTCTACGTGAGATAAATCATCCCGCAATTATGCAACGCCCTTTTTTAGTCATCGAGTCGCAAAACTAATCTTTTTGTGTCTTGATAGGTAAAACAATTATAAACTCTGCACCTTTTTCTAATTCTGATATAACTTCTATTTTACCTTTGTGTTTGTCAACTATCTGATAGCAGACACTTAAACCTAATCCAGTACCTTTACCAACTGCTTTGGTTGTGAAAAAAGGATCGAATAGTTTATTTTTGATTTCTGTTGAAATTCCATAGCCGCTATCTTTGATTCCTATTTTAATGTAAGTATTATCGCTTTTTAACGTATATATAATAATTTGTTTATTTTTACCTGAATCATTTTTTTCATCTAGCACAGCATCGATCGCATTAGTTAAAATGTTCAAAAATACCTGATTTAGTTGTGCTGGATAACACTCAATCAACGGTAAAATTCCATAGTTTTTAATAACTTCAATTTCTGGATGAAGTCTGTGATTTAAAATTAGTAATGTGTTGTCAATTCCTTGATGAATATCTACCTCTTTCATCTCAGCTTCATCTAATCGCGAAAAGTTCCGCAAACACAAGACAATTTCTCGAATACGCTCAGCGCCGACTTTCATTGAAGAAAGTACGAGTGCTAAATCTTTATTAATAAAATTTAAATCAATTTCTCGAATTCTTTCTTCAATTATATAAATTGAATCTGGATATTGTTCCTGATATAAATCTAAGAGGCTAAATAAATCTTGAGTATAGTCAGATACACATTGAATATTACCATAAATAAAGTTCACAGGATTATTAATTTCATGAGCTATACCTGCTACCATTTGCCCAAGAGAAGACATTTTTTCGCTTTGAATTAATTGACCTTGAGTTTCTTTTAAGAATTGCAGGGTTTTTTGAAGTTCTTGAGTTCGTTCTTCTACCCGATGTTCTAAATTTTGACGAGCTAGTTCTAGTTCTTGGGTTCGTTCTTCTACCCGTTGCTCTAAACTTTGGCGAGCTAATTCTAGTTCTTGGGTGTAATCTCCCACCCATTCTACTAATTGATTTAAAGAAGCAGCTAATGTCCCTACTTCATCGTTACTTTTGATATTAGCTCTCAGTTGAAAATTTGATTCTTGAGTAATTTTTCTGGCAACATTAGTAACTAGTTCCAAAGGACGGGCGATTAATCTAGTAGTATATAGCGCCAGTATAACTGCGATCGCTGCTGATAAAAGCATACTTCCAACAATAATTCTAATTCGCAATTTTTGAGCGTTATCAAAAATTGCAATTGCCTGTTTTTTTTGAATTTCAGCATCCCCAATAATCGAAATTAATTCATCTGAGAGTTTCTCAAACTCAATAGAAACATCAATTTCCTGTTTAAAAAAAATTATTAGTTCTTCTTGTCCAGCTTTTGTTCTTTTTGGCAATTGATTTTTGTCAATTTGTTGCCAAAAAGTTTTTACTGTTTGATTATATATTTTAGTATTTTTTTGATATTTTTTTAATAAATCCAGCAAATATTTAGTACTAATTCTTGAATCATGACTATGGGTTTTTATAAAAATTTCTAGTTTAGATAGCTGTTGATTAACTTGGTTCATTTCATCTAGAAATCTGTTTTCTTCAAATTCTAGCCAAATAGAATTTTCCCAAACAGTAACTAATCTTTGCGGATGTAGTCTGACTCTAGTTATTTTATTTTCTAAATCCTTTAAAAGAGATTGTTGTTGTTCGGATAAATTTAACTGTTGTTGGGCAAGGATTTCATAACGATATGCAATTAATAAACCACTTGTTATGCCTATAAAACTAATACTACCTGCCACAGTATAGCCATAACTAATCTTTTTAGCGATATTCCAGTTATCAGTTAAGTGACTAAGTAGAAGAAAAAACTTTATAAAATAGCGTTTTGTAGCAGCTATCATTTATTTATAAATCATGCTATTAAAGGAAATTTCCTTGTCCAATTTTTTGATATACTTCACGAATTATATTATAATCAGAATCATTTGCTGTAATTAATCTACTCCCTTTATACTTTTGATTTGCTTTAGCAGTTACTAAACTTTGAATGAGTTTTTCTTGATTGTTAATCATACGCGATCGCGTATCTTCTATAAAGCTAGATGGTAACTGATTACTAGCAACAAAGACATCATTAGGAAGTAATTTGCTGGTAAATATTATGGAAAAATCTTTCTCAGATAAACCCTCAGATTCCAGAATGTTTTTATATCTGTCAGATGCAGTGGCCCAAGCATCTACTTCGCCTTTTTTTAAGGCTTGTACTCCTTTATCATCTAACATCACAGTTTTAAAGTCAGTTTGCGGATTTAATCCAGCATCCATTAATAGCTTTGTAGGAGCAATATGACCAGAGGTTGAGCCAATTTTTCGCATGGCAATTGTTTTACCTTTCAATTGAGATAATAATTTAATTTTGCTATCTGCATGAACTACAATAATCGAATGGTAGTTACTGCGCTCAATAGCAATTATCGGAATAGCCTTTGCTCTAGCATTTAAAATTAAGTATTCTGAAGGCCCTGCAAAGACAATATCTACTTCTCTGGATAATAGTGCTGGCGCTGCTGCTGTAGGATTTTCTACAGGCAAAAACTCAATTTTAACGTCTAATATTTCTTCTAATGTAGTCCGAAAAAGTCCAAAATCTCGTTGTAAATTTTCAATCCCCGCGACATCTGTAACTGCAAATTTTAAATTTTTTGGTGCAGTTATTAGCAATTGCTCTGAGTTATTATCAGTAGAGTTGATTCCCGTTGTGCAGCCAGCAGCAAACAATAGCGAATACCAAAGCAAGTTCCGCCGTTTCATAGATTTGAATGATATTAGAAATGTAAAATTTTTTAGTCGTTAGTTAGTAATATACTTATGAAGTTTATTGGTTTATTATATCGCTGGCTTCTGTAAAATTACGGAAATAAGTTTAAGAAAAAGAATTCAGGATTCAGAATTTGGAATGAATTACAGCGGATTTCAATAATCTTGAAGTATCGTCTTTCTGACTTTCCGCACTTATCCCTTACTAATTGATTCTGATTACTGAATCCTGAATTCTGAATTCTGATTTTGAATTTTTAATTCCTCTTTTTTTACAACTTCAAATTCCAAGCAGCAAAAGCTAAAGCGCCCCAACCAGCAAGAAAAGCTATGCCACCTAATGGTGTAATTGCTCCTAATAATTTGACACCAGTTAAGCTCAGGGCGTACAAACTTCCTGAGAAAATAGCAATACCAATGATAAATAACCATCCGCTGGCTATCAGGATAGGTTGAGGAAATTCGGTGCGACTAATTAGTATTGCTACTAAAAAAAGTGCGAGAGCATGATACATTTGGTAACGAGCGCCAGTTTCAAAAATTTCTAGCGATCGCTCACTAATTTTCTCTCGCAATGCATGGGAAGCAAAAGCACCAGCAGCGACTGACAAACCGCCTAAAACAGCAGCTACACTCAGAAAAATTTGCGTCATTACACTTAGCTGTAAGATGGGCATTGGGCATTGAGCATTGGGTATGACGTATTAGTTTTAAACTAATGACTAATGACCAATGACTAATGACTAATCACAATTAGACATCAAAATGATATGATACAGCCCCTTCTTCGTTGACTTTAAAATTGGCATTAAATTCTTTAGCTTTTTGATCTAAATATTGTCTGGCGTCTGCTGGGGGTAGTTGTGATTGCATAGCAAAGCCTAAAACAGTCACACGTCCATGATTTTCTTGTAGCATCTCATAAAAAAGAGATTGCAAGCGATCGCTACGTTGTTGATTAAGTGCCTTTTTCTCTTGCCGACTTTGACGATATAATCCCAAGGCTAACCACGCACCCAGTGTGAAGCTAGGAACACCAAAAATCAGACCACCAGCAACAGTATTATCATTTTGATAAGTGGCATTTGGCGCAGAAAAATCATACGCATCTTTCACTGGTATGAGCACCTTACGTGTAGCAAATTTGTCAATTGCTGCTGATGCTGATAGCGTTAAAAACATGAATCCGAGTGTCAGTAGCCAACCAGCAGCCAATTTTTCAGCAGTTTTCATAGTTCCACTTCAGATTTGAACTTTGCTAGAGATTCTAACCTGACTTTCTGTGAGGTTCCAGTATATCAATCTACTCCCTAAGACTGTTTTTTAGCGATCGCTTCCTTGATGATAAGTAGGAGGCAGAGGGCAGGAGGCAGAAGGCAGGGGGCAGAAGGCAGGAGGCAGGAGGCAAATGCGAGTTTTTATCAGGGTTTTAAACTTTTGTATTTTAGATTTAACTATGTCTACGTACTTATTTATTTATAAACAAAACTCGCTACCAAATTGCACATCTTCCAATCAATAGTTTGTTGTATGGCAGTGCGTTATGGCTGAAGCCTAACGCACCCTACTTAACTATTGTCGTAGCTGCTATTATATTTACTTCATCCACGCGTCGCTTCGAGTAGGCGGGAAAAATAGAAGCGAGTTTTAGTCATGGCTTGACGTTGCACTGAAAACCCATTATTTTCTAAAATTCTCACCACATCAGCCTCGCGATGCAAATATGCACGAGTGGCTTTACTCGGCCCAGGAAAGAAACTGCCAATTTTCTTGAGTATAGTCAAGGCGCAGGTCTTCGGGGCAAAACTAAGAATTATCCGCGACTGTGCTAAAGAACAGAGGTGAGAAATCATTTCATCTGCTTTTTCTTGGGGGTAGTGAATGAGGACATCCAAGCAAATAACAGTATGGTAACTACCACTCAACGATTCCAAATCCTGCACGGCAAAAGTAGGATTTTCTGTGTTTCCCAAGGTTTGCTTCGCTCTATCTTTGCCTTCTTCCACCATTTTTTCGGAAATATCGCTTGCATAGACCTTGGCACCATCTACCGCTAACGGGATGCTGAGACTACCCACACCACAGCCAGCATCGCAAATTGATAGTTGCGGTAAATTGTTATCAGCTTTTAGCCATTCGAGAACTGTATCTACGGTTTGCTGGTGTCCATTGCGGATGTCCAACTGAACTTTGTTGACTTCTCCATCGCCGTAAATCCGCCTCCAACGGTCAAATCCTGTGGAATTGAAATACTCGCGAACAATTGTTTTATCGTCGGCTGCGTTCATAAACTCTGATTTTTAGGGGTTCCCAATGCTTAAAATTATCATTGATAGGAACCCACAGGAGCGCTTTTCCAGATTTTTCTAGATCTAGCTGCTGTCTAAGCAAATATTCTTATAGAAACTGGAGACGCGGGGACGCGAGGACACAGAGAGCTTTGAATTATTAATTATCAGTAATTAACCGAGCCTGATATTACAATATCGCACGATTGATTATATTAGTTTATTTTGCTCTAAATTAACCAATTTAATGTTGCAAATCGAGCAATTATTGGCATTTTTTTACATTAAATTTCTTACCAGCTAAATTTTTGAATTATATTTAATAAAAACTTATTTTTCTCTAAAATATCACTATTTATAAATCATAATTACTATTTATACTTGTTGAAATATCTTTAATCTTCGCAATTTCAAAATTTATATATATTTCTGTCTGTGGATCTCAAAAAACCCTTCTTAAGATAGAATTGCGATCGCAAAGCAACAATTATGCTGTTAAAGATTTAATTGCTAGCGATCGATAAAGCTTAAGCCTGCGAAAATTTTCAATTAATTCTCGTTTCTAAATAGTACACTGACAATTTAGGTTTATTTATTACAAATGCCAGAAAGCTCGCTGCTAAACAGCCCTATCATTGCATTTACTATTCTCCTGATAGTAATCTTTACTATACCCCCTATATTTGAGCGTCTGCGGCTCCCTGGCTTAGTGGGATTGTTGCTTGCAGGCATAATACTAGGACAAAATGGGCTAAAGTTGTTAAACCCAGAGTCTGAAACTATTAAGCTACTTTCGGATATCGGTAAACTTTATTTGATGTTCGTAGCAGGTTTAGAAATTGACTTAGAGCAGTTCAAGAAAACTAAAAATCGCTCTATTGGTTTTGGAACGCTCACATTCTTAGTTCCATTAATTGCTGGGATTCTTGTCGGACGTTTATTCAATTTTAGTTGGAATTCTTCGGTATTAATTGGTTCTTTATTAGCTTCGCATACTCTGTTGGCATATCCAATTGTGAGCCGTCTGGGCGTAGTAACAAATGAAGCTGTAACTGTGACAATTGGTGCCACAATTTTTACTGACACAGGCGCTTTGCTGGTATTAGCAATTTGTGTGGGAATTCATGGGGGAGAATTTTCCGCCTTGAGTTTGGCAATGTTGTTAGGTGGGTTAGCAATTTACTCTGTCGTTGTTCTGTTTGGCTTTGATTGGGCAGGAAAAGAATTTTTTCGCCGTTCGGGAGACGAACAAAGTAACCAGTTTTTGTTTATATTACTAGCATTATTTTTGGCATCTGTAGGAGCACAGGTAATTGGAGTTGAAAAAATTGTTGGTGCTTTTTTAGCGGGTTTAGCTGTCAATGATGTTCTGGGACGTAGCCCCGTCAAAGAAAAAATTGAATTTATCGGCAGTGTTTTGTTTATCCCTTGTTTCTTTGTAGACATGGGATTATTGATTAATATTCCGGCATTTATTAAAACTCTCAGTTCAGTTTGGCTGACTGTGGCAATTGTAGCGGCTTTGATTGGCAGCAAATTTATCGCAGCGTTCTTAGCTAAACTGTTGTATCGCTACAATACGGCAGAATTACTAACAATGTGGTCATTATCACTGCCACAAGTAGCAGCTACACTAGCAGCAACATTAGTAGCTTATCAAAGTATAAATCCTGCGGGCGAACGGCTAATCAATGAAGGCGTGTTAAACAGTGTAATTGTCCTGATGCTGGTGACTGCAATATTAGGCCCGGTAATCACAGCTAGATTTGCTTCTTCCTTGCAGCTGCGAGAGACAGATTTTCAAACAGATAGCCTGGCTACTTGGTGGGAAGGGAATGAAGAGGAATTAGCAGAAAAAAAACAAGATTCATTCACTGTTATAGTGCCAATATATAACCCTCAAACCCAGCGATATTTGATAGAAATGGCAGCACTAATAGCTAGTCATGAATCTGGAAAAATTGTGCCACTAGCTATTACTAAAGCACATATCCAAATGGACGATCCCCAATTAGTTACAGGACTTGAGCAAAGTAGGCAAAGATTGAATTTAGCTAAAGAAATCAGTCAAGAATTTGATGTAGAAGTGTCAACAACAAATCGAATTGATGATGATATAGCTTTAGCAATTAGCCGCACTAGTCGAGAACAAAACGCTAATTTGGTGGTAATGGGTTGGTCGCGGACAACAGGTTTACGCGCCCGTTTATTTGGTAATGTAATTGATAGCGTCTTCTGGTCTTCTCATTGTCCAGTCGCAGTTACACGCCTTTTAAGCAGTCCCAAGACAATCCAAAAAATTCTTGTACCAGTTGGAGATTTAACTCGCCAAACCATAGGCGCTTTAAGGTTTGCCCAGATTTTAGCTGATGTAAATCAGGCAGAAGTTGTATTGTTGCACGTTTGCGATCGCAACGCACGCCCAAATTTAGTAGAAAAATTTGTCTCTCAATTGTCTGATATCGCCTCTAAAAGCCAGCTACAGGTGAAAACAAATATTCAAACCATCAAAGGTGATGATGTCGCTAGAACAGTAATTCGCGAAGCTCAAGCATTTGATTTAGTCGTGTTACGTTCCGTGCGTTATCGCACAGCTGGTGGACTAGCTGTTAGCCAAGTTACAACCCAGATGATTCGAGAATTGAAGTGTTCAATTGTCTTGGTTGGAGAACCTAATTCGTAATAAATTTTGGCATGGGGCATTGGGAGTGAGGAGTTAAGAGTTTGGAGTGAAATTTTCTCCCCATCTTTCCATCTCTCTCATTCCCTGGCGATCGCTTTTATTTTATTGTGAGAATAATGGCGATCGCTTGACTTTTAAGAGGATGTTTGAAAAATATATTTGAAACTTCTCTGTCTGTAGAAAGATGACAAAAACAAGATACACTTAATTAAAGTGAGGTTTTAGGTGTAATCAGATGCACAAAGGTTTAAAAAGTAAGCTGCCACTTCTTTTTACATTCTGCTTATTTACTAACTTTTTACCTGGGTCTGATTCACTTTTATGTCCAGTTTTTGCCTCTGACGAAAACTATAAACTAGCCAGAAATTATGGCACAGATGGACGCACGGGAACCAGTGGACGTTCGGGTAGAGATGGTTCTAGCGGTCAGAATCAGAATATTTTTGTCAATGGTTCGCCTGTAAATCTTGACCTGTCTGGGACAGATGGCGAAGATGGGGAAGATGGAGAACCCGGTTATCGGCCTCACTGTAGAAACCAACCTGATAATGTCAGCCACGATATAGATGCACCAGATGGTGGTAGTGGTGGTGATGGTGGTAGAGGAGGAGATGGCGGTAATGGTGGTTCGATAACAGTTTATTACACGAATTTGGCAGACTTGCGAAACATTTTTGTCCGCGCAATTGGCGGCGAAGGCGGACGCGGCGGTAGAGGTGCGAGTGGTACGGACGGTTGTAAATGTCGCCGACGGAAATGGGAAGTGCAAACTTGTGAAGGAACTCCCGGTACTCCTAATTACAAGTGTACTAACAAGGTTTATCGATGCAATGACGGTAGTGATGGCCGAGATGGTAGCGATGGTAGCGATGGTAGGGAAGGAAGCTTAGGAACTTTGAGTATCGTCAACAGTAAAGAACCCTTGGCTGATGATAACCCGACTGTGAAATTAGCAATTTCAGAACTGACAAATAAACCATTTAAACTATCGAAAAACAAATGGAATGTTCGCCCAGGTGCAGTTTCTCTACTTGCGCCTGGTTCGGCGATCGCAGATAATTATCAAGAGTTTGAGGTGCGTTTAGAAGAAGCTTTTCAAATAGTTTGGCAAGAAAGACAACCCATCACTAGCTTTGCCAATGAAGTAGTAACAATAAATTTAAATGACAGCAAACAAGTAGAAGTTAATTTTTCTGAGGATTTATGGATTGATGGTAGTAGCAAAAGTGAAGCTAACCTGACAACTTTTACTGTTAACCATGCCATTCCTAAAAAAGATGTCACGCGGTTAGCTGTTGCAGAATTCGCCGATGCAGGACAAAATCTAAATTTAAAAATAGTTGATTTAGCAGCAAAATCTGATGCTATTAATACTCAGTTTCGCGTCAAATTCCGCGCCAAAGATAGCTCCTATGGTTTTTCTGACTACAAAACTGAATACGAAGGGGATATTCCCAATGAATTTGTGACTCGTGATTACAACCGTTTTACTCTAGCTTTAGGCAAGCTGAAAATTTCTAACGACGCTTTACGTCCTGGTGTGAATGTTGAAATTGAAGTGATAGCAACTCGTTCTTTGGGAGAACGTTCTGCTAAACAAACTATTCGCTGGCAAGGTGTAGTTCGTAAGGCTAGAAGAGGGGTTTAGTAGTTTTTATTTTCACGCAGAGGCGCAGAGGCGCGGAGAGTTTTTAAGAGTTTTTTTGATTAAGGGTTGTTATTGCCAAGATATTTAGCTTTTAGTTCTTCTAATTCTTTGTCTATTTGACTTTTATTAGAAGGCTGAGGTGTTGAATTTGGTGGTTGGATTTTATTTTGCTGCGGTTTACCGCCAACGAGAAATTGAGTTTTCATTTCCTCTAATTCTAGATCGATTTGACTAGGAGATTGGGTGACTAAAGGAGGTGTAGAATTAGCTGGAAGTTGAGGAATGGGTTTTGCTGTGTTGGCTGGTGTAGCTGGTTGTGAGTGTTGATTTAAGTCTTTTAAAACATCATCTACTGTTTGATAACGCCGCATTGGGATACTTTCTAACATCTTGTTAAGAATGCGAGTTAAGGCATTGCTAACAGGAACTTTTAAATATTTCTGCCAAATCCAAGTATCATTATTTGTATCGTAGGAATCGAAAGGCGATCGCCTGGTTAATAAGTTAATACAAGTAGCACCCAAACTATAAATATCGCTGGCAAAAATAGCCCTACCTCGCATTTGTTCTGGGGCGACATATTCAGGACTACCAATACTAGTGCCGGTTCTATTCAAAGCAGTGCCAGTAGCAGATTTAGAAGCACCAAAATCTACTAAAACTAATTTGCGATCGCTGCTACGTAAAATAATATTTTCCGGCTTAATATCGCGGTGAATCACTTGCCTAGCGTGACAAAATTGCAATACAGGTAATAAATCATTGAGTAATTGCCAGATTTGTGCTTCACTAAAAGCACCTTTATGCGCTAGTTCCTGGGCTAAATTTTGCCCATCAATAAATTCTTGTACGAGATATTGGCGGTCTTCCTGAGTAAAATATGCCAATAATTCTGGAATTTGCGGATGTTTGCCCAATTCATCTAACTGTACGGCTTCTTGGTTAAATAACTCCACCGCTTTTTGCACAGTATTAGTGCCTTGGGCTTGGGGATAAAATTGCTTAATTACACAGCGCGGTTTTGATGGTTTATCTTCATCCACAGCTAAAAAAGTTCTGCCAAAACCACCTTGACCTATTGGTTTAATAGCACGGTATCGCTCTTTGAGAAGTAACTTAGAACCGCAAGTCAAGCAAAAATTGACATTACCAGAATTTTCAGGCTTCGGACAACGGGGATTAAGGCAATAACTCATGGAGAATGGCGCCCAGAATCGTTCTTACTTATCTTTATTTTCCACTGTCCTCAGCAAAAGGGCATTTATATTCGCCAATTATCTAGCTTCAAGTTGTAGCCTAATGCTTGAATCCGCTGATAATGGGATAAATTGCCACTGACTAAAGTTAAATTTTGTTAGATTGCAATGGCAGCAATAATAGCATCAGCAAGTGCTATTGGTTGTCCCGTGCGTTCCAAATCTGCATAAATGCGTCCCGCCAACTCAGCATCAGTCAGTTCAAGTGTTAATACCTGCGCCTCAATAATTTCAACAAAAAACTGCTGAATCTTATCTTCCTGTTGACGCTTATGCCAGCCTTTGACAATCTCTAAAACTGTGATGGTGCAGATGGTATATTAACTAAAGTGAGCGTGATAAGCCGAAGCCCTTCCTGCAACCCGCTGATTAATTCCCTTAAGAATCCAGAAAAAATATCGGTGTCAATAAGTACCTTGTCCAAAGCGTTGATTTAGTGGGTGTGCTGCCCGATCCTTCATTACTTCTTCAAGCATCTCATCAACTGAGTCAGGATCGTCAGCGAATAATCCTAATAAACGGTCTTTTGGCGGTTCAACCACTGGTAGCTGTTCAATTGCATAAGCAATCAGTTCCGACAACTCACAATGGCGCGACTTTGCCAAAGCGCGTGCTTTCTCAAGGGTTTTTTCGTCAATTTGCAATTCTATATTTTCCACGTCGCCTCCTGTGAAAGCATCTGTGCTAGGGCGATTCTAGCATTTTGGATGTGTGGTTAATGAAGGGGCGTTAGCGTTCGCCGAGGGTCTCGTAGAGAAGTTCGCCGCAGGCATCGCTACTCAACTATTTTTGATTGATTCAGAGAAGTTTCAGCAATTTGGAGCATAATTTTGTCAGCTATTGCACTGCCAAATCTTGATAGTATTATCTGTGCTAGCACTAGCAAGAAACTGTCCATTAGGACTAAAAGTAACTGAGTTAACAGATTGTGAATGTTCTTTGAATGTTTTAAGCAGTTCTCCAGTAGCAAGATGCCAAATTTTGATAGTATTATCTGTACTACCACTAGCAAGAATCTGACCATCAGGGCTGATAGCAACCGACTTAACAGAACCTAAATGTTCAGCGAACGTGTTAAGCACTTCTCCAGTAGTAATATTCCAAATCTTAATGGTTGTGTCTGCGCTACTGCTGGCAAGAATCTGACCATCAGGGCTGATAGCAACTGAGTTAACAGAGTCAAAATGTTCAGCAAACGTATTGAGCAGTTCTCCAGTAGGAATATTCCAAATCTTAATGGTTTTGTCTGCGCTACCACTGGCAAGAATCCTACCATTAGGGTTGAAAGTTATCGAATTAACTGTTCTAGAATGTTCTTCTAGCCTTTTTATAAGTTTTCCGGTGTCCAGATTCCATAGTTTTATTGCCTGATCTCTACCACCACTAGCTAAAGTCTGCCCATCTGGACTAAAAGTAATTGAGTTAACCCATCCAGAATTTTTAGGCAAAGTCTGAATAACTTTCATAGTGCTTAACTCCCACAAATGAATTGTTGTCTGTCCTGAATGACCCCAACTTCCGCTAACAACTGTTTTTCCATTAGGACTGAAAGTAATAAAATGAATATCCGCTGACGATTTCTCAGTTATGTAGTGAACTTTTGTACTAAGGAGTTTACCAGTTTGCAAGTTCCAAATTTTAATTGTATGGTCTGTGCTACCACTAGCAATTGTCTGACTATCGGGGCTAATTGCGACAGTTAAAACATCCCAATCGTGACCTGTCAAAGTATTTACACATTTCCAAGATTCAATATTAGGTTTTAATTTTGGGGCGCAAAAAATAATCGGTGATTCTGTGTTTATGTAATTTTCTTCAAGATGTAAGTCTTGGAGAACTTCTTCTACTGATTGGTATCGTTGGTTGATATTTGGTTGCAATAACTTCGTTACTATACAGATTAGTTCGTAACTAATATCTCTTCTTTCTAAGTTTTCCCTAAGTTCTTTTTGCCAGTCTACCCAGGCATACAAGAGCCTGGAAGGGTCAGATCTAGTGATTAGATGATAGCAAGTTGCACCTAAACTATACAAATCACTGGTCAAGGCAGGTTTACCTTCGTGTTGTTCGGGTGCAGTATATCCTTCACTACCTATTACTGTGCCAGTTTTGTTAAAGGTGGCTTCAGTAGCATTTTTAGCAATCCCAAAATCTACTAAAAATAATTTGTTTAAAGTCCTGTGGCGAATAATATTTTCAGGCTTAATGTCTCGATGAATTACATTATTTTGGTGGACAAACTGCAATATAAACAGCAACTCCTCAAGAAATCGCCAAACCTTTTCTTCGCTGAATATGCCTTCTTGTTTAAGTTCCTGATTTAGATTCTGACCATCAATAAATTCTTGTACTAAATATAGGTAATCATCCTGTTTAAAGTGCGCTAAGAGTTCAGGAATCTGTAAATGTTTACCCAGCTTATCCAATAACTCTGCTTCTCTATGAAATAATTCTTCTGCCTTCGCTGCATCCTCCAAGCCTTTACCATGAAATTGTTTAATCACACAATTTGGTTTTGATGGCTTATAGGCATCTCTAGCCAAGAATGTGCTGCCAAAGCCGCCTCGACCAATAGGATATAGGGGATGGTAGCGGTCATTAAGTAGTAAACGAGATTTACAGTGTTGGCAAATTATTGCATCATCTGGATTTTGGCGGCTAAGGCAGTTTGGATTTAGACAATAGCTCATACTGCTGGTTTATTGTATACTGTATATCTATTTTGTTGATTTAAGGGCTTGTTGGGTATTTATTAAACGTATTTTCTCTAATCTTCTCTCTGCGCCTCTGCGGTTAAAAATCTCATCCCAACCTCTCAACTTGACTTTTCATTAACCTTTGCACGCTCACCAATGCCCGATTCAATTCATAATTCCGCCTTTGGGAATTCTGCAAATACGCTTGCTGTTCTTCTTCAATCATCTGCACATCTTGAACTACCAAACCATCAAGTAATTTCTGCGCTGCACCAAACAAACTATCTTTCACAAACCAACGAAACCACACGGGTAGTTTATGCAATCGCCAAAAGGCATTTAATGAGGTGAAATGAATCAAATAAGCTTTGGTCTGCGTCTCATTCACCGGACACAATAAACAATAAATTTTAAAATCTTTACCCAATGTAGAAACCCAGTGCGGATAAACATAACTTACATCCAATGGTTCCGGATGCAATTTCCGTAAAGCCGGAAAAAATAATTGAGATATAGACCAAATTTTATCTATTTTATAATAGCTTTGTGCTGTATAATGGGCATCTACACGGTTAACATCTTCGTCAATATCTTCTAAATTTGCTTCTGCCCAAGCTTGTAAATCTTGATGTAAATGTCCGTGATACATATCCATCAAGTTTTCAATTAAATAAGAATAATGAGCTTGACAATTAATCACTGAAACGGTAGCAATATAATTCAAATGTTCCCACTCTGGTAAACCCAGAGGTTCTACAGATGGTTCTAAATTTCCAGGAAATAGCCAGATAAAGCCGTCCTGTTCTTTAACTGGATAACGGCGAATTGTGCAATTTGGTAGTTTTTGATTTGCTGCTAGATAAGGAACTGCTGCACATTTACCTGCTGAATTGAAACGCCAACCGTGATACGCACATTCCAATTCATTACCAATGACTTGCCCGTGACTGAGTTTAACTTGGCGGTGGGGGCAACGGTCTTCTAAAGCGTGGACTTGCCCTTGAGTGTCGCGGTAAAGTGCGATCGCCTGCTTCCAAAGTATCACACCTAAAGGCTTATTTATCACTTCACTACTACGTGCAACTACATACCAATGATTTGGGTTAATACCCAACTGACGAACATCATTATTTTGAGTAGTTTCAAAAACAGAGGTCATAAGTTTGCATATCCTTTTTGGCGTTAGACTGTAAATCTGTTACACTCTTTCTGAAATTCAGGTGTAGTCATAGGCATGAAATAAAGTAATATTTTTAACTCTATTTATTTAGAAGCACCTGATTTGGTATGACTGATGACCAGACTATCACTTAAGGAAGCTCAAACTAACTGTGCCAACAAGCTATAAATTATGTGTAGATGAAACAGCAAGTATATTGAGAAAAAAATCTGTATGACAAACTACCAAGAAACCCAAACAAGTGACGAAGCCATCAACGAGTTAATCGCCGAGACAACGGGTATTAACCATCTGGAGGTAATTGAAAATGTCATCGACAGCTTAGAACAAGATGACAGTGCAATGGTTAACCACACGCCAGAGGGCGGTCATCTGTGGAAATTTAAGTACGGAAGTGTAGAAGTATTTGTCCAACTCAGTGGAACAAGCGATGAAGACACCATAACGGTTTGGTCTGCGGTGTTAGATTTACCTGCTAAAGATGAACCTAAGTTAATGCGCCATCTTTTGGAGTTAAACTGCTCTAGCACTTTTGAAGCACGTTTCGGTATTATTGAAAATCGGGTAGTTGTGATATCCACACGCACCTTAGCAGAGTTGTCTCCAGGGGAAGTCTCTCGACTAATCACCATTGTGGCAACGATCGCCGATAACAACGACGAAGCTTTACAATCTGAATTTGGCGCAGCCTAAAAAATTTTAGATTTTGGACTTCGGCTCCTTTCGGCTTCGCTTAAAGCAAGTCGCTCAGTCGAACGATTTTGGATTTTGGATTTTAAATTTGGGATTTTCTATTGAATAATTCAAAATCCAAAATTTCATATCAACCCCTTCGGGGAATTGAAAAGTTCCAAATTCAGATAATTCAAAATTTGAAAATTATTTAATTATTTTTGAATTTTGAATTTTGAATTTTGAATTGAAGCGCAGCGACGGCCTCTACTGATTCGATGGCACTCACTAGCTGTTCAGGCGTATACGGCTTAGTTATATAGGCATCAGCACCTTGTTTCTTTGCCCACAAGTGATGAATTGCTTGATTTTTACTACTACAAATCACAATAGGTATTTTCTGATTAGTTGGATTTGCTTTCAGGAAGCGACATAACTCAAATCCACTCATCCCCGGCATTTCAACATCAGTAACAATGGCATCGGGTTTTTCTTCTAAAACTATTTCTAGAGCTTCTTTAGCGCTAGTTGCCTTAATAACGTTATAACCTTTATCTCTCAGATAATAACTAATTAATTCCAATTCTTGCCAAGAATCTTTCACAACTAGAATAGTAGCCACCCAGTTAATACTCAAGCTTCAGTCTCCTGAAAAATATGCTAATCAAATTTAGTTATATCTAATTAAAAAAATTAAACAATATGCTTAAATATCACTTTTAATAAATCTCCTTGGGTAAAAGGCTTGGTTAAATAACCTGATGCTCCAACTATTTTGGCTTTAGCTCTATCTATTAATCCTGATTTGGCTGACACCATAATCACAGGTGTATTTTTAAAATATGAGTGTTTTCGCAGCAAAGAGCAAAGTTCGTATCCATCTAAATTAGGCATGGAAATATCCATGAAAATTATGTCGGGTTTTGTGCGGATAATCTGCATTAAAGCTTTGAAAGAATCGCTGACTCCGACAACACAAAATGTTTGTTCGTCTAAATAACTTTGAATAGTACTTAATACCGTAGGACTATCATCAATACAGAAGATTTTGTAGACTTTTTTCTCAGCCGGGGGTTGTATAACTTGCTGATTCGTATTATCAGTACTATTGAAAATGTTTGTTCCTGATTTATTGCCGTTGTGCGGTCTGGCAAACTTTTGTGTAGTCTTGGTTTGAGGCTGCGGCTGATTTTTTCGCAAAAATTGTGAAGGTTGTACAGGGGAAACTGTTGATGTTTGACTATTAGCTCCTACCCTTACGGAAAAATGCTCTCCCTTGCTTCTGGGCGATTGACATCGTTCAACTAGTAAACGAAGATTCAGATGACAAAACTTTGGCATATCATCCAAAAAGCTTTCAGGAATAAATTCATAACTTCCCTGTTCTAACCTCAAAAATGAATCCAAAACTTCTAGTGCTAATTGCTCTATCAAAATCGCGGCTTGAGAGGGACTGATATATTTTTGATTGACTAACCAGCAAATAGCCAGATAATCTGGATTTGGTATTGCTTGATTTTCAATGCCAGTTTCAAATATCGCTCGCAGTTGTTCGTGAATTCCGCGAGGAAGAGTAGAAATTTGCTGACTTAAGCGTTGCAAATTTCTATAAAGCGGCTCAAACATTTTCTCTGAGTAGCAGGCATAAATCAATTTACCTTCGTCTACATATATTGACCAAGAACCTGAGGTGCTAAATACTTGCAAACAGCCAGTAACGGACTTACCCGTGATTTTTTTCAATAAAGATAAGGGTTGGAGTTTTTGGAAAAATCTGTATCTACTAATCGGAAGTGTCTTCATCGGGATGGCTCTGGAATAAAATTAATATTTGCAGGCGAAATTGGTGAATTTCCTTTTCGGAATTCACAGTGATATTAATTAGAAGCACTGTTCAGATAAATATAGCGGTGACAATTTAGTTAGTACAGAGATTCCACACCCCCCAACTCGTAATTCACCAATCTCTGCTAAGCTATATGCACGAATACAAATCAATCTATGTTAGTGCTATTGCCCAATAGCAAATTCACCCGACTGTTGTCAGGAAATAGTATGTCAAAAATCAGATTGAGTTTCTGTATCTTTCGCTAATCTAGCCAATCTAACAGTAACTCAAGTGGGACGCATAGACCATTGGCTCTCGCCCATCAGTCGCAAAAATATCACTGTCATCCGTATTTTTGAGTTTAAAATTACAAGTAATAATTGAGGAAAGAAAAACCTGAGCAACACGCTAGAGGTAACTTTTATCAGAAGTTTATTCTTGAGGTGAACTTCATTTATAAAAAGTATAGTTTAAAACTCAGCATTCAATCAGTTCAATATTTTACTTAGATTTGTGATTGTAGAACTTCTCTGTATGGGCGACAACAAGGGTCAGGTGCGACCAAAGATGAGTTAGCTGATAATTGACGCCATGTGGGTGTGTAGTGAGTAGAGGCGACTGACTCAGCACAAGAAAATCTCTTCATAACTACTGCAAGCGGGTTCTAGTTTTGTGTGGGGATAAATAGTCACTCTGGAGGATTTTGAGTGACACTTTCAAGAACTGACAGCGAAATTGTGGAGTTGTAGTACATACCTGAAAAATAGCGATTTTTAGCTAGATGGTAGATCGCAAGTAATGTACTCACTAAAATTTAGGTTACTATAATTTTTCAAGAAAAATAACAGAAATATATAAACTTTACGAGAAATAAGTAAAGTAAATATGAAAATTAATTAATAGCATTGTCCAGACTATTGTTATAAATATTTATTTTTTATAATCTCCTGAAATACTGAAAATGTATGGTAGAAGTTAATTTATATATAAAAGTATAGAGTTAGTAATTGGTATTATTTAATTCAATTTATAAAATACCAAATGATTAAAAGTTAGGTTAAAAATATTACAGATATTTAGTGAGTTTCAAAAAGCTTGAAGTAGATTAATTAAATATAAAATCTAGGTATTAAGCGTCATATTTGGAACGCTAATTATTAACAAGTTATATTTTTATACACGCCTTTGAGGGAGGGTAAAAGGCTTTGTTGGCTTGTGTTTTGATGTCAATCTATTTAGCTGAAATGTCTGCATAGCAAGACTTATCATAAACTTTTTAGTTTAGCGATCGCAATTACTGATTTGGGAACAATAAATTCGGAATTCACCAAAAAGCAGTATGAGCAACACTCCTATTATTGTTAATATTCCCGGATATCGCATAATTGAAGAACTCTACAATGGTTCCAGAACCGTAGTTTATCGAGGATATCGAGAGATTGACGACAAACCTGTAACGATCAAATTGCTGAAAAATCCATACCCTAGTTTGTGCGAATTAGTACAATTTCGCAATCAATATACCATTGCCAAAAATCTCAACTCACCTCTAATCGTCCAAATCTACAGCCTGGAACCTTACCAAAATGGTTATGCGCTGGTGATGGAAGACTTTGGGGGGATTTCTTTAAAAGAATATTTCACCTCTGTAGAAAAGCGACAGATAACTTCTATACAAGAGTTTTTAGCGATCGCGATCGCACTATGCAATGCTTTAGATATTCTCTATCGAGAGCGCATCATCCACAAAGATATTAAACCCAGCAATATATTAATTAATCCCCAAACCAAACAAGTTAAATTAATCGACTTTAGTATTGCATCTTTACTACCGCGAGAA
This sequence comes from Nostoc sp. ChiSLP01, assembly GCA_034531195.2. Lineage (GTDB taxonomy): Bacteria > Cyanobacteriota > Cyanobacteriia > Cyanobacteriales > Nostocaceae > Nostoc. Next base: position 108,032 of record JAVRBO020000103.1, read on the forward strand.
ACGCAAACTCTCGTCAATCCCAATGTGTTAGAAGGGACACTTGCTTACATTTCCCCCGAACAAACAGGCAGAATGAATCGAGGGATTGACTATCGTACAGACTTCTATTCACTCGGCGTAACTTTGTACGAATTACTGACAGGAGAATTACCCTTTCAAGCTAACGATCCAATGGAATTGGTACATTCTCATATTGCAAAACTTCCAGATAAATTGAGCAGCAGAATCGAAAAAGAAATACCCCAGATTCTTGACAATATCGTGATGAAATTAATGGCTAAAAACGCCGAAGACCGCTATCAAAGTGCATTAGGACTGAAGTTTGATTTAGAAAATTGTTTAAAACAATTGCAAGAAACTGGGGAAATTCACAAGTTTGAAATAGCACAGTATGATGTGTGCGATCGCTTCATTATCCCCGATAAACTCTATGGCAGAGAAGCCGAAGTATTAACTCTCCTCCAAGCATTTGATAGAGTCAGTAATGGCGCAGCGGAAATGATGCTCGTTGCAGGGTTTTCAGGAATTGGTAAAACAGCGGTTATCAACGAAGTGCATAAACCGATTGTCAGACAACGCGGCTATTTTATTAAAGGTAAATTTGACCAATTTCAACGCAATATTCCCTTCAGTGCCTTTGTGCAAGCATTCCGAGATTTAATGGAGCAATTATTAACCGAAAGTGATGTCCAACTAGAACAATGGAAGAATAATATTTTAGAAGCTGTTGGCGAAAATGGGCAAGTCATTATTGAAGTCATTCCCGAATTATCAAGAATTATTGGCGAACAACCACCCGCAGTGGAATTATCAGGAATGGCGGCACAAAATCGCTTTAATTTACTCTTTCAAAATTTTACTAAAGTCTTTACCAGTGCAGAGCATCCCTTAGTAATGTTTTTAGATGATTTGCAATGGGCAGATTCGGCATCGCTGAAATTAATGCAGTTATTAATGGCTGATACAAGTCATCTTTTCATCATTGGCGCGTACCGCGATAACGAAGTCCAGCCAGCACATCCATTAATGCTAACTTTGAGTGAAATTCAGAAAAATCAAGCAACAATTAATACAATTATTTTAGAACCGCTAAGTCAAGTGCAAGTAAATAAATTAGTTGCTGATACACTCAAATGTCCAGAATATTTGGCATTGAATCTTTCTATATTGCTCTATCAAAAGACTCAGGGTAATCCATTTTTCGTAACGCAATTTTTCAAAGCGTTACATCAAGATGGACTAATTAAATCTGATGTGGAATTAAGCTGTTGGCAATGCGATATTGCCCAAGTAACAACGCAAGCGGTTACAGATGATGTGGTAAAATTTATGAGTTTTCAATTGCGAAAACTACCGCCATCAACTCAAGATGTATTGCCGTTAGCTGCTTGCATTGGGAACTCATTTAATTTAGCAACTTTGGCAATTATTTCTGAACAATCCCAAGTTGAGACGGCAGCTGCTTTGTGGAAAGCATTACAATCAGGATTGATTGTACCGATTGGTGATGTTTATAAATTTTATATTGGGCAAGATCGTCTTGCAATTACTCCAGAAAATCAAGAAACTGTTACATACAAATTTATACACGATCGCGTCCAACAAGCGGCTTATTCTCTGATTCCCGACGACCAAAAAACAGCAACTCATTTCAAAATCGGACAGTTACTGCGAGAAAATTTATCCGAGCTAGAACTTGAAGAAAAACTGTTCGATATTGTGGGACATTTGAATTTAGGAATTGAGTTAATTACTCAACCAGAAGAACGCCAAGCATTAGCTAAACTGAATTTGCAAGCTGGAGTGAAGGCGAGAAATTCTACAGCTTACGCCGCAGCAAGAGTTTATTTGCAAACTGGGATTGAGTTACTTCAGACAAACTGCTGGCAACATCAGTATGAATTGACTCTGAATCTGTATGTTACGGGTGCGGAAGTTGCTTATTTGAATGGTGACTTGGAAGGCATGGAACAGCAAGCCGCATTCGTATTACAGCAAGTGCAGACGATTTTCGACAAAGTGAAAATCTACGAAATTCAAATCGCGGCCCAAATGGCCCAGAGCCAAGTATTAGAAGCGATCGCAATCGGAAGAAATGCACTGAGTCAATTAGGGGTGGATCTCCCCAGTACACCAGATGAAGCCCAAATCGGCAAAGTGCTAGAAGACCTTGCCAGCCTTGAGGGCAGCAAAAATCCATCTGCCCTAGTGAATTTACCCAGGATGAGCGATCGCACTGCGATCGCCGCGATGCAACTATTAGGAGTGTTGTTTGCACCCATGTTGCTGGGAATGCCAAGTTTACTCCCCCTCTTGGGCGCAACGATGGTGAAGTTATCGCTTGAGTTTGGCAATGCCCCCGCTTCGACGGTAGGATATGCACTGCATGGCATGGTGCTGTGTGCCTTTTTGGGCGAAGTCAAAACGGGCTACGAGTTTGGTAGATTAGCGCTCTTGTTGCTGGAGAAGTTAAATGCTCAGTCCATGAAGTCCGTGACTCTAGATTTGTTTGGATCTTTCATCCAACATCACCAGCAAGCGCTCAGAGCAGTGCTACCGACGTTCAAAAATGGCTACACCGCTGGCATAGAAACAGGCGATTTTCTCTACGCTGGCTACAATGTAGCAGCTTACGCCTGTAATGGGCTTTTCGCAGGTGTAGAAGTGGACGCATTGTCATCCGAATTAATTGCTTACAATGCTGTCCTAGCTCAGATGAAACAAGAATCCGCGCATATTTATTCGGATATGGTGTTGCAAACGCTAGAGCATTTGAGAGAAACAGTCAGCCAACCCGATTGCTTAACTGGCACTATCTACGATGAAACGGTGATGCTGCCAAAGCACCACCAGGATAACGATCTCACCTCGATCGCCATTGTCTATACCTACAAACTGCTGCTTGCCTACTACTTTGGCAATTATCAGGCCGCCCTGGACTACATCATCCAAGGCAAGTCCTATTTAATGGCAGTATCGGGAATGTTTTTTATTCGGATTTTCCATTTTTATGCCGCGCTCACTTATCTAGCAATCTACCCCAGCCAGCCAGAATCAGAACAAGCCCAAATCCTTGCTGTTGCCGTCACCCATCAAACTGCTCTCTATCAATCAGCGCAAAATGCCCCGATGAATCATTTGCATAAATGGTATCTAGTGGAGGCTGAACGTCATCGAGTTTTGGGTGAAAAAGCCGCAGCCAGCGAATGTTATGACCAAGCCATAAGTCTTGCTAAAGAACATCAGTTTATCAACGAAGAAGCCTTAGCCAACGAAAAAGCAGCAAAGTTTTACCTGGAGTGGGGCAAACAACGCATAGCTCAGGAATACCTGACTGAAGCTTACTATGGTTATGCCCGTTGGGGTGCAAAAGCCAAAGTCGCTGATTTAGAAAAACGCTATCCGCAACTGCTGGCTGCGATATTACAGCAAACCCGTTCTCCCTTGTCCACCTACGAAACCATCTTTGCCTTGGGGAGTGTCGCCTCCACCAGTTCTACGAGTTCTAGCAGTAGTGTCTCAGATAGCCTAGATTTAAAAGCCATTCTCAAAGCTTCTCAAACTATCTCAGGCGAAATCGAACTAGAAAAACTGCTCTTATCGTTGCTTTCCATTGTCATAGAAAATGCGGGGGCTGATAAATGTGTGTTCATGCTGATGCTGGACAATCGCCTGTTAATCAAAGGATCGATTACCACAGGTTCAAATCCTGTTGTCTTGCAGCGTATTCCCATTGAAGAGAGCCAGGATATTCCTCACAAGCTGATTTACAAAGTCTTGCACAACCACCAGACTGTTGTGCTGCTGGATGCAACAGCAGATCCCACCTTAGCCAACGACCCATACATCATACGTCAACAGCCGAAAAGTATCTTGTGCAGCCCGATTTTGCGTCAAGGTAAGTTGCTAGGCATTTTATATCTCGAAAATAATTTAGCAACCGGGGCATTTAGTGGCGATGGCTCCGCCAACGCCAAGGGCGAACGCGTCGAACTTCTTAATCTACTTTGCGCTCAAGCTGCTATTTCTCTAGAAAATGCCCGACTTTATGAGCGAGAACAGGAAAAATCTCAGTCATTACAAGCATCGCTAGAACAGTTACAAAAAACCGAAGCCTCTCTAGCCAAAGAACGAGAGTTTTTGAAGGCGATCGTTCATAATATTATCGATGGGATTGTTGTCTGTGATGCTAGTGGGACTTTGACTCTATTTAACAAAGCAACTAGTGAATTTCATGGCTTACCAATGGAATCATTACCATCAGAACAATGGGCAGAATATTTCTCACTCTATCAAAGAGATGGTCAAACACCTCTACTAACAACGGAAATTCCTTTATTTCGCGCTTTGCAAGGGGAAATCGTTGAAAATGCCGAAATGGTAGTTGTGCCGAAGCAGGGTTCTCGGAGGATTTTGTTAGCTAGCGGACAAGCAATCTTCGATCCTTGGGGTAACAAAGTTGGTGCAGTAGTTGTGATGCGAGATATTAGCGAAAGGGCGCGGCTTGAAGCCGAACGCAAAATTGCTGAACTTGCCTTGCAACAAAAATCCCAAGATTTACAACAAGCATTACTTGACCTGCAACAAGCGCAATTAAAAATTATCCAAAGTGAAAAGATGTCTGCTTTGGGTAACTTAGTTGCTGGTGTGGCTCACGAAATGAATAATCCTTTGGGTTTTATTTCTGCCAGTCTCAAACAAACTAAACCCACCATTGCCGATATTACCGAACACCTTAAGTTATATCAAGAAACTTTCCCAAACAAGAGTGAAGAAATCGAAGAACATGCCGCAGAGATTGATTTGGAATATAGTCTAGAAGACTTATCTAAAGTAATTGATTCCATGACGATGGCGTGCGAGCGCCTGAAAAATATTAGCACTAGTCTCCGCACTTTCTCTCGTGCCGATAAAGACTATAAAGTGCTTTTCAAAATCCACGAAGGTATCGATAGTACAATTTTAATTCTCAAGCATCGTCTGAAAGCTAACGAACAACGTCCGGCGATTGAAGTTGTCACCAACTACGGCAATTTACCTTTGATTGAATGTTTTCCTGGGCAACTCAATCAAGTGTTTATGAATATTTTGGCAAATGCGATTGATGCCTTAGATGAGTCGATTTTTGGACGAAGTTTTGAAGATATTAAAGCCAATCCTAATCGAATTATTATTACTACTTCTCTGGCAGAACATCTTGTGAAAATATCAATTGCGGATAATGGCAAGGGAATGAGTCCAGAAGTCAAATCACAAATATTTGACCATTTATTTACTACGAAATCTGTGGGTAAAGGTACGGGATTAGGGTTAGCGATCGCAAAACAAATAGTTGAATCAACTCATGGCGGAAAATTGAGTTGCAACTCTGTTTTAGGTGAAGGAACAGAATTTATTATTGAAATTCCAGTGTAATTTTTTGCTTAAGTTTTTACTCAGCAATTTGCCATATAGCAAAAAGACCCAAAGAAACTCTTTGCGTCTTTAATGTGAAATTTACAAGTGGACATTCTTGGCGTTGTATTTTACCATTTACGAAACTTTATCGCGCCAGTACCAGCTTAAAAGCAGGCTACCTGCCATCACCTTAATTACTTCCAGTAGCCAATAACTACCGTGTAGTAAATTCATTGTTGATGGAATAGCAGCAGCAGCTTCAAATAGGTTAAGTTGAATTCCGATCGCACATATTTGCGGAGTCAAGAAATATGTGTCAAGCACAGCTACACTCAGCAGCAGCACAGATATAACAATACTGTTAATACCCCTTTGAAATTGCGTTTTACTCAAAACCAGCGCTCCAGTTAGTACTACAGCAGCAGATAATAATTCCATACGATTAAAGTTCCAAAAAATCGCATAGCCAGCTGTAGTAAAACCACCTTGGTTCATCATCCCAGACAGATAAAGGCTAGGCATAATTACCCAGTCCAAAACTAGACTTGCGCTGAGCCAAAAGCCCAAAGTCAATATGATAGCGGTTTGCCAAATTGGCCGTTTGAATGCAACGTTAGAAATAGCAGTCATATAATAATTGCCTGTGTTGTATTCCTAGTTTCTAACTTCAACAGTTACTTTGACAACAAATATCAATTAACCTTTACATTGATTGCCAATGATAGAGGGCGATCGCTCTTAATTCTTACCTCAATCCCAAGTTATTTTAAAGATATTTAAGAAATATTAAAAAGTTTTAAAAAGTAATTTTATCTATTAGAAACCTTCAATTTTGGTGTTAGGAATCTGACAACTAGGGGCGTACAGCTGTACGCCCCTAGTTATTTTTCCTGAAACGTCCAAACTCCTTCATCCCAATCTGACTCTGTTGGGGGTGCTTGTAACCAGTGCTGACAACGCAACAGATGTAACATAGCAGCTTTGTCCTGGTTGTCCGCTGCTAAAACTAGGGCAAATTCAGCTCTAGCACGATTAAAATCCCGTTGGAGGTAATATTTGCGCCCTTTATGATAATGTTCGATGACTTGGAGTTTTTCGCTACTAATGGGATCGGAACGCAAACCCACTAATTCATATATAGATACTGGTTCGTTTCTGCCTTTGACGCGAATGTAGTCTAGTTCTCTAGCCCAAATATTTTCTTGGCATGGTTTAAAAGTATTATGGCTAATAATAATATCGCAACCATACTGTTTGCTAACACTTTCTAGTCGAGAGCCGAGATTTACACCATCGCCAATCGCTGTAAATTCCATTCGCTTACTAGAACCGATATTTCCACTAATTACTGTATCGGAATTAATACCAATGCCAATGTTGATTCTGGGCTTATTAAGTGCATGGCGACGCTGATTAAAATCATGCAAGCGTTGGCGCATTTCTAATGATGTTTTGACTGCCATCCAAGCGTGTTCTTCTAAAGGTAAAGGAGAACCAAAAACAGCCATGATGGCATCGCCGATATATTTATCAAGAGTGCCTTTATGTTTAAAAACTGCCTCGACCATTGATTCAAAATATTCATTGAGCATACTCACCACTTCTTCTGCTTCTAGGTTTTCCGTCAAAGTAGTGTAGCCGCGAATATCCGAAAATAAAATTGAAACTTCTTTGCGATCGCCTCCTAGTTTAGCATCATCCAACTTCAGCAATTCTTCTGCTAATTCCTGGGTCATGTAGCGGTACATTGTACTTTTGAGCCGCTTTTCATCGCTGATATCTTCCATCACCACCAGCGCCCCACGGACTTGCTCGTGGTCGGTGGCATCAGCAATTGTATTAATCGATAAATTAATACTATGCTGTTCTGTACCGCCACTCAAAAGAGTGCGATCGGGATAATACTGCTGACGGCGTTTTGGGTCAGTTCCATGTAAAGCATCCTGACACCACTTACTAAAGTCGCTTTCTTTAATGGCGATAACATCATTAACTGATTTACCTTCTAAACGGTCATCTGCTTCCAGCCCCAGCAAACGTTTAGCGCTTTCATTGGCGGCGATAATTAACCCAGATTTATCAGTAGAAACTACTCCATTGGAAAGACTCCGAAGAATGTCTCGTTGCATTTGTTCTTGTTGTTTGACTGTGGCAAACAACTGGGCATTATGTAGGGCTACACCCGCTTGAATATTAAAAGCTTCCATGAACTCTTCATCATTGCGGTCAAAACTAGCTTGGAAGCATTCGGGAGCCTTTGGCCAAGAAGCAGGATCGTAAGTCGGAAAATCCCCAGATTTCTTTTTATTTACTAATTGGGTAACACCGATTAATTCTTGGTCGGCGTTAAATACTGGCATACAAAGTAAACTACAGGTGCGATAGCCATTTTGCTGGTCGAGTTGTTTGGCTGTTTCCGAGTCGGGATCGTCGTATAAATCAAAGGCAATATTTAGCTTTTTTCCCGATGCGGCTACTATCCCAGCAAAGCCTTTACCAATGGGGACGCGTAACTCCTTGGTGGAACCATCGTCTTGGGTAATTTTTGTCCACAATTCATGACGATCGCGGTCTATTAACCACAGTGTACTGCGATCGGCATTCATTAATTCCTTAGCTTCATCCATTACCCGTTTGAGGGTATCTTCTAAATCGAGACTGCTTTGAGAAAGGGACTTGATTGCTTTCATCAACGCCGCCACCGCTCTTTGTTTTTGGGTAGCTACATAAAAAGAGCGCGATGATTCTAAAATCAGTCGAATTGAAGGAGCAAATTCTTGAAATAACTGTTCGTCAGCACAGATAAAACCGTTGGTATCAATGCGCTCTGCAAGTGGAGCATTGGGATTACTCCCAGATTTTAATTTATTCAGTAATTGTACTACTGCGACTAATTGCCCATGTTCGTTTAATAACGGCAAAGCCAGCATCGTGTAAGTGCGATAGCCAGTTCTTTTTTCTTGTGCTTGGGCAAAATGCGATCGCGGATCGTCATAAAAATCAAAAGGAATATTAATAACTTGCTTAAAAGTAGCCACCTCACCACCAATACCTTTATTGGCGGGGATGCGAATTTCTAAAGAGCGATCGCCCTCTGCCTCAGCCACAATTGACCAGAGTTCTTGTTTTTCTTCATCCAATAAAAATATCGTTGTGCGGTCTGCCCCCAGTAATTCTCCGGTTTTTAAGGTAATCGAATGCAACATTTCTTGCAAGATCTTTTCAAAACCCTGAGAATCGAGCATCGATAGGGTTTGATGGACAATCTGTAATTTTTGCTCGACATCCTTAACAACCTGTTTAAAAGTATCTTGAGTCAAGGGAGCAAGAAACGTAGAAAAAGTTCCTTGTCTTGTGGCAAGAGCACCCACAGGAGCAGAATTTGTTTGTAATTCGCCGTTTTCTTCGTTTTGAACCCCAATAATTATATCGGTGGTCTCCCCACAAGTTCCTTGATACACTGACATAATTAGTATTAGATATAACAGGATGAGATGTTAGATTTCACAATGCAATTAAATTTATGTAAGAGGTGCTAAAAGCAACATTTCATATTATCCATAGTTTAATCGCTTGTTCAGCCAGCGTCATCCTATAGGAATTGGGCATGGGGCAAGCAGCAGGTGTGGGAGGTATGGGAGGTGTGGGAGGTGTGGGAGGTGTGGGAGGTGTGGGAGGATGGGGAAGCATTAATTCTCTTTCCCCAATCTCCCCCCACACTCCCCACACTCCCCACACTTCCCCATCTCCCCCATCTCCCCCTGCCCTTTAGTCCTTCTACTCCCCATTCTCCCCGCTCGGAGGATGAGCATTTTCAATATGCTCAATCAAGCTTTCAGCCATTTCAACAGCGACGAGAATCAACTGTTGTTCCATTTTTCCGTAGCCTCCCTCGTCGCTGATTTGGGCATAAATGTGGGGATTGGATAGCATTGCAGCGAGGAGTTGCAATGCAGTTTGTTTCAATTCATAGACTTGTAGGTTCACGCGTCTATTCCCTCCAGTCCAATGCAAATATGTTTTAGCTTGGCAATTTTTTGATTAATTAAACTAGCGATCGCATCAGTTTTCTCTAGATTGCGATAGGTAATTTCTCGTGTAACTTTCATTGGAAGGCTGGGGTAAGGAAGTGGGGAGATGGGGAGATAGGGGGATAGAGAAAATTCCTAACTCTTAACTGTTAACTCCTAATTCCTAACTCAATACTCCCCTCACCCAGCAAACAATGGTTGACCATTCTTTGCAGCTTTTGTGAGTAATTCTTGGACTTCTTGGTCTGTAGTTTGGGGAAAGTTTTCGTACCAAAGACCAACGCTGTAGAAAGGACTGGGTGTGGAGACGCAAGCGATTTGGTCTACTTCAGGATTTAACTGTTGACAAGTTTCAGGTGCAGCTACGGGTACAGCAATTACAATCAAAGCCGGTTGTTGTTTTCGCACGGCTACAGCAGCAGCCCACATAGTTGCACCTGTGGCTAAACCATCATCTACCAAGATGACAGTGCGTCCGCGTAAGTCTGGCAAAGGGCGCTGACCTCGATAAAGCTGTTCCCGGCGCTCTAACTCTCGTTCTTCTTGCACTGCTACCCTGGCAATTACTTCGTCGGAGATGTTTGCCACGTTGATAATATGTTTATTGAGTATCCGCACACCACCAGCAGCGATCGCTCCCATTGCTAATTCTTGTCGATCGGGTACACCCAATTTACGTACTACCAAAACATCTAAGGGAGCATTTAAGGCTTTAGCAACCTCAAAGGCTACGGGTACGCCACCTCTTGGTAGCCCTAAAACCACAACATCTGAGCGATTAGCATAGGTAGCTAACTCCTTAGCTAAAAGTTGACCTGCAAACCTCCTGTCTTTGAATAGCATGGTGTAACACTCCTAATGAATTTACAAAATTTTTAAGTATTTATCCGCATTCGTCCTTCACTGCCCGCCTCAAACAACGGATCGAATTCTGATGGTAGTTGAGAGCGAATATCATCAATTTCTCCTCTGCTAATTGCTTGACTCAATACCTCAATGACTACACGGGCATGATGAACAGCATCTGGAAGCTCTACACTTTCTCTTTGACTGACTCGCTCGAAAAATTCATCAATAGAAAAGCGTTCTCCAGCACCTGCATATTCATGTCGCATATATTCTGCAATGCCTCTTGGCAGTTGGGCTGCGGCATTTAAAGGCTCATCCCCAGCTAACCGTTGTGCTAGCGTTTCCAAAGTCGCGCGGGTTGCCAGTTCTGCATCACCACGCGAACTGAGATGGGCGCGATTTTGCACCTGTCTAATAAACTCATCGCGTTCCATTTTCCCTCCAGATCGTGCATGAATTGTTATGCTCTGACGTTCTGAACCGATCTTAGAAAGCTAAAAATGCCGTGTCCTCTGACTAACGGGGCGACATCTTTAATCTATAGTTCTATCAAATGGATGACTCACACGAGATTTGTAAAAAATCTTGGCAACTAATAAATCGCTTGTAGGGGCAGTTATAGGCCTTTAGGTGTGTATAGGTATGAGGTATTAGGTGAAATACTATCAACCATATGGAGGAAGATTTTTCTATTTCAACAAGTTACACATTAAAGGGTACAGCTAGCTATGCCCCCCAACATTGCGATAAATTTCTTCCACTTGCCAACGTTTATTATTAGGCTTATGTTGGGTATATATTTTAACTAAAATGTAAACATAAATTACTTAATTAATGCCAGATGCGAAAATTTATAGAGGAGAGAGTAATTATGCAAGTACTAATTTCAGGCATGTCCCTTTTTTGTTTAATCAAATGTTGATGTCGTCTTCACATTAATCGTGAATTATGAATTTGCAACGATTCACAATATTCTTGTTATTTGAAGCAACTATAAAATTATGTTAAAATTCACGCAATAAATGTCATCCAACTTATCCCTTAACACTTTTAAGTAAAAATCAATAGGGTAGAATAACTGAAATAACGATCCGCTATTTTTAATCTCAAAGCAGGATTTTATAAATGATCGGCTTAACTAATTCAGAAAACGCTACAGTTAGCAGCACAGCAAACACTAAGAGGCTCGCAAGAGCAATGATGGTTTCTGCTGGGGAGTTTTCCCTGATTTTAGCGTGTTGTAACAGTGTTGAAAGACAGCAGCAAGTCCTGAATTGGTTAACAGAATTTTCATCAGCCGACATTCCAGAAATCCTACTTACACCTGGCGCTGATACGTTGTACACGCCCATTGCCAATACAATTGGTGCTACTCAACCCGAAGCTTTGATGGTACGGGGTTTAGAATCTGTAGAGGCAATTAATCAACTAATCATCAGTACCAACATCATGCGAGATGAGTTTCGCAAACAGTTTAAGTTTCCCTTGGTGTTGTGGGTTAATGACGAAATTCTCTGCAAGCTAGTCTGGTTAGCACCCGATTTTAAAGATTGGGCATCTACTACCATTAGATTTGATGTGCCTAATAATTAGTTAGTTGAGCGCCCAGTCGCTCCAGAGTAAGAGTTGAGAAGAGTTGATTTTTGAATTTCATACTCAAATTCAGCAACAACAATTTTTCTTTACATTCATAAATCAGGCGATCGCATTGAAGTAAGGTCAATTGGTGTTTGACTTAAGCCAGCCTCAGGTGGCATCTGAATTGCAATTTGCTACAAAGCCGTGTATGTTACCAGATTATAAGGTTGACGTTCTCTGATTTGGGTCGAGTCTAGTTCAGGAACAAAGAATCATGACATTAGCGTCTGTCTTTATATCTGCTTCAAAAGACAAATATTAAGTTAATCCCAACTAATGATGTTATGGGATTATATAGTTTCTTGTCCTGAGTTGCTCGATATTATTTATTAGTCTTATAACTATTGACTAATAGCACTATATTAGTATGAAGATCGTGGTGAAAAATTATTTTAGCACAAATCAAGCACGAATTTTTGCGGCTTTGGTTTTAACTGGTATTTTATCTGTTACCAGCGGTTTAACACTCATCAAAGATGCCACAGCTGCTTCTGGAAATTTATCACTAGAAACGAGCAGCGATGTCTCTAAAGACAATATTAAATCAAATCGCTTGCCGCGTCCAGTAGCTAACGCCGTGCTGCAAGATTTAGCTGGCAGAGAGGGAATTTCGATTAGAGAACTGAAAATTACTAACTATAATCAACATACTTGGAGTAATGGTTGCTTGGAATTACCTCAACCGGATGAAGCCTGCACAGAAGCCTTAGTTACTGGTTGGCGAGTTGTGGTATCTAACGGCAAACAAAATTGGATTTATCATACTAATAACGATGGGCGATCGCTACGTTTAGCCTCGACAAATAATCCTTCAAATAAATTACCTACATCTGTAAAAAATGCTGTTTTGCAGGTTGCATCTAGACGTTTACAACAACCAATTTCTCAGCTAACGATTGTTGAGTCTCAACAGCAAACTTGGAGAAATGGCTGTTTAGAATTAGCTGAGGTTGATGAATTCTGTACCCAAGCCTTGGTGCCAGGCTGGCGGGTAGTTGTTGGTGAACGGGAAAAAACCTTGGTTTATCACACTAATCAGACAGGTTCGATAGTTAGGCTCAATCAAAAGCCTAACCAAAGTACATTAACACCTGTAACAATTCCAGCCAGCGAGTTACCGCCACCCTTGGATCGAGATGTAGTATTTCGACAAATTTCCAGTGGGGGATTTGCTGGTAGAACCTACGAGACTGTTTTACTCAAAAATGGGCAATTGATTCGCGTGCGGATTGGTGATGAGAATGATTCTGAGCGTAGTGTTCGCCGTGTTTCTGTACAACAGGTGCGACAATTTTTGCGATCGCTAGAACGCTATAAATTTACTCAATACCGCAATCTCAGTTACCCAGCACCCGGCGGTGCTGCTGACTATATCACCTACACTCTCACCAGCCAAAAAAATACAGTTCAGTACAACGATATTTCTCAAAATAATCTGCCAAGCAATTTACAAGTAGTAGTTAAAGCTTGGAATCAGATTACAGCTAGCGCTCAATAGTGATTGGAGACTGGGGACTGGGGAGATGGGGACTGGGGAGTGTGGGGAGTGTGGGGGGAAAGAGAATTAATGCTTCCCCATCCTCCCACACCTCCCACACTCCTCCCTTGCCCCATGCCCAATGCCCAATATTGGCCATACAATCGAAACGATAATTTAATCATACCTGTGATAGATGATGAAAAAGTTTGTAGGGTGGTGTGTTGGGTTTTGGAATATTCGCCAAGGCAGAAAGTCGGGGTTATTTCTCCTCATGGCTACCTTAAGTGTGGTAGCTACCGTGATGTTATCGTTGCCCTTAAACGCTCAAACTGTTCCTCAGAGATTACCAGCGTCTGAGTTAAGGGGAGTGTGGTTAACAAATATTGATAGTGATGTGTTATTTGAGCGCGATCGCCTTAAGGGATCTTTACAACGCCTTGATGAACTCAATTTTAACACCGTATACCCAGCGGTTTGGAATTGGGGTTATACACTCTATCCTAGTAAAGTTGCAGCCAAAGTAATTGGGCGGGCGATCGACCCCACACCAGGGCTGAAAGGGCGAGATATCCTCAAAGAAATTGTGGATGTGGGACACCAAAAAGGGTTAACAGTCATTCCCTGGTTTGAATTCGGCTTTATGGCGCCAGCGGATTCCCTACTGGCTAAGAATCGTCCCCAATGGCTCACCAATCGCAGCGATGGGACGCGGATTGTCAAAGAAGGCACACATAATCGAGTTTGGCTAAGTCCCTTTCGTCCAGAAGTACAACAATTCATCCAAGATTTAATCGTTGAAATTGTTAGAAATTACGATATCGATGGCATTCAATTTGACGATCATTTTGGCTTACCTTCGGAATTAGGATACGATGCTTATACCGTGGCACTTTATAAAAAAGAACACCGCGGTCAAGCTCCATCTAAAAACTTTAAAGATCCAGAATGGGTACGTTGGAGAGCTAACAAAATCACCGACTTTATGAAGCGGGTATTCACAACTATCAAAGCCACTAAAAAAGATTGCATTGTTTCTGTTGCACCCAATCCTCAGCGTTTTTCTTACGAATATTTTTTAGCAGACTGGCAGAAGTGGGAACGGATGGGAATTGTTGAAGATTTGGTTTTGCAAATCTATCGCGATGATTTGAATGTTTTTGTTAGTGAGTTAGAGTACCCAGAAGTGAAAGCTGCAAAGAGTCATATTCCTGTGAGTGTTGGCATTTTGGCTGGATTAAAAAATAGATCTATATCCATGCAACAAATTCAGACACAAGTGCAAAAAGTACGCGATCGCAACTTTGCTGGAGTCTCTTTCTTTTTCTATGAAACTCTCTGGAACATGGGCAAAGAAAAGCCCCTAGATCGTCAAACTACTTTCCAGAAAATTTTCCCCACACCAACAAGTTACCCGAATCTACTTGCCGATTGGAAACCGTCCACTTAATTTTCCTAACAACTTGTCGGCGAACGCATCGCTTAATTTTAGTGAAGGTTCGCCGACAAGAATTTTAGGCGATTCCACCGTTTACACGAATGTTTTGCCCAGTAATCCATCTAGCTTCGTCGCTAGCGAGAAATGCTACTACATCAGCAATTTCTTGCACATCTCCCAACTTGCCAAAAGCAGCCATTTGGGCTAAACGATCTATCTGTTCTTGTGTTTTGCCTTCTCGAAATAGTTCTGTATCGGTGGGGCCAGGAGAAATAACATTGACTGCGATCGCCTTTGCACCCAATTCTTTAGCTAGTACCCGCGTAATTTGTTCGACAGCACCCTTGGTTGCTACATAGGCACTATAAGTTGGTAGCATCATCACCGTGGTTGATGAGGAAAAGTTGATAATCCGTCCCCCTTCTGCCATGTGTTGCGCGGCTTGTTGGCAAGCAAAATAAGTACCTTTAACATTAATGGCATAAATTTTGTCAAACTCTTCTTCTGTCACTTGACTAATTGGTTTATAGAAAGCGATTCCGGCATTGTTGACCAAAATATCGACTTTACCAAAGCGTTCGAGTGTTTGCTCAAATAACCGTTGAATATCGGATACTTTGCTAACATCAGCTTGGAGGGCGATCGCCTTTACTCCCAATTTTTCAATTTCTGCAACAACTTCCTGTGCTTTACCTGCATTACCAGCATAATTAACGACAATAGATGCGCCGTTACCAGCTAACTTCAGTGCGATTGCTCGTCCAATTCCCCGCGATGCACCTGTGATAATTGCAACTTTTCCTACTAAAGATGCCATAGATAAATCTGGTTGTATTTTGGTTCGCCAAAGCGATTATCTCTTGTTAAAGTGCTGTAGCAAGGTTAAATTTAGCGATCGCTGCTAGAAGGAACTATAGCGTTTATCGCAATTTATACCCATTTGAAAAATGATGCGAATACACCATTTCTAGAGACACGATTCCTCGCATCTTTACTTAAGAATGTGTTGTAATCACATATGTTTTAGCTAATTTATCCTATGCCCAAACGCCCAGCCAAACCAGGAGTCAGAGGTAAAAGGGTGGTAATCATCAAGAATAAAGCCAAAAGCCCTAAAGCGGCTCTAGCATCATCGGGTTCAGTGATTTCATTCAAGCTGGGGCGTTCTAAATCTCGTTGCAAGAAGAAAATCACGAACGCCCAGTACATGGCGAGAACGTTACCGAGAGACACTAGCACCAGTAAAATTAAAGTTGCTACAGTTGCTCGTCCTGCGGTTTTGCGTCCATAAATCGCCTGGACAATACGACCACCATCTAATTGTCCTGCCGGCATTAAGTTCAAAGCGTTAATTACTAACCCCAACCAACCAATTACCACCAAGGGATGAACGCTTACCAAAGACGACTGCAAAGCGGAACCAAGGACAACTCGCGCCAAGCTTCCCACCAAAATCGATCCTTGGAAAAACTGATTTGGCAATTGAAATAAGCTACCAGGGTGAGAAAGCAGCAAGCCAGTAATTAGCATACCCAAAGAAACGATACCACCTGCCGCTGGCCCTGCCAAAGCGATATCAAATAATACCTTGCGGTTGGGTAATAAAGACTCAAAGCGGGTAATTGCACCAAAGGAACCAATTTGCACAGCAGGTAGAAAGAACGGCCAGCTAAGGCGGATTTGGTGACGGCGAGCAAGTAACCAATGACCGATTTCATGAGCTACTAAAATCGCAAATATGCCGGCACCTATGGGCAAAGCTTCTGTGAACCTTCCAGGACTAGTAAAGAAATCAAAATTCAGCAGTAGTCCCGCAGCTTCTAGATTTGTGGCTATGGTCGCTACTAAAAGAATACCTGCAAAAGCTTTTTGCGATAACTGCATCGGCCGGGGATCGTTGCGACTAGGCAGAACAATTACCACCGGTCGCCCATCCGTATTTTCCACTAAAAACAAGCGATAGCGATCGCCAAGCCGTTCTCGCAAACTAACAGTCAAACGATTGTGAATTTCTTCTGGTTCTCCCCGCAAATTGCCTTTAAAAATCGCCCCATCTTGGTACGGGATGGTTTCTGTGGCGAAAAATGTATCAATACCAAAAATACCTTTAATTGCATTCAAGTCATCTTCTGGTATCGGTGGAATCTGGGGTTTGAGTTCTATTATTGTTGGTTGTGGCGAATTTTCTTCCGGTGAGGACTCAGCTGCAAGTCTTTCGGTTGCCCGCTGCTTGAGTATGGCATCTTGCCCAGCTTTGCGTAACTGGCTGCCCAAGTAGATGTACAATCCAGCAGAAGCTACCACTAAGAACAATATACCTGCTATGTTGATGTAAATTCCGGCAGCAAATAATCCAAAAAACAATAGCCACGGAGTCATCAACACCACCGACTGTAACCAAGCCAAGATTCCTAGCTTGCCAAAAGGTCTGGCGCGATAAAAGCCCCACCCCAAAATGCCTAAAGCTATCACCAGGATTGCTGCCAGGATAGAAGTTTCTGATAAAGTAGACATTTCCAAACCTTTGCTATTGAGACTAAGCCAGAACAAGTCCGGTATTGCAGACACACTATTAATGTATAACGTCCCCCGCCCTCTGCCCAAATTATCCAGCTTGGCGTTTTGCAACACAACCTAATGAGTGCTACGCTACATTATCCAAGTAACTGTATGTTGATTTGTGGAGGGGATAAATTATGGCTCTGCAAGTATGTTCTGGCGCAACCCTCAAGTGTAGCTTTGGGCTAACACCAAGTTCGTTGGTAGTTCTGCCCCTCAATCGGGTATTGACCGCTACGCCTGATGCGAACATTTTGGATAATAAGCCAATGGTGAATATCATGCCTTTTGGTATGTGTTCGTCTTTAGCCAATCCAGCAGTTGCATCTGCTACAGCAGCTGCTTCGGGGGTGTTGACGCCTATGCCTTGTATGCCTGTTATTCCCGCGCCTTGGGCACCTGGTTCGCCCACCGTTTTGATTGCTAACAGCCCAGCACTAAATAATACATCTAAATTGATGTGTGCGTGGGCGGGTGTGATTGAGGTAGTCTACCCTGGTCAATCAACAGTGTTTATTCCCTAAAAGAATTTTAGATTTTGGATTTTAGATTTTTAATTGACTTCATACTTTGCAATAGGGTATGAAAACTATTCCCTGTGATTCAAAACCTTATAAACTTTCTAAGTCTTTCCTACATAACCTCAAGTTTGGGATTTGGCGATGGCACTTCATAAAGCGATCGCAATTTGAGGATATCCTGCCATTCTTGCTCTGTGAATGGTTGGGTAACTAATTCTATACCAAAATACTGTTTTGCTGTCTGTGTCAATGTATCCACAATCTTCACAACCCAGCTATCATGTTCTTGTGCATTACAAAATGAGGTATTCCAGGGAGCTGATTGTGCAAAGATTTCCTCAAATAAGCCTTTGTCTGTAGACAAAATCATCGAGCCGTGTTGAAGAATATTATTTCTCCCTTTCCGCTGGGCGCTGCCTATGAATTTACTTCCATCGGTGGTAACTAAGTCAGCTGCTGTTGCTGTGTTGAAGCAACTGGGATTGTGAATGTAACCCCGTCCAGCAGAACCATAATTTAACTCAATACCCAACTTTTGCCAACCTTGGATCAAAAAGTTACAGATGTTTTCATAAACACCCCAGCTTTTTGCAGTACTAGCTGAGGTAATCAGAGTGTAGGTTAAGTCTCCTTGATGGAGAACAGCCCTACCTCCCGTTGGCCGACGAACTAGATCGAGTTCCTGTCCCTGATAAATAAGATTGTGCCATTGGGGAGGCCATTGTTTTTGCAAATGTCCCAAGGAGAGGGCATGGGGAGACCAGGTATAAAAACGCAAGGTAGGCGGATGGTGTCCGTTTTCGCATTGGTTGAACAACCAAGCATCGATCGCCATTTGCACTCCTCCTGATGTCTGAAGCATTGGAATGAAACGCCAGGTGGATGGTGACTTGGTTGCTAATTGTCTCATCTATTTTATCTTCAATCCAAAATCCAAAATTGAAAATCTAAAATTCTGAGTTGAGAAAATCAAATAATTGATGCGCCATTTCTAATTTAGAACAAGGTGCAATTTCTACTTGCCGCCCTTGTGTATCTAGAAATATCGCTTGATTATTATCGCTACCAAAACCACTATCAGGAAGATCGATGGGATTAGCAACAATGGCATCTAATTTTTTGTTGTGTAATTTTTCTACCGCTGGCTTGACAATATCGCCAGTTTGTGCGGCAAAACCAACTAATATTTGATGCGACTGTTTGAGTTCTGCTAATCGGGCGACTATATCGGGTACGGGTTCCAAGGGTAAAGCTTCGGGGAGCGATCGCTTGGGCAATTTTTCTGTACTATAATCTCTGGGCTTGACATCTGCCACCGCTGCTGACATGACAATGATATCAGCGTTGGCTAAATATTCCACCATAGCGTGATGCATTTGCTCTGCACTCGTCACAGGAATTCCTTGCACTCCCAATGGTACTTCCCAATTAGCTGGAGTATGCACCAGAGTGACTCTTGCGCCTCGGTGGAGTGCCGCTTGGGCTAGGGCTAATCCCATTTTACCTGTGGAAGGATTGCCAATAAACCTTACTGGGTCGAGATATTCTCGCGTTCCCCCAGCACTAACTAACACTCGTTTACCTACTAAATCTCGTTTGCCTTGGGTGTGCAGGAGCGATTGGATGTAAACTAGAATTTCTGAAGGTTCTGCCATCCTCCCAGCACCGACGCGATCGCAAGCTAATAAACCTGATGCTGTATTCATCCCATGATATCGGCTATCGATAGACAGCTGTTGCCAATTTCGCTGTACCGATAGTTGTTCCCACATATCCGTATTCATCGCTGGTGCTAACAGCACGGGACAAGTAGAAGCCAGCACGGTATTTGTGAGTAAATTATCAGCCATACCGTAGGCTAATTTTGCTAATGTATTAGCCGTCAACGGAGCAATTACCATAGCATCTGCCCATTCACCCAACTCAATATGCAAAGGACGAGAGTGAGTTGCTTGCCAAAAATCATCATCTGTGTATGCTTGATGGCGAGATAGGGTTGCTACAGTCAAAGGCGTAATAAATTGTTGCGCCGAACGGGTGAGGATGACTCGCACTTCCACCCCGGTTTTAAACAGCGTCGAAATCAGATCGCAGACTTTATAGGCGGCGATACCGCCACCTATAGCAACTAAAACCCTGTTTAATTTTGGATTAGTCATGGTAAAAAGTTAAGAGTGAGTAGTAACGAATGAGCAAGTAGTTACGAATATCAATTTCCAACTCTTAACTCCTAACTCTCAACCTCAACTAAGCTTCATCGTAGGGTTCCAAGTCTAACAGATAAATGTAGGGTTCTACTAACTCTGGACGCTGAAATGCGATCGCTCGTAGTAGATGCCAATCATTCAAGCCCTCAAAAGCATTGCTGTAGTTATCCAGTTCCAAACGTGTAGCTAGTTCTTCTACTTCTGCCGCAGTCATGGCAGCGATTTCTTTCCTGGAAATGCTTAGAGTTGTCATAATGCTTGCCCCTCCCTTATGCAGCATCCGCCTTCAGCATGGGTGAAGTTGCGTTATTTTGCAGCCTCCCAATATATCTTACTCATTAGAGGCCATTGATTTCGTGAATTTTTTCCGCATTTATACCAGAATTTATAAAAAATTCGTAATCTTAACTAAGCAATTGTATTCACAATAAAATTGCGTAGTACCTTTAACGTTTGTGCATCGATTTCATGCCCCGTCTGAAATTCGTGATACTCTACCGCCACTCCTAAAGATTCTAGGGTTTCTCGTGCTTTCAGAGCTGCTTGTAGTGGTACAACTTCATCATATCTTCCGTGGCTAATTAAAGTCGGCGAAATTTCACCTTTAGTTGGTTTAATTGCATCAGGATGTAAATAGCCACTCATCACAACTAAACCTGCTAGGGGCAATTTCGATCCTACATCTAAAGTCATTGCCCCGCCTTGAGAAAACCCACTCAAAATAGTCCGTGACAAAGGTACGCCAGTAGTGCTTTCTAAAGATTGCAACAAATCTATTAACAGTTCTCGGCTTTGTGGCAACCCTTCATACATATTTTCTACCCTCAAGTCATACCATGCCCTCCCTATAGGGGAATAGGGATAAGGAAAAGGTGCATTGGGTAATACAAACTGATAATCGGGTAAATCGAGCAAAGGTAACAAAGATGCTACATCTTCAGCATTTGCACCCCAACCATGCAAAGTGACAATTAAACCTGCGGGCGGTTGAGAATTGGCTGTGGGAAGGTTAATGAATTGTAAAGACAGAGGTCTACTCCTAAAAATCTGACTCTTTTAGTAGATCCTATCTCTTGAAGTAGACTTGTGTATCAGCAAGCGAATACCACTTGGACAGAGTTTTTACCAGGGAACTGGTTGACCAAGATGAAAAAAGCCACCACTCGGCCCATCATCAGGAAGTATTGCTAACTCAACGCCAGTTTTCGCTCCTTCAGTGACATCTATCATTGCACCTTCACCGCCTAATTCAGTTTTCACCCAACCTGGATGAGCGCTATTAATCTTCACAGGAGTATTGCGTAACTCATGGGCTAGATGGATAGTAAAGGCGTTGACAGCTGCTTTAGAGGCATTGTAAGCAAATGGTTTAGAGTCATAAATCGGTGAATTAGGAGTAGCATGAAGTGTCAATGAGCCTTCAATACTAGAGATATTAACGATTCGACCGCTAGGGCTTTTTAAAATTAACGGTAGCAGTACTTGAGTTAGTTCAACCAAGCCAAAAAAGTTGGTATTAAATGTTTGGCGAATAATGTCTATCGAAACAGAACTGGCATTACTCGTTAACCAATCGCCATCCAAAAATACACCTGCATTATTAATTAAAATATCGAGCTTACCAAAAGAATCGCTAATCTGTTGAAAAGCAGACTGAATTTGAGTACTGTTTGTGATATCTAGAGCGATCGCTTCTGCTGAGACTCCTTCATCGTGCAACTTACTGGCCGCGGTTTTTGCTGCTTCTAAATTCCGGGCTGCTATCAAAATCGTCAATCCATGTTGTCCCAGTTGACGGCTCATTTCCAGCCCTATACCCTTATTTGCACCAGTAATCAACGCTACTTTATTCTTGAGTTCGCTATTTACCATCGTTAGCCACTCCCTTGAATTGAGGAACTATGATGCATTTAAAAGCACTATGTTTAAGCTTTGATTAAATAATCTCACGAAGTCCCAGGTAAGAAAACCTGGAAAAAAGGCTAGGTTTTATCTGTTAAACAGACATGAGTTTCTAACAAAAGCGCACAAGCAACAACAAGGACGAAAGAAAAAGGTTTTTCCACAATAGATTTTGGTGTTAACTTTTAGGCGCTAGTTGGAGTTATATGGGCAAAATAACTAGATAGTTCCAACTATTTAGGTATAAAATATTATGGACGAGCAGCTAATTGCCGCTATTGAGTCCCGCGATACCCAGCGCGTAAAAGAATTACTTGCTACAGGCGCAAATCCAAATGCCAAAAAAGGCGATGAAACAGCCTATGAACTGGCACGCTACGGTCCAGATGAAATTAAATGTGCGTTAATTCATGCGGGTGCCGATGATCCCTCACTCAGACACTCCTTAGTTTGGGCAGTGATGACAAATCGAGTAGAAACTGTCAGAGTTTTGCTTGCCAAGGGTGCAGATGTTAATGTGTCCACATACTCTGGAAGTCCGTTAGAAGAAGCAGCCAGAGTAGGAAATGCAGAAATAGTTGATTTGTTAATTGCTGCGGGTGCTGATGTTGATAATGGCAGTATGCTTTTAACGCCTTTACTAAAAGCGATTGAAAAAGGCAACTTCAATATTGCTTTGAAACTCATTGCCGCAGGTGCTAACCCAACCCAAACAACAAAGTATAACGGTGTAGCACCCATCACAATGTCAGCAGCACAAGGTTCAGCAGCAGTAATTAGGGCGCTGATAGCTGCTGGGGCAGATGTAAATATTTTGACATCAAGTATTACAATTAATAGTGTAACAATTTACAGGCAAGCTATATCTGCATTCAAAGCAACATTCGATACTTTAGAAACAATTGGTAAAGGCTATAAAAATATCGTGCAAGTTTTAGTGGCCCATCAAGCAAATCTTCAAGCAAGAGATTGTTTTGGAAGAGATGCCCTGTGTCTTGCTTGCATAAATGGAAATCTAGAGGTTGTGCAAATATTAATCCAGGCAGGAGTAAATATTAATCAACAGGATTATGAGGGAGACACGCCGCTTTTGATGGCTTTGAGAAATGCCCATATAGAACTAGCAAAATTTCTCATCCAGTCAGGAGCAGATGTCAACGCTAAAAATAATGAACATCACACTCCTTTAATGGAAGCAGTACAAAAACAAGAACATTTAGAGCTAATTAAAATGCTGATTGAATCCGGTGCTGATGTCAATGCTGTTTCCAAAGATGGCGATACAGCTATGACTTTAGCTGATTTATTTGACCATCATCAGGTTATAGAACTGCTGGCTCAATATGGTGTCGAAAAACGACGATGGGATGAACAAGATAAAGATGATGAAGAAAACGATAGTAATAATGATAAACGTTGGGGAGCAGAGCTACCCCGTTCAGATTTTTCGCAAGCGGCCCAAAACCCTGAATATCAAAAAGCAGTTGCGGATTTAGGTGAAATTTGTGGCAGTCAGCCAGTACCCATGTATGATGATATCCCTGGCTGGTTTAAAGTTCATGTGAACAGCAAACGCCGAAGTCACATAAAAACAGAAGATTTACAACAACAATTTTTACAACGGGGTTGCTTTGTCTACGAGCCAGACAAATATCACGATGCAGAAGGGCCGAAACAACTTTATGTTTTGCCAACCACAGATAAATATGATGCCATTGCTCTACATCAAACAAATGGTTGTAATTGTGGTATCGGCCCTGGTTATGTTGTCCAATGGCTGCGAGAACTTGAAGCAGTACAGCCTTTTATTTTAACCTTGGTTGCCCATGATACCCTTGAAGGTCGCTTCCTCACTCCTATTCAAGACCCTGAAAAACTCGCCGATCGTATGTATGATTTTTGTCCTGATATTGTAGACCAAGGCTGTGGTTCTGTGGAAAGTTTAGCCGAAAGTCTGCGCTCAAGTGACAACTTGTTTTTTTGGTGGGATTAATTATATTGATACAGTTTGTGGTTTGGAAATCTCGCTGTAGGACGGGCAAGACGCCCATCCTACAAGAAAATATTATTCTTGATGGTCTTGAAGTGAACCAAAGGTTATGTAAAAATTGGAGTTTTTCGCATCTGAGGAATCGATTCATGGCGCGTCTAGCACTGCTGAGTGTATCTAATAAAACTGGTTTAATTGACCTAGCCCGTAGCTTGGTTGAAGAATTCGACTTTGATTTAATCAGCAGTGGGGGAACAGCCCAAGCACTCAAAGATGCTGGACTCCCAGTTACCAAGGTTGCTGATTATACAGGTTCGCCAGAAATTTTAGGTGGTCGAGTTAAAACGCTACATCCGCGAATTCACGGCGGAATTTTGGCACGGCGGGATGTTCCCCAAGATATTACAGATTTGGAAAATAACCAAATTCGGCCGATTGATTTAGTAGTAGTGAATCTTTATCCTTTTGAGGAAACTATTGCTAAACCACGGGTAACATTAGCTGAAGCTGTCGAACAGATTGATATCGGCGGCCCGGCAATGTTGCGGGCATCATCGAAAAACTTTGCTCATTTAACTGTATTATGCGACCCGGCACAATATAAGGAGTATTTAGAGGAATTGCGGCAAAATAATGGCGAAGCATCTTTAGAATTTCGTCAGAAGGCAGCTTTAAAAGGATTTTTGCATACTGCTAGCTATGACCAAGCGATCGCATCCTACCTCGCACAAACACAACAATACACTCTTAGCGGCACTCAATTACAATCTCTGCGTTACGGCGAAAACCCCCACCAACCCGCCGCTTGGTATCAAACTGGTACTAAGCCAACGGGATGGGCAGGCGCAACAAAACTCCAAGGCAAAGAACTGAGTTACAATAACTTGGTTGATTTGGAAGCTGCACGCCGAATTATTGCTGAATTCACAGATACGCCAGCAGCAACGATTATTAAACATACAAATCCTTGTGGTACGGCGTTGGGAAGCACTATTTCTGAAGCTTATCAAAAAGCTTTCAATGCCGATTCTACTTCTGCCTTTGGTGGCATTGTCGCACTCAACCGTCCTATAGATGCGGCTACAGCCAGCGAGTTGACTAAAACATTTTTAGAATGCGTGGTTGCACCAGGTTGTGAAGCAGACGCCCAAGAAATTCTAGGTAAGAAATCTAACGTGCGAGTTTTGATTTTACCAGATTTGAGCCGCGGCCCTAAAGAAACAGTAAAAGCGATCGCGGGTGGTTTTCTGGTCCAAACCAGCGATGACATCATTGCAGACACCAGCCAGTGGCAAGTCGTCACCGAACGTCAACCTACTGCTGACGAGTTGGCAGAATTGCTGTTTGCGTGGAAGGTTTGCAAGCATGTCAAATCGAATGCGATCGTTGTGACAAGCGATCGCACTACACTAGGAGTAGGTGCCGGTCAAATGAACCGCGTCGGCTCAGTGAAAATTGCCCTAGAACAAGCCGGGGAAAAAGCCAAAGGCGCAACTCTGGCCAGCGATGGATTTTTCCCCTTCGATGATTCAGTCAAAACAGCAGCAGCAGCAGGAATCACAGCCATTGTCCAACCAGGCGGAAGTTTGCGCGATAAAGATTCCATCAAAGCTGCTAACGACTTAGGTTTACTAATGGTCTTAACTGGTGTACGTCACTTTTTACACTAACTTTTTGGCTCTAATCTAGTGCAATTTTAAAAGTGTCACTCAAAATACTTGCTCTTTGATAGAAGCAGTGATATTGTTTATTTGTGTGTGAGGAGCAAGTTAAAAATAAAAAGCGTTTGGGGTGGAAACACGGCAACACTCCCAGACGCTTTTTAATTTGTGTATAAAAAATTTCATTGGTCATAAAACTTTAAAAAATTGTTATTCAATATACTTGCCTTTTGATAGAAGCAGTGGTATTATTCTCTTGTGTGTGAGGAGCAAGTTAAGAATAAAAAGCGTTTGGGGTGGAAACACGGCAACACTCCCAGACGCTTTTTAATTTGTGTCTAAGAATTGGATTGTGGTGCAGTTTTCAAAGTGTCACTTACTACACCTGCGTTTTGGTTCCACAGTGATATCTTTTAGTTGTGTGTGAGGAGCAAGTTAAGAATAAAAAGCGTCTGGGGTGGAAACACGGCAACACTCCCGGACGCTTTTTAATTGGTATAAAATCTAGATGCTGTGCTTTACTTTCCTTCAAATCTGCTGTACGTTGGCGTTTGTCTAAAATCGCAGTACAGATAGAACATGACAAAAGTAACGCTAATAACAGCAAAATATTTAATTTTTTAATAACCGAATTTTGAAATCGATGTTTGAGTATAAATCTTGGCATTCCCAGTTTTTAGCTTAAAATTCCGAGTTTTGAACTTGTCTGGTTCCCATTGATATGGTGTCAAGCTGAGGGGCAGAGGGGCAGAGGGAAAAGAACTTGTACTTGAATCCTCCTCTGCTCCTCTGCTCCCCTGCTCCCCTGCTATATATAAAATTTTCCGAAACCTTGAGGTTGGGGGTAGCGTCACTATTTCAGCCATTAGTTATCGCGATCGCTCCAGATTGTACGTTTCATTTCTGGATAGAGTACTTGAGATAATTAAAACACAAGCCCAAACTCTCAACCCCAAATTGCAATGATGCCTTGCTATAAATTGCCCATATCCCAGGTACGTCGTGTTGGATTAGCCTTATTGATGCCAGCTTTTCTCTTAGGAAGTTTTGCTGTCCCGAACCAACTCCAAACTGCTACTGCACAAACATCAGGAGAAAATCGCCCTCTGACTATCCGTGCTGATGTGCAAGAATATGACGCCAAAACTCAAGTAATCACAGCTCGTGGCAATGTGCAAATGTTCTATCCTTCTCGGCAGCTTCAGGCAACGGCCGCCCAAGCACAGTACTTTAGTAAAGAACGCCGCATTGACTTTAGTGGCAACGTCTATATTTTGCAACAGGGAGGTAACAGTATCCGAGCAGAGAAGGTAACCTATTTGATTGATGAGGGACGATTTGTCGCCTTACCCCAAACCAACCGTCAGGTAGAGTCCATCTACATGGTGGAGGAATCAAATAATAATAGCCAAACTGCGACACCTGCCCCACAAACACCTCAATTTAAACGTTCTAATTAGCATCTACCACTAAGAAAGGCTGCAACAGTGAAAATTGTTTTAGAGAATATTCACAAATCTTACAACAAGCGAGTAATTGTCAATCGCGTCAACCTTTCTGTTGCTCAAGGCGAAGTCGTTGGTTTATTAGGCCCCAATGGGGCTGGTAAAACGACGACTTTTTACATTGCTACAGGTTTAGAAAAACCCAATCAAGGAAAAGTCTGGCTAGGTAATCTCGACATTACAGGAATGCCAATGCACAAAAGGGCACGATTGGGTATTGGCTATCTAGCACAAGAACCAAGTGTTTTTCGCCAGCTCTCGGTACAAGATAATATTCTATTAGTGCTAGAGCAAACTAATGTGCCACGATGGGAGTGGTCAAGGCGATTAACAACTTTACTGCGGGAGTTTCGGTTGGAAAAATTAGCTAATAGCAAGGGAATTCAACTTTCTGGTGGTGAACGACGCCGCACGGAATTAGCAAGGTGTTTGGCTGCTGGACGAGAAGGGCCAAAGTTTTTATTTTTGGATGAACCATTTGCCGGAGTCGATCCTATAGCAGTCTCAGAAATTCAGCAAATTGTAGCTCAATTGCGCGATCGCGGTATGGGTATTTTAATTACAGATCATAATGTCCGCGAAACCCTCGCTATCACGGATCGCGGTTATATCATGCGTGAGGGACAAATTCTCGCTTTTGGCACTTCTGATGAACTCTACCACAACCCCCTCGTGCGCCAATATTACTTAGGCGATAGCTTTCAAGTCTAAAGTTAAAAGTTAGGAGTGAAAAGTTAAAAGTTAGGAGTGAAAAGTTAAAAATTAGGAGTGAAAAAAGTTTTATATTTAGCTTCAGGCTAAGATGTTATAGAGCATTTAATCACAAAGTACTGTATTTAGTTAATAATTTAAAAGAATAGTTTCATGGATTATTTTGAAAGATGAATTTATTAGTTAATTTTTAGCTATTGAGAATTTGTTTTTGATACTAAAAATAGTAGATACAGTTAAGTGAGCTACAGATTTAGACTCTCAAAGCAGATATGAAACCTATTTTTCTCCAAACTCCCACCCAACTTGCAACTCCAAACTCCAAACTCTCAACTCCTAACTCCTAACTCCTAACTCCCAACTCCTCTTATATACTTTGCTTTACCAGGGTTGCCAATATTTAACTTTTGAAGTTGCTTATGATATCGAAGAAACTCACGTCGTTTTACAGCCTACATTCGCTGCTGCCTTTTACGATTATGGATCGTTATCTTGGCAGCGAATTGTTGCCACCGTTTTTCTTTGGTGTCGGAGCTTTCTCTTCAATCGGCGTTACCATTGATGCTGTATTCGATTTAGTTAGAAAAGTCGTCGAATCTGGATTACCTGTAGGCATTGCCATTCAAGTTTTTTTATTAAAGTTTCCCAACTTTATCGTTTTAGCCTTCCCCATGTCCACACTGCTGGCTACTTTGATGACCTACAGTCGTCTTTCCAGCGAGAGCGAACTAATAGCCTTGCGTGGTTGTGGGGTGAGCGTCTATCGTATGGTGCTAACTGGTGTGATGTTAAGCCTTTTGGTCACAGGGATGACATTTGTGTTTAACGAACAAATCGCACCAGCAGCAAATTACCAAGCGGCTATGACTCTAGATAGAGCGCTCAAATCAGACAAGCCAACTTTTAAACAGCAAAATATTTTTTATCCTGAATACCAGGATGTTGTCCAGGCCGATGGTTCCAAGATGAGGATGTTGACACGCTTGTTTTACGCCGACCAATTTGATGGTAAGCGCATGTCAGGTCTGACAATTATAGATCGTTCAACCAAAGGTCTCAATCAAATTGTGGTATCAGAATCGGCCCAGTGGAATGCTTCTCAAAATGTCTGGGATTTTTATAACGGTACCATCTATTTTGTTGCTGCCGATCGCTCTTATCGCAACATTGTTAGATTTGAACAACAACAACTGCAACTACCCCGCACGCCATTAAATTTGGCAGAAAAAAGCCGGGACTACGATGAAATGAATATTGCCGAAGGGTTCGATCAATTAGAAGTCGAACGTCTCGGTGGCGATCGCCAAAAAATTCGCAAACTCGAAGTTAGGATTCAACAAAAAATCTCCTTGCCCTTTGTGTGCGTAGTTTTTGGCTTAGTCGGCGCTGCAATGGGAAGCATACCCCAGCGCACCGGCAGAGGCACCAGTTTTGGAATTAGCGTTATAGTTATTTTTTCCTACTACTTACTTTTCTTTATAAGTGGTGCGATCGCACAAGCAGGCGTCCTTTCTCCCTTTATGGGGGCTTGGTTACCCAACTTCGTTTTTTTAGGAATAGGTATATTTTTATTGATGCGAGTCGCTAAACGGTAAATTGAGGGACACGGGGACGCGGGGACACGGAGACGCGGGGACACGGGGACACACAGAGGATATTTCATAATTTCTCCGTATGTCTGCCACTGTTGATTTTTTCTTCTTCTCCGCGTCCCCGTGTCTCCCACTCCCCGCGTCCTCTTCTTTTCCCACCTCAATCACGGATGATAATTTCGACATTCTGGCGCATTTGGATTTTCCTTACAATATTTCTCAAAACTAACTTTAGCTGACACCATACCCTCAGCTTTTTGATGAGCCGCTTCCGCTTGCAGTTCTTCCACCTCGTCCCAAGCAGCTGCACAGGCCTTAGAATAAGCACCTTGTTCAGTACAAATAGCACGAGCCTGTTCAATAGCTTTTTGAATTCTCTCCTCTAAAAGTAGAACTTTTGGGGCTTCCACAAAATCGCTTTTCGTCAAAATGTCGGTAATCGAGATAATCCCCAACAGCTTACCTTGAATCACAGGCGCTCTATGAATACCAGTGTTAGCAAATAACCTTGCTACATATTCCACGCCCAAATCAGGGTTTACCACAATGCAAGGCTTACTCATAATTTCGTATACCCGCACTTCCTTTGGATCTTTACCGTAGGCTATTACCTTATAGACAACATCTGTTTCTGTGACAATACCGTATGCATCATTGTCATAGCGACGATCCACAACCAGCGCCCGCAATCTTTTTTCTTTCATCAGCCCCACCGCTTGGGCAACAGTCGCCGAACCGCGAATGGTAACTACGTTTTTGGTCATGATATCTTCAGCTTTCATCATTGCTGTAGTCTCCTGGAAAATAGTACAGTGCGGCAAAGTGCCCTTAGAAGCGTATCGAAGCATTGCAGCGCACAGTTTGTTAACTAGAAAGTGAAAAGCTTGAATTTTTGCCCAGCTACAACAATAAACTTAGAGCAATTGTCAATTCCTGATGTTATCGAATGTGACCAATGCCTAAAAACTCAGCATCAATTGAGATATTCCCATAAGATTTATTTTAAATGTACGAGAAATTGATATGCTAAAGGCCGAGACTAGCAATTATTCAAACCATGCCTGCGCCCACTATCAACCCTACTATCACTGCCTTTCCTTTAACAGCCGTAGTCGGTCAAGAAGCGATTAAGTTAGCCTTGCTGTTAGCAGCCGTAGATCCGGGGTTGGGGGGAGTGGCGATCGCAGGTCGTCGCGGTACGGCAAAATCTGTGATGGCTCGTGCTATCCACGCACTAGTACCACCCATCGAAGTAGTTAAAGGTTCCATCAGTAATTGCGACCCCAATCAC
Organism: Nostoc sp. ChiSLP01; assembly: GCA_034531195.2. Classification (GTDB taxonomy): domain Bacteria; phylum Cyanobacteriota; class Cyanobacteriia; order Cyanobacteriales; family Nostocaceae; genus Nostoc. Next base: position 138,801 of record JAVRBO020000103.1, read on the forward strand.
CCAGAAGAATGGGACGATCGCCTTTTGCTAGAGTATGCAGATAAAGACATTCAAGATATTCCTGTCGAAATCATTCCCGCGCCTTTTTTACAAATCCCTCTAGGTATTACAGAAGACCGACTTCTCGGCTCTGTGGATGTAGAACAGTCTGTAAAGCAAGGTGATACAATTTTTCAGCCCGGTTTACTTGCCAGTGCTAATCGCGGCGTCTTGTATGTGGATGAAATAAATTTATTAGATGACCAAATATCAAATCAGCTACTAACAGTATTATCCGAGGGACGCAACCAAATAGAGCGAGAGGGAATTAGTTTTCAGCATCCTTGTAAACCGCTATTTATTGCTACCTACAACCCAGAAGAAGGTGCATTAAGAGAACATTTACTAGATAGAATTGCGATCGCTCTTTCTGCTGACGGTGTACTCGGCTTAGATCAAAGAGTAGCAGCAGTAGAGGTGGCGATCGCCTACTCCCAATCTCCCCAAGAGTTTCTTTTGCAGTACAGCGAAGACTTAGACGCACTGAAAACCCAAATTATCCTAGCGCGGGAATGGCTCAAGGATGTCTGCATTACCCACGAACAAATCGCTTACTTGGTGAATGAAGCAATTCGCGGTGGAGTTCAAGGACATCGTGCCGAGTTATTTGCCGTGCGAGTTGCCAAAGCAGCAGCAGCTTTGGAAGGACGCACAACAGTAAATGCCGAAGATTTGCGCCGTGCTGTGGAATTGGTAATTGTACCACGAGCAACAGTAGTGCAGACACCGCCACCAGAACAAGCACCGCCACCACCACCACCGCCACCCCCACCTGAAAATCAAGAAGAACCAGACGAATCAGAACAGGAAGAACAGGAAGAACAGGAAGAACAGGAAGAAAATCAACAGCAAGAACCCCCCAGTATCCCCGAAGAATTCATCTTTGACCCAGAAGGGGTAATTTTGGATGATAGCGTGCTTTATTTTACCCAAATGGCCAAGCGGCAGGGTAAATCTGGTAGCCGCAGCGTCATCTTTTCCGATGACCGAGGACGCTACATTAAGCCAATGTTGCCCAAAGGGAAAGTGCGACGCATTGCCGTAGATGCCACCCTCAGAGCAGCTGCTCCGTATCAAAAAGCACGTAGAGAACGACACCCAGACAGGAAAGTGATTGTCGAACAGGGTGACATTCGCTCAAAGCGTTTGGTACGTAAAGCTGGGGCGTTAGTAGTGTTTGTAGTAGATGCTTCTGGCTCAATGGCCTTAAATCGGATGCAGTCGGCGAAAGGCGCAGTGATGCAACTTTTGACAGAAGCTTATCAAAACCGCGACCAAATAGCCTTGATTCCCTTCCGGGGAGAACAAGCGGAAGTATTATTACCGCCAACACGTTCCATTGCCTTGGCGCGTAACCGCTTGGAAAGATTACCCTGTGGTGGGGGTTCACCCTTAGCGCATGGTTTAACCCAAGCTGTGCGCGTCGGCTTAAATGCCCAGATGAGTGGAGATATTGGGCAAGTAGTACTTGTAGCAATCACCGACGGGCGGGGTAATATTCCCTTAGCGCGTTCTTTAGGCGAACAGTTAGAACCAGGAGAAAAGCCAGATATCAAAGGGGAATTGATAGAAATTGCTGCGAGAATTCGTGGTTTGGGGATGCAACTCTTAGTGATTGATACGGAGAGTAAGTTTGTTTCCACTGGGTTTGCTAAGGAATTAGCGCAAACAGCAGCAGGTAAGTATTATCATTTACCCAAAGCGACAGATAAAGCTATTGCTGCCATGACTAAAGGTGCGATCGCTGATCTAAAATCTCGATAATTAGTCATTAGTCATTAGTCATTTGTCAGTTGCTTTTCTACTAATACCAATCTAAAAAATTAATGGGACAGATGGATTCACGAAACTCTTTAAGAGAAATAAATTATCAATCCAAAATCCAAAATGGTATAACTACTGACTATTGACTAATAACTACGACCCAGTGGGCATAACTTGTGGTTGTAAATAGCAAATTAAATCTTGAATTCCCTTCTGTAAATACCGCGTTACTGTCATCGGACTAGTGCCGATATTCTTAGCAGCATCCTTACGAGAAAGTTCCTTCAAAAATACCATTTCAACTGCCATCCGGGGCTTTTCTTCTAACATATTGATTGCCCCTTGGAGTTGTTGCCGTTCTTCGTCTAGTTGTTGTTGGGCAGTAGAACGAGGGCAAGGAAGTGCTTCACCCAAGGTGATTTGGCAATCAACATAGTTAACTGCGGTCGCGTCTAAACTTAAAGGCAAACGGTTTTGAGCAGCTAATTTGGTTTCTTGCCACTCTTGCAGAGATACCCGGAGTTCTTTGGCAATTTCAGCATCCTTGGGGGCACGACCCAAAGACATAGCCAATTCTTTGCGAACCTTTTGCCCTTCATTGTACAATTCTTGCCAACGGCGAGGAATCTTTAATAGAGTACTGCGATCGCGTAGAAAATGCAGCATCTCGCCACGAATATATGGCACTGCAAAAGAACTAAAAGCATATCCTTGACTGGGGTCAAAACGTTCAATTGCTCTAATTAAACCAAAATAACCAATTTGTTCTAAATCTTCATAAGGTTCATTACATTGATGGCTAAATTTATGAGCCATCTTCCGCACTAAGCCAGTATGTAATTGTACAAGTTTATTACGAAGTTTAATAGATGGATTCTGGTGGTACAAGTGTAATAATTCTATACCATCAGTTCGTAGAGAGGACTCACTTGCTGCCATATAAATTCCTTTGTAGTAACTCCTATTTCTGACAAAATGGAGTTGCGTATATCTTATTCAAGGCTGTAATTATTTTCGTTAGCCAAGGCTGAATAAGCCATCGTCGTTTCACTGAACTTATCAGGGGCCACACTCCACAATTCAGTAGATGTACGCATGATTTTGCTGCTCGATCTCTGGCTGCTGATTTTTATTTGCCAGGTAACAATTGAATCGTCAGTAATTCTTAGCTTTTGTTAAAAAACTAGCTATTTATGCTGAAAGATGCATCAGTTAACCAATATTCATCTGTCATACTGAGTACAACGCGGATCGGTACTAGATTAATCCTGGAAGAAACTGGGCAATCTAATTTTTTTAGTTAGGTATGGATAGATCTTGTCAATCAATAAACGAATTAATTTGTCTGGTATTTGTGCAGAGTTTTGTTTCTTTACCAGCGTGATTCCAGCTTTTGGCAAGGCACTTGGCGCTGATATAACCTTCAGGCATTGCAGAACTGTGCCAGAAATGCGTAAGCGTAATAGTTGCCACAAAGGCAATTTACCTTGGCTGTTAGCCGTAAATATTGGTAACAATGGAAATAAATAGAGGACATTTGCCTGAAAAACTCACTATGAGCAATACCAGCAACTTTCGTCAAGCTTTCCGTGAAGCTAAAACTCAAGCCCTTATCGGCCCAAATGTAATTGCTAAAGCCCTTCCTTACGTTGGTGGCGGTCTTGTGCTAACGGCATTAGGGACATACGGCGGTTTGGGAGTTATCCGTACTAACCCCCAACTATTTTTCCCCACCTTCATAGGTGCAGTCATTGTAGAGTTAATTCTGTTCTTTGTTGCCCAAAATGTTGCTGAAAAAGGTAACAAGGGGCTTGCATTGCCCTTGTTGGCAACCTACAGCCTCTTATCTGGGTATACCCTCAGTGGCTTGGTGTTTGTCGCTTTGGGACAAAAAGGTGTTGGCATTCAAGGTATTGGTTTGGCTGCACTCAGTTGTGGCATCACATTTATTGCCGCCCGTCAAATAGGTTCAAACCTATCTGAACAGGACGGTATGGCTTTGACGAAAACCATCAACATTGGCGTTATCGCCTTGGTGGTTGTGTGCTTTGCCCAATTCGGACTTGCCATGTTTGGCGTTTACACGCCAAATTGGTTAGAAATCGCTATTTCCGGTTTAGGAGTGTTCCTTTTTGTTGGGGCATCTGTTGTCGATTTCTACATCTTGCCGCGTGCTTATAGCGATGACCAGTATCTGCCTGTAGCTTTGTCGATGTACCTTACTTACATCAATTTGTTTGTCTTTATCTTGCGGTTGCTAATTGCCATAAATGGCCGCGATTAAGCACTCGTAAGTAGAAAAACTTAACAAATTATCAACCGTGGTCAAGCATTAGCAGCCACGGTTTTTTCTGGGATGAGAAACTAGAGCAACTTTAGTAATACAATATGTAGTAAGTTTTCAACCAAAGCGAGTAAAATCATGCTGGAACTTTTAAACATCAAACGCGAAGTAGAAAGGTTATCTAATATCTTGACAAAGGCTGAAGGCTGTCTTTGACCTGCGAGAACTGAGTACAAGAATTGAGGATTTGAATCAATTAATTTCTCAACCTACTTCCTGGAATAATTCCGTCACTTTCTATCAAACACTTCAAGAAATTGAATCACTCAATGCGACAAAGAAACAATATCAGCGATCGCACTTCATTCTAGACGAGATCGAGGCTGCACTAGAACTACTAGAATTATCTGCTGATGAGGAATTGTTGCAAGAGGTACAAACTAACCTTACCCAACTCCAGCAAGAACTTGAAGCACTAGAAATACAACAATTACTGTCCGGCATCTACGACCAAAAAGGGGTATTCTTGGCAATTACGGCTGAGGTTGGAGGTATAGATGCCCAAGACTGGGCAGCTATGTTATTGCGGCTATACCATCGTTGGGCAGTAAATCACGATCGCAAAGTATATCTAGTAGAAGAGTCAGAGGGTGATTTAGGAGGGGTCAAACATGCCACCCTAGAAATTACAGGGCGTTATGCCTATGGCTGACTAAAATCAGAACAAGGAACTCATGCAAAAATAATGCGGATTTCTCCTCTTCATGGCAATGGCAAGCGGCATACTTGCTTAGCTAGTGTAGAAGTCAGCCCTATTTTAGATGAGTCTATCGATTTTGAGATTCCAGAGAAGCATTTGGAAATTATTTACCGCCGCTATCAGGGGAATGTTAACCGCATAGAAACATGGGTGCAAGTAGTTCATATTCCTACTGGAATTGCTGTGGTTTCTAATAATGAACGCAGTCAAATGCAAAACAAAGAGAAAGCCTTGGCTATTCTCAAGAGTAAACTGTTGGCCATCGCTCTAGCTCAAGGTGTCCAGCAGATTACCAAAATTCAACCCCGACAAATACAATCTCTATCCAAAAAGCTCATCCGGGAATATATTTTACATCCTTACCAAAAAGTAAAGGATCTGCGTACCAAAGTTGAAACCACTGCTGTGACAGATGTTTTAGAGGGTGAAATCGATTTGTTTCTCAAAGCCTCCATACAACAGCAAAAAAGCTCTGAATAATTTCAAGTAATTTTTGTCACTTATATTCAGCCGCGCCAAGAGAATTTGCCCAACTACAGCTAAAATCAATAAAGATGAGTAAAATAAAGAGCAATTTCCAAATCCAAAGCGCTCTATTCGTAGATTCAGCAAGCACTATGGAAGTTTTAGAACTAAAACGCGAAATCGAAACGTTGTCTAGCCGCCTGGGTAAAACCCAGGACTATCTTTGACGTACCTGCACTGACAGCTAAAATTCAAGACCTGGAACAAATATCTGCTCAGCCAGAATTTTGGGATGACCAAACCCAAGCCCAAAAAACGCTGCAAGAACTCAACGACCTGAAAGCCCACCTTGAGCAATACGAAAAGTGGCACGCCAATCTGGAAGATACTAAGGCAGTTGTTGAGTTGTTGGAGTTAGAAACCGACGAAGCACTTTTGCAAGAAGCGGAATCTACCATCACTAAACTTAATCGCGACCTCGACCAGTGGGAATTACAACAGCTACTTTCCGGCCCATACGATGCCGAAGGTGCTGTACTGACGATTACTGCTGGTGCTGGTGGCACAGATGCCCAAGACTGGGCATTTATGTTGATGCGGATGTACACCCGTTGGGGCGAAGCTCACGGCTATAAGGTAACTTTAGCTGAAGAGTCGGAGGGGGATGAAGCCGGAATTAAATCGGCAACCTTAGAAATTACTGGTCGCTATGCTTATGGTTACTTGCGTTCAGAAATGGGTACACATCGTTTAGTGCGAATTTCCCCCTTCAATGCCAATGGCAAGCGGCAAACTAGTTTTGCGGGGGTGGAAGTCATGCCCCAGATCGATAATTCTGTGCAGTTGGATATTCCAGAGAAGGATTTGGAAATCACTACAACTCGTTCTGGTGGTAAAGGCGGGCAAAACGTCAACAAAGTAGAAACAGCTGTACGAGTTGTTCACCTTCCAACTGGAATTGCCGTGCGTTGTACAGAAGAGCGATCGCAGCTGCAAAATAAAGAAAAAGCCCTCGCTCGACTCAAAGCAAAGCTACTCGTCATTGCCCAAGAACAACGCGCCCAAGAAATTGCCCAAATTCGTGGCGATATGGTGGAAGCCTCCTGGGGTAACCAAATTCGTAACTATGTGTTTCATCCTTACCAAATGGTGAAAGATTTACGCACAAATACGGAAACAACAGGGATTACAGATGTGATGAATGGCGAACTTGATACATTCATCCAAGCTTATCTGCGCCAAGAAAATAAACTAGTAGAAAATACTCCTGCATAATTGGCAATTAGCTATAGGTACTAAGTAATTATTTTTACTATTATTTAGTACCTATTACTTTTTTAGTATTTTGAGATTGGAGCGATGGGCTGCGCCCCGCCTTTGGCGATCGCAATCCCATAGCAGACCCAACTGTTACAGTTATAGAAGAATCGGCGATCGAATTAACTATGAGTAATCCTTCATCAGAACCTCAACCCAGCTACGTAAAACTCGCCATGCGAAATATGGTGCGTAAGGGTGGAACTTCCCTGAAACATTTTGCGTTAACAACTATAGGACTTTTAGCTGTCCTCATTGGTCTTGCCTATCTAACTCACTAACAAAAAACCGTGAACTCAGAATAGGAGAGTGCGTGGCTTTGGGAGTTGAATTGTATGTAGAAGATTATTTTTACGAGTTGTCCCTGACAAACTCGGTAAATCTTGGCGAAACGTATGCCCAAATTACTCCTGAAACTTGGGAGAGCTGGTTTAATAGCTGGTTAGAAATACTTCAGCCTGATATTCCACCAGCACCAGGTTATGAGATTGGGCTGCGTTTGACAGATGACTCGCAAATTCAAGAAGTCAATGCCCAATATCGTCAACAAAATAAGCCCACAGATGTTTTAGCTTTTGCTGCTTTGGAGGTAGATTTTCCTCACAGCGAAGAAATGCTTGCCTCTGTACCACTATATTTAGGCGATATTATTGTGTCTGTGGATACCGCACAACGTCAAGCCCAACAGCAGGGACATAGTTTAATAACCGAGATGGCTTGGTTAACTGCTCACGGTTTATTGCATCTGTTGGGATGGGATCATCCTGACGAAGAAAGTTTGGAACGAATGTTAGAACAGCAAGTAAAATTGCTGAGTGCGATAGGTATTGCTATTGACAAAGAATAGCAAAATAAGCCACGCCTTAGTGTTAATTTTGGGTAATACTTTTATAATACCTCTATGGAAAATTGCTGAAATATGGACTCAAAGTTAATTACGCTATAAATATCGGTCAAAATTCCCCCTGTAGTAACTGTGTTTTTATATATTGTAAGTCTATGTCCCAAAAAGTTTCTCCACCACCAACGTCTACCTCGTTACAAAAAATTGTGACCAACGAACGGGAATTTTCGTGGAAGGTTGCTTCTAATTTATTTGTTAGTTTTAAGTATGCCTGGGCTGGAATTACTTATAGTTTTCAAACTCAACGTAATTTTCGGATTCACACCAGTGTTTGTGCTTTAGCCATCGGTTTAAGCGTATATTTACATCTCAAACCAGTAGAAATAGCAGTAATTGGTATCACTAGTGGTTTAGTTTTGGCATTAGAGTTACTCAATACAGCGATCGAGTCCATTGTAGACTTAACAGTTAAGCAGACTTACCACGAACTGGCAAAAGTCGCCAAAGACTGTGCCGCTGGTGCAGTGCTGGTTTCAGCTTTGGTAGCGGTGTTGGTAGCTGCTACATTGTTGCTTCCTCCTCTAGTAGCGTTAATTATATCGAGTTTGTAGATGCGATCGGCGTAGGTTAGCAAAAACCGCAGGGATCGCCAAGTGATTCTTAAAGATTCAAAATTCCAAATTAAACGATGGGATTATAGCAAGCATCTTAGTAACTAGCTAGATGCTTTGTTAAGTAGCTGCTCGTCCGTCTACCCCTTTGAGCTATGACAGTTTTATATCTGTCACTTGCAACCTATAATTTTTTCCTTAATTATGTTAATAGTCATCGATAATTACGATAGTTTTACATATAATTTGGTGCAGTATCTGGGAGAATTGGCAGCAGAGTTCCCAGTGGCAGCGGATATTAGAGTTTTTCGTAACGACAAAATATCTATAGATGAGATTCGGGCACTGAAACCGGAAGCCGTGGTTATTTCTCCTGGGCCTGGTCGGCCAGAAGATGCAGGTATTTCCCTAAAATTGATCGAACGACTAGGACAAGAGTTACCAATTTTGGGTGTTTGTTTAGGTCATCAAAGTATCGGTCAAGTGTTCGGTGGTAAAATAGTTTCTGCTCCAGAATTGATGCATGGTAAAACCTCTCTAGTGACTCACACTGGGGTGGGTGTTTTCCAAGGATTAGAAAATCCGCTCACCGCCACCAGGTATCATAGTTTAGTCATCGATCGCGAAACTTGCCCTGATGTCCTGGAAATCACCGCTTGGGTTGACGATGGCACAATTATGGGAGTACGACACCGGAACTATCCTCAGATTCAGGGCGTCCAGTTTCACCCAGAGAGTGTCCTGACATCATCAGGAAAACAATTATTGCGAAACTTTCTCCAACAGTTACAGTCGAGAGCTTAATTAATGAAACGACGACAATTGATGGGTTATGCTGGGGCGGGATTGGTCACAGCTTCAGTTACTACCTTGGGTTCCCACCTGCGAGCTGACGCACAATCTAGCGGTTTATCAGTTAAGTGGTTGGGTCATACTTGCTTTATTTTTGATGGTAGCAGTGCAAAAATTCTCGTCAATCCATTTCGAGCGATCGGCTGTACTGCTGGGTATCGCGTGCCAAAAGTTGCAGCAGATTTAGTATTAATTAGCAGCCAACTGCTGGATGAAGGTGCTGTAGACACACTACCAGCCAATGCAAAGCTGATCTATGAACCAGGGGTTTACGAATTCAAAAACATTAAGTTCCAAGGAATCGCTACAGACCACGATCGCAAAGGTGGTAAGCAGTTTGGCTCCAATACAGCTTGGAGTTGGAAACAAGGCGGAATTAATATCCTTCACTTAGGCGGAGCTGCTGCACCCATTTCCATAGAGCAAAAAATTCTCATGGGTCGTCCCGACGTGCTATTTATTCCAGTAGGCGGCAGCGCAAAAGCCTACAATGCTCAAGAAGCAAAGCAGGCCGTTGAAGTATTAAATCCCAAGCTAGTAATTCCCACCCATTACCGAACACAAGCCGCCGATGCTGCTGCCTGTGATATTTCGCCACTCGATGATTTTCTGGCCTTAATGCAAGGAGTAACAGTGCGCCGTAGCAGTGGAGATACTATTTCCATTAATCCTAAAGATTTGCCAGAAAATAGCGTGATTCAGGTTTTAAGTTACAAATTTTAATCGGCAGGGATTGGGAACACTTCGGCAAGCTCAGTGCATCGCTGGGGACTGGCGACTGGGGAGTGTGGGGAGTGTGGGGAGTGTGGGGGGAAAGATTTCTTCCCCATCCTCCCACACCTCCCACACCTCCCACACCTCCCACACCTTTCAATGCCCAATGCCCCCACTGCTAGATTTTAGAATGTATACCACTCTGGGGTCAGCCTATCTGCTTCGCCGATGGGAGTTTCAACGGCGGTTGTGCCATCGATAGTCCAAATGTTGTCTGCACCTGCCGCCTGATCGCGCCAGTAAATGTCAGTCTTGCCATCACCGTTGTAATCGCCGAGGGATGGTGTTAGAGATGCACTATTGCTTGGTAGGAAGGCTTGAGTGGCAATGTTTGTACCATCCATCAACCAAGCTGTGTTCTCACCTGTGGTTCCATTCCGCCAGAAGATATCGGTCTTACCATCACCGTTGAAATCACCGATTTGAGAAGTCCAAGATGAGTCAAATGTTCCCAAAGCACCTTCTGTAACTACGATGCCTCTCATCACCCAAACCTTACTTTCACCTGTTTGAGTGTTTCTCCAGAGCAAGTCTGTGGCTAAGTCCCCATTGAAATCGCCGACTTGATAAGTCCAGGCTGGATCTTGTGATTGCAAACTAAACTCAGTCTTTTGGGCACCATCCATAAACCAAACGCTGTTCTCGCCAGTTGTCTGATTCCGCCAGAAGATATCGCTCTTGCCGTTGGCATCGAAATCAACAATGGTAGAAGTTAAAGCTGGGTCAGTGGTGTCTAAAACAGTTGCATTCACAACATTTGTGCCATCCATCTCCCAAATAGCGTTCTCGCCGGTTTGGGTATTGTGCCAGAAGATATCAGTTTTGCGATCGCCATTGAAATCGCCAATTTGAGAAGTCCATGCTGGGTCAACGTTGGTGAGAGCACCCGCACTAGCAACTCTAGTTCCGTCCATTAACACAATACTGTTCTCGCCGGTTGTCTTATTGCGTAATAAGAAGTCGGTTTTGTTATCAGCATTGAAATCAGCAATTTTGTAATCATAGGCTGATAGGTCAAATTGACCCAAAGAACCCTGTTCAACAATTCTTGTTCCATCCATCAGGCGAACGATAATTTCACCAGTTTGAGTATTGACCCAAACTTTGTCTGTTTTGCCATCAGCGTTGAAATCAGGAACGATCGCCGCACTGGTTAAGTAAGGATTTGGATTGGGATTTGCTGATATCACCGCAGATTCTTGTGGTTGTGAGGAACTGCTGCTGCCAAAAAATGAACCAGATTTTAGAGGATTTGAATTATCAAGATCGGATGCTAATAATGCTTGCGATTTTTGGAAAGATTTTGATGCCAATTGAGACGTATTCAAAGACAAGTCTGAGGAACTTTTTCCAAACATGGTGTTTTTTTATCATTAGTTGTTCTCTGTTTTTAACTTTTTCGAGCGATGCTTTTCTGTAATCAAAGAACATTTACCAGGCTTTCAATATTTCTTTATAACTATTGATTTTTGCTTAATGTCAGTCTTTTAAAACAAATTATTCTTGGTTTTAAATCATTTATCAAAAAAATTCAAGTGCTATATAAACAGTTAGCAATTCCCTTTTGTATGTGATGATTTATAAACAAAAGCATGTTATGTTCTGCTAATAATCGTTGTTAAATGTTAACTATTAACAGTCAATACTAATATTTATCAAAATTCAAATAGATTGCCACATAGCTTATTGATTTTTTCGCTGATTCAGCTTGGTATCAAAATCTTCCAAATTTTCAATTCTGAATGCTTACGTTTTATAACTTGAGTGGAAACAAATATTGGTTAGAATAACTAAGATTAGCAACTAGCGAGAAGCATCATCTGTGCATCCTCTGGTTGTCAAAAGTGTAAAATAATACGATACTCTAAAAATAAATCAACTATGCAAACAGAATATCGGCAACGTCGCGAGCAGTTAATGGCAAAAATTGGTAATGGCACAGCCATTTTTCGCAGTGCGCCAATGGCAGTGATGCACAACGATGTTGAGTATGTTTATCGTCAAGATAGTGATTTTTTTTACTTAACTGGATTTAACGAACCCCAGGCCGTTGCAGTGTTAGCGCCTCATCATGCAGAACATCGGTTTGTGCTGTTTGTGCAACCCAAAGATCGGGAAAAGGAAGTGTGGAGTGGTTATCGCTGTGGGATAGATGCAGCGAAGGAAATTTATGGTGCTGATGAAGCGTACCCGATTCACGAATTAGATGAAAAATTGCCGCAGTATTTGGAAAAAGCCGATCGCATTTATTATCACTTAGGACGCGATCGCGCTTTTAATGACAAAATTTTGGCACATTATCAACGCTTACTACAAACTTATCCCAAACGCGGTACAGGGCCTGTGGCCATTGAAGATACCGGGACTATTATCCACAGCATGAGGCTAATCAAAAGCGAAGCCGAGTTAGAGTTGATGCGCCAAGCAGCAGCGATCGCTATTGAAGCACACAATCACGCCCAAGAAATCGCTGCACCCGGACGTTATGAGTATGAAATTCAGGCGGAAATCGAACGCATCTTTCGAGTGCGGGGTGGAATGGGCCCGGCTTATCCTTCCATTGTGGCTTCCGGCGTGAATGCTTGCGTATTGCACTACATTGAGAATGAACGGCAAATGCAGGATGGTGAATTACTGTTAATTGATGCCGGTTGTGCTTATGGTTATTACAACTCCGATATTACGCGCACATTTCCAGTAGGAGGGAAATTTACACCAGAACAAAAGACATTGTATGAGATTGTTTTGGAAGCACAAAAACAAGCGATCGCTCAAGTGCAACCAGGAAATTCCTTTAAATCTGTTCATGATACAGCAGTGCGCGTCTTGACTGAAGGTTTAGTTGAACTTGGCATTCTTCAAGGCGAAATTGACAAATTAATTGAAGAAGAGAAATACAAACCGTATTATATGCACCGCACCAGCCATTGGTTAGGTTTAGATGTGCATGACGTGGGAGTTTATCAGCATGGTGAAGATAAGCCGCAAATTTTACAACCAGGTCAAATTTTGACAGTGGAACCAGGACTTTATATTGTCCCAGATACCAAATTAGCAGAAGACCAACCAGAGACTCACCCCCGATGGATTGGAATTGGCATTCGTATTGAAGATGATGTTTTAGTTACACCTAATGGACATGAGGTGTTAACTGCGGGAGTTCCCAAGGAAGTGGATGAAGTGGAAAGATAAAAGGAGCCAGAATTCAGAATTCAGCAGTTAGAAGAGTTGAACAAATCAATGATTGTATACCTGCCTGATTTTGTTTAAATTGTCAAGTTTGGTTATCCAAGCCTGATTAATTCTGAATTCTGAATTCTTATCCCAAAACTAAAATTTGGTACACTCCATTAGAGTCCTTGCCAAAATTCCTAAGATTTTGTCTATTTCTTTAATAAAGTAATCATTTTTATCAATAAAGATAGTATTGCCACAAAGTTGGATAAATTTCCAATCTGTTCCTGTTGTTACTACGCCATAAATTTTACTGATAACATTTCCTTGTCGTTGATTAAACAATTGAGATGCAACCATTGTGGCAATACATTGTCCTAAATCAGATTTAATACTTTCGTTTTTGCTTCCACAATAGTTACAACAGGACTAGTAAATGCGATCGCTTTTATACACTCTCACCCAAGCCGAAATTCCATCCTAGCCAGCAGTAGCGAAGACCAAACCATCTAACTTTGGGATATCGAAACTGGTCAATCTCTCAAAATCCTCAGAGACTTAGACCTGATGAAAGAAACTGATACAATTTTCGATTATTTATTAGTTTTAAGATGAATAATGAAGTAATTTCTGACATTAGCCAGATAACTCTTAATTGGTTAAATTCGGTACTAATCGACAGCAAAGCACTGGTAAATGGAAGAGTCGAAGATTTTGCGATCGCAGTTTCAAGTAGTGCAAATGCGCGTATTGCAAAAATCCAGCTTCAGTATAGCTTAGGAACAACAGGCACATTACCAACATCGCTGTTCATGAAAATGTGTCCAGGCGAGGGTAGCATTTTTGGAGTATCTGAAGTCAATTATTATACGCGAGATTATATTCATCTCACGAATCCACCGATACCGACTTGCTACTATGCAGCCTACGCAGAAAATCCTCGTCGCTATCACCTTCTCTTAGAAGACCTATCTGCAACTCATCAGCTTAATTACCAAATCAAGCCAACACTTGCCTACGGATGCGCCGTTGCTCAAGCCTTAGCCAGACTACATGCACATTTGTGGGGAACCGAAAAATTAAAAACTATCGGCGCTAGTATTCCCAGCAAAACGGAAATTGAACGATACGTAAATCATGTGCAACCTGGATTATTACCAATGTTAGAGGAGGTTGGCACTGAGATTGATGGCTCATGGCCATCGGCACTTATGGATGTTTTCCAGTACCATCCTGCCAAAATGATTGAACGTACAAAAAATCTATCTGGCTTTACATTAATTCATGGTGATGTCAATCCCGGCAATATTCTGTTTCCTTTGAATGGTACTGGAAAAACCTATCTGATCGATCGCCAACCCTTTGACTGGTCATTGACTACCTGGTTAGGAGTCAGCGATATTGCATACATGATGGTGCATTGGTGGGACTCAGATTTACGTCGGCAATGGGAAATTCCCATATTGCGTGAGTATTATGCATGTCTTGTTCGCAATGGCGTATCAGGCTATGATTGGGAACAATTAATTGAAGACTATAAACTAACTGCCGTTCAAAGCCTGTACGTTTCTACAGAGTGGTGTGTGTTGGAACAAGACCGTCGCAAAATGAAATGGCTATGGTTTCCACAATTGCAGAAGTCAATGACGGCCTTTTTTGACTTGAACTGTTCTGATTTATGGATTTACTAACAATCTCTCAAATTAACTACATCCCTCCACATATTCAACTTCCGGTAATTTACCTGAGCGAAATTGAGTCACACGCTTACCATCAGTCTCAAATACTACACGATAATTTTCGTCAGATTGGTCTTTTGGTACAAATGTCAGGTAGTGGCCGCCTGAGACATAGTTATGAGGAGTGACTTTAATTTGTCCTGGATAGAGGGATTTAACCCGTGCTTCTGTGTCACCAATTTTTGCACCTTTTAAGGTAGTAATTTTGCTATCTCTCCAGACATCAACCCTAGAAATACGACCTTCTGTCACCATGAACCCAACATTTTTAGGATCCCATTCCGGCTTTACGTAGTAGCAATATTTATTTGGTGGGTCGCCAACTAACCGGGTACCAGCAGCTTTGCTGGCTTGAGAGACGGTCATTCCAACTCGTACCTGTCCAATACCATTGCTGAACAATTTAGATTGATTGGTAAGTTTTGTCTGTGCTATGACTGCTCCCACACTCACAGATGAAAGAGCAAAAGTTAAGGTAGCAAGAGTCAATAATTTAGCTTTACTATTCATTTGCTGCAAATAAAAATTAGTAGATATTAAATACAACAGCTATGTTACCGATTTCGGATTTTTATTTGCTTAATCGCAAAAATTAGGCTACAGATTACTATTTCATTCAAGTGGGTGAGGCGAACACAATTTTTAATTGATACAATTTGCTTTTTTACTCAATGGTACTCTTTTTTATTTTGTGAGCAAGCTTAGGTAAAAAGTAGCCCTGACCGACAGCTAAATCTAAATCTGAGCCGTCCAGTTTCAACCAATAAAAATCAAAAGCTATAGATTTTTTGTTAGTACTTGAATACATTTCCCAATGTCGCCAAGTAGATGGTGTAGGCTCAGTCAGTTCAAGGTGATAAACGTAACGTTCTTGAATTTCTTCGCGATAAGGAGACATGTTGTATTGATAAATACCCAATAGCTCAATAAGACGAACTCCTCTAATACCAGATTCTTCAAAAATTTCTCGCATTACAGCTTCAGATGGCTCCTCACTTTCTTCAACTGTACCAGCAGGTACTTGGATGCCGGCTTCCGGAAAATCAGTATGCACAAATACCATTAATTCATCTTTGTTAGTAATATAGGCAATTACTTTTTTGTTGGGGATTTATGAGACATATTTTGTTTTTTCAAAAAGCCTAAACTGTTGATTGGTGAAACTCAGCTATTATGGTAAAACAAAAACGGTTATTTAGTACTGTTATGCTAAAATATTAAATTGAAAAATATAATATAAGCACACAAAGACAAAGCGAAAATAAAAATGTAGAAAAGCTAATTAAAAAGTAAATTTAGTAGACAAAATAACTTAATATAAGAAAACTAAAGTCATACTCCCAGTTTTCCCAACGGTATGATTCATGTATCACTATTTATAAATACTATGGAATCACCAATCGAAAGAATTAAACTTTCCCAAACAGCCAAAGACCAACTCCTTAAACTCAGGCGCAGCACCAAAATTGACCAATGGAATATCCTCTGCCGTTGGGCATTTTGTCGTTCCCTCGCAGAACCAACTCCACCCTCCCCCGTACCAATTCCCCAAGATAGCAACGTCGAAATGACTTGGCGCGTCTTTGGCGGCGAAATGTCTGATATTCTCCTCCTCGCCCTCAAGCAACGCTGTCACAATGATGGCTATCCTATTGACAAAGAAACCCTCGCCACCCAATTCCGCCTGCATTTGCATCGCGGTATTGGTTACTTAGCAGGAGATCAAAATATCAAGAAAGTTGAAGATTTAATTGAATTGGCAATAAAAGATTGAGATAATATGAGTTAATAATTGACTTTTACCGCATTTTTTAGGTATTCTTAAAACCGGAATTTTTATTGACGAAGATGGCGATTTTCTTCGAGAAAGTCTTCGATCGCATCTTTGGCTTCTAGAAGACTTGCACCTGTTTCTTGACGATATAGCTTCATGGCTTCAATCTTATTTTTCGGATCGATAGCTATTGCTTTGATTCGCTCTGAAAGGCGAGATTGAACCTCAATTTCTAATCGTTCCATAATCAATTTTAAATAAACTTTTGTTCGATATGTGTTGTGCTCAATTCGTTTAATCCTAGCCTCAATGTTAAAGAGACTAATAACTGCAACCATTATCAAAAAAGAGAAGATCGTAATTTCCCATCCCATGATTAACCTCTATATTTTTTAGCAGCGGGAGTCATAAGTTTTTCACCCAAATATTAAGTGATTCTACGTGGATAAATATTTTAATCGATCTATCAAGTTAACATTGCTACCATGATTGGGCAACAAATAGCGCTCTCGAACTAGAACAGATTGCAACTAAGTGGCGTACAAATTCTTGTAATGACTAACGGTGGTCGCTAACCGCGTGCTTCATTTAACTGAAAAGTGCTGTAACTGTTAACTGATATTATGCCTGAAGCTTTAGAAATTGAGCGTCATAGAGCTGCGATCGCTCGCACTGACATCTCCCGCCCTGTACGATTGGCAATAGAATGGGCAATTCTGCATCAAGACACCACTTTTTTTGACTACGGTTGCGGCTACGGTGGTGATATGCAGCGACTAGCAAACTTAGGCTACACCAGTGCAGGTTGGGATCCTTACTACTATCCCGATGTCCCACGTACCCTCGCCGATGTTGTCAATTTGGGTTACGTCCTCAACGTTATCGAAGATCCAGAGGAACGCCGTCAAAGCCTCATCCAAGCTTGGGAACTCACCCAGCAAGTTTTAATTGTCGCAGCTCAAGTGCTGATTAATGCTCCCAGTAAAACTCAGCTGGCTTACAACGATGGCATTGTAACCCGCCGCAACACTTTTCAGAAATATTACGAACAAGAGGAACTCAAAACTTACATTGATGAAGTCCTAAATGTGGATGCGGTACCCATAGCGCTGGGTGTGTACTTTGTTTTTCGAGATGAAGCCCAAAAAGAAAGTTACAAGGCTATCCGCTTCTTTTCTACTTCTTCTACACCACGAGTCCGCATCCCTACCAAGCGGTTTGAAGATTACCAAGAACAGCTGCAACCACTCATGGCTTTTTTTACCAAGCGGGGTAGACTGCCTGTAAAAGGGGAATTAGAAAACGAACAAGAATTACTGAGGGAATTTGGTAACTTCCGCCGTGCCTTTGGCGTAGTTTTGCAAGCTACTGACGAAGCAGAATGGGATGCGATCGCCTATCGTCGCTCTCTAGATATCCAAGTATATCTCGCCCTCACCCACTTCGATCGCCGCCCTGCATGGCAGAAGCTATCGCCACAAATGCGTCACGACATCAAAGCCTTTTTTAGTAGCTACGAAGAAGCTTGCCAAGTCGCCGACCAAAAGCTTTTCAGCTTAGGCAAACCTGGGGTGATTCAAACTGCTTGCGAAAAAAGCAAAATTGGTAAACGCACCCGTGGTGCCCTTTACGTGCATGTTTCGGCACTTGCAGCACTCGATTCTTTACTGCGAATTTACGAAGGTTGCGCTAGCCGCACCATTGGCCGTGTAGATGGAGCTACATTGATAAAATATCACATTGAACAACCGCAAATATCCTATCTTTTTTACCCAGAATTTGATACTGACCCTCACCCAGCTTTAAAAGCCAGTATAGGTATTGACTTAAAAACCTTAGCTGTGACTCACCGAGAATATAAAACTAGAGCAAATCCGCCGATTTTGCATCGTAAAGAAACATTTGTTACTACCACATACCCGCGTTACGAAGAATTTGCTAAACTCACCCAACAAGAAGAAGAATTAGGATTGCTCAAAGCCAAAAGCGATATCGGCACTCGTGAAGGTTGGGAAAAATGCCTCGCCGCCCACAAAGTAGAAATCAGAGGGCATCAGGCTTATAAAACAGAATAAAATTTATTTATCGCTTTTAAAAATTTGGAATTGCTAGCCAAATCAAAGGTAGACGTACAACTGCATTCGCAGCATTTTTAATTGAAGCGGCTGTGAAAAAAGCAAGAAAATGCTCTAAATTCCAAACAAAACGTGTCAAACACAATAGTGCAGCATGACCAACACACAAAGACTAGATAACGTAGAAGATGAACTAGAAACCGTCAAGCAACTGCTTGTGTCTACGGCTAATTATAGTGAGTCAGCTAATCGAAAGGTTGACCAACTTTGTGATAAACTTGATGCTTTTATTACTCACACCCAACGCTTGTTTACAAAAACAGGTAGTGAAATTGAAGAAACAAAAGCACGAACTGAACGCTTGGAAGCACTGATGCTAAAACTCGATCGCAACTATGAAGAACAAAAATCCCAGTTTTACGAATTTCAAAGCACTACAGTAGCAGCTTTAGAGCGAATTGACCGAGTTCTAGATTATCTAATGAGGCAATAGAGTAACAACTACTGCTCTATCACATTACGTTTAACTGCCTCATTGTCTTTTAGCTAAACTCCAATTACCATAGCTGAGATTTGCTCAAAAGAGGCAAGAGGCAAAAAGTTAAAACCATGAGGAAAATTGAATCGCTACTGCAAGTTTTCAGTAGTCGCAAGATGGCGGCTTTGTTATTTTTAGGCTTTGCATCAGGTTTACCTTTATTATTAATCGGTAATACCTTGAAGGCTTGGATGACCGTAGAGAAGGTAGATTTAGCCGCTATTGGTTGGTTTAGCCTCGCAGGGTTGCCTTATTCTTTGAAGTTTCTGTGGTCACCGTTAGTAGACAGGTTCAGCCTGCCAGTTTTGGGACGGCGACGAGGTTGGTTAATTTTGACACAGGTTTGCTTGATTGTAGCGATCGCCATCATGGCTTTTCAACAACCCAAACAAGCATTACAGCTTTTAGCCATCAACGCCATAGTCATTGCTTTTATCAGTGCAACTCAAGATATCGCCGCTGACGCCTACCGCACCGATATTTTGGAGAAATTAGAAATGGGGGCTGGTGCAGCAGTTTTTATCTTAGGTTATCGCATTGCTTTGTTGGTCGCAGGCGCTTTAGCTTTAATACTTGCTGATAAAATGCCTTGGTCGTCAGTTTATTTATTGATGGCAGGAGTAATGTCGATTGGTATTTTTGCCACCTTGTTAGCACCAGAACCAAAGGAAATTAGCCCTCCGGCTTCCTTAGCTGATGCTGTAATCTTACCTTTTGGTGAATTTTTTCAGCGTCAAGGTATCTTATACGCTATTTTAATTCTTGTGTTCATTACCCTATATAAACTGGGTGATGCTTTGTTAAGCAATATGACCACGCCGTTTTTGCTGCAAACAGGTTTTAGCAAAACCGATATTGGGGCAATTCAAGTTGGCATGGGATTAATTGCTACGATTGTCGGCGCCCTAGCAGGTGGTTCAATATTGAGTGCTATAGGCATCAATCGATCGCTTTGGGTTTTTGGTATTCTACAAGCAGTGAGTAATTTAGCCTACTTTTTTCTAGCATACATCGGTAAAAACTACCAAGCTATGGTAATTGCCATCAACATAGAACAATTTTGTGGTGGATTGGGGACAGCAGCCTTTGTTGCCTTTTTGATGAGTCTTTGTAACCAGCGGTTTTCTGCAACTCAGTATGCTTTGCTTTCCAGCTTAATGGCTGTCAGCCGGGATATTCTCGCAGCTCCTGGAGGTGCGATCGCTCAAAGCACAGGTTGGCCTATATTTTTCTTAATAACCATCGCCGCCGCTGTCCCCGGACTACTTTTATTGCCAGTATTTGCCCCTTGGAACCCTCAGCCAGTGGCAGTATCCAGACCAGGACTTGAGGACGAAGAAGAGGATATATGGGGAATCAAGTAGTTATTGCTGTCGGCACATTCATCCTCTTGCTTACTGGTTTATTACTTGGGTATGTTCTCTCACAGTTAGTTCTAGGATTTTTAGCGTTTAACCTTCTAACTTTTTTTGGAACACTCAGCCTAATTTTAATTTTTGGTACCCTTTATTACGTTTTATTTTGGCAACTGCGGAGAGAGCAGTCTCGGTCATCACCATCATCACTAAATCGCCCAATACCAAACCAAGTAGAAGAGGATGTATCTGATAGTTATCTCAAAAACAGATTAATTGCCAGGTTATCCGGTGATACCGCCGCTGCCGAAAGGTTAATTGAACAGGCAAGAGAAACTTATCCTGGAATGCCGGAAAATTGGTATTGCGAGAGAGTGCTTGATGATTTAGAGGGCGATCGACAATCGTAGTGGGGTATGGGGAGATGAGGGGATGGGGGAGTGTGGGGAGTGTGGGGAGAGAGGGGGGATGGGGGAGTGTGGGGAGTGTGGGGGGAAATAACAAGATGGAGGAGTGTGGGGGGAAAGATTTCTTCAACATCCTCCCACACCTCCCACACCTCCCACCCCTCCCACACCTCCCACACCTCCCACACCTCCCACACCTCCCACCCCTCCCACACCTCCTGCTTGCCCAATGCCCCATTAATAAAAAATCGCTAAAATAAACAAGAATAATTTACAAATCTTCAGCTAGATTCTCATAAAAGTTCGTAGCTCTCTTTGCAATTAAAATATGGCTATTTTTCGTCAATACATCGCCCCACTGCTTGTAGTTTTGGTATTTGTCTTTGCCCTAGTGGCAGTCAGCGCCCGCATATTTTTACCTTCTGATATGGCAGCACCAGCACCAATTGAAGAGGTAGGGATAAGTTCTCAATCAACTCCTGCTGATTTACCACCAGCGCATAAGTCAGCTAGCTAAGTTAATAAATATCAGAAGTGTCTGAGCAATTACTACCTGGATATTTGATTCGCCGTGGCTCAACTTTAGATCGATCGCTGCTGCTAAAATTCATGCAGCGGACTTACCAGGATCTTTTTCCCGATGGAGATTTTTCCCACCTAGAACAAACAGTTAAGCAATACTTCTCCAGCGATACTCCCTTGTGGTGGGTCGAAGAAGACGCGGAGAATGAGGGACACCGGGACGTAGGGAAATTAATCTCCCCGTCCCCGCGTCCCCGCGTCCCCGCGTCCTCTTCTCCCATCGCCTGCGTCTGGGTGGGCAATGCCATAGACCAAGTACAGGGTAATCGTCATGCTCACATCTTTGTCCTTTATGTTGCGCCAGAACATCGACGGCGAGGTATTGGTACGGCTTTGATGCAATATGTAGAAAATTGGGCGATTCAAAGAGGCGATCGCCAAATTGGTTTACAAGTTTTTCAATCAAACAAACCTGCATTAAATCTTTATGACGGATTAGGTTATCAAACCCAATCCCTATGGATGGTAAAATTCCTGAATGCACAAAAATAAATTAGAGGATAGCGATAAAATACTTTAGCGTCTTTTGTTATGGCGGTTCTCGTTTGGATTAAACTCAACGAAGGACAACGGAAAGTGTACAATAACGCAACGGATATATAAAGCTTTAAATTATTGGCGTGGGGGATTATGTATTAATCCCAAAACCGATTGAAATGAAATTATGTATGACGAAGACGATCTAAGCCTACTTGATGCAGAGGAGGAGCTAGAAAGCCCCTTAGATAAATTAGAGCCGCTAACTGCCGAATCAGTTGTGCCCAAGCCCGATCCAGAATTAATGTTAGCTCTGCTAAACAGTCCCCAGCCCCAGCAAAGAATGTTAGCGGCGCGTGCTTTTTGCGACTTGGAAGACGCTCGTGCTACTCCCCATTTAATTCGTTTGTTAAGTGATACCTGTCCCTTAGTGCGGGTGAGCGCAGCTTATGGCATCGGACGCAATCCTAGTTCCGAGGCGGTGACTCCGTTAATTGCTCAATTGAACCAGGACTGGAATGGCTATGTGCGTAAAGGCGTTGTTTGGGCTTTAGGAAACTGTCGCGATCGCCGTTGTTTACCACCCCTAGCAGACGCCTTAAAAACTGACATTTCCGCAGTGCGTTTGTGGGCCGCTAGTGCCCTAGCACAAATGGCAGAAGTAAGTTATGAAGCAATTATTGGGGCGATACCACCTTTGATAGGAGCCTTAGTCAATGACCCAGTAGCAGCTGTACGGAGTAACAGTGCTTGGGCAATTGGTCAACTGTGTCGCGAACTGCCTTCTAACGTAGTTTATGCTACAGCGATCGATGCTTTAATTCAATCCTTTGCCGAAGATCAAGATTTGGGAGTACGGGAAGACGCCAGAGCCTCACTGTTGGGAGTGGGCGATCCGCGTGGCTTACAGTTGATTGAAACTTTAGAACAAGAAGGGTGGTTTTGAATTGGGGATGGGGTAGGGGAGGCAGGGGAAAAGGTTAAAGGGTAAAGGGAAAAGGAATAATATTTAACCCCTTTCCCCCTTCCCCTTTCCCCCTTCCCTACTCATTTTCACTCACAGACTTGATCAAATTTAGTTCATAAGGGCGTTCTGTATCGTCTTCTCCTAAATACTCGCCATTTTGAATTTCTAAAATAACTAATGGAATATGACCGGGGTTTTCTACTTTATGCAGTGTTGCTGCGGGAACATAAGTTGATTGGTTGCGATTGAGGAGGACTTCGTGGTCGCCACAAGTCACTTTTGCCACACCTGAGACTACAACCCAATGTTCGTTGCGATGATAATGGATTTGTGGTTTAATACCGTGTCTGGGTTTAATTTCAACCCGACTAATTCTATAGGTTTCTCCCTCTTCAATCACCTCCACATTACCCCAATATCGCGTACCTGAATGTGAAGACGCTTCATTAATATTAGACTGAGTATTATTTTCATTCAGAGTCATAACTAATCTCTCAACTCAATGATTATTAATATTTGTCAATAATCTAGCCTAAAGGAAGTAAATCCGGATAGCAATTCTCAATTAAAAAAGGACTTAGGGTATGGGAGGTGTGGGAGGAGGAGGAAGCATAAATTCTCTTTCTGCCCACACTCTTCATTTTCAAACTAGTACAGCACGGCGTAAATAAACCATCTATTCCAAATCAACGAAACGCTTACGATGTATTAATTTTGAATTTACGTCTGATGTGAATTATCCAAATCAACGAAATCTCAAGGATTGTGCGCCCTGTAGAGACGTTGCAGTGCAAGGTCTCTACAACGATAAATCAAGGGTTTTAGCGTCTAATCCACATAATGCGTAATTTTGAATTTTGAATTTTGAATTCCGCCTTGCGATACTAGCCTCCTGTATACTGAATCCTATAAATCCGATTATTGGCTTCTTCTGTTAGTAGTAGACTGCCGTCTGGTAAGACAAGTAAACCTACGGGTCGTCCCCAAGTACTTGGTACAGAGGGATTGAGCAAAAATCCGGTGAGAAAATCTTCGTAGTAGCCTTGCGGTTGTCCTTTTGCATCAAAAGGAACAAACACAACTTTGTAACCAGTACCGCGATCGCGGTTCCAAGAACCACGAAAAGCAGCAAAAGCACCGTTGCGGTACTTTTGGGGAAATGTCTTCCCATCATAAAACTGCAAACCCAATGCTGCTGAGTGTGCCTGAAACAGCACATCCGGTGTTTTGGTAACGGCTGCTAAGTCGGGGCGTTTGCTGCGATCGTTGGTTTTTTGACGCGGATCGAGGTTATTTGGCGTCAGGTAAGCATAAGGCCAGCCGTAGAATTCTCCTTGTCGGATGCGTGTAAAATAATCTGGTACTAAATCATCACCAATTCCATCCCGTTCGTTAACAGTAGTGTAAAGTTCCTTAGTTACAGGATGAAAATCTAAACCAATAGGGTTACGCAAACCCGAAGCGAAGGTCTGCTGTTGGGAACCATCCAAATTCATCACCTGCACCGAAGCCCGTGGTAAAGGTTCTTCATCCACGTTGGTTCCCGAACCAACTGAAACATATAATTTATTGCCATCAGGGGAGACAACAACATTGCGCGTCCAATGATTGTTATAACCTTGAGCAGGCAAGTCAGCAATTTTTTGCCCGTTACCTGTAATTTTGTTTTCACCTTCAGTATAAGGAAAACGCAATACGGCATCTGTGTTTCCCAGAAAGAAGGAATCGCCGGCAAAAGCCATGCCAAAGGGTCGATTGAGTCCGTTTTCCCTGGTAGCAAAGGTTTCTCGCACATCGGCTACCCCATCACCATTGCGATCGCGCAACAGACGAATACGATTTTGTCCGGTTTCAGTCACCAGTACATCACCACTAGGGGTTAAAGCTAGCCAACGAGGGGCATCTAAATCTTCAGCAAAAACATTAACTGTAAAACCTGGTGGTACGCGTAATACTGGGTCTTGAGGAATCGGCACAACCTCAGGGCGCTTAGACGCACTTTCTGTTGCGAAGGGTGCTGGTAAGTTCTTGAGATTAATTCGGATAGGTTTAGGTGAAAATACTTCAGTGCGAATGATATTTTTCGATGTGGGATTTTGTGCCAGTTCCGCAGCAGGTACAGATGTTTGCGGTGGTGAATTATCTGAAGAGGCGCGAGTCTGGTTACACGCTGCTACCAAAATGAGTAAAAAAACTGGCAGCAAGAAACGCGCAGAAGCTTTCATGACGGTAAACACTATACACAATTTTTATACTATAGACTTTAAACTTAATAATTGTCGCCAGCCTAAAGTCCGATTTTTTTTAGAGATTGGGAATAGGAAGAGGCCGAGAAGCAAATAATAAATCAGTTAACAGTCAACACTCGCAATGCCCAATTTTCACGCGTATAAACATTTATTTGTCAATAAAAAATTTTCAAATTCGGCTGCTGGTAATGGACGACTAAATAGAAAGCCTTGCATGGAATTACATTTGTGTTGGCGTAAAAAAGCTAGCTCTGCTTCGGCTTCTACACCTTCAGCAACTACATTTAGGTTGAGATTGTGAGCCATTTGAATTAGTGCTTTGGTAATAGCTGATTTTTGCAGATCGTTGGCAACATTATGGATAAAGTAACGGTCAATTTTTAAAGTATTAATCGGTAAATTTTTCAGGTAAATTAAAGAAGAGTAGCCTGTGCCAAAATCATCGATCGCTATTTTCACGCCCAGAGAGCGCAATTTATTCATAGTGGCGATCGCGCTATTTACATCTTGCATAATCATACTTTCAGTGAGTTCTAATTCTAAGCAATCTGCTTGCAAATCATTGCTTTCTATCAAACCTACTATTTTATAAATAAAATCTGGTTGATTAAATTCAATCACTGATAAATTTACAGCAATTCTCAACGAATAAATTCCAGCATCATCTCGCCAGCTTTTAATTTGCTGGCACACTCTTTTTAATACCCATTTGCCAATAGGAACAATTAAACCTGTAGACTCGGCAATGGGAATAAATTCTGTCGGATAAATTATCCCCAATTCCGGACTTTGCCAACGCAACAAACTTTCAGCGGCTACTATCTTTCCAGAAGCAATATCCACTATTGGTTGATAATAAATCTCAAACTCTTGAAAATTATGTTCTTTGATTGCCCGATGCAAGCTAATTTCTAACAGCTGCATTTTCGGAGACAAGTTGTGAGTTGCATTTTGAGCAGACAAATATTTTTTTAAAGTAGCGTATTTTTCTAACCTATTCATGATGGCGCTTAATAACTCAGCGCGAGTGAATGGCTTAGTTATATAGTCATCTGCACCCAGATCCATACCTCGACGGAAGTCGGATTTGGCAGATTTGGCAGTGAGAAAAATGAAGGGAATTGTTGCCGTAATTGGGTCTTGGCGTAATGCTTTTAGCACGCCATAACCGTCAATTTCTGGCATCATCATATCGCATAAAATTAAATCGGGAACTTCGGAAATGGCCAAATCTAGCCCGATTCTGCCATTGGCGGCAGCAATAGTTTCAAAATCTTCAGCTTGTAGCAGATCTAATATGTTTTCCCTAACTGATTCTTCATCTTCAATTATTAAAATTTTTTGCATAATTAACCTCAATTATATTTTATTATTTAATGCTATAATCACAGTAAATTTAGTTCCTAAACCTTCTGTACTTCTAACAAATATTTCACCTTGATGGATATCTATACACTTTTTGACAATTGCCATTCCTAATCCAGTCCCTAGTATATTGCCGACATTACTGGCGCGATGAAATGATTCAAATAGGAACGGTATATGTTCTTCTGGAATCCCAATGCCCCAATCTTGAACTTCAAATACTGCTTGTGCGTTTTGGCAACTGAGACTAAACTTGACAATACTATCATCTGGAGAATATTTGATTGCATTTGATAGTAAATTATTGAAAATGTGTGACAACAATTTTTCATCCATACAGCAAGGTATAGATTCATATTTACTGCTGAAAGAAATTAAGCGCTGATTATTGAGATTTATCTGTATTTCTTCTACTAGCTGTTGGCAGTATTTGACTAAATCAAAGGATGTTGGTCTATACTCTAATTTATCAGTTCCCGCTTTACCAATAACTAACACGTCATTCAACATTTCAGTCATCCGCTTGACGGCGGTTTGAATACGATGCAAATGAGTCAGTTGTTTTTCTTGAGTCCATTTGTGGCGATAGTGTTCTAGCAACTCACAAGAAGAAAGAATAGTAGTTAAGGGCGTGCGGAATTCATGAGAAGTCATGGAAACAAAACGAGATTTAAGTTCGCTGAGTTGTTTTTCTTTTTCTAGTGCTACTCTCAGTTCTTGTTCTAATAGCTTACGTTCTGTGATATCTACCCAGTAACCCACTATTTCCATAGGGTTACCAGCTCGATCTGTGACTAGCCTCCCTTGGTCGTATATCCAACGATAGATGCCATCTTGGTGTAAAAATCGGTACTCTATTGTGTATTCTCTTCCCTCCAATATCTCTGAAAGTTGAGCAAACACTTGGGTTATGTCTTCTGGATGAATATGACTAGCCCAAAAATTAGAATTTTCGACAAATTGTCGTGCTTCATAACCCGTTATTGCTGTGACATTTTCGCTAATAAATGTTGCATCATAGTCTCCAGAAATTTTGCATGTATAGACAACAGCTGGGCTAAAAGAAAGTAAATATTGTAGCTTTTGTTGACTTTCAAATAGTGGAGTTTCTGATTGCTTAGACTTTGTAATATCTCGATCTATACCGCGATAACCACGGAATTGTCCCTCAGCGTTGAAGACTGGAACTGCGCTGCTTTCCAGAAGAACAAAATGACCATCTTGATGAATATTAATCTTCTTAAGACATTTAAATGGTTTTTGTGCGGCAGCTATCAAAGCGAAAATTTTAGTTACCCGTTCGGCTTCTTCAGGTAACATCAAATCAAAGGGTGTTTTACCTACAATTTCCGTTGGTTCGTAACCTAAAATGTCACGTATTTTAGGACTAACATAGGTATAAACTGTATTTTCATCAATTTCCCATATCCAATCGCTGCTGGCTTCAACTAAATTGCGGAATTTTTCTTCACTATGTTTGAGTATTTCTTGAGCAAGTTTGCGTTTTTGTAGCGCCGTTTGCTGGGATTGGCGCAGTTGTTCCTCTTTTGCCTGTACATGGGAGGTAATATCCACAGAAACTCCAATGAGGCGGCTAGGTTTGCCTGTCGTGTCTTTAGGTACTATAGCGCGTCTGGGTAACCATTTGTACTTAGGCCATTGCCGCTGAGGGAAAATTAGATGTTCTACCTCAAAAGAACTAATAATATCGATATCGCTTTGGATCTCTTTTGAATCAACACCTTGCGTGCAACCGCAACCTAATTTCTGTTCTAGAGTTCCTCCAGTGAACTGTAGCCAAGATTGATTAAAAAAATTACCCAAAGTCTCACTATTTGACATGCAAATCAGCATAAATACTGCATCAGCGATGATGCAATAGCAGTGTTCGCTTTCACCTAGTGCTTCAAAAGCCGTGGTATCCTCGTCAATCTCAGCGGATTCGCGAATTTTTTCAGATTCATTTTGACCAAATGTACTTTTGACTACTCCTGACTCTAGCAAACACCGTTGTTCTCTAGTTTGCTGGCAGTTATATGTAGTTTTATCTATTTCTTGTGCCAGGGCTTGACAAATACTCTCAGGAGTGATTACACCGACGACTTGACCTCGATCGTTCACAACTGGCAGTATATCCAACTGCTGCTGGCATACAAGTGACAGGACACAAGATATTTCCTGAAATTCTGACACTTTCAGTGTTTTCACTGAGGTACGCATCACCTCAGAAATCTTAGCTGTTTTCCAGTCAGCCCCGGAAGCTATAAGCTGTACAATATCATGCTTCGTAAAGCATCCCGCTAACTGCGAACAAGACCCAACCAAGATACTTTTGCTCTGTGTTGCCATCAGAGCGATCGCATCTGATAGTGGTGTTTCCGGCACAACCATTAGCGGCGAACAGTCTATTATTGACTCTAAGCTTTCTAGCCAGAGAAACTGAGATAAAGCTTGCATAGATTATTACTATAGCTATTATCAAAATATAGTTAGCTAAAGCTGTTCACTTAAGCATTTTCTAATATTTTGACCACAAATAATTAGTAATCTTTGAAGTATAAACACTGGAAAAGTAGTTTTAAGAAATACAAAGCAGTTTCTATATTACTTGGATATGGGGGATGGGGGGATGGGGAATAATAATTCAATCACCACTCATCCTCCCAACGCCCAACTAACGCAACTCTACCCGCCTTTCGCCATAACGCAATAGCCTTTCTATGGTTGCAAGCCGATTTTCCCAGACTCTGACTTGATAAGAATTTGACTTGATTTCTTCCTTCATTAATACTCGAAATTGAGACTGGAAGCGAGTCAGAGACGCTCTGGCTACTAGTAATTTACTAGCAGAAGGCGCGGTGGCAAGCTGATTTAAAGCAGTACGTAAAACTTCTGCCTGGTTGTTAAAATCTGAAATTGTTTGAGCAGGCATTGGCAATCCCTGATTTTGCAAAACAAATTTCCATTCCCGTTGCAGCGCAGTGTAACGAATAGCAGCAGTTTGAAAGGGTTGGCGGTGAGGAATAGGTTCAGTTGTTGTGGATTGAGCTCTACCTTGGGTATTAATAAAAAGTTTTTGGAGTTCGTTATTAAAATTCTCTGCGGCAAACAGAGCATAACCACTAACTGGCAAATCTCTTACCAATTGAAGTTGGTCGAATGCTCCAATTGTTGGTAAAGAAAGTAAGCGAATTCCCGGTACTAATAAGGTAGCTCCTAATTGTTTAGAGGCAATCCAAGGTTGAGCTAGTCGTTGAAACCGAGATGTTTCGAGAGCATAGGTCATGGGAACGATTAAATCTACATCCCCTCGCCTTGCCCAAATTTCCCAGTTTTGTTGAATTTTCTCGACCCGTTCTGTTTGTGGTAAAGGAAAAACTGCAACTGACAAAATCAAATTTCCTCGCTTTTGTCGCAACTGCTTTGATAATTGGGCAACAAAGCTATCAACTTGTTCGGTGCGAAATGTCGTCCATTTTTGCCACAGTTGTGGTTGAGCGGGGGAAATATTCATTGGATCTACACCAGCGAGTTGCTGAAACTGCGCTCTTGCAGCTTTACCATAACCGTATGTTCGACCTGCTAGCGGGTCTTGGAAGGGGTAACGAATGTAATCTAGCTGTAGACCATCCACATCATAACGGGTGACGATTTCCTCATACAGCTTGAGTAAATACTGTCGCACTTCGGGGTTAGCTGGGTCTAAAAATGGCTTGCTTTGCCCAACTGGAATCATGTTGCCCAGGTTATCGTAGTTTGCCCAATCGGGATGAGCGGCCAGTACTGGCCCTGGGTAATTAGGATTAACGTTGATAATTTCGTTATGACGTTGGTTACCAGCGGCAAAAGTCCAAACCCAAGCGTGTAATTCCATATCGCGCTCGTGGGCTAGTTTCACTGCATCTGCTAAGGGGTCCCAACCGCGAATTAATGGGTTTTGTTCTTTGGCGACTTGGCTGGGATAAATTGTGTAGCCAGCGTTAACAGTTTCAAAAAAGACGGTATTAATCCCGGTTGCAGCCAGCCGATCGAAAATCTCGGCTAGTCCTGCTTTGCTACCGGCGCGGACAATTGTCCCCCGGTCTAACCAAACTGCCCGGATTTCTGGCTGAGCTAGCCTGCGATCTACAGGAAATTGCTGCCACAAAATTCTCTTAGCAATTAGCCACTGCTGACGAGCCAAAGCGTAATTTTTTTGGGCAATCAGTTGGGGTATGTTTTTAGCAATTCCTTTGGCCTGTTCCAAGGCTTGCTCTTTGCTGGTGGCTAGTGCACCTGGTCTGGTTGAAGTAATTAAAGTTTGTTGTTTGACAGACTCGACATCTATCTTTCCTAAATTTTCAGAAGCTTTCCCAACCTCATTAAAGTTAGCTGATACCGCTAAATTGGCGCTTTCTACCCGACCAATGAGATTTTCTAATTCTTGCTGGAGAGCGATCGCTTCGTTTTGATTAATCGGCTCATTGGAGTTGGGTACAACATCTAAACGCACTGCTTCTTCTAATTGGTCAATGGCCTCTTGGGAAACTGGCGGTTTGACTACAGGAAGCGGTCTTGGTTGGGGAGCAGTGGCAGTTTTTGGAGGACGAGGGGAGACGCGGGGAGGGGAAGACGCGGGGACGCGGGGAGGGGAAGATGCGGGGACGCGGGGTACAGGGGAAGTTGCAGTGAGTTTTTCCCCCCTGCTCCCCTGCTCCTCTGCCCCCCTGCCCCTCTGCCCACCTACCGCCACCACGCTGGTAGAGCAGGTTTGAGAAGCTCCTTCTATTTTTTTCATGCGATTTGATGGTGCTGGTGCTGTCAAATAGTAATTGACGGTAGTTTTTAACCAAGCACTATCTAATTCTGCTGCTGAGGCTGTATCGGTTCCCCAGCGCCAGCCCAAAAATGTAGAACGTTCTGTGGTGACTACTGCGGCGGGATTATCTTTGGAATCCCAAATGGCAGGAGATTCGGTGCCCATGTCGTTGGGAATGACAACACCACCGCGCACTTTGCCAAAGAGTGCAGTTTCATTTGCCCATCCTGGGAGTTTAGTTTTTGCAGGTTTGATTTCTTCTGTGCCACTGAGGCTGAATCCCCAATAACCTCCTAAGAGCGATCGCAATAACTGGCGCACTCCTGGCGCTGACAAACTACCCGCAGGGCCGCTGGCAATTAAGCGCCCTCCTTTACTCATCCATTCTTCTAGGGCGATCGCTTGGCTTGGGGTTAATGTTTCGACATTTGGCAAAAATAATATCCGGCGATCGCCCCAGTCTGCCAGACTCCTGACATTATCTAGAGAAATTACACAATATTTTACGCCTACTGTTTGTAAGCGATCGGTTATCCCTGTCCATTGATTTGCATTTTCTTGGCTATGCACTACGGTCAATACAGGTTCTTCTGTTGCCGCCTTTACTGGTAAAATATTAAATAAATTTAAAATTAAAATTTCCAGACCTAGAACTAATAATTTTTTAGCTTCTTTAATTTCTAAATTTAGATATTTTTGGTTTTTCGGATGCTTCACCAGTCACTCCTAACGTAATTATTGATTAATTCACTTAATTAATCATAATTCATTAGTAAGTAACAAACTATTCGTAAAGCTACTTAATGAATAAGTCTAGTTAATCTAATGTATCAAAAACCATAAAACTGCCAAAAGGAATATTCAAATAGTTACAGGCGATTCCACATAAATTGTCGGCTCTTGGATTGTGAATTTAATTCCATTCTTAAACAGCTGTTTAGAAATTTTTTCATTTGCCAATTCTAATAAGCGCTTGCGTAATTGGAGAGAATTTTCGCTAGAACCCAAAATAAAGAATGTTATTCTTATACGAGTGATTTGCTTTTCTTGGTTGTGATTTAAAAAACTAATACTAGTGCTGCCTGGATCGATACCAAATAGAGAGTTAGTACTTTCAATAATTACCTGCTCAACTAAAGCCTGTTCTCGTTCTTGTAATAGCTCGAAAAAATCGAGGAAAAGTAAAACCATAACTTTCTTTCCGCGGGTAATATTTTCAATTTCTAAATTTGCCAATATTGAATTAGGAATAATAGACAAAGTACTTTTAGCAGCAGTGCGAATTTTAGTTGAACGAATACCAATTGACTCAACTCGCCCAAACAACCCTTCAGGAATTTGTTGAGATTTCTGTAAACGAATATATTCTCCTGGGACAAACGGACGATCTAAATATAAAACTATTGTTCCTAACAACTGTTCTAGAGTTTTTTGAGCAGCAAAAGCTACTGCTAATCCTCCAATTCCTAACCCAGTTAGTAGCCCAATTAAATTAAATTCTTGGCTCTGAGCAAAAGCCAAGACAGCAATAAATCCAATAATGACATTCGCAAGAGTTTCAAATACTAAAAGTAATTCATCTACTTCTCTACCAAATTTACGGACTAACTCAATTCCATAGGCTCGAATAAACTGTCGGAATAAGCGAGAAGATAGCCAAGCTAAACTAACAATTACAGCTAAATCCATAATTCTCGAAAGAAATCTATGGATTGATTTATATTCAATAATCCAGGCTAAAGAAAATGAAATGAGAATTAAACTACCTGTGATTCTAAATAGATTTCTAATTGGATCGATTAAATTGTTATAAATACTAGCAACTTGCTGCGGTGCAAAACGTCGAATGATAATTCGCAAGAATGTCGGAGTATATCGTCCTATCAGTAAAGACAAGAGAATAAAAATTAGAAATACTCCAAAACTGGACAGTACTGATATTGTGCTATCACGTTGTAAAAATTCTAGAATTATCTGTGAAATATTTTTCATCACTTTTAAATGGTAATGGGCGAGTCAACATAAATTGTTGGTTCTTCGATATCAAAAGCGATACCATATTGTTGTAAACACTCAGTGATGCTTTGAGTTGCCATATTTAGCAGTTGACGGCGTAATTCCATCGATACATCTCCAGAACCTAAGATAAAGAAAGTAACTTGTGCTTGGGTTACCTCTATATCTGATAAATGATTAATAGCTTTAAAAGTCACTTCTGTATTCCGGTAATCAATGCCAAAGATACCATTTGTACTGTCTATAATGACCTGACGAATTAAAGCTCTTTCTTCACTGCTAAGTGTTTGCTGAAAGGTCAAATAGAGAATTGACATAACTTTCTTAGCACCAGTAAAGTTTTCAATATTGACTTGAGTGAGAGAACTATTAGGAACTATCATTACAGTTCCCTTGCCAGATGTTCTAATCCTAGTAGACCTTAATCCTATTGATTCAACTCGCCCAAAAGTACCATCAGGAAGACCAATATAATCATCGATTACAAACGGGCGATCTAAATATAGAACAATACCACCTAAAATTTGTTCTAAGGTTTTTTGAGCAGCAAAAGCGACTGCTAAACCACCGATTCCTAAACTTGCTAGCAATCCTAAAAGGTTAATTTGATGTGTTTGAGCATAAATAATAATTGCTAAAAAGATAATGATGAGATTGGCAACCCATTTAAAGAGGATAAGTAGCTCGCCGCTGATTTTTTGTCCGCTTTTGAAAGCAGCGTTTAATAAATAAAAATCAAAGAACTTTTGAAAGATTTGTGAGGCTAACCAACTAAAGGCGATCGCCAAAGCCAAGCTAACAATAATTTCTAACGTATTTGTCCAGCTATTTTGAGGTAATAACGATACAAATAACTCAAAATTCCCAATGACAATTACTACAATTAATAAGTCTTGATTGGGCTTAATTAATTTTTTGTATACATCGTTATTTGACAGAAAATTTAATTTATTCATCAGTAAATTTGTTAGCGAAATCAGGTGACGACCAAATATGAATATACAAAATCCGACTACCAAACCTATAAACCAAATTTGTATTTCTCTGTTTGTAGTAATTTCTGGTAAAAAATTAACCATTTATCCAACTGTTGTAGAAAGCATCCTAAACTTCTAAATTTGCACTCATAGTGCTAATGCTGAGCAACAAATGAGAACACATAATTATTCAGCATATCTAGCTGAACTCTTGACCAAATAATTACTAATTCGTAATTCGTAATTAAATAAGTACAAGCCTCTTGATTCATCAATGAAAACATAAAAATGTGTAGTGTCATTATTTCAAGCCTGCGACTGAAGTCGTGGGGTAAAAATTACGTTGGCCAGCCTAAAGTGTTCTCCTAATGGAGATGGTAAGCTAACGCTTAGAGTGAGTCTTGCCTGCGGCACGTCAAGGACGAACCAGCGTCATTATGAATTACTAATTATTGGAAAGCAGTCAGAATCCAGAATACTGAATTAAGACGACTTTGAGATTCAAGCTTAATAATCAACAAGAAAATTGATAATTCATAGCACCCTTGATTTTTCAATTTCAAGCTGGATTCTAACTGCTTCCTTCTGAATTTTTACGGTTGTTCTATCTACCAAATCACTCATTTGAGTTTTGAGAAAACTCTATCCACAGATAAATACTAGATAGATAAACTACCGCTACAATACAGATAGTTAAGATGAAGTTAAAATCAGTCATCACATTTAATCCAACATAAAAGTGTGCAGCAAGTATACAAATATAAAATTGTATACTTGCTATTTCACATCCAAATTATTGGATGCAAAAAAGGAGTTTTTAGTCCAAAAGCTTGGACTAGGTAAACTTAAAGAGGTCATTCAATCGATGAAACTTCGTATTTGAAGGGATAGCCTAAAGATGACTAACCAAGGAAGCTATCTATTTAAAAATTGACCACACAAACACGTACAGTTTGTGGACTGCTTGCTCTCAATTCTATTGAGGCAAGTGGCTTAAAAGGGGTAATGAATTAAGCTCGTTTTGCTTTTGATTAGGAATTTTAGATTTAAGAAAAGCTTATTTTAGATTTTTTTAGCTGATAATTGACCCTGGTGAGTAAAACAGATCCAAAATCCAAAATCCAAAATCATCAACTAGTTAGCTTTGTTTAGCTAACTAGCCTAATTATCTGCACGCGATTGCTATATTTACCTACTGACTCTCAGTCTACACCACAAGGGATCAAAAGACTAGGCAAAAAATTATTTTTTCACAACCCTAACTAAACACTTAACTAACAAAAGTTGCAGAATCTTGTTAAATTGTATAGGGTAAAAGATTGACAAAAACTAATTAAGCAATACAGGTATTAATTAAATCTTCAACCCCTGCTACTGGTAAGATATTTGTCTTCAATTTGCTTGCTAATTTTTCAACGCTCATATCATCTAGAAATACCAATTCGCCATGCTTTAACATCACCTTTGGCAACAAAATGCCATCGCCTAAATCTTGCCCTGCTAAATTTAAAAGCAAGTCATGACCAGTTAGTAATCCTGTGACACTAATATCTTGCCCCCAGTAATCACTAGATAAAGCACGCATATTTACTTCTAAACCTTCAACCAAATTTAAACGCTTCAAAATCGGTTGAAATGCTTTTTCTACAGTGTTACCTACTACCCAAGTAAACTTTCTCTGAGGATAGACTTTCGGCGGTAGTAATTCTGCCGCTGCGGTGGCAAATTCTTTGATAAATAACTGAATTGAACCAACACCGTTATCAATTTGGGGATATTCTTCGTATTCCGATTCGCTTGGTAATTCTTCACCTGCAATCAAAAACCATTCATCAGCTAACCAAGCAACACTAGAGCCGAATTTTTGGCGAAATTGTTGGGAAAGCATTTTAACTTGGGAAATCACTTCTTGAGCTTTTTCCCTAGTCACAGGTGTGAGTTCATCTTCTTGGGGACGAAACCGTGTCAACCCAACAGGTACAACTGCTACCGATGCCACCGTAGGCACTTCACCAGTATGAAACGAAGCTAAATCTTTGAGAGTTCTTTCGAGATGTTCGCCGTCATTGATGCCGGGACAAACAACGACTTGGGCGTGAATTTGTAGTCGCCTTTCTTGAAACCACTTAAGTTGTTGCAAAATTTGTCCCGCACGGGGATTTTTCAGCAATCTAATTCTGACTTCAGCCTCCGTGGCATGAACGGAAACATACAACGGAGACAAACGCATTTGTTCAATGCGCCGCCATTCTTTTTCTGGCAGATTGGTGAGGGTAAGATAAGAACCGTATAAAAAACTTAGACGATAATCGTCGTCTTTCAAATACAAACTAGAACGCTTACCTGGTGGCTGTTGGTCGATAAAGCAAAACGGACAGCGGTTATTGCACTGAATTAAGCCATCAAACAGGGCAGTTTCAAATTCTAGCCCTAAATCTTCGTCGTAGTCTTTTTCGATTTCAATGTGATGTGTTTTACCGGCAGCGTCTAAAACTTCTAGTTCTAAAACTTCATCAGCACATAAAAATTGATAATCAATTAAATCGCGGGGACGCGTACCGTTAATTGCAACGATCGCATCCCCCGCTTCAAAACCAATCTCTGCGGCTATAGAATCAGGTAGTACTCTGGTAATGCGGGCAGGTTGAATAGTAGACATGGGCATCCCTTCGGCTTCGCTCAGGGCAAGTGGGTATGGGGCATTGGACTAATGACCAATGACTATTGTACAGACAAGGGTTAATCGCCTCTCTACTAGTGACTAATGACTATTATCTAATTTATCCCTGCCAACCTGCTGCGATCGCTAATAAGATAGCAGTGCCGAATGCTAATCTATACCAAACAAAAATCATTGTGTTTTTAGTTGCTAAGTATTTGATTAAGAATGCAATTGATAGATAGGAAAATATAAAGGTTGAAATAATCCCTACAATTAAAAGTGCAACAATGTTATCTGGTAACTGGTGGGCTTGAAATAATTTGAAAATTTTCAGGCTTTTATACAAGGTTGCAATAGTCAGAGTTGGGAACCCTAATAAAAATGAAAATTTTGCTGCTGTAGCGCGTTCTAATCCTAAAAATAGCGCAGTTGTCAACGTCGAACCAGAACGAGAAACACCAGGAATCAAAGCAAGTGTTTGTCCCAATCCTACTAAAATACCATCGCGAATCTGCAATGACTCAAAACCTCGTTTGCGAGTACCGATTTTTTCTGCCAAGCCTAGTAAAAGTGCCATGATAATCGACATGATGGCAATAATTAAGGCACTCTCAGGGATAATATTTTTCAAAAGAAAGCCGACAATTAAAGCAGGCAGTGTTCCGACTGCAATACCTACAAGAATTTTCCATTCCTCCCTTTCCCAGTCTTTCTGTTTTAGTGCTGTAATTCCACCTTTGACAACACTAGAAATCAACGACCAAAAGTAACCTAAAATTGCGATAACACTGCCAAATTGAATTGCATCGACAAAATCTTTAGAACCTAGCTCTTTCCAACCAAATATCTTTGTCACAATCAGCAGATGTGCAGTGCTACTGATTGGTAAAAACTCTGTAATACCTTGAACAATACCTAAAAGAAAAGCTTGAATAAACTCCATAATACCTTTTCCTATTCTAAAAAATAGAACGACATTTTTAAGTAACGTTGTTACTTTATATACTTTTAGCTGCACCTAATCTTGTAGAAAATCCAAATTTAGCGATCGCTAACACGATCCAAGACGCTGACCATGTTCTTACACCCATCTCAATAAGTCAACGCAATTTCCGGAATTCATCAAACTTTAATATTTAGCCGAACACAAGCAGACGCCCTGCCGAAAGGCTTTTACCCCAGTCCTTGCCGAAATTTGAGTATAATCTAAATGCCCTGGGGGGGGATTTTAAAGTGTGATACATTAAATAAGGTAAAGTTTAGTAACAAATATTAAAAACGTTGGTTAATAACACATTATCTTCATACACCGCTTCTATCCCTCCCCTGGATGCCGAGTTGGATTTGTCTAATATCAAGCACAGGGATGTCAAAAAATTGGAATCTACACTCTTATCTTCTCCCTCTCTGCCTTTATCTATCTCTTCTCGACAAACATGGTTGGTATTTGCGGCAGCAGTATTCTTAGTATCAGTGCCTGTATTTATAGAAGCACCAATAGTGCGATCGCTACCTAGTTTGAGTTTAGCGCTGACAGGATTTTGGCTATGGCTCAGTTTTAGATTAATGTCACGTCCTGCAACATATGTTTGGGGAGATTTGCTGTTTGGGTTTAGCTGGAGTTGGTTAGCAGGATCGATTTACTGGGGTTGGTTGCGTTGGGAACCTCTATGGCATTTACCGGTGGAGTCTATCGGCTTACCATTTGCTTGTTGGTGTTTGGCAAAAAATTGGGGCAAGGTGGGTAACTGGTTTTATTTAGGTTCCTTATTCGGTACAGTTTTAACAGATGTATACTTTTATATTGTGGATTTGATGCCCTATTGGCGACAAATCATGATAGCGGATACAGATAGCACGTCAAAAATTTTACAAAACGCCTTATTACAAGTACAAACACCTTGGGGACAAGCTTGGGCAATAATTCTCGCCCTAGTGCTGTTAACAGTGGGAATTTTATCCTTAGGTCGAACTCAGAGACACTGGTATGCCTTTGGCGGCGCAGTTTTAAGCACAATTTTGGTAGACAGCTTATTTTTGCTAGCGGCGATCGCAGCTTGAAAATCACAAAACTGTTTCCTAAGGAATCTACGGCATACCAGTGATGATACTGTAGAACATTGTTTAGTTAAGAAATATTACAATTATTGACCAACAGCCGAAGTCGCCTGAACTGGAATTTACGGTATTTGAGATGTAAAATCAGCCAGCCGAAAAGATTTTGTGCGGCCGGGAATAATAGCGTATTCTCTAGATGCAAGGCTATTGCGGCTGGAGCAGGCACTCCTACCACTAAGAAAAATTTTGGCAAAAGTACAGTCAAACCCAGTAACAGTAAATATTGTGGATATTAATACGCTGTATATTAGTTTCTGATGACTGCTGTGTTGATTAAGCTATCAAGTTTTGGCCTTTGTCCTTTGTTCTTTGTTCTCTAACAAATGACTAATGACTCATGACCGCTGACAGATGTTAGCTTAAAAATTTTATTTCTGTTTGATGGAAAGAGGTAAAAAAATCGTGAAAGGATTGGTGCGTTTATTAACAGTGTTTAGTTTGGTACTTGGTTGCTGGGGATGGTTGGGAACAACTCATCACATAGCCCAAGCTGCTAGTTTCAACAGCTTTGCTTTTCCCCAAGTACCAGTTCTGGCAATTGAGCGGCAGAATAGCGCAGACAGGAAGCTAGCAACGGAATTTGGTAAAAAAATTGATTTGAATAATACCAACGTCCGAGCTTTTCAACAGTATCCAGGCCTTTATCCCACCCTTGCGAAGCTCATCATCAAAAATGCTCCCTACCAAAGCGTAGATGATGTATTGAATATTCAAGGATTGAGCGATCGCCAAAAACAAACCCTGCAAGCCAACTTCGATCACTTCACCGTGACAGAACCAGAATCTGCCTTCATCGAGGGAGACGATCGGTTTAACAACGGCATCTACAGATAACTGCACATTGCAGTTAACGTAGGAAATAGCAGCCCACTCCTGATTCTAGGGAGTGGGACAAAATTATGAATTAGGAGTTAGGAGTTAGAAGTTGTGGGTTATGAGTTAGGAGTTATGAGTTAGGAGTTATGAGTTGAAAACACAAAACTCCTCACTCCTCACTCCTCACTACTCACTCTTCACTCCTCACTCCTCATTCCTCACTTCTAACTTATTTATTACCTTGCCTCAGATAGATATTCCTAGCCAATTTGATGTTTTAGTAGTGGGTGCTGGTGCTGCTGGACTCTACACAGCGCTATGTCTACCAGAGTCCTTGCGAGTCGGCTTGATTACTAAAGAAACTGTGGCTTTATCCGCCAGTGATTGGGCACAAGGTGGTATTGCCGCAGCAGTCGCCCCGGAAGATTCTCCGACGCTGCATATTGAAGATACAATCCGGGCAGGTGCGGGTTTGTGCGATCGCGCCGCTGTAGAATTTCTCGCCAAACTTGCCCCTAGCTGCATTCAGTCTTTAGTTGACTTGGGAGTTGCTTTTGACCGTCACGGTCAAGCTTTGGCTTTAACTTTGGAAGCCGCCCATTCTCGCCACCGCGTTCTCCACGCCGCAGACACCACAGGGCGAGAAGTTACCACCACCCTCACCGCCCAAGTTCTCCGCCGCCAAAATATTCAAGTCATCCAGCAAGCTTTGGCTTTGAGTTTGTGGATTGAACCCCAAAGCCATTACTGTCAGGGAATTAGCCTATTTTATCAAGGTAATATCGCATGGGTAAGAGCTGGTGCCGTGGTACTGGCAACCGGTGGTGGCGGTCAGGTATTTGCCCAAACCACTAACCCGGCTGTGAGTACAGGTGATGGCGTAGCGATCGCGGCTCGTGCTGGCGCTATTTTGCGCGATTTAGAATTTGTACAATTCCATCCCACCGCCCTCACCAAACCAGGTGCCGATCGCTTTTTGATTAGCGAAGCTGTACGCGGCGAAGGGGCACACCTTATCGATAACGAAGGACGGCGTTTTGCCTTTGACTACGACCCAGCTGGGGAACTCGCCCCTAGAGATGTGGTCAGTAGAGCGATTTTTAGTCATTTACAACGTACCGCCCTCGATCCCGCCACTGCCCATGTCTGGTTGGATATGCGCCCCATTCCCGCCGACAAAATTCGTCACCGCTTTCCCAACATTATCAAAGTTTGTCAGCATTGGGGCATCGATGTCTTCAACGAACCAATTCCTGTAGCCCCTGCTGCCCATTACTGGATGGGCGGGATTGTTACGGATTTAATGAATCGCACGAATATTCCTGGTTTATACGCAGTGGGTGAAACTGCCAGTACTGGGGTGCATGGAGCAAATCGCCTTGCCAGTAATTCCCTACTAGAATGTATTGTGTTCGGCGCCCAGATGGCTAATATTGAGTTGGCAGATATTGGGCAACCCTTAGAAACACCAGTACTACCATTACAGAAATTTACTGCTAATGCCAGCGAATGGCAGACTCAGCAAACACAGCTAGAAACTCTCAGGGAAAAGTTACCCCGCTTAGTGTGGCAACATGCTGGTATTTGCCGCGAACAGTCAGGATTAGAAAGTGCGATCGCCACTGTAGAGTCTTGGCAGCAAGATTTGGCTGCTTTGTCTTTGACTCAATTCTTGCTAGCCTTACGTCCAACAGAACCAGCTACTTTTGACCTACCAGATGTTGAAGCTCAATTGCGACTTTGGGCAGAAACCCGCAATTTATTGGATGTAGCGTATTTAATTCTCAAAAGTGCTGCCTTTAGAACCGAAAGCCGCGGCGGACACTATCGCCTAGATTATCCTCAACCAGATTCAAATTGGCAAGCGCACACACTTATACAAACAAACCGTTGGTGGAAATCTCCAGTGTTGCATGATGGGCATAGGGCATAGGGCATGGGGCATGGGGCATTGGGCATTGGGCATGGGGCATTGGGTATGGGGCATTGGGCATGAAAAAAGGCTCCAGGGGCAGGTAGAAATCTAAAGCTTCTTTGCTCCCCATGCCCTATTTACCTGGTACCACTACCATGCTGGCTGTCAGGGCCACCATAATTTGGCGGAATATATGTGTCTTTTAAATCTGGAGAATTGACTTTGCGGGCAATTAAGGTGTTGCTGGCATTAGAGTTAAGACTACTAGCGCTTGCAGTACTGAACACACCTACGTAACCCACAATTTTTGGTATTAGTATGTAAGCACCTATACAAAATATCATAAATTTTGTCATTCCCAAGTTGAGTTTCATAATCTTCAGTAAATTTACTAGTTTTTTTCTGAAAAAAGTATTTTTTAAAATTTGTAGGTAAATATACGTAATTTTCTTGAGAATATTCCAAAATTATTAATTCTGCTGGTAATAGACAACTAATTGCCCTATTAATTTGCAGACCAGCATTAATTCGCTGGTATTAAATAGTCTTAATACTTAAGAAATATTCTTAAATGTCCTGTTTCTGCATCAGTCTAAGGTTAGATATAGCGATGAATTACCATAAGCAGTTTGACCAGTTCATTATTTATTAATAATATCTTAATAATTTTAAGTGTAAACACTAAGTTTAAAAAACATCTAAGCTTAAAGAGCATAAAACAATACTTTAAATTGTTGAGAGTAAAAACTTAAACAAAGTAAAGATATATAAATAGCAAACTCCATAACTCTTATATTAAAAGGGTTACAGGAATTATTTGATTTTCATGTTCGTCATTATTTACCTAAGTACAGATAGATATTTTCCAGTAAAAATACTTGCGAAACAAAATTGTATTTTTTAATTACTGAAAAAGGTTACTTTTTTCTTAGCTCTTTTATCGGTTTTAGGTATCGCTTCCCAAAGCCTTGCTAGGTTTGAATTTTAGTTAAAAAGCTACCTCTATGGCTCTATAAAATGCTTGTGCAGAACAGTGCTTTGCACCCGTCTCAAGTGCAGAAGCCTAATTTTATGGTAAAAATATTTACAGGATATTAAATTATTGGAAAGTAAAATCGTGATTAATTAAGCAAATTCGTAGCGATTTTTACCCAAGCGTTTGGCACGGTACATTGCTGCATCTGCTTGTTTCATCAAAGTTTCACTGTCTTGGCTGTTGTATGGATAAACACTAATCCCAATACTGG
The DNA here is from genome assembly GCA_034531195.2 of Nostoc sp. ChiSLP01. GTDB lineage: Bacteria > Cyanobacteriota > Cyanobacteriia > Cyanobacteriales > Nostocaceae > Nostoc. The sequence continues at coordinate 181,762 of JAVRBO020000103.1, forward strand.
CAGAGACTCGGATTGCATACCCATCCAAAACAATTGGTCTGGTAATGCTGCTTAAAATTTTTTCAGCGACTTTAGCAGCTACCTGGACATTAGGAATTGCTCGTAAGATCACAGTAAATTCATCGCCACCCAAACGAGAAACTGTATCACTAGCGCGTAAAGAATTGCTCAGGCGTCCAGCAATAGTCATCAGCAGGCGATCGCCCATCTCATGCCCTAAAGTATCATTGACTTGTTTGAAGCCGTCTAAATCGATAAACAACAGTCCCAGCAACAAGTTATGGTGTTGCGCCCAGTGCAAGGACTCATAAAGTTGTTCGGCAAAAAACTTGCGATTGGATAAACCTGTCAGGGGATCGTGATATGCCAAATAACGCAAATGGTCTTCTTTGAGTTTTAACTCATTGTTAGAGCGAAATAACTCAGCAGCAGTACGCTTGAGTTCGTCCTCCATCAACTTACGCTGAGTAATATCTCGAATTACCCCAACTAAAAAGAAATTGCCAGCTGAGTCTTTGTGAAGCGATCGCTTAGTAGCAATTTGATGAGTTTGACCATCTGCATTTGTAAATTCTTCTTCGTTTTCGTGGGGTTGGTGAGTCCGAAAAACCAACTCATCCTGTTGTCGAAACACATCAGCTTCATGTTTAGGGAAAAAATCATAATCTGACTTTTCAATTAACAACTTATTCGGATAGCCAATAAATCGGCAATACGCTTCATTTAAAACAATCCATTGATGTTGTTCGTTTTTTACAAAAATCGGATCGGGAATTGTGTTAATTACGTGATGCAAAAACTCCTTAGAGCGTTTCCACTCTTCCTGCATATGGGCAATATGACTCGTCATCCAAATAGCTGAAATTCCAAAAGTAAACAGCCCAGGGATCAGCGGTATCCACCAACCGTACAAAAAAGCCACATAGCCACTGAGAGCCAATACAAAGCAACAAACCAGAATACTAAGAAAGCTTTTAGTTGAGTCTCGTATCCGCCATGTCGTAACAGCACCCACATAAGACCAAACAAAAATCCACAAGTATTCGAGTAATTCAGACCAGACTTTGAGTAATGGTCTTCCTTCAACAGCAGCAGAAATTAACTCACTAATAAAATAAGCTTGTAATTGAATACCAGCCACAGGCTTCGCCGTACCCATCAAACCGCTGGAATAAGGAATAAATACAAAATCTTGAAGACTGGGTGCAGTAGAGCCAACAAGTATCACGCGATCTTTGATTAAATTTTCTTGGACTTTATCAGCGAGTACATCACTCATCGACACTTGGCGAAAAGGAGAAAATTCTACAGATGGATTTTGAGATTTGGGTTTGGGAAAATTCGATAAAATTTGGTAGCCTCTGGCATCAGCTCCGACATAAGCACCATCATTAACTTCAAAACGAGTAAATACTGCCTTACCCAATTGCAAATACTCAGGGTTGCTTTTTGCTTGGGTAGGAGTAATGCCCTTTGCTTTTAAATACAATAAAGCCAACTTCAAGGCAAAACTTTCGTGTACTTTATCCTCAACGTGCCAATACAACAAGCTGCGACGTACTTTACCATCAGGGTCGTACAGCACATTGTTAAAACCCACTTGATTCTCATTGAGTCCCAGAGGAGGTAAAACAGTGAGGTTTTTATTTTTTTCATTTGCCAGTAGTTCAATACCAATCAAGTTTGGCATTGACTTATAAGCATTACGTAATTCCTCATTACCAGGCTCCACTGGCAAATTTCGATAGATATCTAACCCGATCGCACGGGGTTTATGGACGTTTAATTTTTGCAACAATTCGGCAATATTGCGATCTGGAATCGGCCATGAACCTACTTGATCTAAATAGGCCTCATCAATCACAACGATAGTGATACGTTCTTCTGGCGATTCATTTGGACGTAAGCGAAAAAATTGATCCAAACCTGCTAACTCTAAGGATTGTAATAATCCAATGGAGCGCAAAAACAGGACGCAGACTGCAACGCCAGCAGCAGTTATCAATTCTTTGCGTTCTCGACTAAGCGATTGTTTGAGTCCAAAGATTAAGCTTATAAAACGCTTGCCTAGCTGCTGGTTCATTAAGCCGCTCCCAAAGTTCTGAAACTCGGCTTTTCTTGGCATCTGCACAAACGCTGAGGAAAAGAAGTTTGCTCTTTGAACTTGCGTTTTTTGACTAATAACAAAAACATATTGAGACTAACTTCAACAGACACACTTTCGCGTTTAACGCTGACACAATTACACTCGAAGGCGGCTTCCATGTGCTGCAAAAATCAATTAAAGTACACACTGTATGAGAGCCAGTATACTCAATCAAGTTCCTTCAGCTTCAAATGTTTGTAAGTAAAAGCCGGAATAAAATTGATAGAGGTATTTTTAGTTGGAAAAATACGCCAAGGTAGTCTTAAAGCTAGTTATTAAGTCTATTTTACTTACAAATACCCAATTCGGGATGTATGGCAATTGCCAGGTAGATTATGACATAAACCGATGGTCAAACCCCGACAGCTAAAGATTTTTAAGCCTGTTGCCTGGGCTGCACTGAGCTTGTCGTTCGCTCTTAGCGTCTAGTAGAGAAGTGTTGCCCCAACCCTGTTCTCTGCTATAGGTATTGGATAACAGTTATTATTTGTCACTAATATTACCAAAAACAAAAAAGTTAACTGGGAACAGACTTGCTGTCTTTATCCAGTTAACTATAGTAATCCACTTTGATATTTAACTTATTTCCGTGGTGCGCCAAGCACAGTCCAACCGCCATTGGCAGGCAGTGGGCAGTTGGAATTCAGACTTTTCCACTTGCAAGCGAGTTTTTTCACTCAATCAAATAGGAGTCCAATACCAGATTTAAAAGCCAAATCGCCAAAAACAGGCTTGTATTGGCAATTACTTGAAATATTTGAAGTTACGAGGGCCTGTGTAACCAGAAACTTTGGCTAGTTCCTCTAAGTTTTGCACTCCACTATAGCTTTTCCCATTGATAATCCAAGTCGGGAAGCCTTCAATTTTTGCAGCTTGGCACAGTTCTGGTTGAGCTTTGAGTCCTGGAGGGGCGCACTCTACCTTAATATTATTGTTGATTTCTTGATAAGCTTCTTTGCCAAAGATCAGCTTTTGTTCATGGCAATGAGGACACCAAAAAGCGACGTATTCCTTAGCACCTATCTTCGCTAGATGTCGTGCTAGGGCTATTTCTGCCTCACCAGAGGTAGTAGTGATTTCCCACCCCCCTATTGCGGGGTTAGGATCTTCCTTGGGAACAAAGGAGATTTTTACAGGTTGTCCAGGAGTTCCAGGTGTACTATCCGACTGATTGACACCAGCATAAATGCCTAAAGTACCGATCAGTGTCACCATACCGACAATCAAGGCGGTAAACAAGATTTGTCCAATATCTTCCCAAGTACGACCAATAATTGTCAGTACCAAAAGACTAGTGGAGAACAAAGCTGAGCCGATACAGTAAAGACAAACGGCTTTGATTTGGAATGCCAGCAGGTACATTAAGTAACCGCTAAACACACACATAGCGATCGCACCCACTAACAGCAGCCACCACGTCCAATTTTCCAGTTGCTTGCGACTATTATTGTCTGGTGAGGAAAATAGCAAAGGAGCCAAAGCTAATATCAACATACCGGTGTACGCTAAAAACCCAAACAAAGCTAATGGCTGACCAAAAACTGTTGCCCAAGGACTGGAAAGCACATCATTACAGCCTTTGACACCAGCCTGTGCCACACAAGCTGCACTGCCTCCTGTTAGCTTTTCTATGGTGAGATAACCTGTCGTTAAGGCACCACATCCAGCGATCGCGGCAATCAATGGACGTGACCATTTATGAATCCAAGGAGTAGAACGGCGGCGAATCATAAACTGCTATTGGGGAATTGGGCATTGGGCATTGGGCATTGGGCATTGGCCAAACAAGGCATGAAGAATGGGAAAGGGGTAAGGGGGAAAGGTTAAATTTATCCCTTTACCCTTTAACCTTTTCCCATTCCTGACTCATCTCCATGCCCCTGCCCCATTTAAGAATGTAATTTCACTTGTCCAGCTGACTTGCTTTCACTTTTGGAGTTCCAACTGCGACGTGCGGCTTCCACAAATTGACTGACGCGAATGGGGTCAATTGGCTGCTCTATCCGTCCGTGACGTTTCAAGGAACTGGAAACTATGACTCCATCTGCTGCCTGCATTAATGTATCAATATTTTCCCAATTTGCCCCACTACCTATGAACACTGGGGTTCCAGCTGCTGCACCACAAGCTAGTTCCAAATCTTCTAAGTTAGGAGGGCTACCAGTAGCCCAACCAGACAAAATCACCCCGTCTGCTAAACCCCTTTCAATGGTGTCTTTGACGGCGACAGTGAGATTTGGAGAACTCAAAGGACGGGCGTGTTTCACCAACACATCGGCCAGGATTTTAACATCGCTGCCTAACTCCCGTCGATAGCGGAGTAGTTGATGGGCTTCTCCCTCAATTAACCCTTGGTCAGTTGCCATCACTCCCGTGAGAACGTTAACGCGGATAAATTGTGCCTGGACACAGCTGGCGATCGCCATTGCACTTTTGGCGTCATTTCGCAACACATTTAAGCCCACTGGCAATGTTACCAAGTTCTGTATCCGCTGCACCACCATCGTCATGGCACTCACAACCACTGGATCTACTTGGTTTTTGGTAAACGGCGCATCGAAAAAATTCTCCACAATCATGCCGTCAACACCTCCGCTTGCCAAGGCTGCGGCTTCTTGTTCGGCGCGGTCAATTACCGCTTTGAGGCTACCTCCCCAACGAGGTGAGGTCGGCAGTGGTAGCAGGTGAACCACGCCAATAATCGGTGAGCGAGTTTTAAACAGCTGATATAAGTCCACGTCTTTAATTATTGCGAGGGATTAGGGTATACAGACTAGAGATTAGAGGCTAGGCTACAACACCCAAATATACCTACAATTCAAAATACCTGAAAAGCTTGACTCATCAGCTTCTTGAATTTTGAATAATTTTCCATAAGTCAATTTTACAAAATTCAGCACTCAGAATTGAGAACTCAGAACTCCCAATACCTTGTCCCCTTGTCTGTTTTTTTAACTTGGTCGGTTTACTGCCTCCTTCCGAAGATGGAAATTGGCGTCAAACTTGTCATAAGATATGTTAAGATAAAACCTGGCTACAAGAGGAGTTTGCCACTCACAACACGCAAGGCAGCTTTCCGTGGTTTAGGCGTCTCGTCCGCGCACAGTCGTAGGGCTAGCCCATCGCCAAGATACCATTACTGCTTTATGGGCGTAGTCGCGAAGGCGATTTCCCTGAGGGTAGCGACTTCTCACAACAAGCCCTTTGGGCGGCTTCCCGATGGGGTAGGTTAACAACGCACACGCTGTGGTAATCTAAAATACCAATAGACCAATTGTTAAAAAACATTACAAGTGTCAAATGTACCCAAAGACACTTGAATTTACCCTGGGGAACAAATTGATAGAAATATCATAACATGACCTCTATTTTTATTAATGATAGGGTCATAGCTTAACGGGCATTTGCTGACAGTGGGAATTTACCGCTGTTATTCCTCTCAATGAGGATGTTGATAAAAAAAGCTTGCGTCAGTGCTTGGAATGAATTTGATTACAAGAAAAAAAGTGAAAATTTTTTCAAAATATGGGTGACAAGCCAACAATTGCCATTTCTCACCTGGGCTGCGAGAAAAATCGAATTGATACAGAACACATGTTAGGAATGCTCACAGAAGCAGGCTACGGTGTAGATACAAATGAAGAGTTAGCAGATTACGTTATTGTTAATACATGTAGTTTTATTGAAGCAGCGAGACTTGAATCTGTCAGAACTTTGGTAGAACTGGCAGAAGCAAACAAAAAAATTGTGATAACTGGCTGTATGGCGCAACATTTCCAAGAACAACTTTTGGATGAGTTGCCGGAAGCAGTAGCTGTGGTGGGTACAGGTGATTATCACAAAATTGTAAATGTAATTGAGCGTGTAGAACAAGGCGAACGGGTTAAACAGGTTAGTATCGAACCAACCTACATCGCTGACGAAACTACACCGCGCTATCGCACTACAACAGAGGGCGTAGCTTACCTTAGGGTTGCCGAAGGATGTGATTATCGTTGTGCGTTTTGTATAATTCCTCATTTAAGAGGGAACCAGCGATCGCGTACTATAGAATCGATAGTCGCTGAAGCCGAGCAGTTAGTTAGTCAAGGAGTGCAGGAAATTATCTTAATTTCCCAAATCACGACTAATTACGGTCTAGATATTTATGGTCAGCCAAAGCTAGCCGAATTACTCCGTGCTTTGGGGAACGTGAATATACCGTGGATTAGAATGCACTACGCTTATCCCACGGGATTGACACAAGATGTAATAGCGGCAATCAAAGAAACACCCAACGTCTTGCCTTATCTCGATTTGCCCTTGCAACATTCTCATGGAGAGATTCTCCGTGCCATGAACCGTCCCTGGCAAGGACGCGTAAATGATGGGATTATAGATCGCATCAAAACGGCACTACCAACAGCCGTATTGCGGACAACATTTATTGTTGGTTTCCCAGGAGAAACAAGCGAGCATTTTGAGCATCTACTAGAATTCGTCCGGCGGCATGAATTTGACCATGTTGGCGTCTTCACCTTTTCAGCGGAAGAAGGAACCCCCGCCTACAACCTGCCAAATCAGTTATCTCAAGAAGTGATGGACGAGCGCCGAGATCGACTGATGGAACTCCAGCAACCGATTTCTCAAAAGAAAAATCAACAGCAAGTAGGCAAAATAGTCGATGTCCTGATTGAGCAAGAAAATCCTGAAAGTGGTGAATTAATCGGTCGTTCAGGTAGGTTTTCTCCAGAGGTCGATGGCCAAGTGTATGTCCAAGGACAGGCAAAGTTAGGAACCATCGTGCCAGTAGCGATTCACCACGCTGATACATACGACCTATATGGTCGCGTTGTCAATAACTAATTTGTCATTAGTCATTAGTCATTAGTCATTAGTCATTAGTGAAGAACCAATGCCCCATGACAGCAGTTGCTACCCTGCGGGTTCTCCGAAGGAGTACAAGCCGGGAAACCCATCCAAGCCACTGCCTCCCCAATGCCCTGTTTGGCCAATGACCAATCGAAAAATCCTTAGATAAAATTTAGGAGAATTGATGAATCTTTCGTTTCAAGAATTAGGTATTTCCCAAGAGCGCGTCGAGCAATTAGAAAAAATTGGCTTTACCACACCTACTAGTATTCAAACCCAAGCAATTCCCCAACTGTTGGCGGGTCGCGATGTGGTGGGTCAATCTCAAACTGGGACGGGTAAAACAGCAGCATTTTCACTGCCAATTTTAGAACGGCTGGATATTAATCAAAAAGCTGTCCAGGCCTTGATTTTAACGCCAACTCGTGAATTAGCTATGCAAGTTCACGATGCGATCGCCCAGTTTATTGGCAATGACGGATTGCGGGTTTTAGCAATCTATGGCGGTCAATCAATTGAACGGCAAATGCTACAGCTCAAACGTGGCGTTCACATCGTTGTCGGCACCCCAGGACGAGTAATAGATTTGCTCGATCGCGGCTGTTTGAAGCTCGACCAAGTAAAATGGTTTGTCTTGGATGAAGCCGATGAAATGTTGAGCATGGGCTTTATTGATGATGTGGTGAAAATCCTTTCCCAAGCACCTACAGATCGCCAAACAGCTTTATTTTCAGCAACAATGCCACCCTCGATTCGCCAATTGGTGAATAAATTTTTGCGATCGCCAGCGACAGTCACCGTCGAGCAACCAAAAGCCGCACCCAACAAAATCAATCAGGTAGCTTACCTAATCCCTCGCCACTGGACAAAAGCTAAAGCTTTACAGCCGATTCTGGAAATGGAAGATCCAGAAACAGCTTTAATCTTTGTTCGCACCAGACGTACCGCCGCCGAACTCACCAATCAACTACAAGCTGCTGGGCATAGTGTGGATGAATACCACGGTGACTTGTCCCAACAAGCACGGGAACGTTTATTAAGCCGATTCCGGAATCGTCAAGTACGTTGGGTGGTAGCAACTGATATTGCGGCACGCGGATTAGATGTCGATCAACTCTCCCATGTGATCAACTACGACTTACCTGATAGCGTAGAAACCTACGTTCACCGCATTGGTCGTACTGGTCGTGCTGGTAAAGAAGGAACCGCAATTTCTTTAGTGCAGCCATTTGAGCGGCGCAAGCAGCAAACATTTGAACGTCATAATCGCCAAGCTTGGCAAGTGTTGTCAATTCCCACACGGGCACAAATTGAAGCGCGGCACATCTTGAAATTGCAAGAGCAAGTGCGCGAAGCTTTAGCTGGCGAGCGTTTGGCTTCATTTTTGCCCATCGTCAGCGAATTAATTGAAAAATATGATGCTCAGGCCATCGCTGCTGCGGCACTGCAAATCGCTTACGACCAAACTCGTCCTGCTTGGTTGCAATCCGAAGTAGAAATTCCCCAAGAGGAACCCGCCACTCCCAAACCCAGACTTGCCAACGGCAAGCGTCGGGAATCTTCTGGCGATCGCCCCCGTTCTAGCTGGAAATCAGATAGCAGCGCTGGAGAAGAAGAAAGAAATGGTACTCCCAAGCCCAAACTGCGGACAAGCCGTCGTGATGCTTCTGTGTCACCTACTCAAAAGTTAGGTTCGCCCACAGCTAGAGAATCTGCTTCTTAGTTAGAAGTTAATGAATTTTGGGTTTTAGATTTCTAATTTTTACTTCAATCCAAAATTCCAAACTTGTACTGAGCTTGTCTTGAGCGGAGCCGAAAGGCATAGTCGAAGTATTCAAAATCTAAAATTGAGAGAGTTAAGAGTTGAGAGTTAGGAGTTAAGATTTTGACTTTGGACTCTTGACTTTTTGACTTTTTGGATAATTTCTTCTACAAGTTTGTAGGAAGATGAATTAAAGATGCATTTTTCGCGGTCTTATGTTCAGTATTCCAGACTTAGAGCAACTACAAGCAGAGCATCCAGAATGGCAAATGGAGCTGGTAGACGGAAATATAGTTGTCATGGGGCCATCAGATTATGAGTCAGAAGAAATCGGTGTAGAATTTGCACGACAGCTGGTAATTGGGTGCGCCCACAAAGGCTAGGAAGGGTGACTGGTTCCAGTGCTGGTTTTATTTTGCCTACATTAGAAGCGGAAAACGGCAAGGAAGCTGATAACGAAAAACGAAATCTCCGCGCTCCCGATGTATCTTTTGTTCGTGCTGATAGACTCAAAAAAAGCCAGCGCGACTTTGTAGAATTGGTGCCTGACTTGATGGTAGAAATAAAATCTAAGTCAGACCGGATTAAACCACTTATAGCCTAGATTCCGCAGGTGCGCTCGTAAATGCTGTATTTTTGAAAATGACCTAAATG
>JAVRBO020000104.1:0-8472 GCA_034531195.2 Nostoc sp. ChiSLP01
TTAGGTCATTTTCAAAAATACAGCATTTACGAGCGCACCTGCGGAATCTAGGTACAAATGCTATACACTCAACAAGATACCCGACTTATTACATAAGTCGGGTATCTCAATATGACAATTTTCAGAAATTAAATATGATTGCTATAGGATGTCTAGATATTTCGCAGGGCAGACAAAGTTAAGTGGTAAGCTAACCTAACAACTATTAAAAATTTGAAGTTGAAACATTTAATACTAATTGGAAAAATCATTTCAACTAATGAATTCACCAAACACAGATTCACCAAGGCTATTCCCAATCCAAAATATACAATTCAAAACCGTATCAGTTTCAATCAGGGACAACAACTTTGTTACCTTTATGATGGTTGATTGACCAACGGTGATCGACACCCAGAGAGGAAAACTGGCAATTTTCTTCTAGTCGTTTTTGTTGCACAGCAGCTTTCCGGAGAGTAATAATTAGCTGATTCACTTGATACCGTAAATCTGGATTATCATTTACAGCTAACATTGTTTGTCTTTCTAAAAGTTGAAGTATAAGTTCGTAGTGGATAGGTGAAGGTAGGGGAATTTGCTCCATGAAGTTAGAGTTTAATTTCAAATTTGGGATTTTTACGGGTCAGAGTTTGTCTTTGAAGTTCTGATGCTGGGAAGCCGATCGCTAGACTTTTCTCTTATTAATAAATTGTTACATAATAAATAACTAATTGTTTAGGCTTTTATTTGCCTAGCGATAAAGATTTAGCAAAGATATTGCTCTTATTAGGCAGCAAAATGCTGTATATCCACGTATATTATGCCCAATTGCCAAACTATTATGTACAGTGACCCTGCAAGGAGCAGGGTGTTTTTTTAGAAATTCGTGGGTAATAGAGGGGCGATCGCAGCACCGGGATCTGGTTGTTTCACCAAAGATTCTCCAATGAGTACAGCGGATGCACCTGCTTTAACTACTAAACTCAAGTCGTCTGGTTTATGTAGTCCTGACTCGCTGACAACAAGGATGTTTTTCTGTTGCAATTGACTACCTCTTGCAGCCAAAAGTTGGCAAGTAGTTTCGAGGTCAACAGAAAAATCTTCCAAATTGCGATTATTGATTCCCACTAAGGAGACCCCATCTAAGGCTAACACCCGGTCAAGTTCTGCCAAACTATGGACTTCAATCAAGGCTGCCATTTTCAGGTTGTTGGCAATTTTCAGGAAGTATTGCAAATCTCCATCATTGAGAATAGCCGCAATCAACAAAATGGCATCTGCACCTTGAATTCGTGCCCAGTACATCTGGTACGGATAGATGATAAAATCTTTGCAAAGTAAGGGTAAATCTACCGCAGCACGAATTTTAGCTAAGTTGTCAAAGCCGCCCTGAAAAAATTTGGCATCTGTCAATACAGAAAGACAACTGGCACCACCTTGCTCATAAGATTGGGCGATCGCTACTGCATCGAAATCTGCTCGTAAAACCCCTTTGCTGGGAGAAGCTTTTTTTACTTCCGCAATCACCGCTGGCTTTGTTTTTCCTTGGCGCAAAGCCGCTACAAAATCACGGGTTGGTGGTGCGGAAAGTACCTGATGTTGCAATTCCCGTAAAGGTAACCTTTCCCGCATTTGGTCAACTTCTTGTTCTTTGTGCCAAACAATTTCTTCCAAGATATTGTTTGGCTCTGAATTAGGTACAGCAGCCTGATAACGTAACATCGATACAGCAATAGCTGGGTTAGGCGAACGGCGACGGATTTGCATAATTAGTCATTGGTCATTGGTCATTGGTCATTAGTCAGTGGTCAATGGTCATTTGTCCTTGTTTATTGACAAAGGACAAATGACAAAGGACTAATGACTAAATAGCGATCGCTCGTTTATAAGCTTCGTCTAGGACTTCTGAAAGTGTTGGATGGGCGTGAACTAGATGCGCTAGACTTTGGACGCTTTGACGGTTAGCGATGGCGGCTGATGCTTCGTGAATTAAGTCTGAGGCGTGGAGTCCGAAAATATGGACGCCCAAGACTTCTCCTGTGTCTTTGCGATAGATCACTTTGGCAATACCGTCGGCTTCGTTTTCTGCCAAGGCTTTGGAATTTCCTTTGTAGTAACTTCTACTGGTGGCGATTTCAAATCCTTCGGTTTGTCCTAATTCCTTAGCTGCTGTTTCTGTTAAGCCCACATAGCTAACTTCCGGGTGGGTAAACGCCGCTGCGGGGATGCTGCGATAGTCTACTTTCTTTTCCTTGCCAACTATGTTTTCCACCGCGACGATGCCTTGAGCAGAAGCGGCATGTGCTAACATCATTTTGCCATTGGCATCACCAATTGCCCAGAGATGCGGCACTACTTCGCCCGCTGATAACACTGCCATGCGATCGTCAACTGGGATAAAGTTCCGGCGATCGAGTTCCACACCTACAGACTCTAAACCAAGATTTTGGGTTGCTGGGATGCGTCCTGTAGCCACTAAGCAAGCATCTACTTCGATGACATCGACATCTTCTTTGGTTTTGAAATCTGCTAACTCAATTACTACTGGCGAACCGGGGATGACTTTTTTGGCGTATATCCCCACTTTCGTTTCAATGTCGCGGGGAGTAATCAGCACCCGTTCGGCAAGTTTGGCAATGTCGCGGTCAAATCCTGGCATTAACTGGTCTAGGGCTTCAATCAAGGTGATTTCACAACCCAAGGCTGAGTAAATATCAGAAAATTCTAAGCCGATGTAACCACTGCCGATAATCGCTACCCAGTTTGGTAGTGATTCCAACTTCACACCTTGGTCGCTGGTAAACACAGTTTTGCCGTCTACTTCAATTCCTGGAGGGACAAAAGGAATTGAACCAGGGGAAAGGATAATATCTTTGGCTGTGATGGTTTTTTCACCGCCGTCTCCAGCGATGGAGACTTTTTGTGTCCCGGCAATTTTTCCCCAGCCTTTGATAATATCGACTCCCAGACGTTTGAGACTGTTAGTTAAGTCGCCTTGAATCTTCGAGACGAGATTGGTAGCATGATTGGCGATCGCTTGGCGATCGAATTCCACGCTACCTACTTGAATTCCCAACGACTTGAGGTGGTGGGCATTTCGTAACTCCCGCACACGTCCAGATGCTGCTAACAGTGCTTTAGAAGGAATACAACCGCGATTAACACAGGTTCCTCCCATATCAGCAGCTTCAATAATCGCTGTTTTTAAACCACAACTTACGGCGTGTAGGGCTGCGCCATGTCCGCCCACACCAGCGCCGATAATGACTAAATCGTAATCAAATTCTTGACTCACGTTAGTTTCCCCGTGTGCTCCGCCTATTTATTCTCAACTTGACTGACAATCAAAGCAACCCCTTTAACAGTTATCAGTTATCGGTTGTTAGTTTCGTCGCTGGGTTTAAGCCCACACTATCTATATAGTTACAAGTTATCAGCGATCGTTGAACACCAGGAACTGGTAAATGATTTAAATTCCCCACCATACGCCTGATAACTGTCCGCTGAATTTAACGTTTGGGTGTTGCTAATTCACTTAAATTATGATTCACACCCGAATGGCTAAAAGATGGATGTTTTCAGTAATTATAATCAAATTTACATACTTAATTTTTTTATACTCTCAAGGAAAGTGGGGGGCAAAGGAACCAGAGGGAGTATAAGGGCGAAGAATAACTCATCACTCAACAGTCAGCACTCTCCATTGCTTACGTAGAAGCCATTGCCGTTGAGAAATTAAGAAGAAAGAATTCAAAAGTCATAGAATTTTCGTAAAATCGTGCTAAATCCACCATCAAATCGATTTTTATTCCTGAATTCTGACTTCTGAATTCTGAATTCTTGTGATTAATTTTGAGTTTGATACCGTTCCTCAAGCATGGCAGATGCTTGTCGTTTAGCGTGAATATTTTTCATGTGCTTTTTCACTGTATTGATAGTGATGAAAAGCTTATTAGCAATTTCTTTGTAGCTGTGGTTGTTTCTGTAGAGGAACCAAATTTCTGCTTCTCGCCGCGTCAGTTCAAATTTTTTAACTTCGCTGAGGGCTACGTGTTTGAGAGATTCATATTTATTTTGGATAGTTATCAATAAACAAGGTATCTCAAATCCATCCAAATTAATTAGTCTGGCTCGAATTCTAAAAATATTTGATTTGTCAAGTACAATCTCATCGGAAAAAATGATTGTTTTATCAGAAAGCAAAGACTGGCTGCTAAGCAATGATTCACATAGATTCCAGATAGCTGGCGGTACAAAATTCTCAGTACAATTTTCTTGAGCGAATTGAGAAAAAATTCGATGAGCAGATGCGTTAGCATGAAGCACTTTTCCAGCCTTATTTAAAATTAAAATCCCATCCTCTAAGCTTTCTATTACTTCTTGCAAAAAATCGGCTCGCTTTGAGTCATGGTTGATATTTTCTCGCCGCTCTGTTTCAACTAATGTCTTTGTTAGAGTCATCATATCAAGTATTTTAATATACAAAATGCTACTGGATTACGGAATTCGTGGGTTTAGGGTATACACCATGAATTTTCTGGATGGTTTACGCGAATAAACTTGGTAGAACATTACAGTCCAATTACGTTAATGAATTAAATTTAAGTTTTATTTTTTACATTAAAATTAAAAAATACTTAAATTTAATAGATTGTGTAGTTTTTTGGAATTAACTTAGGCATCATTTATATACAACTCCGAAATTGCCTATTTCGGAAATTGTCTTTAATACATTTACGATCGCTACTGAAGTTTTGATATCTATTGGCTTGCCGTTTCTCCCTACTCTTAACGCTTGCTAGGCGCAGGTTTTCTATTATAATAAGGGTAGCAATTAGCATAGATTGTGGGAGCTTTGCGCTACAGACAACGCAGTCAAATCCTCTTGAAGACGCTTGTCTTAAATAAGAATCAGCCAAACATAAAATAGTTATTTGAGTTGAAATAAAAATATACATACGTATATATTTACGCAGCTCTTTGCTAGCAACGCTAATGTATAAAGAATATCTTTGTGAGATATGTAGTTTAGCGGCAATGAAAAATTTTTATTAAAATGCAGATGTCTACTAGGCGGCGTGCTGTCTACCTAAATTCAGTAAATAATCGATGATTAATCAATTACAAGACTACAATCCCAGTGGCGTAGGTGAAATAAATGGCAACCTTTTGGGTTTACCATTTGATTACGAGTCTGCAAAGTTGATTGTCTTTGGCGTACCGTGGGAAGTAACTGTTTCCTATGGTGCAGGTACCGCTAACGGGCCACAGCGGATTCTAGACGCTTCGACTCAATTAGATTTATTCGATTTCGATCGCCCTGATGGCTGGAAACAGGGAATTTTCATGGTGGAAATCCCTCAGGATATTTTAGAAAAAAACAAATATTATCGTACCTTGGCAGGAAAAATTATCGAAAGATTAGCCCAAGGTAAAGAACTCTCGGATACACCAGATTTAACACCTGTACTTATAGAAATAAATCATGCTTGTCAACAAGTGAATGAATGGTTGTTTGAGAGTTGTCAGCAAGCAATTAACGATGGTAAACGAGTTGCAGTCATTGGAGGAGATCACAGTTCACCTTTAGGTTTTTTCCAAGCATTAGCAGCTAAATATCCAAATTATGGGATTTTGCACATTGACGCGCACGCAGATTTACGCGACGCCTATGAGGGATTTGAGTTTTCTCACGCGTCGATCATGTTTAATGCAATGAAAATACCACAAATTTCCAAATTAGTGCAAGTTGGTTTACGTGATATTTCGCATGATGAAGTTCAGACGATCGACAAATCTAACGATCGGATTATTGCTTATTACGATCCTGCTATCAAGCAAAAACTTTACTCTGGGACAACTTGGATTGATTTATGTCGAGAAATTATCAACCATTTACCTGAGTATGTTTATGTTAGCTTTGACGCCGATGGTTTAGATCCAAAACTTTGTCCGAGTACGGGTACTCCGGTTCCAGGTGGTTTGGAATTAGAGCAAACGTTTTGTCTGTTTCGGGAATTGGTAAATAGTGGTAGAAAGATTATTGGCTTTGATATCTGCGAAGTCGGCGATGGTGAGTGGGATGGAAATGTTGGGGCGCGGGTAGTTTATAAGCTAGCGAATTTGATGGATTTATCTCTGGAGAATCCGGAGTAGAGACGCGATTAATCACGTCTGTACAGAATTCAGGGTCAGAATTGGTGAATTCAGCTTGGGAATTGGAGGCTGATGGAT
Organism: Nostoc sp. ChiSLP01; assembly: GCA_034531195.2. GTDB lineage: Bacteria > Cyanobacteriota > Cyanobacteriia > Cyanobacteriales > Nostocaceae > Nostoc. The sequence goes on from JAVRBO020000104.1 coordinate 6,214, forward strand.
GAATAAATGGGTTTAAGCACTGAGCTAATATGCATATTTCGCGGTCAAAAAGACACAGGGAGTTGCAATAATTCACGTCCAGACATTCTGACTCTTGAATTCTGTATTCTGAATTCTTCAACTCATACTCATGATACTGAAGTTAAGGCGATGACAACAGCAATTTCTCCATTTTTGACCCTTGAAGAATTTCTTAAACTGCCAGAAACACAGCCTGCTAGTGAATTTATTGACGGTCGAATTTACCAAAAACCTATGCCTGCTGGCAAACACTCTCGGTTGCAACTGAAGTTTTGTGATGCTGTCAATCTAGTTGCAGAAACACCACAAATTGCCCTCGCATTTCCAGAATTACGCTGTACTTACCCTGCGGGAAGCCGCTCTTCGAGCGTCTATGGTGGACGTTCTATTGTTCCCGATGCTGCTGTCTTTATTTGGGAACGAATTCCTTTTGAAGCTGATGGCGAAGTACCCAATGCTTTTGAAATTTATCCTGACTGGACTGTAGAAATTCTTTCACCTGAGCAGAGAGCTACTAAGGTTATTAGTAATATTTTGCACTGCCTTAAATATAGTACTCAATTAGGATGGTTAATCGACCCAGAGGAGCGATTAATTTTAGCATTTATTCCAGGACAGGAACCTGTGGAGTTGATAGGTAATAATCGGCTTCCTACACCAAATTTTTTAGAATTAGATTTGACAGCTGAGCAGGTTTTTACATGGCTAATACCAATTCGTAATTCGTAATTATATGATTCAAAAAATCTTTGCAACAGAGCAATATGACTTTGTAAGCACAAAATTAGATCGCCTGCGCCAAGTTTACTCCTTTGAAACGGATGTATTTACAAAGTTTAAGTTAGAGAAACAAATTTAGGAAAGTCAAACACAACAGAATACATTAGATCCGCAGCTTGAGGAAATCGAGCAAAAGCTTTTGTAGTTTTCTTTTAAACCAGCCAGAGTCTTGCCATATCCCTATGAAGTCTATTGAAGTTTTTATTTCTTATCACCAAGAAGATGAAGAACTGCGCGAAGAGTTAGAGAAACATCTAGCGACTTTGCTGCGGGAAAAACTTATTACTAGTTGGCATAAGCGCGAAATTATGGCTGGGCAAGAGTTTCAAGATGAAATTAATAAGCACCTCAAACGGGCTGGGCTAATTCTACTGTTGGTGAGTCCAGATTTTATTGCTTCAGACTATCACTGGACAGTTGAAGTTACACGAGCGTTAGAACAAAATGCCGCAGGTAAGGCTCGTGTTATCCCAGTTTTGCTACGCTATGCAGATTGGGACAATCCTCCCATTGATAAATTGTCACCCCTGCCTAGTAATCGCAAACCGATAAAAAGCTGGAATGACCGAGATGAAGCATTCTTAGAAGTTGTCAAGGGAATTCGGCAAGAAGTGGCGCGATTAGTTGCTAGCTCGAATTACTCACCTCCCAAAGACAGTTCAGCAAACCAAAAGCCTCTTGCTCTCAAACCCGCAACAGATAATGCTCCATCTCAACCTAATAATCAAATTCAAACTGACCTAACGCTAGAACTTCCTCTGAGTATTGCTGAATTGACCTACGGTACAGAAAAGAAGATTGCGCTGGAGGATGGCTCAATTACTGTGACTGTTCCATCTGGTTTTAGTCCTGGTAAGAAACTACGGATTCGAGGTAAAGGTAAACTTAACCCGATAACCAATCAACAGGGAGATTTGTATCTAAAGGTCACTGTTCAAAAGGTAGAGGTATCGCTGAAGGACTATCAGCAAAATTTGCGACGATACGAGCAAGAATTAATCAAAGTCCTGCAACGGGAGTATCCACCCAGCGAATACAGCCGTGAAGGACTAAAAAATTATCAGCAGATGTTAAAACTCAGGGATGAGGATGTAACCCTGCTTGAGGAGCAAGTCATTGCACAAGAGCAAGAAAAGCACCAAGATAAAGTCACAAGCCTGATAAACGAAGCAGATCGTTTGCGTGAAGCTAAAAGCTTCGAGGAAGCAGCCGTCAAGTACAAAGCAGCCCTCCGTCTTGACCCGAACTCTATAATCGCTCACAATAACCTGGGGTTTGTTCTGGACGAGCTAGGTAGGCTAGAAGAAGCGATCGCTTGCTACCAAAAAGCCCTAAGCCTCGACCCAAACTTTGCATCCGCTCACAATAACTTGGGGTATGCGCTGGAAAAGCAAGGGAAGTTGGAAGAAGCGATCGCTTGCTACCAAAAAGCCCTAAGCCTCGACCCAAACTTTGCAT
>JAVRBO020000105.1:0-164051 GCA_034531195.2 Nostoc sp. ChiSLP01
TGGGGAGTGTGGGGAGTGTGGGGAGTGTGGGGAGTGTGGGGAGTGTGGGGAGTGTGGGGGGAGATGGGGGAAAGAGAATTAATGCTTCCCCATCCTCCCACACCTCCCTCTCCTCCCACACCTCCCACACCTCCCACACCTCCCCTGCCTCCTGCCTCCTGCCCCCTGCCTCCTGCCTTCTATGAGGCGAGTTTTCTTCTGGGGGCATCGAGAATAACTTCGGCGACTGAGAAATCGCGTTTGATTTTCAAACTGTTGAGATAGGCGATTGGGTCGTCGGCGTTGAAGGGAGTACCATCGAATAGTTGGATGGGTTGGCGGATGTAGCTAATATCTAAGCCTAATTCTCGTGCGGCGGTGCTGAAAACACGGACTCGGCAGACGCGTTCGACGACTTCCACCCAATTTCTGGGGAAGGGAGTGTCGCCCCAACGGGCTAATTGACTCATAATCCAAATTTGTTCGGTGCGACTGGGGCGGTTGATGGCAGACTCGGAATAAAACTGGTGGTGGGCATAGTCGCGCAGGGGATGGTCAATATCGCAGGTGAGACTATTTGGATCTTCGAGTTGGATGTATTCTAAATCGGTGCTGACATACTCTCGCCCTGCTAGAATTTGCCGAATCTCTTCAGCGTTGTTAGGATTTGCACAATATTGACAAGCTTCTAGCAATGCTTTAGTTAAGGCAATGTGGGTATTTGGATAAGCTTCTGCCCAATCTTCTCGCACTCCCAGAACTTTACCGGGGTGTCCTAGCCAAACTTCCAAGTCTGTAGCGATGGTAAAGCCAACATTTTCAGCGGCGGCGCGGTAGTTCCAAGGTTCGCCGACACAGTAACCATCAATGCTTCCAGCTTTCAAGTCGGCTACCATCTGGGCTGGGGGAATGGTCTTCATGTCTACATCGGCGTCGGGGTCGATTCCACCAGCAGCTAGCCAGTAACGCAGGAGTAAGTTGTGCATAGATGCGGGATGCACTACGCCCATTGTGTGTCTTTGGTCGCGGGTGCAAAGCAGGTATCTTTTGAAGTCTGATAAGCTTTGCACGCCTTGGTCGTAAAAGCGTTTTGCTAAGGTAATGGCGTTACCGTTGCGGGTCATGGTGAGGGCGGTGACAACGGGGAAAGGTTGGTTGTTGTGTCCTCCCAAAGTTAGCCACATGGGCATTCCTGAAGGCATTTGCGCCGCATCCAAATAACCGCCAGTCATGCCGTCAACGATACCCCGCCAGCTACTTTCCCGCACGAGGTGAACTTCATCTAAACCATGCTTGACGAAGAAGCCTTTTTCTTTGGCAACTGCTAGGGGGGCGCAAGCGGTGAGGGGTAAAAAGCCGATTTCTAAGTTAACTTTTTCTAAGCCATGACGGGAAATGTCGGCTGTTTTTCTAGCGCGAATTTTCTTAATCCGTTTTTGCTGGTTGAGAAAGTAAATCATCTCACTCCGCAAGCTGTAGTAGCTGGGATGTTCTACAACTTCCATGCGCTTGCGGGGTCTGGGAATATCTACTTCTAAGATGTCACCAATTTTCGATTCAGGGCCGTTGGTGAGCATGACAATTCTGTCAGATAATAGCACCGCTTCGTCTACATCATGGGTAACCATGACAGCAGTAACTTCATTTTCTTCGCAGATTTGCATGAGTTGTTCTTGCAAATTACCGCGAGTGAGTGCATCTAAGGCGCCGAAGGGTTCATCTAATAATAATAACTTGGGGCGAATCGCTAAAGCGCGGGCGATCGCTACACGTTGCTTTTGTCCCCCAGATAACATTCCCGGCTGTTTGTCAGCATGGGGACGTAAGCCCACCATATCTATATGTTTTTCGACAATGGCTTTGCGTTCGGCTGCGGGTACACCCTTCATTACTGAGTCTACAGCTAGGGCAATATTTTCTCTAACTGTCCGCCAAGGTAATAGCGAATAGTTTTGAAAAACCACCATTCTATCCGGGCCAGGTTGCCTAATTCTTTGCCCTTCTAAGGTGACAACACCTTCACTAGGCAAATCCAGACCTGCAATCATATTTAATAATGTAGATTTGCCGCAACCGGAGTGACCAATTAAGGAAACAAATTCTCCTTTTTTAATTTCGAGGTCAATTCCTTTGAGGGCAATATATTTACCGCCACCGGTTAATTCAAAAACTTTATCAATTTGATCGACAGCAACAAATGTAGACATGGTAGTTTGGTTATTGAGGATTAGATTTTAAACGCAAAGGAGCGCAGAGGTGCGCTGAGTTTGAGGTTAATAATAGCTGCCGGATTTACGGTGTTCGAGAGCGGTTAAGCCATCGGTTTCTAAGACTTGACCTTTATCAACTACGGCGTAAATTAACCATCTGTCACCACATTTGATTTGATTTTGTACGGTGCATTCTAAATAGGACAGGGCTTCGGTGAGAATCAGGCAACCATTGTCGGCAGTTTGTGTGGAAAGATTGAGAAAGGGATTATTTCCTAAAACGCTATTACGAGAAAAATAGCGGCGAATATTTCTGCCTTCTTTGAGGATATTCAAGACAAATTTATCGCCGGGATGACACATTAAATCTGCATTTTGTTCTTCAGCAATGGCAATCATAATTCCCGGTGGATTAAAAGTTGCTTGAGATACCCAAGAAGTTAAAACCCCTTTGTGACTTTCTTCGTCACGAGTTGTTAAAACACATAAAGAACCAATAATTCGCCCCACAGCTTGTTCGGTGCGATCTACTTTGGCTTCTGTGACAACTTGACGCGCAGTCCGCAATTTTTTAGTTTTCTTCAAGTTTTGGGCAAAGGCAGCGCCCGCTTCTTGACACTGTTGCAGAATTTCAGATGTAGGTGTAAAACGGACTCGAATTGTTTCAAATCCTAAACGATAATTGGCATCTTTGAGCTTACTTTCAAGTAAATCAATTGCTTCTCCACTCCAGCCAAATGAACCGAAAACTCCTGCTAATTTTGTTTTAGCTGCTGTGGCTAGAACTATTCCTAAAGCAGTTTGAATTTGGGTTGGTGCATGGCCGCCTAAGGTGGGCGAACCAATAATAAATCCGTCGCAAGCTTCGATAATGCGGGTAATTTCTGTTGGTTCTGCGAGTTCGCAATTAATGGATTCTACATTGACGCCATTTTGAATTAAACCTTGAGCGATCGCATTAGCTACAATTGCCGTATTTCCATAAGCGGAGGCATAAAGTAAAGCAACACTCAATTCTTGTAATTTTTGTCCTTGACACCATTGACGATAATCAAAATTAAATCGACTCAGGCTGTAACGAACAATCGGGCCATGGGCAGGAGCATAACATTTTGTGGGGAAAATTGAAAGCTTTTCTAAAGCAACTTCGACTTGTTTGGCTTGGGCTGCGTGGAGACAATCAAAATAGTAATGACGTTCTGCATCTAAACGTTTCCAGTCTTCATCGAAGAGGGTATCTTCGCAAATGTGAGCGCCAAAAAATTTGTCTGTATAGAGAATTTTGGTAGCAGAATCATAGGTACACAATCCATCTGCCCACCGAGGAGTTGGTACAGTAATAAATGTGAGATGATGTTGTTGCCCTAAATCCAGAGTATCCTCTGAACGCACAGCTTGAATGCGCGATTCCCATTCTGGAAAAGCAATTTTGAGAGCATTAGCAGCGGGGCGAGAACAAATTAAAGTAGCTTGAGTAGCTTGAGAAAACAATACTTGTAGGGTGGCTCTGCGGTTCGGATTCACGTGACCGAGAACAATGTAATCTAAGGTAGTTAAATCTAGATGTTGTGCTAATTCTTGGAGATAAATTTCCGTAAAAGATTCGCCGGGAGGATCGATTAAAGCTTTTTTATCAGCTTGAATTAGATAAGAATTTGCCGTAGTTCCTCGTTGGCGGGAATACTCAACTTCAAATTTTAGTCTCTCCCAAGTCCGCGATCGCAAAACCAACGTATCTTTACCAATTTCAGCAACCTGTACGTCTCTCGGACGGCTGGTAATTAAAGTATTAGCAGACATAGTAACCTCTATCGGGGAAGGGGAAAGGGGAAAGGGGAAAAGGGAAAAGGGGAAAGATTTTTTGCAATTTGTCCCCCTATCTCTTCATTTATCGATTAATTGCCATTACTTTCGACTAATTCGGATTTGACTCGATTTTTGTAGCGTTTAGATATTGCTTGTTCGGGGTCGATGCCATCAAAGGTGGGAGGTAGCCAAACTCGAACAACTAGTATTACTCCTAATACCAATAAGAAGGCACAAGTAGCTAATATTTGACTCCAATTAGTTTCTAAAACTCCTTTAACAATCACTTCTCGCAAGGCAGAAACAATAGAGACTTCGACGGCTACGCCAATAGATATTCGTTGTTCTTGTAAGTAAATAATCAGCAGTCGAAATAACTCAACTAAGATGAGCAAAAAGAGAATATCGGCAGTAACAACATGAAAATCCAGTGGGGGAAGCAGGGAGAAAAACATATCTCTCACCTGAATTACCATGAAGCAAAATAAACCGAGACACAGAGAAACGACAATCAAATCTTGAATCAATTCCAAGCTTTTTACGATGCGTTTCCGATGGATTTCATAGGTGAGAATTGGGCTATCTTGAGCAGGTTTATACATAGTTTTGTGTGTGGGGAGTGGGCGAGTGGAGGGGCAGGGAGCAGGGGGAGCAGGGGGAGCAGGGGAGGCAGGGGGAGCAGGGGAGGCAGGGGGAGAAATAACCAACAACTAGTGACTAATAACCAATGACCAATGACAAATTTAGTAATGATTGCCAATTTTGCGGTGATGGACGGCGGTGAGTCCGTTGACTTTGGCGACTCGGCCGGTTTGGACGGTGCTATAAATAACCCAATGGTCGCCACAGTCCATGCGGCTGGTAATTTCACATTCGAGATAAGCTAAAGCTTCAGCTAAAATGGGGGATTCGTTGGTAGCAGCCGGATAGGTTTTGACGCCGGCAAAGCGGTCTGCACCGGGAGCAAAACGCTTGAGGAAATGTTTCATTAATCCTTGATATCTGCCTTCTTCTAAAATATTTAAAACAAAGCGATCGCCAACGTGCATTAATGATTCTATTGCCCGATCTTTAGCTACAGCTATCGCTACGCCTAAAGGATTCAAACTTGCTTGTGTTACCCAAGAAGCCAGCATTGCACTTTGAACTTCTTCTTTTTTGGCGGTGATAATATACAATCCCGTGCTAATTCGCCCCAAGGATTTTTCTAATTCGTTATCAATGGATTTGATTTGTTTGATTGTGCGATCGCGGTTCAACCATTGACCCATATCTGTCCCCGCTTCATCGCACAAGTGTTCTGTAACTTTGGTGGGAGCTTCTTTAACTAAAATCGGGCTAAAGGCTTCAACTAATCCTAGTTCTTGAAATTTATTTCGTAAGGGAAAAACAGGTTCGTCTTCTCCTCCTCCCGACTCTAATAAACCAATGGCTTGTTTATTATGAGCAGCAGCTAAGATAGTCTTTAAAGCTGCTTGAGGAACATCTGATGATTGGGGAGGCATTGCAATAACTAAACCAGCAGCTTGGTCAACTAATTCTCTGACTTCTTGAGGCTCGGCATTATTCAAAGCTACTAATTCTACCGCCACACCTGTCTTTGCAATTCCATGTGCGATCGCCCGCACTAAATACTCACTATGTCCGTAATCTTCAACGTAAAATAAAGCTACTAACGTCTCTGTTTTTGCTTGTTCTGAACTCCAATTTTGATAGCGTCCCAGCCATTCAGAAACATACTCTTTTAGTAAAGGGCCGTGTCCTGTAGCAACTGTTTTGATTTCTAACTTTTCGATTCGCTTTAAAGCTGCCAATACAGACCGAGCATTAGGAGCCATCAAGCAATCATAGTAATATTTAAAATCGTCTTCAATGATGTCCAAATTTTCATCATAAGTATGGTCATCACAGTAGTGCATTCCAAACACATCGCAGGTGTAAAGAGTGCCTGTTTTGCGGTCGTAAGTCAAAATTGTATCGGGCCAGTGTAAGTTAGGAGCCGAGATAAATTCTAATTGATGTCCATTGCCTAAATCTAATAACTCTCCAGTTTTTACCACCTTTGATTTAAAAGGTTGGTGAATCATGTTTTCCAAAAATTGAATCGCTATCTTTGCAGCAACAACGGTAACATCAGGAGCGAGTTGTAAAATATTTTTTACCAAGCCACTATGGTCTGGTTCTGTGTGGCTAATAATTAAGTAATCTATCTTGGTTGGGTCAATTAAACCTGCCAGTGTATCCAGATATAACTCCTCAAATTTGCCATGAGAAGTATCAACTAAAGCTACTTTTTCTCCTTGAATTAAGAAAGAATTATAGGTCGTGCCATTCCGTAAACCAAACTCGACATCAAAACGTTCTCTATCCCAATCGAGACAACGAATAGCTGTTGTTTCAGGAGCAATTTCAACAGTTTCAATTGTTAAACGTCCGGTGTTGTGAATAAGTTGAGTAGGCTGTGTGAGTGCGACCATTGGGGTTCTCCTATCAAGAGATTATCTAGAGCAAGTGTGCTTATTTCTTATATTTACTTGAAACGTTTGATTAGTAAAATGCCAATTTCTAAAGCTAACTATCAAAAAAAATTATTGTTCGTGTTCTTGGATTTATCATTGAAATAAGTCAATGATTATCATTAGTTTCGTGACAAACTTTAAATTGATGAAAGAAAAATACGCTTAGGTTAGTAATATTTAGCCTGAGAAGATTCTGCAACTTGCTTCAAAAAAGGGACTTTATTCTTTAAAGAAGCTTAGCGAGAATCAAGCTTTAACCCAAGCGTATTATTTAAGGAGGAGGGACAAGTTTACAGCGGATTGAAATTTGCTTGAGTACTGACCTAAGTCTGATAGCTCCGTGTAAAGGCTGTTTTTCTTGTAAATTCAGAATTCTGAGTTCCAAAGGGAGATGTTTGCTCCTGAATTCTGAATTTTGCTGTATTATTACTTCTGTTCTGCTGGTAAAATCTTGTTTTGCAGCCAAGCCATCGCTTTATCTAGGAGTAAGCCAACGACACCGATATAAACAAGAGCCAAAATCACTTCGCTGACGTTGTTATTTTGATACGCATCCCAGATAAAGAAGCCAATTCCCACAATACCGGACATGACGATTTCAGCCGCGATAATCGCTAACCAAGCTAAACCGATCGCAATTCTCAAACCTGTGAAAATATAAGGTAATGCCGCAGGAATCAAGATATTAGTAAAGTATTCTTTGCGGCTAAGTTGTAGAACTTTGGCGACGTTATTGTAATCTTGGGGAATTTGAGTAACACCAACAGCAGTGTTAATTAAAATCGGCCAAATTGCAGTGATGAAAATTACGAATAATGCCGCAGGTTCGTTTTGTCGTAAAGCTGCTAGAGAAATTGGCACCCAAGCTAAAGGTGGTACTGTCCGCAACAATTGAAAGATAGGATCTAAAGCCTTGGACATGGTTTTATTAACACCAATTAAAATACCCAAGGCAATACCCACAACTGCTGCAAGCGTATAACTAATAGCGACTCTTTGTAAACTAGCAAAAATCTGCCAAAACAGACCTTTATCAATACCACCCCGGTCATAAAATGGCCAGAAAATGAGTATCCAAGTGTCTTGTATAACCTGTATCGGCCCTGGTAATGTTGCGCCGGGAGTCCAAGCAAATAATTGCCACAGAACGAGAAAAATAATGATGGCAATAATTGGCGGTAAAAGGTCGGGAAATTGCTTTTGCAGACGAGATATAAAACCATTATTAAGTTTAGGGGTTACAGGGCGCTTTTGGGCTAATGTCATAATTGGCGTGCTCCTCAAATTTTTTCTTGTTAGTCATGAGTCACTAGTTATTGGTCATTAGTCATTGGTCATTATCTCTTAATACCCAATGCTCCATGCCCAATTAAATATTTACCTTCTTGATTTTCAAACTCTTGAGATATTCTTCTGGCTTTTCGGGGTCGAATTTGGTGCCATCAAAAAACTCTTCTACACCACGGGATGTATTTGTGGGAATGTCAGCAACAGCAATACCAGCTTCTTTGGCTGCTTCTTTCCAAATATCTTCGCGGTTGACTTTATTAATTAGTTCCCTCGCTTTGGCAGCATTATTGGCAACGTAATCTTTTGGTAAAAATCCCCAACGAACATTTTCTACTATGAACCATAAATCGTGGCTCTTGTAGGGATAAGAAACATTACCTTTTTCATCTTTCCAGTAGAAAGCTGCCATTGATTTATCATCAATTTTGCGACCATCACCCATGTCATACTTGCCTTGGAATGGGTCTGCAAGAATCTCAGGTGAGGGAAGATTAAAATAATTTCGTCCAGCAAGAATTTGAGCTGCTTCTTTGCGGTTGTCAAAATTATCTAACCATTGTTGGGCTTCTATAATGCCTTTTAAAAGCGCTTTGGTTGCCTTGGGATTTTTATCAACCCAGTCGGCTCTCATGGCAAGATATTCTTCAGGATGATTCTTCCAAATTTCTGCGGTTAAGGCTCCTACGTAGCCGATTTTGTCTTGAACAAGGCGATAAGGCCAGGGGTCACCTGTACTAAAGGCATCCATTGTTCCTGTTTTCATGTTGGCAACAGTTTGTGCTGATGGTACTGTGAGCAATTTCACATCTGCATCTGGGTCTAAGCCACCTGCTGCTAACCAGTAGCGAATCCACAAATCTTGGTTGACATGGGGAAAGGTAAAGGCTGCGGTGAAGGGGGTTGAAGATTTGAGTTCGGTGAACAGAGATTTAGCACTAGCTAGTTGTAAACTGATACCTTTGCCTTGGTGCTTGTTGGCGATCGCAATTCCATTTCCATGTGTGATTAATTGACATAATACATACATGGGAATTTTTTGATTGCCCTTAGTAATTAAACCTTCCGTAATTAAATGTGGCATTGGCATCTGCCATTGACCGCCATCAATACCACCACCCCCAGAACCAATTTCTACGTTATCTCTAGCCGCACCCCAAGAAGCTTGCTTAGAAAGCTCAACTTTGGTCATACCATATTTAGCAAAAAAGCCTTTTTCTTTAGCAATAATTAAAGGAGCAGCTTCTACAATCGGAATATATCCTAATTTGACTGTAGTAGTTTCTGGCGTTTGTTCGGGACTAATATTAGCAACTGATTGAGCAGTCGCTTGTGCTTGAGTTCCTTCACCAGTAAGGTTTTCAGGTGGATTACCCAAACAACCTTTGAGGAATACAGCACTCGCAGATGCTCCAGCTGTGAAGATGAATTTGCGCCGAGAAATTCGATTAAAAAATTCTGTCATAATATCTCCTGGAATGTAAATTTTATTTTTATAGCTATGACAATTGAGGCAAGAAAATATTAGATTTCTTGCGATTCAATGATTAATCAAGCTATATTTTGCAAGGCAAAGCTGACCATTTTTCAATGGTTATTGCTACTGCCTAAAACAAAATTTCAATGAATTGATTAAATCTGCTCTGGTGTGACGCAGAAGTGTTGTTCACCTGATTGAAATAAGTTTACAGCCTTTAGAGCCAAATTAGTTAACTACTTATCGCCATTTATTAAATAAATATTAGATTAGATCTATAAGGAAAAGTTTATCTATCTGTCTAGACCATAGTAGTAATTCTTAATATATAAACTCTGATTTATGAACACTATTAGATCGAGATTATCATCCAGTTTTTTACTATTAAGCAAAATCAATAGTAATCATAGTAAAAAAGCTTAATTCACTATGGCAGTTGGTAATGCCCTCAAGTACGGATAATTTGCAGTAAATGTAGGGTGTGCTACTGCTGAGGATAGGGCATCATCAATATTTGAAGGTGTGCCGCTTGGCGACAACGTATCCTAGATCTAGTAGTAATTTTAAATATATAAAAATTAATTTATGAATACTATTAATATGGAACTATGATTGACAAAAAACTAAATAATAAGCTTAATCAATCGTAATCATAGCCAAAAAGCTGAATAATTTAGAATACAAAATCAGAAGACAGAATTCAGAAGACTTTGATATCAAGATTAATAATCAGCCAAATTTAAAATAAGAATGTAGCAGATATATGTAGGGGCGTACAGCTGTACATTGGTTTCAACTTAAGCTCAAACTGTTGCCCCACAATCGTTTTACCCCACCCCCAACCCCTCCCCTTAGCAAGGGGAGGGGAGGTTTTGGCTTTAGACAAAACCGGGGTGGGGTAACGCGGATCTTGATGGTAAGTGAGATAGCAAAAATTGTAGGTTGGGTTGAGGCAATGCGTTACCCAACACCCGGATCAATGTTGGGTTACCCTGCGGGAAGCCGCCTCCGGCGTCTACGTTCCTCAACCCAACCTACTCCTAATGCACAAAATTAGTCCGGTCGCGCTACTACTGGACTGACACAGCTAATTTGGTGCATTAGTAAAAATCAAAAACGTTGGTTTCTGTCAATATCTCAAAAATCTATTGCATCATTTTAGTCGTGTCAGTCCACTACCAAAACAGAATTCTGAATTCTGTATTCTTCAAGTTGTGTATTCTGCGTTAATTCTCACGTAGTCATAACTCAAATCGCAACCCCAAGCTTTACCGACACCATGACCATTGCCAACGCTAACTGAAATTAATACTGTATCCTCTTGGAGATAAGCGCCTTTAGCTGCTTGTTTCAAATAGGCGCTGGCTGCTGCACGGTCAAATGGTAATGGTTGCCCGTTTTCTAGCATTAAGAAATTTCCTAACTTAATTTGCAGGTTTTCTTGCTCAAAAGGTACACCTGCGCGTCCGGCGGCGGCGGCGATACGTCCCCAGTTGGGGTCACGTCCAAAGATTGCAGATTTAACTAAGGAAGAACCAGCGATGGTTTTGGCTATTTGTCTGGCTGAGAGTTCATCGGGTGCGCCAGTCACTTCCACTTCTATGAGACAGGTTGCACCTTCACCATCACGAGCGATCGCTTTGGCTAAATGCTGGCAAACTGCTGTTAACATTGCTTCTAATCTCTCTGACTCTGCACCCACTTCCGTAATTGCTGGGGTGCGAGATTGACCGTTTGCCAAGGCGATTAAGCTATCGTTAGTACTGGTGTCACCATCCACGGTAATGGAATTAAAGCTTCTATCAGCTGCCCTAGCTAACATCTGCTGCCAAAGACCTGGCGAAACAGCTGCATCGCAAGTCACAAATGCCAGCATGGTTGCCATGTTGGGGTGAATCATGCCCGAACCCTTGGCAATGCCGCCAATTCGCACGGGGCGATCGCCTATAGTTGTCTCTAAGGCAATGGATTTTGTGACTAAATCTGTAGTGATAATCGCCCCTGCCGCGGCATCTGAGCCTGTTTGCGATAGTGCTGCTACTAGCTTGGGAATCCCACTTCGCAAAGCATCCATCTTAATGCGTTGACCAATCACGCCAGTAGAGGCTAATAACACGGATTCCGAAGGAATGTTCAAGGCTTGAGCTAGTGTCATCCCAGATTCTAAAGCATCTATCCAGCCTTCATTTCCTGTAGCGGCGTTTGCTTGTCCGGCGTTGCAAAGGATAGCGCGGGCGCTATGTTTAGCTTGCAAGCGTTGGCGACAATATTCCACACAAGCAGCTTTCACTTGGCTAGTGGTGAATACACCAGCTGCGATCGCTTCCACATCTGAGAATATCAAAGCTAAATCCGGCAACCCCGAAGGCTTCAATCCTGCGGTAATTCCCGCCGCTTGATACCCCCTTGGCGCTGTGATGCCACCTGTTATTTTTTGCCAATCTGCCATCATTGTCCCCCACAACCTGCTGAGTGCTGAGTTAGGAGTTAAAAGTTAAGAGTTAGGAGTTAGGAGTTAAAAGTTAAGAGTTATTCTCCCCTGCTTTTGCTGCTCCCTCATCTCGCCATCTCCGTCATTTCCCTTATCTGTTTACTCCCTACTCCCTACTCCCTAGTTGCTTTTACTGTGAGTTTATTTGCTGATGGCAATAAATAATAATGCACCGCTTGGCCCTTAGCATAATTATTTTTACGTTTCTTATGACGAAAGACAAATGCGAAAAAGGAGAGCGACTTAAGTAGCTCTCCAGATCATCAGGGTGCATCTACTTACCAGAGCATACCATTTTTGGTATGAGGGTTGTCACCAGTTTTCTTATGAAGATTCTGTGAAGAAGCACCGGGAAAATACTTAGGTAATGGGGATGGGGCATTGGGCATTGGGCATGGGGAGGTGTGGGAGGTGTGGGAGGTGTGGGAGGATGGGGAAGAAATCTTTCCCCCCACACTCCCCACACTCCCCAGTCCCCAGTCCCCAGTCCCCACTCTAGCCGTTGAGTTTTTTCTCCACCAATTCGTTAGTCAGTTTCGGATCGGCGCGTTTGGCTGTCTTTTTCAAAACTTGTCCGACAAAGAAGCCTTTGAGGTTGGTGTTACCGTTGCGATACTTTTCTAGTTCTTTGGGGTTTGCGGCTATGACTTCATCAACGATGGGTTCCAGTACGGTAGGATCTGTAATTAGTTCTTGACCAGCAAAGGCTTTTTCTGGAGAAATACCACTGAGTAAGTCTGGCAGCTTTTCTTTAGCTTGGGCGTTACTGATTTTGCCCTTTTCAATGCGGGTGATAACATCAGCTAAATTGCTGGGAGTCAGGGCGATTTCGGTGATATTGAGTTTTTGTTTGTTGAGGTATGCAGCAATATCTTGGGTAATCCAGTTGGCAGCAGCTTTAGGATTTGCGCCGGCAGCGATCGCTGCTTCAAAATATTCGGATACAGGACGATCTTCTGTCAATACCCGTGCATCATAAGGTGAAAGCCCCAATTCACTTTCGTAGTGATGGCGTTTTTGGGCTGGTAGTTCTGGTAGTTCGCTGCGCCATTTTTCTAACTGTTCGTTTGACACCTCAATTGGTGCTAAATCTGGTTCGGGGAAGTAGCGATAATCGCTGGAACCTTCCTTCACCCGCATACTACTTGTACGTTGTGCGCCTTCTTCCCACAGACGAGTTTCTTGAATAATCCGCTCCCCTGCTTCGATGGCTGCGATCTGCCGCTCAATTTCGTAGTCAATGGCCCGTTGGATGGCGCTAAAGGAGTTCATGTTTTTAATTTCTACTTTGGTGCCAAACTTCTCTTGTCCCACCGGACGCACGGAAATGTTGACATCGCAACGTAGAGATCCTTCTTGCATGTTCCCGTCGCTGACGCCGAGATACCGGACAATCCGGCGTAGTTCTTGGGCATATTCAGCAGCTTCGAGTCCAGAACGCAAATCTGGTTCCGAGACAATTTCTACTAACGGTACGCCTGCGCGATTGTAGTCTACTAAAGAATAAGAAGAACCGGAAAGGCGATCGCTACCTGCATGTACCAATTTTCCCGCATCTTCCTCCATATGCAGACGCGTGATGCCAATACGTTTGCGAGTGGGGTTACCGTCAGCATCTACCAACTCAATTTCTAACCAACCATGTTCGGCGATCGGTAAATCATACTGAGAAATTTGATAATTTTTCGGTAAATCTGGATAAAAATATTGTTTACGGTCGAATTTGCTATATTTCGCAATTTGACAATTCAGCGCCAAACCAGCTTTGACGGCATACTCTAATACCTTTTGATTTAGTACAGGTAAAACCCCAGGTAAACCCATACAAACCGGGTCAATGTTAGTATTGGGGTCAGCGCCGAATGCTGTAGAGCTACTAGAGAAAATCTTCGTATTAGTACTGAGTTGACAATGGGTTTCTAGACCAATAATCGCTTCGTACTCAGTTTTTACAGTTGTAGCAGAGGTCATAATATCACTAATTTGGGCATAATCCTTTCTAGTGGTACTATTGTAGCGGCGTCTGGAGTGCCCTGAAGACGGTTAATTGGTGAATTATCTTGACTTGAAAAAACTTATACCGTTTCTTTGTGAAGCTGCGCCAAACTCTCTCAAACTCTTACCTTGGCGCTCTTGGCGTTCTTCTCTAACGAGACGCTGCGCGTTGGCGGAAGCCTCTCGTAGAGAAGGCGGTTCGTTAAAAAAATTAAATGCATCTTCATACAGAATTGGTATTAGTGCGGGTTAGCCATTAGTGATTAGTTATTAGTCATTAGCAAAAGATAAAGCGTAACAATTTACTACAGCGTATTTCAAGAAGTGTGAAGTATACTCTCTGGGTCATGGTAACTACACAGAGAGCTTATTCTAATTCTGAATTCTGCAATACCATATAGTTTGACTAAATAAATGTTCCTCAAGGATTGCTTTGGTATTTCTTTGCAATACTTAACTACCTTCTAATTAAAAAAAATTAATATAGATTAAAAATAATAACTAACATCATAATTTATTAAGTTTATCAAGCTAAATTGAGAGTATGCTTAATCATTGAAGTCTAGTTGAAAAATTAAGTAACTAGGTGCAAATAAAATTAAACATTTGTTTAGATGTTTAATACTAAAAACAAAATTTATTTGTGCCAACTTACTAACTAGATTCTCAAATAAGGCGGTGAAAACCCGACCAAAAGCAAGGAATAATAACGAAAGCAAAAGTAAACTTAACAACAATCACGTAACAATGATAAAAAAAATTTTGCTGGCTGTATCGGGATTAGGACATGCGGAAGAAATGCTCAAAACCCTCAGAGAAATCCCTTCAATTCAATCTGCAAAAATTACAGTTTTGCATGTAGTTCCAGCAAAAAGTACTGCTGCTAATATGACGGCTAAATGGGAAGAAGGCGGTAGAATTCTTGCTAATGCTATTCAAACGTTGAACTTAGATGCTAGCGAGGTTTCTTCAATTTTGCGCCAAGGCGACCCTAAAGATGTAGTTTGTCAAGTAGCTGATGAAATCGACGCTGATTTAATTGTTATGGGTTCCCGCGGACTCAAGCGGCTACAATCGATTTTATCCAACTCCGTTAGCCAGTACGTTTTTCAGCTATCTTCTCGCCCCATGTTGTTGGTCAAAGATGACATTTATGTCAAAAGAATTAAGCGCATTATGGTGGCAATAGACAATTCTGATGCAGCTAAAAACTGCTTGAAATTGGCACTATTTTTGCTGCGAGACATTCAGGGTGGTGAGTTAATTTTGGCAAATATCGCCACAGATTTTGGTGGTAAAAAATCAGAAATAACTCAGGTTGCTTCCGACAAAAATCCTGTTTTAGCAGCCGCAGTTGCAGAAGCTGAAAAATACGGTATCAAACCTCGTTGTTATATCAGCAGTGGCAAACCTGGTGAAGAAATTTGTCGGTTAGCAGAGGAATTGAATGTAGACTTATTATTGCTTGGTTCTCCAGACCGTCGTCCATCGATCGCTAAGAGTTTTGTTGATATCGACCGACTCATTGGTGCTTCTTTGTCTGATTATGTTCGAGTGAATGCTACTTGTCCAGTACTATTAGCGCGAACCCTTGATTAAGGTAAAGAGTGCTGAGTATCAAAAATGTCGGACTTATACCAGAATTCAGAATTGAGAATGGGCTACGCCCCGCTACGCTAACACAATTAGAATAGGCTTTGGGCCTAGCTACTAGACCTAGATAGTTTACTTCACAATTCTTGAAATCTGTTTTGGATACTAAATAAGCCAGATTTTGTCTCTACTAGTCGGCACTTTGATAAATAAAAACCCCTACATTATTAGTGCAGGGGTTTTGTTTTATACACAAATTCTTAACTATCTTTTCCACCTTCGCGGCTAGCAGTTTGGATGTACAGAATTAGTAAAAACACAGAGGGCACAAGTACGAACAAAATGCTCGCTACGAACCCCAGGTCATTAACTTGCATGGCAAGAAAGCCTCTCTTAAATTTCCAATCTACAACATTAGGATATCATCATCGATGACAGAGTTGGCTCAAATTTTTTACTTGCTTAAATGCTAGCGAAGGATAATTCCAAAAAACTTAAGGCTTTGTGGCTACGCTGACAGGCCCATTTACCAAAGTTTGACAAGCAAGACGGTAATTTTCAGGCTTTTTCTTTAGTTTTCGGTTCTCTACATCTGTACGGGGGGAAAGATTCTGTTGCCCTTCCACTATCTCGACAATGCAAGTACCACATTGACCGTAGCCGCCGCAATTGGTCATCTTGCCAATCAATGTATATATATCAATGTTATTTTGAATCGCTTTGAGCCGGAGATTTGCACCATCCGCTGCCACTACTTCTTTATTTTCTTTAACAAATTTGATATTACCCATAGTTGATTCCTCCTTGACTCTCAGCTTGGCTTTCAAGGCTTAATATTGACATGGCTCGACTCATATCTTACTTATTATAATAATTCATTACAAAATATTAATAAATGTTAATTTAATAAATATAGATCGTAAAAATAGGACAGGCATTGTGCCTGTCCTAATAAAAAGATTGAAAAATCAATTAACTTACCTAAAACCCACTGCTGCTTGCCAAACGAAAGCAAGCAACAAAAAGAATACGGGAATAACTGGGAGAACATCGACTAAAGGATCGAAGATTTGGTAAGCTTCAGGCAGTTTTGCTAATAAAAGTGCTGCTTCCATGTTTGTTTAAATCCACCTATCCAACACAGCGTTAATAATTGAGAAATATCTTAACATGCTTTGGTCGTTGGTAATTTGTCATTAGTCATTGGTCATTGGTCATTAGTTATTTCTCCCCCCATGTCCCTATCTCCCTCAAGCCAGTGACCAAATTCTGTGGTAAAGCGATCGCTTAATATTGCTTCTCTAATATGCTGCGTAAAACGAATTAGTTCAGTAATGTTGTGAATGCTTAACAAGGTGTAAGCTAAAATTTCTTGCGATCGCACTAAATGAGATACGTAAGCACGGCTGAAATTTTGACAAGTGTAGCAAGGACAAGTTTCATCTATTGGTGCAAAATCTTCACGAAACTTTGCATTTTTCAAATTCCAGCGATCGCCTTGAACTATTGCCGTCCCATGTCTAGCCCAACGCGTGGGAATTACGCAATCAAATAAATCTACGCCAGAGGCAATGGCGATCGCCATTTCTCGATAAGTACCTACACCCATTAAGTAACGTGGCTTTTCGGGGGGTAGAAGTGGTGCTGTGACTTTGACAATCTCAGCCATCAATTCTGGTGGTTCTCCTACACTCACTCCACCAATGGCATATCCCGGCAAATCCAACTTAGCCAAAGCTTCAGCCGCCCGACAGCGCAAATCTAAATATACGCCTCCTTGGACAATCGCAAATAACGCTTGGTCAGTGCGTTGATGAGCTGTGATGCAGCGTTCTAACCAACGGTAAGTGCGATCGGTGGCAGTTTCTACCTCTTGGCGAGTAGCGGGGTAGGGCGGACATTCATCAAACGCCATGATCACATCTGCCCCTAAAGTATTTTGAATTTCAATGGAGCGTTCTGGTGTTAAATTAATAATTTGCCCATCATGGGGCGAGCGAAAAGTTACGCCATCTTCAGTAATTTTCCGCATCTCACTTAAACTGAAGACCTGAAACCCGCCAGAGTCTGTGAGCATCGGCCCGTTCCAACCCATAAATTTATGCAACCCACCACCCCCAGCAACGATCGCTTCTCCTGGTTGTAAGTGAAGATGATAAGTGTTCGATAATATCATCTGTGCCCCAGTATCTCGTAGCTGAGAAGGGGTGATGGTTTTGACATTGGCTAGCGTCCCCACTGGCATAAATCTTGGGGTTTCTACAGGGCCGTGAGGGGTAAAAAACACTCCTGCTCTAGCTTTTGTCTGACTACAGCAAGCAAGACATTGAAATGAAAAATTGGCACTCATACCATTTTGAATTTTTGAAGATGCGCTTATAGAACTAACGCAAAACTACATGATGTAGGGGCAATTCATGAATTGCCCCTACATCAATAAAGCGCAGCCTTACATAAAATTTATATAACAGTTGCTCAGCTAACGGCGTCCAAGTTACATATTCTCTAGTTAAGACTATCCTTTGTCGGTTGTTATTCAGTAATGACCAATGACTAGTGACCAATGACTAATGACCAATGACAAAGCACAGCCCCCATGAGTCTTTTAGCTTAATTTAGAAAGAATCAGAACAGTCATCGTCAATTTCTGCATCCCATCTAGCTGAAAGTACTTGCTCCATCATCGCTTCTATGGCGCTGACATTGAAGCTTCGCTCTCGTCGTTCTTGCAGAGGGGTTGACCGAGGAATCAACCTCAGACACACTCCTTCTTGCATCAAATCAAAGCAAGTTTCTTGTTCAGACAACTGTTTGAGTTCTAAATAGTCAAAACTACAAACATTCAAATATAGTGCGTGGTTAGCCACTAAGGTAGACCTTTGCGGGTTGGCAAAAACTTCCATCACATCCCCTTCACCCTCGCTCAGTACCTTATCTTCTTGGGTGTAGATGTAGTGGACTCGACCTAAATCTGTCAGCAATCGCCGCATGTCGAGTTTATTCACAATGATGCCCGCGTTCACAATGCACGGAGCTGGTATGCTGGTGTCGGGTAGATGGTGACTCATAGGGAAATAGCGATTGAGCTACGGAGAGTAGAAAACATAGGCTAAACAGTCATATTGAATAGCTTAATTTACTCCCTAATATTTTAAAAAATATCATTTGTGGGGCAATCGTCTATTGACAACCGTCTACTTCTTAGATAGCAATAGACTTTTTTCAGTGGTTGATTACCGTTTCCACTATTAACATTTTACCATGTTGAGGCTTTCTTAAAATCTGCGTTAGTGGTGAATATCCTCCAATTGAAAGATGTGGAGTTTTGCACCTATGGCGCGAGTCGAAAATCTCAACTAAGTTCCTAGTTAACTAATACAAAACACGAATTTTGCTCCTTGATGGAATTGTAACGTTTGTAGGCGACTTATTGTATAAAATGGCACTTGCAAAGATTGAATTACCACTGAGAACAGCATAACAAAATTTTCAGGGATAATCTCTAATGGAAGTAAATCTTATTTAAAGCTTTAAAGTGTCCAGATGTCATTTCTACTGAAACTCAGACTGTTATCGAGCAATTAACAATGTAACTCAAATGATGAAACAGCAACAATGGTGGAAAAACCTGCTGTTGGATCTGGCAGCGAGTATTATATTTTACACAGTTATTCCCCTGCCGTATTTGAATGGATTAGACTTTCGGGGAGTGGCGCGTCTTGTCTCAATTGTAGGGTTGATAATTGGGGGAATTTTAGGGTTAATAGATACGGTGATGAATTACATTGGTATACCAGTGTTAACTCGTAGTGCGTTGGTAGTCAGTCTTTGGATTGCCATAACTGGAGGACTGCATTTAGATGGGGCAATGGATACTGCCGATGGTTTAGCAGTGGGCGATCCAAATCGGCGATTGGAGGTGATGGCAGATAGCGCCACAGGAGCCTTTGGCGCAATGGCCGCGATCGCCTTAGTGCTATTAAAGATAACAGCCTTAACGGACATACCAGAAAACCGTTGGCTGGTATTGATGGCTGCTTGTGGTTGGGGACGTTGGGGACAGCAAATAGCGATCGCCCGATATCCTTACCTAAAACCAACTGGCAAAGGTGCCTTTCACAAACAAGCCATTCGTTCTCACAAAGATTTGTTACCGGGATTTTTGTTGCTGTTGAGTTTGAGTGGTTTAGTGTGGCTGATGGATAAACAGCAGTTATTTTTGCCAATAGCAATGATACTTGCTGGAAGTGCGATCGCCACTTTTACAGCCGCCTGGTTCAACCACAAATTAGGCGGACACACAGGAGACACCTACGGCGCAGTCGTCGAGTGGACTGAAGCCCTATTTCTGTGTGTACTGACTGCTGTAGGAGGTTAAGAGTTAGGAGTTAGGAGTTAAGAGTTTGGAGTTTGGAGTTTGGAGTTTGGAGTTTGAGTTTGGAGTTATGAATTTTTAACTGTTTACTCCTCACTCCTCATTCCTAACTCCTAACTCCTTACCTCTCATTCCTCACTCCTAACTCCTCACTCCTCATTCCTAACTCCTAACTCCTAACTCCTAATTCCACTTATTTAATCGGTTGCAATTTTGTCACCTTGAGTTTAAAAGCCCCAACCCCAGTTTCTCCAAAAGACCGGACGCGGATAACATAAGTCCCTGTTTCTGCGATGCGAGTAAATAGTAGAGAATTGCTACTACCATCAGGGCCGTCATCATTTTCTGCTAAAGTTGAACCATCAGGTGCTAGCAGTGTGATAATGCTATCAAAGCTTTCGGACGATAGATCGACTGCTAAATTATCGCCCTTATCTAGCTTGACTGTGTAATCGCGGGCAAATCCACCTTGACCTGTGGGGATGTCTTTGTCTGAAAGGCTATCGGAAAATTCAGTACTGTTAGATAAGGGAATTGGACTATATAACTTATTTTGAGCCAAGGCTGCACTTGCACTTGTAAGTATTGCCAGCAACGTGGCAGGAATAACGATCGATTGTTTTAAACCCGCCGCAAAAGCTTTATCCATAAAATTTCAAGCAATTTTTCCGCAAAATTAGGGTAGATTGGTCAACTCATACACTTTTGTGTCCAAGGTTGCCCATTAATTCTGGATTGATTCGTCTTTGACGGTAGTGGCTACTGCTACTAATCCTAAGACCACAATTCCATACTCACGAAGTGTTTGCACAGCAGATCTGGCAGTAGCACCAGTAGTATAAATGTCGTCCACTAACAGTACTGGGACATTTGGAGGACTATGGCGAAATTCTTGCCCAACAGCAAAAGCTTCAACCAAGTTTTGTTCTCGCTCAGATACCGACAAACCAAATTGGGCTTGAGTTTGTCGCACTCTTGTTAATCCATTTAATTTCAATTTTAATCCAGTTATTTCGCAGAAGCTTTGTGCTATTAAGGCAGCTTGATTATATTTACGTTGATGCAGCTTGCTAGCGTGAAGCGGTATGGGAACTACCACAGTCTGGATATTTCGCTTGGGTGAATTCAATAACCAAGATTCTCCTAACAATTGGCCCAAAGGACGGGCTATTTGCGGTTGATTTTCGTATTTCATGACCGCTATCGCCCTTTTGACTGTACCCCCATACTCACCCCAACAAAATACTGGTAGTGGTTCTTTCCATAGAGAAATTGAGTCTTGACGTTGACATTTTTGCAATTGTCTAGCACAGTTATCACAAATTTCTTGGGAAGTTGAACGTTGGCACAGTGGGCAATGGGATTGAAGAAAAAGATTAAGTAACCTTGTAAGATTTTGAGTCAAAGTGTGCATTTAGAATTGTCCTTTGTCATTTGTCCTTTGTCGTTTGTCCTTTGTGATTTGTCGTGCGTCATTTGTTCTTTATTGGTTAACAATGACCAATGACTAATGACCAATGACCAATGCCCAATGCCCTATGCCCCATGCCCAATGCCCAATGACTTAAAATAGACGCGATCGCAGCGTTTTGTTTCTATTCCTGTTGCTGGTTTGTAGCCGTTGCTTTCATACAGCTTGACTGCTTCTACTAAAACGCTGGCAGTTTCAATCCAGATTTGCTCGAAACCACGTTCTGCGATCGCTTCTTCTAGCTGTTGTAACAAATATTTCCCCAATCCTAAACCTCTAATGCTGGGCAAAAGATACATTTTGCGGATTTCTACGGCTTTTTCGCCACGTTGGACTGGATAGTATGCCCCAGTTCCTACTAGCTGACTTTGGTGTTCAATTACCCAAAATTCGCCCCCAGTGTCTAAATAAAATTCCTCTACTTGCAGCACATCTCGGTCAGCACCGTTTGGTTCCCAACCCAAACCGTATTCTGATAATACATAATTGATTACTTGGGCAGCTCTTGTGCGATCGCTTTGTACCCAATCACGAATTAAAAAGTCTTGATAATATTTTTTCATACCATTTGCTGGTAAAGTTTACACAGAAAATTTTTCTGTCTCTATATCCCAATTTACTCAGCAAATAGCTTTTCTGGGAGATTTTAGTTTTCAGGCTTGCAATTCTCTTACTTCTCTACACCTGGAGCGCTTGTGTGTGATAAAGCAGATTGCAAGATGAACTACACAACCTTAGTCTCAAAGCCAGGTATCAATTCTGTTTTACTCAAGCAAAAGTGGCTGTGGAGATCCCCAACTTGTTCAAGAAGTCGGGGATCTAAATCTGGGTTAAGTTAACCTCTTGCTTTCATTGCTTTTTGAACTCTTGTGGGAAAAGGGATGCATCTTTATTGGGGAAAAGGAAAATGCCAAACCTTTCCCCCTTTCCCCTTCCCCTTTTCCCGACTTCTGCAAGAGGTCTGTGCCTATTCGTCCCTACAGAGAGGGAAGGCTGCGCCATCAAAGCAAAAACAGGCAAAAAGAAAAGGAACATGAAGTGTTACCCGTTCCCTGTTCCTTCTTAATTCCCAATTCTGAATTCTGCTGTAACTGTCATCGGTAATGCTAAAAATTTCTTAAAAATCTCGCTACTCGTTGCCAAATTGCAGGTGACTTTCTATTACTCTTATTACTTTGACTCAAATCTGATAAAGTGGGAAACGATGCAGATTCAGCATAAGGCCCATTTCGCAAAACTTTCGCTAGGGCATGATTATTTTCTCGCAACCCTTCATAAAAAAAGAATACTTCACCTTGAATACCAACTTGTCGATTGTATTCAATTGCCTGTACCAAATATTCTGGACTAATACAATAATTGCCAAGCTTCATCAAAATTCCTGGCGCTAACTTTGACAAGTTTGTATCAGCGAACTGTTGAGTGACTAGTGTATCGGCGATCGCCTGATAACTACTAAAGTCACGGCGATAAATCTGCGGGTTAATTATATCAACTATTCCCCGATTGAGCCATGCGGGGGAGTCTTGCAGATATTCCACAAAAGCCCAATCATAAATATTAGGTGCGGCCGCTACTAATAAATTAGGATTTACTGCTTTCACTTGCTGATATAGATGCGCCCAGAAATCAGTGAGAATATCTGCCCGCCACTGTAGCCATTGTGCATCCTTGAAATTTGATGGCGGGTCGCGATCGAATTGCTGGCGATAGCGTGTTAGAGTTAGCTCATCGTAGCCACCTTCACAAGGGAATGCTGGCAAGCGATCGTCCCCTTGGATACCATCAACATCATAATTTTTGACAACTTCTAGCACTAAGTTCAATAGGAATTCCTGGACTTGCGGGTCTAGGGCATTCAACCACTCAAAGCCATTTTTGTTGAGTAAATTACCATTGCGATCGCGCCCGGCCCATTCTGGTTTTTTCTCTAAAAGAATACCACCATTCAAATTGTAGGAGCTGGCAAAACCATATTCAAACCAAGGAATAACTTTCAACCCAACTCGTCGCGCCTCTACCACCACTTCCTCTAAAGGGTCGCGTCCTACAGACATAGGGTCAATTTCAACCCCAAAATTCTGTAGCATGGTTTGACTAGGATACAAAGTTACTGCCTGATTCCAAACAACAGGAAACACGACATTAAATCCCGTCTCAGCAAGAAAATCCATTGCCTGGGCAATACCTTCCTTCGATCTGAGAACTTGACTAGCAGTAGTGGTCAGCCAGATACCACGGGTTTCGATTATTGCCATTTTCAGAATTTAGATATCGTGGTTCCTTAACAAGCGAATTTTAGACTTATGGGGTAGTGGTTGGAGTTGGTGTAGTGGTTGGAGTTGGTGTTGCAGTTCCAGGATTAGCAATGGAACGAGCCTCTTGCAGGTGTTTTTGGAGAGCTGGTAGGGTTTGAGCCGCAAATGCTTTCACGTCTACGTCTTGTCCCTGTTGAGCTTGATTTTCAAATGCAGCAACATCCTTTTCATGAGCTTGAACCATGTGGTTCATATATTCGCGATCGAATTGGGCACCAGAAAGTTTAGATAAGCGTTGGCTGACTTGCTGATTTTCATTGTTGAGAGTTTTTGGCAGCGTTAGACCTTTTTGAGTTGCTAACTGTTGGAGTTGATTGTTCACCTGTGTGTGATCTTGAACCATATGCTGTCCAAACTGCTTTACTGCATTGCTAGCTGCACGTTGTGACGCCAGTTTGCCTAGTTGAACTTCTGCTAAACCATCTTGAGCCGCTTCATTTATAAACTGTCTGTCTAATGAACTGAGGTTATTTTGTCCTGGTGCAGTTGGTGATGGCGATGGACTCTCAGTCGCTTGCACAGGCTCAGTTCTAGCAGGTGGAACTTCAGATGTTGTATTCTGGTCATGCGGAGTAGTTGGCGTGCAACCAGTGGCCACAGATAAGGCGATCGCTACTAAACCAGTAGACAATATTTTGAAGTTAGACATAATCAATCTTCTCCTTGGATAAAGCTGTCTCATAGAAAGCAAAATTGCAGCAATTCAGAATGGAAAACTTAGGGATGCATGGGTGCTAAATGCGATATTTTGTGTTGAAGATATCAAATTTAAATCGCTAGACACAAAAAAAGCTGATTAATTAAACTTAGTCTCAAATTTACAAGTGCAGCTAGAATATTAAAAAAAATGTTCTCCGAAAATACCTATCCTCCGGCTGAAGTTTTATTCACCCAGAATATAAGTATTTATAACTGAAGAGGGTTCCCAAAAATGAATTAATTTGTATTAGCTTGAATAGGCGATCGCTTTTTTCTTTGCTACTCAAGGATGAGAAGCGATCGCTTGGCTATCAATGCTAATACTAAGGTTAACGATCTCAAGCTAATTCTCAGAAAAATTGCTATCTTACTACTGTCTTTCAATAGATGTTGCCTGACTCAAAATCATCTTAAATTTAATATTATGTACTCTTTTATAAAATTTAAATTGTATTAATTATGTCTGTAATAGAAGCTTCTTGGCAACACGAATACATAACTACCAATGGGGTAAAGTTACACTACGTTACCCAAGGTGAAGGGCCATTGATGTTAATGTTGCATGGATTTCCTGAATTTTGGTACTCTTGGCGGCATCAAATACCACAATTTGCCCAAGATTTTAAAGTCGTTGCTCTTGACTTGCGGGGTTACAACGATAGTGATAAACCAACAGAGAAATCAGCTTATGTGATGGATGAATTTATCAAAGATATTGAGGGAGTAATTAAAGGATTAGGATACGAAGAATGTGTTTTAGTTGGACATGATTGGGGAGGAGCGATCGCTTGGAATTTCGCCTATGCTCATCCCGAAATGATAAAGAGATTAATTATCCTTAACCTACCCCATCCTGCTAAATTTGCCCAAGGTCTACGTACTCCCCAACAATTGCTACGTAGTTATTATATGTTTATTTTTCAACTCCCATTGATACCAGAATTGATTTTACAATCTTCAGATTTTCAAGTAATTGAAACAGCTTTTAAAGGCACAGCCTTTAATAAAAATGCTTTTACGCAAGCAGATATTAATGCCTATAAAGACGCTGCTGCAAAACGCGGTGCCCTCACAGCAATGTTGAACTATTACCGCAATATTTTTGAGCAGAGAATCGTTAATCCAAATCAGGGAATTTTGGAAGTCCCAACGCTAATGATTTGGGGAGAAAATGACACTGCCCTTGGCAAGGAACTAACTTATGACACCACAGCCTATGTCAGGGACTTTCAAATCAAATACATCCCTAATTGTGGTCATTGGGTGCAACAAGAACAGCCAGAATTGGTGAATCAGTATATGGCCGAATTTCTTAAAACTGAAGCTTACAGTATTAGTTAAGCTAACCAATCTACATGTTGCATTTGTTCTCAAGAAAGCTATTAGTTATTTATGCCTAATGGCAAACGACAATATGACAAATTAATGTGCAACTTAAAGAGTGAATATTTCAAGCATAAATACCTATTTACTAGGCAAACTCTGCTGATTGGTGTCAGCTTTTCAAAAGATTTAAGACTAATTTAACGGCAGCGGATTTTCCAGCTTTATTCCAGTAAAATAAGCAAAAATTAGAAGAAATCAGATTTTTTGTTTTTTCCTGATTCTTGCGTCATTAACACAATAAACTTTCCAGGTCAATCTGGAACCAGAAGAAGTTTGGTGAGATAATAGAACTGTGAGGTAAAGAACGGACGCAACTTGATAATCAAGGGGGAAAATTATGAAACTCCAGCTATTAGCGGCCACAGCCTTAGCAACTCCCCTATTTTTCATTAGCTCGGTTAGAGCTGAGAATCCGCAGGACTTACAAAAGCTGCTTTCGACTGGGGAATGTATCCAGTGCGATTTATCGGGAGCCAATCTCAGTGGCGCTCATTTAATTGGTGCTGACTTAAGAGGAGCTAAACTTCAAGGAGCTAACCTTGTAGAGGCAAACCTTGAAGGTGCAGACTTGACTGGTGCTAACTTGGCAGGTGCTAATTTAACATCAGCTTATGTCACCAACGTGAATATGAAGCAAGCCAATCTCAACGGGGTAAATTTCACTCGCGCTACGATTCATGATTCTAATGTGTATAAAGCATCAATGAACGATCTCAATCTCACTGATGCCGAAATATTTAACACTGGAATCGGTGTTGGTGGAGAAGATGCCGAGATTCCCGATTGGGACTAGGCTCAACTCAACAGATAGGCTCGAATAAACACAACATAGGTTTTAGTGGATTTTTAATCAAACAAACTTCTTGGTTGCAAGCAATTTCACTAAACCTGCACCAACAAAAATACAAAGATAAATAAAACCCTCTACCTCACAGTTATTTCACCATGATAAAGGTAGAGGGATTTTTTCATTATTAAAAGATTTACAATTAGTAACTATTGTTTAATAACTGTCTTAAATATTTTGACTATCTGCCTTAACTGTCTTAACTGTCTGCTTAACTGTCTTAACTGTCTTAACTGTCTGCTTAACTGTCTTAATTGTCTTGTAATTTTTCAATTTTAGATTTAAATATCTGCTTAATTTATTTATTCCATCTATTGCTTTTTTTCTATAACTGTGAAAAAGTTTGATTGTGCAAACAACGCAACAAGAAATATTCAAGAATATGTAGATATGGAATATGCAATCCTTTGAATTACAGAATGTTTATATGCCACAGCAAGCTCAATAAATATGGAGTGGTGGCGCAACATTTCTTCAAAAGTGATTTGCACAAAAAATGCCAAATTAACACGACCTAAATCAAGGCAATGACCTGAAACTGATAGGTTTAAACGAACAATGACTTCAAGCAACCAACCTTTTGAGTTGCCGAGTTTTTATGTACCTTGGCCGGCACGGTTAAACCCAAACCTAGAAGCGGCGCGGGTACATTCTAAAGCTTGGGCTTATGAAATGGGGATTTTGGGCGGGGAAGAGGGATCGGAAGATTATGGGATTTGGGATGAGCGCAAGTTTGATGCTCATGACTATGCATTATTGTGTGCATATACTCATCCAGATGCCGATGAAGCTATGCTCAATCTGGTAACTGAC
Source organism: Nostoc sp. ChiSLP01 (assembly GCA_034531195.2). GTDB lineage: Bacteria > Cyanobacteriota > Cyanobacteriia > Cyanobacteriales > Nostocaceae > Nostoc. Next base: position 27,267 of record JAVRBO020000105.1, read on the forward strand.
TGGTATGTTTGGGTATTCTTCTTCGACGATCACTTCCTCGATCTTTACAAGCGTACCCAAGATACGGCGGGGGCTAAGAAGTACCTCAATGGGCTACCAGCATTTATGCCCGTGCAGCCCCAAGAAACGCCACCACAAGCTACCAATGCCGTAGAACGGGGTTTAGTAGACCTCTGGGCCCGCACCATCCCTAATGCTTCCCAAGACTGGGTAATCCGATTTACTGAGAGTACTATCAATCTTCTCAAAGAATCTCTCTGGGAACTCGCCAATATTAGCCAGAATCGAGTTGCTAATCCCGTTGAGTACATTGAAATGCGCCGTAAGGTGGGGGGAGCGCCGTGGTCAGCTAACCTAGTAGAACACGCGGTTGGGGCAGAAATTCCTGCCCGGATCGCCCCGACTCGACCCTTGCGTGTTCTCAAAGACACCTTTTCTGACGGGGTACATCTGCGAAATGACATCTTCTCCTACCAAAGAGAAGTAGAAGAAGAAGGAGAAAATGCTAACTGTATCCTGGTCTTAGAACGATTCCTCAATGTGGGTACTCAAGAGGCGGCCAACCATACTAACGACTTACTCACATCGCGGGTGCAACAGTTCGAGAACACCTTTGTTACTGAGCTTCCTTCCTTGTTTGAGGAATATGGTCTGACTCCTGATGAGCGTTTGAAAGTCGTCCTATATGCTAAAGGACTTCAGGATTGGCAGTCGGGGGGTCATGAGTGGCACATGCGATCGAGCCGCTACATGAACAAGACATCAGACAAATCTTCCATAGCAAGCTTGTTTTTAGGCGGCCCCACTGGACTAGGTACATCGGCAGCCCGTTTAGGAGCCTTATACGATAGTTTGGGACTAAAACGCTTCCAAAACTTTACCCATGTTCCTTATCAGCCTGTAGGGCCAGTAACCTTGCCTGAGTTTTATATGCCCTTCTCCACGAGTTTGAATCCCCATGTACAAGAGGCTCGACGGCATTCTAAAGAATGGGCGCGGCAAATGGGGATGCTGGAAACACTGCCAGGGATGCCCAGCATTTACATCTGGGATGACCACAAATTCGATGTGGCAGACGTAGCTTTATGCGGTGCTTATATTCATCCCAATGGTAAGAGTGATGAGTTGAATATAACGGCTTGTTGGCTAGTTTGGGGAACTTATGCTGATGACTATTTCCCGGCACTGTATGGTTATAGCCGCAACATGGCAGGGGCGAAACTCTTTAATGCTCGGTTATCCGCCTTTATGCCTCTCGATGGGAGTCCCCCTCCCGAACCAACCAACCCAGTAGAACGCGGTTTAGCGGATATTTGGATGCGGACGGCCGGGCCAATGACAGCTAATGCTCGTCGTCTCTTCCGCCGTGCGATAGAGAGTATGACGGAAAGTTGGTTATGGGAACTGGCTAACCAAATCCAAAATCGGATTCCCGACCCAATAGACTATGTGGAAATGCGCCGTAAGACCTTTGGCTCCGATTTAACCATGAGCCTGTCTCGACTTTCCCAAGGGGACGAAATTCCAGCAGAGATCTTCGCCACCCGAACCATGCAGGGAATTGATAATTCAGCCGCCGACTTCGCGTGTTTGACAAATGATGTTTTCTCTTATCAGAAAGAAATCGAATTTGAGGGCGAGATTAACAACGGTGTGCTAGCGGTTCAGAATTTCCTGAACTGCGATATCCCCCATGCTGTCGCAGTTGTTAACGACTTGATGACCTCCCGCGCCCTTGAGTTTCAACATATTGTTGCGACTGAAGTGCCTGTCTTGTGCGATGATTTCGGTCTGGATACAACTGCCCGAAAGAAGCTGTACGGATACATCAAGAAACTAGAGCAGTGGATGTGTGGAGTACTCAAATGGCATAGGGAGGTAGACCGCTATAAGGAATTTGAATTGCGGAATAACTCAATTGAAAAGCGGTTACTCCAACAGCCCACAGGCTTAGGTAATGTCGCTAGCCAAAGTACACCAAGTGTTGCTCAGCAAACAACTCAAACCAATGTTCAGCCAGTAGTGCAGAACTTACCGAGTGGCCCGACAGGGTTAGGGACTTCAGGTATCAAAATCGGCTCGTTGTTAAAAACAAAAGATTAGCTCAATCTGAGTCGGTCGTCAGGTGAAACTTGATTTTTTTCTAGTAACTAAAGAGTAGAGGATTGAATTGTGACTTATTCTAGCGATCGCAATATCGATGCAGAAAATCAGCAGCCCCACTTAACCTTAAGTACAGCAGCGGCGCGTAATTTGGCGACAACGGCCAAATCTGCACCGCAGACTCAGGAAATTACATCCCGGTGGTTATTGAAGCTGTTGCCTTTTGTACAAACTAAAGGTGGCACTTTTCGAGTCAACCGTCGGTTGAGTTATACCGTAGGTGATGGGCGGGTGAGTTTCACCAATACTGGAGCAGCAGTGCAGGTAATTCCCCAAGAACTAACTGAATTGCCCTTACTGCGCGGATTTGGCGAAGTTGATGTCTTGATCGGCTTAGCAAACCAGTTTCAGCAGCAAGAGTACGCCCCAGACGATGTAATCGTTGAGATTGGTCAGCCCGCCGATCGCATAATTCTAATTGCTCGTGGTAAGGTGAACAAGATTGGTGTTGGAAAGTATGGGGAGCAAATCGTCTACGATGTACTAGCTGACGGCGACCATTTCGGCGATGAAACTGTAGCCCAGTCCGAGGACACCTGGCAGTACACCCTCAAAGCAATTACCAGAACCATAGTTTTGTCGTTGCCCCAACAGGCGTTTGAGAGACTCATCGGCCAGTCTCAGGCACTGCGAACTCATGTCGAACAGTTCCGCACCCGCCTGAGTCAGCCACAGACTCCCGAAGGAGAAGCCGCCATTCAACTAGCAGCCAATCATCCCCAAGAAACTCCCTTGGCAGGAACCTTCGCCGATTACGAACTTGCACCCCGCGAATACGAGTTGAGCATCGCTCAAACGGTGTTACGAATCAGTACTCGCGTTGCGGATCTGTACAACGAACCGTACAACCAGACCGAAGAACAACTGCGACTAACTATCGAGTCATTACGGGAACGTCAGGAATACGAGTTACTAAACAACCGCGAATTTGGATTGCTACACAACGCCGACTTGAAACAACGCATCTATAGCCGCACTGGGGCACCCACACCCGACGACTTGGACGAACTGTTGACCACGGTATGGAAGGAGCCGTCATTCTTCCTAGCTCACCCCCGCACTATTGCAGCCATAGGCCGGGAAGCCAACCGCCAAGGTGTTTATCCACAAAGCGTAGATATCAACGGCAATCAAGTTACAGCTTGGCGTGGCGTACCTATCTTTCCTTCCAGTAAGATTCCCATTACCAATAACCGCACCAGTTCTGTGCTTTTACTCCGCACAGGTTTGGAAAAACAAGGCGTCATCGGCTTACATCAAACCGGTATCCCCGATGAGTACCAACCAAGTTTGTCTGTGCGCTTTATGGGTATCGATGAAAAGGCGATTATTTCTTACCTAGTTACTGCCTACTACTCAGCAGCCGTCCTGATTCCTGACGCGCTGGGTATCCTCGAAGATGTGGAAATCGGGCGCTAGTGGTTTGCCAAGACAACTCTGCATGTTGGCAGGCAGGGGAAGCAAAGGAAGCGGGGGAGGCAGGGGAGGAAAAAGCATTTTTAAACAATAACTCTTTTTCAAAGTGCTGCTCCTCTCCCCCTGCTCGACCTACACGGCAATTTTGGTTTGCTAAACCGCTAAATATTCTTCAGGAGTGCTGAGTTAGGAGAGACGCGATTAACCCAAGTCTTTCCAAGAGATCGGAGTGAGGTAGAGACGCAATTAACCCTTGTCTATAGAGGAGTTATTATTCTCTCCTCTGCTCCTTATCTCCCTCACTCAGCACTCTTGATGCGCTTTACTGGTAATTAGAGGATGGGGTCATGACGGATTTTATTGAATCGAACAGTTCAGTTGAGGGCGGGCAACCTCAACTGAGTTTGAGTAAAGACGCAGCGCGTAATTTGTCCTCAACAACTAAATCTGCACCGCAGACGCAGGAAATTACGCCGCGGTGGTTGTTGAAGATGTTGCCGTGGGTGCAAACCAAAGCTGGCACTTATCGCTTGAATCGGCGGTTGACCTATACTGTGGGTGATGGGCGGATTAGTTTCACTAATACCGGAGCCGAAGTGCAGGTAATTCCGGAGAAACTGACTGAGTTGCCATTACTGCGAGGGTTTAACGATGTTGGTCTACTGAGCGCACTGGCTCTTCGGTTTGTTCAGCGGGAGTTTGCGCCTGGTGAGATTATAGTGCAGGCAGGTCAGCTAGCTAATGAGTTGGTGGCGATCGCGCATGGCAAGGTTAACAAGATTGGTATCGCCAAGTATGACGAGCAGCCTTTGTTGGATGTGCTGGCTGACGGTGATTATTTTGGCGAACAGGTATTAGTGGAGCCAGAAACCAGCAATTGGAAGTTTACAATCACAGCTGTCACCCAATGCACGGTACTGACGCTACCACAACAAGCATTTCGGGAACTACTCAATCAGTCTCAGGCGTTGCAGGTTCAAGTTGAGCAGTTTCGCGCTCGTGCTGAAAAACCACAAAACAAGTACGGAGAAGCTTTAATTGACTTATCCTGCGCTCATCCTACAGAGACGACGTTACCAACAACATTTGTTGACTACGAACTCTCACCCCGCGAATATCAATTGAGTATTGCTCAGACTGTATTGCGGGTAAGTACTCGCGTTGCGGATCTGTACAACGAACCGTATAACCAAACACAAGAACAACTGCGCTTGACTATCGAGGCTTTGCGAGAACGTCAAGAATACGAGTTAATAAATAACCGCGAATTTGGGTTGCTGCACAATGCTGACTTCAAACAGCGCATCTACAGCCGCACTGGCCTTCCCACTCCCGATGACCTTGACGAACTGGTTACCCGTCGGCGGAAGTCTAAGTTATTCTTGGCTCACCCGCGTACTATTGCAGCTTTCGGTCGGGAGTGCAACCGTCGCGGCATCTATCCACCAACCATTGATGTTGATGGGAGTAAGATAATTACGTGGCGCAATGTACCGATTTTTCCCTGTAACAAAATTCCGATTACTAAGAACAAAACTAGTTCTATCTTGATACTCCGTACTGGTGAAGATGACCAAGGCGTGATTGGTTTACATCAAACTGGTATCCCTGATGAATACCAACCGAGCTTGTCTGTCCGATTCATGGGCATTAACGAAAAGGCTATCATCTCCTACCTCGTCACTGCTTACTACTCTGCTGCGGTTCTTATCCCCGATGCACTCGGCATCCTCGAAGATGTCGAAATCGGGCGCTGAGGAAACAAGGATGCCTCACTTTATCGATAAATGAGGGTATTGCCAATTTATGACAATACCCTCAGATAACAAGCTAATATTTGGTAAGGCTCGTTACTTAAATTGCATATTTGCTTGTCCGCGTCTTTATAGCGAGTTTAACTATGCAATTTAGTATACAAGTTTAAGTTAATGCCTGAGCAGCAGTGGAAAGTAACTCATTTGCTGCCTGCTTCAATAATTCGGCTTTATCGGTCTGTTCCCAAGGTAAGTCTAAATCGCTCCGTCCAAAGTGACCGTAAGCCGCGACGTCCTGATAAAAACGTCCGCCTCGTTCACTTGGTAAGTTGCGTAAGTTGAAGCTATGGATAATCCCCGCTGGACGCAGTTCAAAGTGCTGCTTGATTAATTCCAGCAAGGTTTCTTCATCTACTTTGCCAGTGCCAAAGGTATCCACTAAGATACTAGTTGGCCGTGCTACACCAATAGCATAAGAAAGTTGGATTTCAACTTTTTCTGCCAACCCAGCAGCAACAATATTCTTTGCCACATAGCGAGCAGCATAAGCAGCAGAACGGTCAACCTTGGTGGGGTCTTTGCCAGAGAAAGCACCGCCGCCATGTCGTGAATATCCACCATAGGTGTCAACGATTATTTTCCGTCCTGTCAGGCCAGAGTCTCCTTGGGGGCCACCAACAACAAATTTGCCTGTGGGATTGACTAAAAAGCGTGTTTCGTCATTTGGCTTCACGTCTATGTCGCCAAAAACAGGTTCAACTACAGCTGACCATAGGTCTTGTTTAATTTTGGCTTGTACTGCCGTTTCATCTGTGATTTCCCCAATAGTGGCTGTATGCTGGGTAGAAATCAAGATGGTATCAATCCCTACAGCACGTCCATTTTCGTAAACTACAGTTACCTGAGTTTTGCCGTCGGGACGCAAGTATGACAATTCACCTGTTTTGCGAACTGCTGCCAATCGGCGGGCAATGCGGTGAGCCAGACTGATGGGCAAGGGCATCAATTCTGGTGTTTCGTTGCTGGCAAAACCGAACATTATACCTTGGTCGCCAGCGCCAATTGTGTCGAATTGTTCGTCACTATCTTGCTGGCGGGTTTCTTGGGCGGTGTTGACGCCTTGGGCAATATCAGGTGATTGTTCGTCTAAAGCTAGCAAAACGCTGGTGCTGTTGGCAGAAAAGCCGTTATCAGCATTTGTATACCCGATTTCGGCAATTTTCTTGCGGGCGAGATTGACGAAATTTACATTGGCTTTGGTGGTGATTTCACCTGTAATTAGCACCAAGCCAGTATTAACTACTACTTCAGCAGCAACGCGGCTGCTGGGGTCTTGTGTCAGTAGGGCATCAAGGATGGTATCAGAAATCTGATCGCAGATTTTATCTGGATGACCTTCAGTGACTGACTCGGAGGTAAATAAATATCGACGAGACAAAGGTAGTTCCTCCTTGTTTGAGTATTTTGGCTAACTAAATGTAGGTATTTAGTTCAGCTACCTAATTTATGAAATCATAACAACATTTATACTGGAGTCGTTAGTGTCTTTTGAAGATCGATTAAAACTACTAACTACTAGTAAGGAAAATACAATTTACGCTAATTATTTTCTACGCAAAACGTTTTGAAGAATACAAAAAAAAGCGGGGCATTCCGAAAAGTGCCCCTGCAAGCTTTGACACAAACCTGCTGCCTTAAACCTGAACTGCTAACTTTGCTTCCTTAGCTGTCAGCTGTTCGTAAGCGGCACGCATTTTTAAACCTGTAAGCACTTGGAACAAACCAGTTCCATTGTTGGAACCTGGGTATTCACGGTGCTGGAGCAATAAGTGAGTCAACTCACCTTGATATTTGGTTGATGTATTGCTGAGATGGGTTTCGATGTAAATGACTTCTTCTAGGTTGTCAAATTGACCGTCTACTTCTAGTACTGAGACGTAGCGACCATAGTAGACATCTGAACCGTAGTACAGTTGCATACCAGGGTAAGAACAGGTGAGTTTGCGTCCGCAGGGAGTCCAGTTAATTGTCGATCCTTCATCAAAGAGGTAGGTTGGCTCAAAGCCTTCCTTTCCTTCCCGCTGGAGCATACGTACCCGTAAGACTCGACGCTCGGTGTCGTTTTTGATCAAGTTCGTGGGTAATACTTGAAGAACAACATCGGCAAATTCTCTTTGTGGTTCGATAAACTTATCAAAGTCCGGTTTGCGGGAATTGATTTGTGCTAAGACATCTTCGTAGCGATGACCGCGTTCTGCCATATCTCGCTGAATTTTCCAGGCGATTTTGACTTCATCGCTAATATCGAAGTAAACGCTAAAGTCGATTAGCGATCGCACCCGTTCATCATATAAAGGATGTAACCCTTCAACCACTATGATATGATTTGGCTCTATCCGCTCTGGCGGATCGATTAAGCCAGTTTCGTGGTTATAAATCGGCTTATCAATCGCTTGACCGTTTTTGAGCGCTTTAATTTGCTCATACATCAGGTCAAAATTGTTCGCCCTGGGGTCTAGCGCAGTTATTCCTGTTTCTTTGCGCTGTTTGCGATCTAAGGAGTGATAGTCATCCAAGCAGATGACTGTCATTAATTCTTCACCAAATAAATCTATCAAACGACGCAAAAACGTAGATTTACCGCAACCAGAGTCTCCGGCTACTCCAATCAGTACCACGCGTTCCGGCTTAGTTGTCATAAATCTCCTCTAAATACTAAAGTTGTGTCAATAATTTTTCACACAGCAGATTCTGAAGCCAGGAGTTTACCGCTTTGGTTTATCCTGCGTTCTTGCTACCCAGCACTGCTATAAGACATCAATAAGTAGACAACAAACTCAAAACTCATAAGTTGCTACTCATTGGACTAGCCTGAATCTTAAGTGCCGGTAAGTATTTAATCCTAGTGGTATATTTGATTTTAACAGAAGGCGGTATCCCATACAAGATTTGATATCAACAAGAATTAGTTTGGTTTGCTAATCATTTTGACCATCGATCTGTTAATTTTCTAAGAGGGATCGAGAATACCCCTAAGTGTTGCAATGCTGTGTTGTCTGCTAGTTGTGACTTTATGCGATGGAGTTGTAATGGTATAATTGATTTCTTGGGCAAAGTTTTTGACGTTGTGAAATTTTATCGCGCCTAAAGGCTCAAGATATTTAAGACCAAAATCTATCCAACGAATGACTCCCTAAGTTGCATTAGTAAAATTATTGGGTGTAAATTAATAAACGTCTGAGTGTTCTCAACATTCAATGATTCCATTGAGAAAAATAGTAAGCTATTACACTTTGAATTCGTTGACCGCTGATGGTTAACTGTGAATTGTCAATACTCAACAGCCAACACTAAAAGATGTGCTGGGTTAAATGCTCTTAGGAGCTTAAAATTTAACCAGATATGCACGCAGGCGATCGCCTTTAACCGCTGAGTGAAAATACTGCTACTAGAAGCTTGTTCTATTCAACATTGCAAGAGACTCGATCGGTTGCACTCACAAGAAGCAATGAAAATTTATTTTCCCCACTCGGTACCAACAAGAGTTGATTGCCTCTCTACCCATTCCCCACCCCTATTTTCAAGGCAGTCAAATATAAATAAAACAGCAAGTAAATTTGTCAATAGCGAGGAAATTACGAAAGATGCAGTAAGGAGATGCTTTTCCTCAAAAAACAGAGGGATTAGCAGTAATTCGATTCAGGTTGAGAGCCAAAAGTAAAATTACAAATTGTAATAGCAAGCTACTGATGGAGGTTGACAGATTTTTCACATCAAGTAAAACTGATTATAGTTGCTTAAATCACAGTTCTCTCTGCCATTATGTTCCTAGCTCAAGTTGTACTAGTCATGTAGTTAGACATGAGCAAGTAATAAATATAGCTAAGAATATTTAATGAGAGTAGTAGATTTGGCCAAGTAAGGCCAAAGATAAGATGCTTTTAGGTGCATCGATTGATACGCCTTGTGTCGTGCAGCATTATTATTTGTAGACAAAAGTTAGCAAAAAAGTATCGGTGGTAGTTAACGAAGAAAAGATTAAATTGATTCATTATTAACATTCTCCAAAAGACTTATCCTTTACCTTAGAAGGTGAACAGGTGTGTTTTTTACTATGCCTGCATGTCTTCGGTGAGTGTACTTAGCAAGGCATCGATAAATGATGCCGTTTTTCCAGAAAGCCAGTTTTGTGAAACGAAAATCCGGTAAACTAAAGCTGGCAAGGCAGGGGAATAGTTTTTTTTGAAAAACGGTTAAGTAAATATCGGAGTGGTAGAACGAATGAACAATCGAGGTGCTGTTGAGGGTGCTGCCAACACACAATTAGGTAGCCGCGTCTTCCTCTATGAAGTGGTAGGTCTGCGTCAGAGTGAAGAAACCGATCAAACGAACTACCCGATTCGTAAAAGTGGCAGTGTGTTCATCAGAGTGCCTTACAACCGCATGAATCAAGAAATGCGACGTATCACTCGTCTAGGCGGCACTATTGTTAGCATTCAGCCCGTAGCTGCTTTAGGGCAAGTTAATGGTAAAGCCACACCTGTGAATAGTAAGACTGAAGTTAAAGCTGAAGAACAGCTAAAGAACAAGGACAAGAAAGGCAACACCATGACTCAAGCGAAAGCCAAGAAAGACCACGGTGACGTTCCTGTTAACACTTACCGTCCCAATGCTCCGTTTATTGGCAAGGTAATATCTAACGAGCCGTTAGTCAAGGAAGGCGGAATTGGTATTGTTCAACACATCAAGTTTGACCTGTCTGGCAGTAATTTGAAGTACATTGAAGGTCAAAGTATTGGGATTATCCCACCAGGATTGGACAAGAACGGCAAGCCAGAAAAACTCAGACTGTATTCTATCGCCTCAACTCGTCATGGCGATGATGTAGACGATAAGACGGTATCACTGTGCGTCCGCCAGTTAGAATACAAGCACCCTGAAACTGGCGAAACAGTCTACGGTGTCTGCTCTACCCACTTGTGTTTCCTCAAACCTGGGGATGAAGTGAAAATTACAGGGCCAGTCGGTAAAGAAATGCTGTTACCCGATGACCCCGAAGCCAACGTTATTATGATGGCAACCGGAACAGGTATTGCGCCGATGCGGGCTTATTTGTGGCGTCAGTTTAAAGATGCGGAAAGAGCAGCTAACCCAGAATACCAATTTAAAGGATTCTCTTGGTTAATATTTGGCGTTCCTACAACTCCAAACCTGTTATATAAGGAAGAGTTGGAAGAAATCGAACAAAAATATCCTAATAACTTCCGCCTCACTAATGCCATCAGCCGGGAACAGAAGAATCCCCAAGGCGGTAGAATGTACATCCAAGACCGCGTAGCCGAACATGCTGATGAATTGTGGCAATTGATTAAAAATGAAAAAACCCACACCTACATCTGCGGTTTGCGGGGTATGGAAGAAGGTATTGATGCAGCTTTAAGTGCTGCTGCTGCTAAAGAAGACATCGTGTGGAGTGACTACCAAAAGCAACTCAAGAAAGCTGGTCGCTGGCACGTAGAAACTTACTAAGTTGTCATTAGTCATTGGTCATTAGTCATTGGTCATTAGTGAATAACAAAGGACAACTGACAAAAGACAAAGCGCAAAGTCTGAGCGTCGGCTTCCGGCGATGCCTACGGCAACGCCAAGGGCGAACGGAACTTTGTAAGAGAGGACAATGGACAACTGAAAAATGACAAAACACAAATGACAAACGAAGAAGGATAATCAGTAGGTAGGGCGTTATATGCTCTACCTACAATTGTTGTTGGTGAAATTGGGTGCAAAAGTTGTGGGTGTGAAACTAGGAATACTGGGATTGGGAACCGTCGGGACGGGTACAGTACAGTTGTTGCAAGATAAAACTGGGCGTCACCCGTTGTTGCAAGAAATAGAAATATACCGGGTCGGAGTACGATCGCTTAATAAACCCCGTGCAGTAGAATTATCTACGGAAGTATTAACTACAGATTTAGAAGCCATTGTCAACGATCCGGCGGTAGATATTATAGTCGAAGTTATAGGCGGACTCGAACCAGCGCGATCGCTCATTCTCAAAGCATTAAGTAATGGTAAACATGTAGTCACCGCAAATAAAGCAGTAATCGCCCGCTTTGGGGCAGAAATTTTCACAACTGCCAACCAAGCTGGCGTATACGTGATGTTAGAAGCTGCTGTCGGTGGTGGGATTCCGGTAATTCAACCCCTGAAGCAATCTTTAAGTGTTAACCGCATTCATACTGTAACTGGCATAGTTAACGGTACTACTAACTACATCCTCACCCGGATGCAAACAGAAGGCAGTAACTTCAGCGATGTTTTAGCTGATGCCCAACGCTTGGGTTATGCTGAGGCTGACCCCACAGCCGATGTTGATGGCTTAGACGCAGCTGATAAGATTGCCATCTTGGCATCTTTGGGTTTTGGCGGACGTATCAACCTCAAAGATGTATATACCGAAGGGATTCGGCAAGTCAGCAAAACAGATATTGCCTACGCCGAAAAATTAGGATTTGTAATTAAATTATTAGCGATCGCTAAAAGAATTACACCCTCTCAAGAGGACGGGGGGACGCGGGGACAGGGGGACGCGGGGAAATTTTACCTATCTCCTCTGTCGGTGAGAGTTCATCCGACCTTAGTGCCGAAAGCACATCCTTTGGCTAGCATCAATGGTGTTTATAATGCCATTCTTGTAGAAGGAGAACCTATCGGGCAGGTAATGTTTTTCGGCCCTGGTGCTGGTGCTGGTGCAACTGCCAGTGCCGTAACCTCGGATATATTGAATTTAACTGCTACTTTAAAATCGCAAAGAGTCAGCACTCAGGAATTACATCAATCCGAAATCGCTTCGCTCAATCCATTATTAGCTTGCGGACATCACGAATACAGCGAAATTGCACCGATGGCAGAATTGATAACTCGGTTTTATACCCGTTTCCTCACCAATGACCAACCTGGAGTTATCGGGAAGTTGGGTACTTGCTTTGGTAACTATGGTGTCAGTTTAGAGTCAATTGTGCAAACAGGCTTTCAAGGGGAACTAGCAGAGATTGTAGTTGTAACTCATGATGTGCGGGAAGGCAACTTTCGGCAAGCTTTGGCAGAAATTGAGAATCTGGAAGCAGTAGAAAGTATTCCCAGCTTACTGCGCGTACTGTAAGAGTATATGAATAGTGAGCGATCGGCGTCAGTTGTTCCCGCAGGCTAAAATATCTAGTTTTTTCAGACAGGTCTGTGCTTGCTAAAATCAACAACAAACCGCACTCCTGCGCGAGGATACCCTATGACCTCTGCAACCGACCTATCTACAGACCTGACTCCTTTTCCCGACCATACGCAGCTACCAGAGTCTAATGGCACATTTGTGAAGAATTGGCAAGAGCATCCCCAAAGCATTTTATTGACTGACTCGATTACACCTATCCTCAAACAATTACATCCTGATGGTCAATATTGTATCGGTCAGGACTTAGGGATTTACTGGCGCATAACAGACCCGCCAGAAAAAGGGGCAGAAGCACCAGATTGGTTTTATGTGCCAAATGTACCGCCCTTGCTCGATGGACAAACACGTAGGTCTTATGTACTGTGGCGAGAATTTATTGCCCCATTAATTGCCTTGGAATTTGTCTCTAGTGGTAGTGAAGAACGAGATCGAACCCCTTGGCAAGGCAAATTTTGGATTTATGAACAAGTAATTCATCCAGCTTTTTATGGCATTTATGAAGTGAAGAAAGCCAGTGTGGAAATGTATGAATTAATTGGGGGACAATATCAGTTATTAATACCAAATGAACGCGGACATTATCCGATTATGCGCTTGGGAGTTGAGTTAGGTATTTGGCAAGGAGTTTATCAGAATGTCGAATTGCCTTGGTTGCGTTGGTGGGATTTGCAGGGTAATTTGTTGTTGACTGGTGATGAAAGAGCCGAACAAGAATCCCAACGGGCTGAACAGGAAAGCCAAAGGGCTGAACAGGAAAGCCAAAGGGCTGAACAGGAAAGACAAAGAGCCGATCGCTTAACTGCACAATTGCGATCGCTTGGCATTGAACCAGAAGTTTAAGTATTTGGCAATAGCTACTAAAAAAGTCCCCTCAGAAGAGGACTGACACAAGGATTATCGAGGTTAGCGAAAAAATTAGTCTGCTAGCAAGTCCATAACTTGCTCTAGCAACAGTTTAGCCTTGTACAGGTTAAGTAGTTTCTCCTGCTCCCAGCGACTAGGTGCGCTCAAATACTTGCCTTCTAAGCTTGCCTTGATTAATGCTGCTTGTTCGGCGGTCGGAGAATTCATCTCATCTAGCGCTGCGCCGATGCATTGAAAGCTGCCAACCGATAATCTTCGTAATCCTTTGCCTTCTTGTAGCTGGTTAAGTGCGATCGCTGCAAATGCAATCAACGATGTAATATAGCTTACCTTCTGCACTGATTTTCCAGTCGGTCGTAATCCATAACGCTGGCAGAGCAAGCGTAGTTCGGCAATGGTTTTGATTTCGAGTTCCGATCGTGTAAACATAGAATTGTCTCATTATGATTGGGATATCGGTAGGTAACAAGTTTTCCAGACAGATTGCCTACCGTTTAAATACTCTAATTATTTGTACACAGACAATTCAAGCTATATTTACTTTTCTCAATAATGCCTAATCCGAAGGGTAAACCTGAAAATTTGGAACCGATACAATCTAAAAACGAAGAACCAATGACGGCTAGCATCAGTTTCAGGTGTACTGACGAGATGAAAGAGGCGGTGAAATCTAAGGACGACCCTGCACAATTCTGTAGAGATGCTATCCAAGAGAAGCTAGATAGAGAGAAGTAGTCATCGCTCAGATCTTAAAAGAGGCGATCGCGCAAATTTTCAATTTTCCTAGTTTAGGTAACAAATAATTAGCTAGCTAGAGGCGTGAAATTTCACGTCTTTATCATTTAGGAAAATAGTAGGATTGAAGTACGCCAGTTAAAAAGCCTCATTTGCTGATGTAGTAACATCAAGCATCACTAATAACTGAGGGAATAAATGTTACTACTAAGGAGTAAGCGCCGTGACAGATTTGAGTAACTACAATGCAGAATTAGCTGATGAAGAAATTTTAGATGAAGAAGAGCGAGAGGAAAAAATTACTTTTCAGTACGATCCTGATGAAATTAACATTATAACTAGAGAACCTACAGTAGAATTATTGCTTAAAAGAATTAATGAAGAAGCTCTTGATTTAGCACCTGATTTCCAACGTCATGCGGATGTCTGGAAAGAAGATGCCCAAAGTAGGCTTATAGAATCTATTATTATCCGCATTCCAATACCAGCATTTTATATAGATGCTACTAATGAAGATAAATGGTTAGTAGTCGATGGATTACAACGTCTATTTGCACTAAAGCGCTTTATTCTCGACAAAAACCTCAAACTATCTGGATTAGAATATCTTACAAATCTGGAAGGTAAAACCTTCGATCAAATTGAACGCAGATACCAACGTCGTCTTGAAGAAACTCAACTAACAGTATATTTAATTGAAAAAGGCACACCTCCAGAAATTAAATACAATATTTTCAAACGCATTAATACTGGAGGTCTAGCTTTATCACCTCAAGAATTACGCCATGCTCTTAATCCTGGTAAGGGAACAAAGTTTTTGACTAAACTTGCAGCATCTCCAGAGTTTCAGCAAGTAGTTAAACTCGGAAATGACCGGAAAATGCGTATGGACGATCGTGAATTTATATTAGGTTTTTTAGCCTTTACTTTGACTTCTTATAAAGATTATGCCGACAACAGAGATGCTTTTTTAACTCAAGCATTATCTAAGACAAATAAAGTGTCTGAAACTGAGTTACATAAAATTGAAACTGATTTTAAGAGAACAATGGTAGCTGCTTGGAACATATTTGGTAAAGATGCATTTCGCAAAATATCTAATTATCAGAAAAGGCAGTTTCCTATCAACAAAGCTTTATTTGAATCATGGTCAGTACTTTTGAGTAAATTAAGCGACGAGCAAATACAAATTCTGATAGAGAAAAAACGTAAATTAATTGATATATTTAAGAGCCGTGTAGACAATGACAAATCTTTTTTAGAATCTATATCTCAAGCTGCTGGGAAAGTTCAGTATAGATTTAATACTATAGAGAAAATAATTCAGGAAGTGCTTTTATGATTAACTCTCTTCGCCTGATCAACTTCAAACCTTTTAATAATCAGTTACTAGAATTTAGACCTTTAACACTACTTTCTGGCCTCAATAGCGCTGGTAAATCTTCTGTACTTCAATCATTACTACTACTACGTCAATCCTATCAGCAAGATTTATTGCCAAAAACTGGCTTGGCGCTAAACGGTGATTTAGTAAATATTGGTACAGCGCAAGATGCCCTTTATGAGAGCGCAAAAGACAACCATATAAGCTTTGAGATTATCTTGGAAAACTATCAAGCTAAATGGGGCTTTAATTACAACCGAGATAAAAAAGAAGAAGACGTATTAAATGTAATTTCAGAACCCAATGACTCTGAAATCTATAAATCTAATATTTTTAGTAATTATTTTCACTACCTTCAAGCAGAACGTATTGGCCCACGTTCATTTAATGAAATGTTTGATTATAAAGTCAGAAGGCTTAGACAAATTGGTACTACAGGAGAATATACACCGCATTTTCTTTATATTTATGGACGTGAACCAATTCCCATATCAAATCTTAGCTATCCACAAGCCAAATCAATGGATTTAATAGACCAGGCGGAAGCATGGATGAGAGAGGTTAGCCCTGGTATACGCCTCAAAATTGACGCTAAATCTGAAATGAGTTTGGTGACTATAAAATATTTTTATGGAGATAGTAATCTTTACCGTGCAACCAACGTTGGCTTTGGAATTACATACACTTTATCAATTATTGTAGCCATACTTTCATCTCCTCCTGGTACACTAATCCTAGTTGAAAACCCAGAAGCTCACCTTCATCCTAGAGGACAAGTGAAAATGGGAGAATTATTAGCACTTGCTGCTAGTTGCGATATTCAGATTGTAATAGAAACTCACAGCGATCATGTTTTAAATGGTATTCGTCTTGCGGTTCATGGCGGTATTATTCCACCGCATTATGTTCAGTTGCATTACTTACAACGCCAAGAAAAACAAGGACAAACTTTTACAAAAGTAATTTCACCACATATCGATCGCAATGGCAGAATAGATCGATGGCCTGATGGATTCTTTGATGAGTGGGAAAAAAGCTTGGATGCTTTGTTAGAACCGGCGGGAGAGTAAATGTGGAGATTGACTTAGTATTAAATGAGCTTTCTCTAAAAAATATGGCTTCTGATGAGCAAACAGCGCGGCAATGGATGTCAAACTTTATTCAAACTATAAAAGCAGTAAAGTCACAGGGTGTGAAAGTTAGCCTTCGCACTAAAGATAACTTTCATCAAACTATACTTGCACCTGACTATCCTTTACGTCGTTGGCTTAATGATAAAGAAGTAGATCAAGTTGAACGAGGTTTTATTAGAACTTTAGCAACTACAAGCCCTTTTTCAACTAATATCACTAATTTAGACATTCAAGATATCGAAAATAATATTGGCTTATCCGAATTTTGGCATCAGGGAGAAGCAGCTGTTGGACTTGGTATTGCTTATATGCTTGACACAATGGCAATCAGTTTGATTTCAGCGCAATGCTGGGATTTAAGTCTCCTAGCAGTCGAAGCCACAACAATTGATGAAGACAGAGAGGTAATCGATTACATTGTTAACATCATTCATGCTAGTCGTAGCAACCATGTACAAGAACACACCGGGTGGTTTAAAAACCGCATTCGTACTGGTGTTATCGATGGTGAAGATGTTTGGAATCGGAGAGAGGAATTATTTCCTAATTTAAAGTTTTGCGAAAATACCAGTAAACAGATTCAAAGCCTTTATTCTGGAACTCCAATGCTCACACAGGTTGTAAATAAGTTGTTTGAATTGGAAAATTGCTGTAAAACTTGGACAAATGGAACTTTTGATTTAGACCTTCTTGCTAGTAAAGCTACTCCAAAAAGTGAATCTAGGCTGCAAAAATTAGAGGAAAAATTAACGTTCAAGTGTCCTGATGATAAGTATCGTATATTCAGTTTTCACCTAAGGATGACTGGTAAAGGAGCTTGGCGGCTTCATTTTTCTACAGAATTAGGGCCTGGCAAAATCATCATTGGTTACATCGGCCCAAAAATACAATAGGTCAAGATTCCAAGAGATTGCTTTGAGCCTAGCTTGGCAGAAAGACTGCGATGTCTACGACGGGCTACGCCTACGCTTTTTTCTCCCTCTATTGCTAAACTAAAAACAACCTTTAGCTAGTGCAAAGGTAACTTTATGACCTCTGCCATCAACCCCACTGACCTCACCCCTTTCCCAGACCACACGCAGCTACCAGAGTCCGATGGCACATTTGTGTTCGCGGAGCGTGCCGAAGGCAAAAACTTCCAGGAACATCCCCAAAGCATTCTCATTACCGACTCGATTCAACCAATATTACAAAAACTTCACCCTGATCGGCAATATTGTATTGGTCAAGATTGTGGCATCTACTGGCGGATGACCGATCCGCCAGAAAAAGGCGCAGTCGCACCAGACTGGTTTTATGTCGCCAATGTCCCGCCCTTACTCGATGGACAAATCCGCAGGTCTTATGTAATATGGCGAGAATTTATTGCCCCATTAATTGCCTTAGAATTTGTCTCTAGTGATGGGAGTGAAGAGCGAGATCAAACACCTTGGAAAGGCAAATTTTGGATTTATGAGCAAGTGATTCGGACTCCGTTTTACGGCATTTATGAAGTGGATAAAGCCAGCGTAGAAGTGTATCACTTAATTGAGGGCAAGTATCAGCCATTACCAACAAACGAACGGGGACATTATCTCATACATCCTTTAGGCGTTGAGCTAGGTATTTGGCATGGAGTTTACCAAAATATGGAATTGCCGTGGTTACGTTGGTGGGATTTGCAAGGTAATTTGTTGTTGACTGGCGATGAAAGAGCAGAACAAGAACGCCAACGCGCTGAACAAGAACGCCAACGAAATGAGATTCTGATTGCTCAATTGCGATCGCTCGGCATTGAGCCAAATGCATAGTTTTAATTAAAAGTCAACTATTTATTCACCTCTAGCAACTGGGAAGTTTCTAGGCGACTCATCCACTTTGCAAAATAAACTCGATTAGCTTTTTCCTCAGATGGATCTTTAGTATCTAAAGGATAAGGCGCCAGTCCTAAAATCGCTGCTGTGGTCACGCAAAACATCGATTTTTGGAAAGTCATACAAATTTGCACTCGCAAATCATCTTCACCCCGGAGGCTGCGACGATAAATTTCATGCAAGTATTCTGGCAGATAATGACGCATATCTTGCATCAACAAGGTAGGAGGGATACCTGCGCCGCCAATGGGCAAAGGATCGGCGTACAATGCGCCATATTGGAATCGACTTTGATCTGGGGAGATTTGATAAGCTTGGGCGTTGTATGAAACTGTGCCGTGGAAAGGTGTTCCTCTAAAGAAAACTGCCTCTACATAAGGTATTGCTGTGTCTGCTAAGAAGGTTAAACCAACGTCTTGGGGAATAATGTCATAGAGTTTTTCCTTAATTTTGACGCTGTAGGTAATTGGCTTTGATGCACTTGCCACTAACCCGGCTTTAATATGGTCTACAACTTGGGGAATCGATTTGATTTCGCCTTTGTCATAGAGGTCTGATAAGCTTAAGAAAATATCAGCCATGACTCGCCAAAATTGACCTAAACCACTGTAGTAAGCATAAACGCGTAACTGTTCGGTTAAAAAGTCTGGAAACAGTTGGTTAATGCCTAAAATTATCGGATTATTTTTAAATTGAGCTGCAATTACAGCTTGCGCTCTTTCTTTAAATTCTTTTGTATCTAAATATTCATCTAAACCGCCGCCACCGTGCCACATCATGGCTTTCATACAATACTCGGCATATTCAAAATTAATGCGATCGTGCCACCAGTGACGCAGTAATTTCTGAAAAGAAATGTCTCCATTAAAGTATTTAAAAAATGGGAAAAATACTAAAAATTGATGTTCGGCAATGTAAATCAGATTTATTGAATACGCATCTAAAACTACGCCGTAGCTTTTGAGAATCCCAACTACTTCCACCACATTTTCTGGAGTATCGGTGAGTAATGCCTGTCCTGTTTGCAGGCGTTCAATAAACTCAGGTAAAGGTTCGTTAGTGAATTTATTTCTAGTAGTTACCATTGCTAGTTCTCCATAAAATATTGTTTTACGCAGAGGCGCAGAGAGAAGTCGGAGCGGCGGCTTCCGCCGTTGGCGCAGCCCGCCGCAGGCATCTGAACTTCGGTGGGCGCAGAGAAGAGAACGCAAAGAAAGACTTTTGCAACAGGTTTATTCTTTGTGTCCCAGCTCTCCTTGCCCTTTGTGTTCCTACTCCCTACTCCCTAGTCCCCATTCTCTTGTCTAAGGACACTACTACTACGTTTTGAGTATTGACCATTGCTGTAATTGTTGGTTCAGTCCAGCGTGCTAACCAAGACGGCTGGATACCAAAAATCACGATTATTAAGGCTAAAATTGCAGCTGGAAGGCGATCGCTCCAATACACGCGTGGTAAGTTGACAACAGGTGCAGACAAGCGGCCAAAAAAGGCGCGGTTCATAAGTAACAAAAAGTAAACTGCTGTTAAACCAGTACCAATCATGCACAGTAGTGTTTGTACTGGAAAAACTGCAAAACTACCCCGATAAACAATAAATTCGGAAATAAACCCTAACATTCCCGGTATGCCTGCGCTAGCCATGACTCCCACAATCATTAAGCTACCGATTACCGGCATACCGCGTTCTGGGTTCAGCAGTCCTCTGATGATTTCTAAATCCCGGCTGCCAGCTTTTTTATACACAACACCCACCAGCAAAAACATCATTGCTGAAATCAAGCCGTGGCTAATCATTTGCATGACAGCGCCCAAGACACTTAAAGGTGTAGCCGCCGCCGCCGCTATCAGGACGTAGCCCATGTGTCCAATGGAACTGTACGCCACCATTTTTTTCATATCTGTTTGGGCGATCGCACAGGATGAACCATACAATACACTTACTGCTGCCCAAATTGCTAACCAAGGAGCCACATAATTCCAGGCTTCTGGTAACAAGTTCATGCCAAATCGCAGTAAGCCGTAAGTTCCCAGCTTCAACAGTACTCCAGCCAACAGCACGGAAATCGGTGTGGAAGCTTCAACGTGAGCATCTGGCAACCAAGTATGGAAAGGAACTAAGGGAATTTTAATTCCGAAGCCGATCAAAATTCCCACTAGCAGTATAAGTTGCGTTGCTAAAGGTAGAGTCTTGGGGTTTAAGGTTGCTAGTGCAAAGCTAGAAGAACCACTCAGCCAAACTATGCCCAGGAAACTTGCTAAAATCAAGACTCCCGAAATGGCAGTATAAATCAGAAATTTTGTTGCAGCGTAACCCCGTCTTGCACCGCCCCAAATAGCTATCAACAGATACAGGGGAATCAGTTCTAGTTCGTAAAACAGGAAAAATAGCAGTAAATCCTGTGCTAAAAAAGCCCCAGTGACACCAACGTTTAACAGTAGTATCAAAGAGTAATACAACTTAGGACGCGTCAGGGATTCATCGCTACTGTAGATGGCAATGCAAGTCAACAGTCCATTCAAAACCAGCAATGGCAAAGATAAACCATCTACTCCCAGGTTATAGTTTAAGCCTAAGACATCTATCCAAGGAACAGATTCGGCAAACTGTTGACTGACTTCTCCAGGACGGAACTGTACTGTTAATACAAGTGTCCAAAAGAAAGCAATAATCGCAATGCCCAAAGCTAGACTACGGTGAACTTTCCCACTATTGCTAGAGGGCCAAAAACCAATTAGAGCTGCGCCAATCAAGGGCACTAGAATTAAAGCACTAAGCATAGACTTCAGGTAAGGAAGATGAGGGCAGGGGAGGCAGGGGGAGCAGGGGAGGCAGGGGAGGCAGGGGGAGCAGGGGAGGCAGGGGAGGCAGGGGGAGAAACTTCCAATTCTTGTAAAGACAAGGGTTTATCGCGTCTCTCAACACTCTTAAAAAGGCAATTTATCTAATAAACCCAATGACCAGCTGATGAAAAAGCCCAGGATGCTGACGACTGCGAGGATGGTCAACATATAACCTTGGGATTGTCCGGAAATGCTGTACTTTAAACCTTGTCCGCTGAGAATTGTGGCAAACCCAACTAAGTTCACTATACCGTCAACCAAATAGCGATCGCTCCAAGCAGAAATCTTCGATAGCAGCGCTACTGCACTCACTACGGTTGTTCGATAAACTTGATCGATGTAAAAGTCATAACCCAACAAATCTTGGAGAAATCTCCATGCCAAAATTCTCGATCTCGACCAAGCTTTGTGGAGATAAATTGTAGAACCTACACCTACTCCTATTCCAGTAGAAGCAAATAAGGCTAATGCCACATACCAATTGATACTTTCCCAATCGGGTAGCAGATACCATTGCTGTAACATCAAAGGAACAAGCAAGGTCAATATTGTTAAAGTTACCATTGGCAATGCCATCGACCAACCAACTTCTGGAGTCCGGCGGGTCTTTGGTTGGGGTTTACCCCAAAAGACTAATCGAAATACTCTAGTCAAGTTCAGTGCTGTCAAGCCGTTGACTAGCAATAAAACTCCAATCACCCAAGGACTAATAGTCACAAAACCGTCAGCCCAGGCTAACATTGCCCAAAAACTTCCCAGTGGTAGAAGCGTAACCATTCCTGCGGAACCAACTACGTAAGCAGTAGTGGTGGCTGGCATCCTCGACCATAAACCGCCCATTTCTGTCAAGTCTTGGCTTTGAGTAGTTAAGATTACCGAACCAGAACTCATAAATAATAATGCTTTGGCGATCGCATGGGTTAACAGCAACATCAAGGCGACACCACCTTGCTGCAAGCCTACTGCCAAAAACGCTAACCCCATGTATGCACTGGTTGAATGAGATAAGGCTCGTTTAATGTCGATTTGAGCTATGGATACTAATGTTGCGCCAATTGCCGTCACCGTACCCATGATTACTAAAGCATTCAGGGCAACTGGTGACAGGGCTAACAATGGTTGCAGTTTAAATAGTAAATAAGCACCACCAGCTACTACTAAGGAATTTCGCATTACCGAGGCGGGATTCGGCCCTTCCATTGCCTCATCTAACCACAGGTGCAGTGGAAACTGGGCGCATTTACCCGCAGGCCCGGCAATTAACGCCAAGCCCAATAACGTTGATGTGACTGGGCTTAAATTAGCTGTTTGCGCCCACTCATATAGATCGGAAAAGTTCAAGCTGCCAGCCAAGGTGGAAAGGGTGACTACAGCCATCAGCAGTAACAAGTCTCCCACCCGTTTAGTTAAAAACGCATCTCGCGCAGCAGTCACTACTAACGGTTGAGCGTACCAGAATCCCACGAGCAAATAAGTCGAAAGTGTTAGGACTTCCAAAAGGGCATAGCTCAAAAACAAAGAATCGCTGATTGCTAGACCGCTAAGTGCTGCTTCAAAAAATCCCAGCAGCGCAAAAAAACGTGCTAACGACCAGTCTTTTTCCATGTAACCCAAGGCGTAAACTTGTGCCAGTAAGCTTATGCCTGTAATTAAAACTGTTGCCCCAATACTCACTGGTGAGAGTTCCAAGGCGAAGGATAAGTCTAAATCCGCAGCCTTGAACCAGCTAACCAACAAATTTTCTGGTTCTCTATCCCAAATATCTTTAAATACAAACAAGCTATGGACAAAAGCTAAAACGGTCGTCAACAAGTTGAAGTATGCCGCGGGTCTTGGCCCTGTGCGCCGAATTATTCCCAACCCCCAGGGCAAGGTCAAAATTGCACCAAATAAGCTATATAAAGGCACAAACCAACTCGTTAAAAATAAAAATTGACTCATTTAAATTTCCCTTGAGGACTTGACCTGAATTTTAAAAAAGCTTTCAGAAAAATATTGAATTTTATAAAATTGATTTGCCAAAACTCCTATGTTTGTTTAATATTGTTTCAAATAAAACTTTGGAATATTTTTCCTTAATTTTACCTTATTAAACTTTACCAACATAGAACTTCATGTAAGCAAAAGTATTTACTTGCCTTAACATCATCCTTAGTTTTTACATTTGTATTTCTACTTTGACCAGAGTAATTTATACGATATATTTGAAAAAATTATATGTTTTTTACCTAGTCATTGTAGATGTAGCAAAAATTGGGGAAATATAGAGACAGCATAAGATACAGCCACTGCTATTTCTTCCTGACATCGGATTAGCCTTGGCTATGAATCTCGTTTTGTAAATGTGATAAAGAAATTATAAAGCATAAGTGGCTGCTCTAGGAATCAGCAAACTTTAATTGCTTATGGAGACAGATAAATTTTTGTTAAGTTTTTTAAAACTTTTTTATCATAAACTATTATAGTGATTTATATTGCCAGGGACGCCAAGCTTTCCTATGCTTAATTTGGAAGTGTTTTCTTAGCTCTTAAGATCAAGCTCTCCCCGTCAAAAATTTCAAATAACAGTACCGATCGGATTAATTTTGTAGGAGTTCTGCGATGCCAATTGCAGTTGGAATGATTGAAACGAAGGGCTTTCCAGCAGTCGTGGAAGCTGCTGATGCGATGGTGAAAGCAGCCCGTGTCACTTTAGTAGGATACGAGAAAATTGGTAGCGCTCGCGTCACCGTGATAGTTAGGGGAGATGTATCGGAAGTCCAAGCCTCCGTGGCTGCTGGCGTGGAAGCGGCGAGAAGAGTTAATGGTGGTGAAGTTTTATCCACACATATTATCGCTCGTCCTCACGAAAACCTAGAGTATGTCTTGCCGATACGTTACACAGAGGCTGTGGAACAGTTCCGTACCTAAAAGGTGTTTAACACAAAGTAATTAGCACTTTTGTTGTTTTTTTGAGCATATCTTAAGTGTGTCCAGGGCTAAAACTTTAAATAGGGATTAAAACTAATGTCGATCGCAGTAGGAATGGTTGAAACGCTGGGCTTTCCAGCAGTTGTGGAAGCTGCTGATGCGATGGTGAAAGCAGCTCGCGTAACTCTAGTGGGTTACGAAAAAATCGGTAGTGGTCGAGTAACAGTAATTGTGCGGGGAGACGTATCAGAAGTTCAAGCTTCTGTGGCCGCAGGAGTTGAATCCGTGAAGCGAGTCAACGGCGGACAAGTACTGTCTACCCACATCATTGCTCGTCCTCACGAAAACTTAGAATACGTCCTGCCAATTCGTTATACAGAAGACGTAGAGCAATTCCGGGAAAATGTGAATGCGATTCGTCCTTTTGGTAGAAGACCGTAATTTGTAATGCAAGTTGCCAAAGTTCGCGGCACAGTAGTTAGCACCCAAAAAGACCCAAGTCTTAGAGGTGTAAAACTACTGTTATTACAATTGGTGGATGAAGACGGAAATATCTTGCCACAGTATGAAGTAGCAGCAGATACTGTAGGAGCAGGAGTAGATGAGTGGGTACTTGTCACTCGTGGCAGTGCCGCTCGTCAAATTGACGGCAATGAAAAGCGTCCGTTAGATGCAGCAGTGGTGGCGATTATAGACACTATTCACGTTGCAGATCGCCTAATATACAGCAAAAAAGATCAATATAGATAGTCAACGGTTAGAGAAGTTAGGAGTGAGGAGTGAGGAGTGAGAAGTTAGGAGTGAGAAGTTAGGAGTGAGAAGTTAGGGGTGAAGAGTTAAAACTCATAACTCATAACTCATAACTCATGACTCATAACTCATGGCTCATAATTCATAACTCATAATTCATAACTCATAACTCATAACTTAATTCAGGAGGAATCTCGCGATGGTAGTCCGCAGCACGGCGGCACCCCCAACCCCGTGGTCAAGGAATTTAGCTGAACCCGACATCCATGAAAGTGCCTTTGTACACAAATTTTCCAATTTGATTGGAGATGTACGTATAGGTGCAAATGTAATCGTTGCTCCGGGGACTACGATTAGAGCGGATGAAGGCACACCTTTTTATCTTGGCGAAAACACTAATATCCAAGATGGCGTTGTGATTCATGGGTTAGAGCAAGGTCGAGTAGTTGGCGACGACCAAGACAAATACTCGGTGTGGATAGGCAAAAATGCTTGCATTACCCACATGGCTCTAATTCATGGGCCAGCTTATGTTGGAGACAATTCCTTCATTGGCTTTCGCTCCACAGTGTTTAATGCCAGAGTAGGTGCAGGTTGCATCGTGATGATGCACGCTTTGATTCAAGACGTAGAAATTCCCGCAGGAAAGTATATACCTTCAGGAGCAATAATTACCACCCAGCAGCAAGCTGACCGCTTGCCAGACGTGCAAGATCGGGATAAGGAATTCGCTCATCATGTGGTTGGGATTAATCAGGCACTACGAGCTGGTTATCTCTGTGCTGAGGATATAAAATGTATTGCGCCGATTCGGGATGAAATTGGTAAATCTTATACAGGTAATGGTATTACTGTTTTAGAGTTGGAAAGGAGTAATGACGTGGCGAGTAATAGCTTGGGTGCCCAAACAATAGAGCAGTTGCGCTATTTATTACAGCAAGGATATAAAATTGGCACGGAGCATGTAGACCAAAGACGGTTCCGCACGGGTTCGTGGACTAGCTGCCAGCCAATCGAACCGAAATCTTTAGGTGAAGCGATCGCTTCTTTGGAAAGCTGTCTGAGAGACCACAGCGGCGAATACGTGCGCCTATTCGGCATTGATAAAGGTAGACGCCGGGTATTAGAAACCATCATCCAACGTCCTGATGGCGAAGCCAAACCAGCTACCACCTTTAAGGCTCCTGCTAGTTCTAGCAATGGCAGCTATAGCAGCAATCACAGCAGCAATCACCATAGTAATGGTAACGGCTCTGGCGGCGGCAAAATTAGCAATGAAACTGTAGATCAAATCCGGCAACTTTTGGCTGGTGGTTATAAAATTGGCACCGAACACGTAGATGAGCGCCGCTTCCGCACCGGTTCCTGGAGTAGCTGTAAGCCAATTGAAGCAACCTCGGCAAATGCAGTGATTTCAGCCGTAGAAGAGTGTATAGACAACCATGAAGGCGAATATGTGCGTCTAATTGGCATTGACACCAAAGCCAAGCGGCGGGTGTTAGAAAGTATTATTCAACGTCCCAACGGTCAAGTAGCTTCCTCTAGTAGTCAGCAAAAATCTTCATTTACTAGTAGCGGTGGGTCTTCCAAAACCGCAACATCTACCAGTACTCGTTTAAATTCTGAAGTAGTAGACCAGTTAAGACAATTGTTGGCTGGCGGATATAAAATTAGCGTCGAACATGTAGACCAAAGACGCTTCCGTACAGGTTCTTGGACGAGTACAGGTCAAATTCAAGCCTCCTCAGAAAGAGAAGCGATCGCAACTGTAGAAGGAATTCTTGGCGAATACCAGGGAGAATATGTACGCTTAATTGGCATTGACCCCAAAGCCAAGCGTCGAGTAGTAGAAACGATAATTCAACGTCCGTAGAAGTTAGGAGTTAGGAGTTAGGAGTTGGGAGTTGGGAGTTGGGAGTTGAAAAAGATTGTTAATTTATAACTCTAAACTGAAAATTTATAACTCCTCGCTTTTAACTAACTCCTCACTCTTCACTCCTAACTCCTAACTCTCTCATTTCTTCTGCCTTCCGAGGTTAAAATTTCCATGTCTGTGCCGCCACTGCGCCTCAGCAATAACTTTGATTCTTACATTAGTGGTGAGGTGACTGTTCATCCAAGCGCGGTACTCGCACCTGGGGTAATACTCCAAGCGGCTGCAAATAGCAAAATCGTTATTGGCCCGGGGGTCTGTATTGGCATGGGATCGATTCTCCAAGTCCATGAAGGAACCCTGGAGGTAGAAGCAGGCGCAAACCTGGGAGCCGGTTTTTTGATGGTTGGCAAGGGGAAAATTGGAGCAAATGCTTGCATTGGTTCGGCGACAACAGTTTTCAATTGTTCGGTTGAACCCGGACAAGTGATTCCACCCGGTTCGATTTTGGGAGACACCAGTCGGCAAATTAGTCAAACAAACCAACTCAATCCATCCCCAGAAAACCCAGCTTCTACAAGCAGCGAAGAAAGCAATAATGGTTTAGGGCAAGGTGAAGAAAAGGTAATTTCCTCAACTAACTTCTCGGCTTCGGCTTTTATGGAGTTAAAAGGGCGATCGCTTTCTTTCTTTAAATCTTCCAACACTCCAGAAAGCCAGTCTCCTCCAGCATCTGAGCCTATTAATGAGGCTGAACCTAATTTAGAACCAGCCGTCCCAGAAGAACCCAACCAACCAGCTACAGAATCCCCCAATAGCTTCGGGACTCAAATTTATGGGCAAGGCAGCATAAACAGACTGTTGACCACTTTGTTTCCCCATAGACAATCCTTGAGCAACCCAAACTCTGACGATTAGTTCGAGTAAGTGTTAATTGTAAGTTGTCAGCTTTTTCCGTATCTTGGAAAATTCACATGGAAACATATAATCAACGGTCTATGAGTACCATGCATTCATCGGGTCAGTTTGACGATCTTAAGGATACTGCCTTGGGCTTAGTTTCTACCCTCAGCTTCCCGGCGATCGTGGGAACAGCGGATATGATGCTTAAGTCTGCTGGAGTTCACCTCGTTGGCTATGAAAAGATTGGTAGCGGTCATTGTACCGCGATCGTTAGGGGTGGAATTGCTGATGTGCGCCTTGCTGTGGAATCCGGCGTTCAAACTGCCGAACAATTTGGTCAGTTGGTTTCTAGCTTGGTGATTCCCCGACCTTATCCCAACTTAGATATAGTACTGCCCATCACAGCCCGTTTCACTAAATTGATGGAGGAAGGCGCTCACAGCCGTTTGAGCAATCAAGCAATTGGTTTGGTAGAAACGCGAGGATTTCCGGCGATGGTAGGCGCCTGTGACGCTATGCTCAAAGCTGCTGATGTCCATTTGGCAGCCTATGAGAAAATTGGTGCGGGATTGTGTACAGCGATTATTCGTGGTTCAGTAGCCAACGTTGCCGTAGCAGTGGAAGCAGGGATGTTTGAGGCAGAACGCATTGGGGAATTAAATGCAGTGATGGTAATTCCTCGACCGCTGGATGAAATGGAACAAACCTTGCCATTAGCAAGCTGTTGGATAGAACAAAGCCAGCCATTAAACTTGCCAGTGAATATTAAAGAGAAAGAGCAAGTTGCCGAAATCGAAGTGTTAAGATTACCAGATTTAACTAAGCTACCAACAAAAGTTGCAGAAGAATTATGGAATGATGAATGATGAATTATGAATTGTGAAAAATCCACATTCATTATTCAACATTCATCGTTAGCTAGAAGGCATCTTACGCTTTTCTTATTGTTCTGATAATAGCTTCTCCAATCCATAAGTCCAATATTTTTCTTTTAATAGGGATAATAGAGTTTTATCTATAATCAATAAAACTCGTGACTTTCTATAACCATCGCTATATCATTGGCAGCTGTTCAGTAATAATAGATATATATCTATGAATCGCTATTTGCAGGAGAACTACCCTTGAATCAAGCGACGCTGCACCAGTTAAAAGTCTTCGAGGCAGCGGCACGGCACAGTAGCTTTACTCGTGCTGCTGAAGAATTATTTCTCACCCAACCTACCGTTTCGATGCAGATTAAGCAACTGACAAAATCGGTAGGGTTGCCATTATTTGAGCAGGTGGGAAAACGGCTGTATTTGACAGAGGCAGGAAGGGAATTATTTGCCACTTGTCGGCAGATTTTTGATAATATAGCCCAGTTTGAAATGAAGGTGGCAGATTTAAAAGGGCTAAAACAAGGACAACTAAAGTTGGCAGTGATTACAACGGCAAAATATTTTATCCCGCGTTTGTTAGGGAAGTTTTGCGAACTTTATCCTGGTATTGATATCTCTTTACAAGTCACAAATCACGAACAAATTTTGGATCGGATGTCTCAAAATCTGGATGACTTATATATTATGAGTCAAATTCCAGAAAATATGGATATAACTTGCCAACCATTTTTAGAAAACCCTTTAATAGTCTTCGCGCCGATTAATCATCCTTTATCTCAAGAAAAAAATATTCCGATACATCGGCTAGCTGAAGAACCTTTTATTATGCGGGAACCAGGTTCGGGAACCCGTCGCGCTGTTCAAAGCTTATTTGACGAACAAGGAGTGAAGGTAAAAGTTAAGCTGGAATTAGGAAGTAACGAAGCAATTAAACAAGCGATCGTTGGTGGTTTGGGAATTTCTGTTTTATCTCGTCACACTTTACTATTGGACGCTTCACAGTTCAGCATTTTAGATGTCCAACATTTCCCGATTCACCGAAATTGGTACATGGTTTACCCATCGGGTAAACAATTATCTATCGTCGCTCGTGCTTATTATGATTATTTACTAGCTGCGGCGAAAGACATCGTACAGCAAAACGCTACTTATAGCTATAGTGCGGTTGAAGCGACTCACTGATAAATATTTATTGGGCATTTATTGGGCATTGGGTATAGGGCACGGGGATAAGGAAGATGAGGAGACTTGTTGCAGAAGTCGGGAAAAGGGGGTGCATGTTTGGTATTTTCCCTTTCCCCAATAAAGATGCATCCCTTTTCCCACAAGAGTGCAAAAGTGCTTTTTGCAAGAGACTTCATGAGTGCAACTCACAAGGAACAATGAAAATGTCTTTTCCTCCTGCCTCCTGCCTCCTGCCTCCTGCCTTATTTTCAAGGCAGGTCAAGGGTGTGGGAAGGTAGGGAGATGGGGGGACGCGGGGACGCAAATAGATGAATTAATAAACAATACCCAATGCCCCATGCCCAGTTAACATATTTTTGATTTTGAATTCCTCAAAGGGGTTGACGCCCAGACCAGGAAACATTAACAATTAACCAGCAGAACCATTAAAAATGGGGGAAAACTGGCGGTGGTTAACCCGGAAATACAGTCTTGGCGCAAAACAGTAGAAAGCGAGATTGTAGCTGTTACAGTCTACGCTGATAGAGCATTGGTTACACGGCGAGGTGTAGTTTCTTTAACAGGAATTGAACGGGAATTAGTAATTACCCCAGTGCCAGTTACTTTAGAAACTGAGTCTGTGAGGGTTAGCGGTACGGGTACGGTGGGGGTGCGGTTGTTGGGAGTGAGTAGCGATCGCATTTACACTACTGAACCTGTGGCAGAACGTGTAGCGCATTTTACTAAGCAAATTCAGCAATTAGAAGCAGAAAAACGCCATTTACAAGCCCAAATCGATGCTTTGGCATTGCAATCTAGTTTTATTGAAGGCTTACGTGAAAAAACAGAAGAACCTTTTTCGCAGAGTTTATCGCGAAAAAATCTGAGTCTGAGCGAAACATTAGACTTTCTCAACTTTCTGGGAAGCCAATATGGTGAATATGCGATCGCTTCTGGAGAATGCAAAGTTCAACAACAGGAATTAGATAAACAACTGCAAGCACTCCACACCTCACTGCAAAAAATCCAAACACCGCATCCTAAAGAAAGTTTGAGCTTAGTTGTAGCAGTTGAAGTTGCTGGTGAAGGCGAGTTTGAACTAGAAGTATCATATTTGGTGAATCGCGCCAGTTGGACTCCGTTATATGACTTGCGCTTTAGCACCACCAGCGATATCGTACATTTGAGTTACCTGGCAGAAATTACTCAAAGCACCGGTGAAGATTGGATTGGTGCAAGTCTCACCCTTTCTACTGCAAAACCGGGATTAGGTACACTCCCACCCAAACTCGATCCTTGGTATATTGATAGCTTTAGCCCACGATTAGTAAGACAAAGACTAGCTCGCCCATCGTTACCAACAATAGCATTTCAAGCTGCTGCTCCTGCTGGTGGAGAAAATTGGCAAGAAGAAGATGAAGTTGCACAGGATAGTCCCATCCCAGCGGAAATTGTTACAGCAGATGTATCGAAAGAAGGAAGTGTAGTTACTTTTAAATTAAATGGTGGCGGTAACATTCCTAGTGATGGCGCACCACATAAAACAACAATTTTTAATGATGATTATCCTTGTAACTTTGATTATGTGGCAATGCCACGCTTGGTAAGTTTTGCCTATCTGCAAGCGAACGTAAAAAATAGTTCCAACGGTGCGACTTTGCTACCAGGCAAAGCGAATATTTTCCGCAATAATGTTTTTATTGGCGCTACTGGGTTAGAAAATATTGCACCAGGCCAAGAATTTAAACTGAATTTAGGCATTGATGAAGGTTTAAAAATTGAACGCGATTTAGTTGAACGTCTGGTAGATAAAAGACTAATTAGCAACCAGCGCCGGATTACTTATAGTTATCGGTTGATAATTACTAACTTACTGGAACAACAAGCAAATCTGAAAGTAACTGAACAATTACCTGTTAGCCGTAACGAACAAATTAAAGTACGTTTAATTCGCACTAATCCGCAAATTCAAGTTGGGGAAATGGGTGTTTTAGAATGGCAATTAACTCTTGCACCACAAGAGCGGCAAGAGATATATTATCAGTTTAATGTGGAACATCCGCCAGAGTTAACAGTGGTTGGGTTGGATATTTAGAATCAGGTTTTCAAATTTTCTCGTAATACTAAGTAGCGATCGCAATAATTAAATAGATTCGTTTGCTCGTGGTTTAATAGGTTTTATCGAGTTGTCTTACCAATTAACATCAACTCCAATTGACTATTTTACGCATAGTCAAAACAACACAAACAACGCAGCGATCGCTTGGCTGCAAAACTGCGAGAATTAAATATAGATCCAGATACTATTTAACTGTGGCAATTTTAGATTTTAGATTTTAAATTTTAGATTAAAATTTATTTCGGTACATGCTTTGCCCTTAGTGCGCCGAACAAATATTTGCATCCAAAATTTAAAATCCTCAATCCTTAGAGGGATATATTTCAATCCAAAATCCAAAATTGATTGACTTAATCTTACGGATCTTCAGGAAAAACCCATTTTGGCGGTTCCGTCATTTTTCTCCGCAGACGTTCTTCAGCCATTTCCAACATTTTGTCTAAAGAAGTATCTTCAACAAATTTGGCAGCTGCTTCTCTAAATTCTATGTTGGGGCATTTATCCCCTAAAACGCAGCCGTTAACACAAGCTACAGCGCAGTTAATTTTTTGCTCCATAGTGAATTCCTCTCTTTTAAAGTTATGAGTTATAATTTCAACTCTTAACTTCTTAACTCTCAAACATTACCTTTTAGATAAATTTTACCTTGCCTGTTGCCATCCCAACGGTCTAAATACTTACCATTTAATAAGTTATGAGTTAGGAGTCAGGAGTTAGGAGTAAAAATCATAACTCTTAACTCCTCACTCCTAACTTCTCACTTTAATCAAAAACGCTGATGTCCGAACTCTTTGCCACTACTGGAACTATAGCCGCGATCGCCACTGCTGTTGTCCCCCAACAGGGTAGTGTTGGCATTGTGCGCGTATCTGGCGATCGAGCAATGTCCATCGCCGAAACTCTCTTCCACACACCAGGGCGACAAGTTTGGCAAACTCACCGGATTCTCTACGGTTACATCCGCCATCCCCAGACGCAACAATTGGTAGATGAAGCTTTGTTGCTAATCATGAAAGCACCCCGTTCTTACACCCGTGAAGATGTGGTGGAATTCCATTGCCACGGGGGAATTATGGCAGTGCAGCAGGTGTTACAACTGTGTTTGGAAAATGGTGCAAGATTGGCTCAACCGGGAGAATTTACCCTCCGCGCCTTTTTGAATGGGCGATTGGATTTGACTCAAGCCGAAGGCATTGCTGATTTGGTGGGAGCAAAATCGCCCCAAGCAGCCCAAACTGCCTTAGCTGGTTTACAAGGAAAATTGGCTCATCCCATCCGGCAGTTACGCGCTAACTGTTTGGATATTTTGGCAGAAATCGAAGCTCGAATCGATTTTGAGGAAGATCTTCCTCCGCTGGATGATAAAGGGATTATATCAGAAATTGAGAAAATTGCCGCAGAAATTTCTAGGTTGTTGGCGACCAAAGACAAAGGTGAGTTGTTACGCACTGGGTTAAAAGTGGCAATTGTCGGGCGTCCGAATGTGGGTAAATCGAGTTTATTGAACGCTTGGAGCCAGAGCGATCGCGCCATTGTCACAGATTTACCAGGTACAACCCGCGATGTGGTGGAATCCCAGTTAGTTGTGGGGGGAATTCCCGTGCAGGTGCTTGATACTGCGGGAATTCGGGAAACAACAGACCAAGTAGAAAAAATTGGCGTCGAGCGATCGCGCCGTGCGGCAAATGCAGCTGATTTAGTTCTATTGACCATTGACGCTTCAGCAGGTTGGACTCAAGGCGATGCAGAAATTTACGAACAAGTGCAGCACCGTCCTTTGATTCTAGTAATTAATAAAATTGACTTAGTAGAAGAAAGCCAAAGGCAAAATCTTCAATCTCAAATCTCAAATCTCAAATCTCAAATTTTCACATCTGCCGCTCAAAATCAAGGAATTGAGGATTTAGAAACAGCAATTTTAGAGATAGTTAAAGCAGGTAAAGTCCAAGCTGCTGATATGGATTTAGCGATTAACCAAAGGCAAGCGGCAGCTTTAACTCAAGCTAAAATTTCCTTGGAACAGGTGCAAGCAACAATTGAGCAGCAGTTACCTCTTGATTTTTGGACAATTGACTTACGAGGTGCAATTCAAGCACTGGGAGAAATTACTGGAGAAGAAGTCACAGAATCAGTTTTAGACAGGATTTTTAGTAAGTTTTGTATTGGCAAGTAAACTTGAAAACTGTTAAATAAATAAGTTATAAGCTGTATTATTTGTACCTAAATGTTTATTTTATTTAAAATACAAATAAAATGCATGATAAGATTTGAGTTAAAGTTCTTGGTTCTCTAAGACCAGGTATAATTACAGTTATCGTCTTTCCCAGTTTAGGAATGGTAGATGGCGATCTGCCGATGGAGTTACCAACCAAAATGATTCGGGCAGAATTAAAAATGCGAAGCGAAATAGCGAGTTAATAGTAGTTAGGAATAGACAAAATGGAGAGTTTATATCGGTGTTGCCAAAGATTATTAAAAGTTTTCTAGTTGCTAGCAATAAAAACTGCCAGAGAATATATTTATAATCATGTTATGTCAGCTAAAGACATTTTTCATAATGCTGTTCGTTCAGCTTTAGAAAAAGATAATTGGACAATTACCCATGACCCTCTATCGATTAAAGTTGATGAAATAGAATTTTATGTAGACTTAGGAGCAGAAAGAATTTTAGCTGCTCAAAAAGCTGGTCAAAAAATCGCAGTTGAGATCAAATCTTTCATTGGTGCATCGGAAATTAGTGATTTTTATGTAGCTCTTGGTCAGACACTCACGTACCGTTCAGCATTACGGAAAAAGCACCCTGATAGAGTTTTATACTTGGCAATTTCTGAAGATATCTATCAAGACTTTTTTGTTCGACCGTTTATTCAAGAGGTAATCGCTGAACATAGGCTGAAGCTTCTAATTTTTGAACCAATTAAAAAAGAGGTTTTGCTATGGAAGGAATAAACTACCGTGAATTAGTACAGACGATCCTGAAAGGTCATTCAATTCACGATTCAAATGATAATACAGAAGTACAGTTAATTTTTGATACAGAACGCGACCATTATCAAGTTATTCATTTGGGATGGGAAGAACTGAGGCGGGTATATGGTTGCATCATTCATGTTGATATTAAAGATGGCAAGATTTGGATTCAGCGAGATGGAACTGAGGTTGGAGTAGCTAATGAATTAGTAACTGCTGGAGTACCAAAACAAGATATTGTTTTAGGTTTTCATGCTCCCTACAAACGGAAGTTTACTGAGTTTGCAGCAGGATAGACAAAATAGTTTCTAATTGACGACATATACGCACTAGACTATCAGAAAAAATAGTGCGTTACGCTAATGTAAATGTAAGCTAGTTTATTTGTAAGCAAAGCCTATGAAGTTTTTTGTGCCAGCAGCCAAGGACGATGTGAAAGCCGAGCAGGTGTATAATGCTCTGGCTCAGTCTGTCCAAGCACCAATCACCGAAAAGCGTATTTGGAAATTACAGTGGCGTGACAGTGAAACTGAGATGAAATGCGAGGTAGGTAAACCTTTACCATCCTCTTACCAAACAGGAAAAGAACTAGTTTTGGCAATCTTTGAGTGTGAAAACTTTTATAAAATTTGTACTCTTACCCGTGGAGGAGTAAAGGGAGAACCTATCTTGGCTGTGAAAAACTCTCAATCCTCAGCTACATATTTTTCAGAGAATGTAAATAACTGACTCTACTGTTTGCATTTATGCAAAAGTTAATTCTTAGGTGCTTATAGGCGTAACAAGTGGTTATGCAGCTAAGTACAGCTTTGTGTAAAATTGTGGCGAATTGAGGGTTAAAATTTAAACGCAAAGGAGCGCAGAGGTAAGCGCAAAGGGACGCAGAGAATTCGCTATGAATTAATGAAATGTTGTACTAAGAACTAGGAAACTCTGAATTAGCACTTTCTCCCCCCAGTGCTGTCTCACATGGTAAGTGTCGCTCCAACCAATTTTCTAAATCAGCCAGCACCTCTTGATAATTTAGGTCGCTTTGAAGCTCGTGATAAGCACCTGGATACTCGATTCTCAGTTTATCGGAGCAATTCACCCGCTCTAAAAAAATTTTCCCGCCTTCAGGTAGAGTTACTCTATCTGCTCCACCGTGAAGAATTAACAATGGTAATTGCCAATCAGCAGCATGGGCATTAACCCAATCAACAGTAGCAAAAAATTCTGTAGCTAGACGCGCACTACCTCTAGTATGGCGCAAAGAATCTTCAGCATAAGCAGCTAAAATTTTTTCATCTCGCGAACCACCAGAAAGATCGAGTCCGGTATTTAAGCTAAAACGCGGCCAAATTCGTGAGAGCAGTTTTCCTATAATTAACCGGGTTTTTGAGACTCCAACTTTTCCTAAAGCCGGTGCTAAGGTAATTACACCTTGTAATGCAGATGCTTCGTGGGGATAACGCAGAGCATAATCCAAGACAATTACTGAGCCTAAGCTATGACCTAAAAGAAAAATTGGTTTTCCTGGGTGTTGGGTTTTAATTAATTCTAAAAAGGCTCGCAAGTCTTCGCGAAAGTCACTCCAACGATTAATGTAGCCTCGTTGGCCAGGCGAACGTCCATGACCGCGCAAATCAAAACCGTAGACAGCATATTGTTTTGGTATGAAATGTTGAATTAGGTTATGGTAGCGATCGCTGTGCGCTCCCAATCCATGTACGATCGCTAATATCGCCTTCACTTTTTGTTCTGGATACCAGCTTTGGTAATACAGTTTTAGCTTCCCAGCACCTTCAAATGTATCTGCTTTATGATGGCTCATCAGATTAATTTGTTACGCTTGTTCCCAATTAGCTACTAGCTTATCAAGTTATATTCTCAAGAAAATCGCTTCTACCTTTAGGAAGAATTACTTTTTTCAACGTAACTTAGGAAATAAGACGACGCGAGCTTGATTTTTGAGAGATTCTGCTAGGATGAATGCAGATAAAGCCGCCATACGTTTATCGGTGCGGTCAATGCAAAATCCAAAATTTAAAATCGAAAATCTTTTGACATCGAGTCATCAGCAAGAAAATAACACGCAATCAGAAATAGCGCCTTTAACCGATGCTAGCATTGAGCGGGTAAAAGAAGGTGTAGCCGCAGCTGCCGATCGCGCCGTTCGCCAAATCGTTGAGGAAACTCTCAATCGTCTCGAAGCCAGTAATCAAGAGGGTTGCGAACCTAGAGTTAATGGTTGGCTGCGTCGTTTTGTAATGCGATCGCTTATTCATATCCTTTTCCAAGTAGAAATCGAACACCCTGAAAGGATACCTCAACAATCAGCAATTTTAGCAGTTAACCATCTCCACCATATCGATCCATTACTCCTGTTAGCCGAACTTCCCACCCAACCCTATTACTATATTCTTGGCGATGCTCGTACTCTTTATAATAAGTGGTGGAAGCGCCTCATCCTGGGTTTTGCTGGAGGTGTAATTCCTTTAAAAAGGGTGTGGAAAGAAGAAGTCGCTGTAATGAAAGCGGCTAAAGCAGGAAGGGAAGATTTAATAGACCTAGCCGCAGCGATCGAACAGACAGTAGCCACAGGTGAAGATATACAGACATTGCGACAGATAGACCGCATTATTTTATCAATTTTGGCTCGTGGCGATGGGATGATTCTGTTTCCCGAAGGACGATTGGGAACAGCTGAGGCTCAGTTGCATCTACCCCTGAAGCGTGGAACTATAATTTATGCTTTGCGTGCTGGCGTACCAATTATTCCCATTGCACTTATTGGAACTCATGACCTTTATTTGAGAAAAAAATTAACTGTAAGGGTGGGTGAACCGTTACAATTTGCCTCAACAACTAGGCCAAAACGACAAGAAGTAGACGTAGCTTTGCAAACCCTAGAGAAAGCAATGGTGAGCCTGTTACCAACTAATTATCAGGAACCAACAGGCTTAAAACCTTTACGTTATTTTCTCAATCACATGTTGTGGTGAAAAATTATTTTCCTAAAAACTTGGTAATTTTGAAATTTGATGTTCCCTCCCAACAGTGGTTTAAAAATGCACTTACTTGAGCATCTGCTGAATCAGCCGATTCTTTGGAAGCATTAAACTGAACTGCTGTCACAATATACTCAAAAATAATCACAAACTGCTTTTGGGGTGAAATTCTCTCAACAACAATTGTTTCTCCCACTTTAGGAATTTGACATACATCCACTACAAACGTTTCAATCTTTGGTTTTTCTAGTGGATTTTTGAAATTGAAATATTTACAGTAAACAATAATTTTCACTTCATTAAGCTACAAGTAACACTAAACTATATCTATATATAAAGTGCGTTGTCGTGCAGCGCAACGCACGTTGAATTTTTAGTGGTGCGTTAGCTTAAAGCATAACGCACCCTACTGGCGTGTCAAGCCTTAAATGTTGCAATAAAATTTCTTGTAGTGTAAGCTCTATAGCCCGCCCTGGACGGGCGAGACGCCCATACCACAAGAGTCAAGCTAATGCACTATTTTAGTCTTGCCACGCTACTACTAGCGTGTCAAGGCTAAAATAGTGCATTAGTAAATGGGTTTTAAATTTATAAATTTAATGTTTTTACCCCTAATCTATTGCATCAATTTAGCCTTGACACGCCACTACGTTTACTAGTTTATTATTCTGAATTCTGAATTCTGAATTCTTCTATCTCACTTACCTTGCCAAACTCGTTGTAACGACTGAAAAAGTTTTGCAAATGTTTCTTCTAGCCAAAGAATAACACGATCGAGCCATTGGAGAACTTTCTCTAGAGGGTGCTTTTCATAACCCATTGCAGTTGCTTTGGTTTCTATCCAGTCTGGCTGTGCTTCAACTTCAGTGCTTTGAGAAAACCGCTGTTGGGAAATTTCCCCTTTATGATTCTTGCTATTAGATTGGGAAATCGTCGCTTCAGTTTGTTGGAAAGAGGTAACTTTTGCAGATGTTTTGGGAATTGAGGCGAGATTACGGGTTGTTTTTTTCCTTTGTACTAACTCAGATTTGCCTTTCGGCTGTTGTCGATTCAAATTCTTTGGCCAAGAAATCCCTGCTGATAAACTTGAAGCTAAAGCAGGAGTTGTGTTTTCAAGTGTAACTGCATTGTCGGCAACTTTTTGGCGATCGCCAAATAAATCATTCCACGTTAACCAAGGATCGTCTGTTAAATCCTGGTTTTGCAGATTACGATTTTTAAATAAAGCTTTTTTTGGGTAACTAGATAATAGTCTATCTGGCTGGTTGTCACCAGTTGTTGATTCAAGAGTTTTTCGGTTACTAACCCCAAAAAAGTAATTGAGTGCTGCTTCAATTAAAGCCTGAAAATTTAGTGTATGAGTTTCTAAATCGTCAGCCGTAACTGCCATTTCTCCCTTAGCAGTTAACTGTTCTTTTCCATAGATAAATATATTTAACTGAGTTTGGGCTACTTGAATAATTTCTTGACTGCGTTGTTGAACTGGTATTAAAGCATTTGATTCGACTTTAGCAACAGCTACATCTAAAAATGTTAATAATTTACTTGAATCCAGTATGTTTGATGTCGCTCCGGTGAATATTGGAATATTAACTGAATTGTCTCCAGTTAATTTTGCTAATAAACCGTCGATTTTTGGTAATAGTTCTTTTTGTTTTTTAGCTTCCGATAATCGCCAAAACTGCCAGTAATTAGCAACTTCACTAATAATCCTGTCTTCTAGTTTTGCTTGCTGTTGGGGTGTCAAAATATCGAGAATTTCATTTTCAGCGGTGACAAGTACCAAATTCCGATTCAGCAAATTTGTGGCAACTCCCCGAATCGCTGTCAGATGCTGCTTCAGAGCATTTTCTGGTTGTGAGGATTTGATACTTGCGGCTGAATTATTTGTAATAGTTGCAGAATTAATAATATTAGTGTCTGCGGAATTTTTAGGGATAGATTTTTGCCAAATACCTCCTAAAAAACTCAAAGCATTAAAATGTTGAGAATTTTTTTGAGGAGTAGCCATTGCCTCCTCCGATGACAGATAATTAACTGTCTCTAATACATGCTCAATGGGAGTATCAACATTTAAATCAGTTTCCGGCTGAAAATCGGTATCATTTGATGGTAAATTCAGCCTGGATCGTGGTTCTTTAGTGTGTAATGTTTTAGCATCTGATTCAGATGACACAAACAGTAGATACACTGGGTAAAGTAGCAATTCCACACCCCACTTAGTGGCAACTTGCAAATGCCGGAAGGTGTTTTCCCACCGTTGTGTCAACCGCCGAGATTGCTGGTTGACAAAATTAAATAGTTTGCTTTGATAACGACCAGAAGAACCAGAAGACATAATAGTAATTTTTGAGTTCGAGTCTTGTTTAGTTGTGAGACTCCCGCCGAACAATAAAAACCACAAACTGTTAATTATTGTGTGCCCTCATTTTAGCGAAAATATGACTCCAATTATCTCTGAATCTCAGGCCAATTTAATCTCGCAAGCAATTGAGCAACTACGCTCTTTTTCTCAGGTTAATCTTCAGTCTACTTGGTTATACCGAGAATCTGACCAGATGATTACTGATGTTACAGCTGCTAATTTATCTGATTGGCAACCTGTAGAGTTGAACGCTAAAGAACATATTGCTTGGACAGGGGGGAAAAAAGTCCTATGGCTAGGGCAAAAATTGGTGGTTCCCCAAGATATACAGGGTTATCCTTTAGCTGGGTTATCTTTGCGGCTGGCGTTAGCTTGGTGGGCCGATGCTGTCCAGATTTATGTGAATGGAGAGTTAGCGCTGGAGGGTGATTTATTTGATTCTTCACCGAGAGTGCTTTTGAGTCGCAAGGTGACGCCAGGGGAAGAATTTATTGTTGCATTGCGGTTAGTGAGTCCCGGACATTGTGATGGCGCTTTAGTGCGATCGCTCCTTGTATATGAGTCTAATGATGATGATAATCCCGATCCGGGTTTTGTGGCTGATGAGTTGGCTGTTTTGCAACTTTATTTGCAAAAGTTTGCACCAGAAAAGTTGGGTGTTTTGGTGGAGGCGGTAACGAACCGCAGAGGCGCCAAGGACGCAGAGAAGGGAGAGTGGGTGAGGTCGTTAAGGCAAAAGTTAATTCAATCTGACATCTTAGCCTCCCTGCTTTTGAAGGGGGGTTGGGGGGATATAAAATCCAAAATCCATTTATTGGGTCACGCTCATCTAGATTTAGCATGGTTGTGGCCTGTGAGTGAAACTTGGAATGCAGCACAAAACACTTTTGAATCGGTTTTGAAATTGCAAGCAGATTTTCCAGAGTTAATTTTTTGTCATTCGACTCCGGCGCTTTATGCTTGGATTGAAGAACATCGCCCGGATTTATTTAAGGCAATTCAAGCACAAGTAGCAGCCGGAAAGTGGGAAGTTATTGGCGGAACCTGGGTAGAACCAGAACTGAATTTGATTGCTGGCGAATCGATTGTCCGTCAGCTATTGTATGGTCAGCGATACATACAAGAAAAATTTGGCAAGCTTTCGCCTGCGGTGTGGGTTCCAGACTCTTTTGGTTTTTGTGCAACTTTACCGCAGTTTTTCGCTAATGCCGGAATTGAGTATTTTGTCACCCAAAAGTTACGCTGGAATGATACTACTAAATTTGATTATGGTGCTTTTTGGTGGCGATCGCCTGATGGTAGCCAAGTCTTTACTTTCATGTCTGCACCTATCGGTGAAGCGATCGACCCAGTTAAAATGGCATCATACGCCCTAGAATGGCAAAGCCAAACGAATTTACCAGAATCTCTCTGGCTTCCCGGTGTCGGCGACCACGGCGGCGGCCCCACCCGTGATATGTTAGAAACCGCCCAACGCTGGCAAAAATCACCTTTGTTCCCAGATATAGAATTTACCACCGGTGAAAAGTATTTA
The DNA here is from genome assembly GCA_034531195.2 of Nostoc sp. ChiSLP01. Taxonomy (GTDB): domain Bacteria; phylum Cyanobacteriota; class Cyanobacteriia; order Cyanobacteriales; family Nostocaceae; genus Nostoc. The sequence continues at coordinate 69,100 of JAVRBO020000105.1, forward strand.
GAGCAAATCAGGGAAGAAGACACGGAGATGGGGAGACGCGGTGACGCGGAGAATGAAAGTGTCACCGCGTCCCCGCGTCCCCGTGTCCCCACGTCCTCTTCTTTTCCCACTTGGAATGACGAACTATACTTAGAATTCCATCGCGGCTGTTACACTACTCACGCAGACCAAAAACGTTTGAATCGTCGTTGTGAAACTTTGTTGTATGAAGCTGAACTATTTGCTACTTTGGCAAACATCAGTTGTGGTGTGACGTATCCCAAAGCCGAAATTGAAGCAGCTTGGAAACAGGTATTATTTCAACAGTTTCATGATATTTTACCTGGTTCTTCCATTACCCAAGTTTATCGGGATGCTTTGCCGGAATGGCAACAAGTCGAACAAACTGGAACGAAGATATTACAAGAATCATTGCAGGCGATCGCATCTCACATTACCCTACCACAACCACCACAACCCAATAGTTTACCTATTTTCATTTTCAATTCTCTCAATTGGCAGCGTTCTGAGGTAGTTTCCATCACCTTACCCGCACCAACAACAACTACCCAGCAATGGCAGATTTACGATGCTTCTGGCAAACTGCTTGTCTCCCAATTATCTCAACCATCAACCCTACTATTTTTCGCCCCCGACATCCCACCTGTAGGCTACCGCCTCTTTTGGCTTTCCCCCTCATCCTCCACTCTGGAAGAACCTAAAGCTACATCCCCAGAATGGGTTTTAGAAAATGAATTCCTCCGAGTTGTCGTGAACCCGGAAACGGGAGATTTATCAAGTATTTTTGATAAAACTTATCAGCGGGAAGTTTTGAGTGGTGCGGGAAACCAGCTGCAAGCTTTCAAAGACAGCGGCCAATATTGGGATGCTTGGAATATAGACCCCAATTACGCCCAGCATCCCTTACCCCCAACAAATCTTCAATCTATTGAATGGGTAGAACAAGGCGCCCTACAAAATCGTTTGCGCGTAGTGCGTCAGTTGGGCGAATCAGAATTTTGCCAAGATTATATTCTGCAAACTGCTTCACCTGTGTTGAAAATTTCCTCTAAGGTTAACTGGCAAGAAAATCAAGTATTGGTAAAAGCTGCTTTTCCTCTCAACATCGAAGCAGACTTCGCTACCTACGAAATTCCCTGTAGCGCAATTGGCCGTCCAACTAAACCCCAAACCCCGGCAGAACAAGCAAAATGGGAAGTCCCAGCCTTGCGTTGGGCTGATTTAACAGGCGAAACAAATCAAGGTTTATACGGAATCAGTTTGTTAAATGATTGTAAATATGGTTACGATGCTAAACCGAATCAATTACGCCTGACACTGCTACGTAGCCCCAATTGGCCAGACCCCGAAGCTGACCGAGGTTTACATGAATTCACCTACGCCTTATATCCTCACACAAATACCTGGGAATCAGCTCGTACAGTACAGCGTGGCTATGAATTGAATACACCTTTACAAGTTATACTAAACCCACTTCCTAGTTCCCAGTCCCCAGTCCCCAGTCCCGACAGAGCAAGCTTTTTGAATTTATCATCTGAAAATCTGATTTTGATGGCTTTGAAGCCAGCAGAAGATGACCCGCAGCAGTTGATTCTGCGGTGTTATGAATGTCACGGAGAAACAGCCGAGTTATGTTTGCAAAGCGATCTAGGAATCAGTCTCGGAAATACGGTAGATTTGTTAGAGCGTTCTAGCGATCCTGCTCGTGAATTCTCATCTGAGCAACAAATCTTGACGATACAGCCTTGGAAAATCGTCAGCTTCAAGGTCAATCCCAATAAGTAATTCTAGACCCCAACAAATCATTACTCTAGAGTTGAGAGTCGAGAGTTGTTAACCTTTGACTCTTGACTCTTAACTCCTAATTCCTAACTCCTAATTCCTAACTCCCCTAGTCTTCGTGATCTTCAAAAGGATCGCTCAACTGCTTGCTGGGAGGGCCAAAGGAGGTATAAATTCCAAAAGCTGTAATGGCAACCAAGACAGCAGCCACAGAAATGCTAAGAACTATTGCGGGTTCCATAATTTTAAGATTGATTATGAGTGCTATTCTTATAGAATATTACAGAAGATTAAAAAAAGCTTTGGCAAGTAATCTTAGGTGAACTATGGCACAAAGGACTAGGTTGGGAGATATCCTGAGACCACTGAACTCTGAGTATGGGAAAGTGGCACCAGGTTGGGGTACTACCCCTGTGATGGCTGTTTTTATTTTGCTGTTTTTTGTGTTTCTGCTGATTATTCTGCAACTTTACAATAAAACAATCTTGGTTCAGGATGTAAATGTCGATTGGCGGAGTTTAGGACGCTAATGGATACACAGTTATCTAGTTTGGATAACAAGTGAACTCGCACCCGGCTAGTCCGGGTTTTTTTGTCAGTAGCGAAAATTCAGAAGGAATACAGGTCTAGATGTAGCTAGATTTATTTTTTCTGTCTAGGGTGGCATAGACTTATTCAATTAGAATCTTTGAATAATCAACTAGACATTTTGCGCTATTAGGCACAAATGCTACTCGACTTCAATTTGATGTCATTAAGTACTTAATTTACTCAAACTCAGGTGGCCATAGTTCTGCGATCGCTAATTCCCAACCTGGAAGTAATTCTGGTATTGTCAGTTTGTCGTTATCTTTCAAAACTACTGGTTCAAGGTTAGAGCGATAAACTGTAACTAAGAGTTTGTCAGGGTCGATAAGTATACCCACTATAGATCCAAGTTCTAGGAATAGTTTAATCTTTTCTTGGAGTAGTTTGAGGCGTTCGCGAAGCGTGTCCGAAGGACTCTCGCTTTTCGATTTCACCTCAACCATCAGGTCGGGTACTAACTGCACAAAGTCACGCTGAGTTTTCTTAAGTCGTTCTGCGCGAACAAAGGAAACATCTGGAGCGCGGAGGTTTCTTTTTTCCGGGTCGCCTAGAGTCTCATCGGTTTCCAGGCTGGGTAAGATAAAGCCAGCACTAGAACCAGTAACGCGTCCCAGCTTGCGAGGCATGACCCATATATTCAAAAACGTCAAGAGACGAGAACCAATTTCGTCTGACTCATAATCGGATGGCCCCATAACGATGATGTTTCCCTCTACTAGCTCCATTCGCCAATCGGGATTTTGTGACTGTAATTGTTCTAAGTCCTGAATTGTCAGCGACATAAGGCATTACTCGCTCGTGGGGCGTTCGCCTTTAGGCGTTGCCGTTAGGCATCGCTTTCTATAATAGGTGATTATTCAGTAGACTACATAATAAGATGTGAGTCTATATAGTGGTTTTAGAATTTATCGGAGACAAAAAATGAATATATTTGGTATCGGTCTGCCGGAAATGGCTGTAATTATGGTAGTGGCGCTGTTGATCTTTGGGCCAAAGAAGTTACCAGAGATTGGCCGCAGTGTAGGCAAAACAATTCGCAGTTTTCAAGAAGCTTCTAAGGAGTTTCAAAACGAGTTCCAAAAAGAAGCCGAACAATTAGAAGAAGCTGTGAAAACTACCGCTGAATTGGAACCTAAGCAAATCGAGCCTGCTAAATCACAGCACGATACTGCTAATTCTTCACAAGTTGGCTAGGAAAATATACCAATTTTGGATTTTGGATTTTAGATTGTTTTGCAGTTAAGAGCAAGGTCTGTTGTCAACAGAACAAGTCCAAAATACCCTCGTCGATAACAAAGCGTTAGCGACATAAAAGCATCTGACTTGCTAAAGCTGCACTACCGTCAATCTAAAATCATTTAGCCTTGTACCCTTGTGGTCTGTTCCAATCCAAAATCTAAAATCTAAAATTGATTGACTGTAGCAAAATGACAGAAGCTGTTACACAACCAGCTTTGGTGATTCCCCAGCTGATTGTCGGGTTGGGGAATCCAGAAAGCAAATATCACCAAACACGCCATAATATTGGCTTTGCTGCTGTGGAAGCTCTCTGTAGTGCTTGGCGCATTACCCTAGCGGAAAATCGCAAGTTTCAAGCAGAGTATGGGGAGGGTACGGCACCAGGTGGAGGTAAAATTCGCTTCCTCAAGCCGTTGACTTATATGAATCGCTCAGGACAAGCCATACAAGCGGTGACTAGTTGGTATAAATTACCGCCTGAGTCGGTGTTGATAATTTATGATGATATGGATTTACCTTTGGGTAAGACTCGTCTGCGCTTGTCTGGTTCTGCTGGGGGGCATAATGGAATGAAAAGTGCGATCGCACATCTTAACACTCAAAATTTTCCCCGTTTGCGAATCGGTATTGGTAAACCCAAAGATGCAGCTAATAAAGATGATTCAGATACTATCTCCCATGTACTAGGGCGATTTTCGGCTAGCGAAAATCAGCTGATGTCTCTTGTACTTCAGTTCGTAGTTGAGTGTGTAGAACTAAGCCTGAAGCAGGGAGTAGAAAAGGCAATGAATATTTGTAATAGCCGCACCATCAATAATTCTGAGTCTTAGGGTTAGGCGAGAGTGTTGACTGTTAACTGTTGACTGTTGAGTTAAGAATTATTTTCCTTGTCCCCTTCCTTGTCTCTCCAGTCCCTTCTAGAGCGCTTATCTTGGTTGATGGGCAGCCATTTTAGCTTGCTCCATCTAACCAATATAAAGCTCTTATACACTCTGTGTATAGGTAAATTCACTCTTTGCCACCCTAAGAAAGGGGTGCGGCACATCTTCCTTAATTTTTGTAAGAATAATGGCTATCGCGCCGTTGCCTGTTGTAGGTTATTACCTCAAGCAACGTCAGTACCAAAGCAAATAAGTTTATTTAAAACGTCTTTTGCGTCTAGCTGCCACTGCCTTACGTTTGCGTTTTTCTAACGGTGTTTCAAAGTGCCGATGATATTTTACGTCAGCCAATATGCCAGCTTTGGAAACCTGGCGTTTAAATCGACGTAAAGCTGAATCTATTCCTTCGTTCTCTCCTAGAACAACCTGAGTCATTCTTGCCTTGTCCTCATAATCAATAGTTTCCATTGTAATAGTAGCCTCAACCTTAGTAAAACCCCCCCGAACAAAGCCATGATTAGGAGGTTATTGGTTTGGTTGAGATCGGTTATGTGTACTTTACACTTGCTCAAATCAGCATTTAGCTACAAGTTTAATCGAACTACCCTAATGCACTAGACCTCTTGCAAAAGTGCTTTTTGGACTCTTGTGGGAAAAGGTTAAAGGGGAAAGGGAAAATACCAAACATGCACCCCCTTTCCCCTTCTCCTTTTCCCGACTTCTGCAAGAAGTCTACTCTCAAGGTCAGTAGAGAACATAGAAAAATTACAGCCGTTCCCAATCACATGAGGTACAGAAATTTGTAAAGGCCAACCTTGCTTGGCATCCCTATCTTTTAGCTCACCAAAGCCCCAGAAACGCTATATTATTAGGACTTACGCACACTCTACGAATCCTTCTCTACGAGACGCTGCGCGAAGGCGTTCTTGGCGTCTTCTCTACGAGACGCTGCGCGTTGGCGGAAGCCTCTCGTAGAGAAGGCGGTTCGATAAATAAAGCGAAGTTGGCGATTTTTGCGTAAGTCCCGATTATGTTAAATTTTCCTGACAGTACTTTTTTATAAGCTCAGAATTCACGAGTCTGGATCTTTAATCTAGAATGCTTAAAAAATCTAGCCTACCATAACTTCTTTATTTTTATTAAATTGTTAAACTTGGGTGTTGAAGTGTTATTAATTTTGCATTTTGACTTGTGAATTCTGAATTCTCAATTCTGGCTTCTGACTTTAAAAGTTGATTCTGCCCTGATTGAATAATTTATATCCCACCGTTAATGCAGTGAAGGCAACCAATAAATTCCATAAGCTAGTCGATCTAAAAATTATTCCACCACTCAAAAAAACTAGTACTATCCCAACACCTAACAAAATCCATCCCAAATTGCTAGCCTCTCTGTGAAAAAAGACTAGTGTAAAAGCACCTGCCATCATTGCTAAAACTGAGGCTGTAGCAGGTAAGCTACGGGAAAAAGAATAGTAACCTGTCACAAATATGATGTTTTGAGTAACAAAATATAAGCCTGTAAAAAGCAATATTAAACCTATAACTTTAATCGACAGCCTACCCATAGTATTTGTATATTATTTTTATGTGGCTAAACCTAATTTTATTCCGAATTATACTGGAATTTTTAAATTAGTACTAAAAATTACGTAAAATTATTTTAATTTTAGTTAAGTAAATGTACGTAAATAATTTGGTTTGTGTGGAGGTGTAGGTGTAAGTAAAGCTGATTACAGAAAGTACTTCTTGCCAGGGTGCGATCGAGGTGCTTTAATAGCGATCGCATTCTGCAAAAGTTTCCTACATACAAGACGCCCAGCGACTCGATATCAGACATTGCTGCTGGTGTTGATAAAATTACAGACTCAAAACATTTAACTAAAAGGTATGACAAGCTAGTAGCATATCCTTGACACTAGATTCTCCCAAACAGCTAAATAGGAGCGTATATGGAGCCAATCATTGCTATAGTCTTAGCCCTTATAGGCTATGCTTTAGGTTCTGCTAAACTGATTAATCAAGGTAATGAAGCTTTAGTAGAACGCCTGGGACGGTATCATCGAAAACTTAAGCCAGGGCTAAACTTTATTGTTCCCTTGGTGGATCAAATTGTTATGGAAGATACCACGCGAGAGCAGTTTATCGACATCAAACCCCAGAATGTAATTACCAAAGATAATATTTACGTAGAAGTAGACGCAATTGTATACTGGCGGATTATAGATATTGAGAAAAGCTTTTACGCTATTGAAGATCTTCAAGGAGCATTGGTGCAGCTGGCCACAACTACGTTGCGGGAAATTATTGCTCAAAACACCCTTGAGCAAACCAACGTTTCTAGAGCGGAAATGGACAGAGCTATTCTAAATCAGTTGAATGAAATTACGGCAGATTGGGGAGTACAAATTCTGCGCTTAGATCTTCAAAGAATTACTTTACCTGAGAGTGTACGTAAATCTAGAGAAGATGAGCAAGCTGCTGAAATCAGAAAACGGGCACTGATTACCGAAGCGGAAGGACAAAAAGAAGCCGCCATTCGCAAAGCAGAAGGAACTATGACTTCAGTTGAAATCATTTCTAAAGCCTTACGTTCTAATCCAGAAAGTAAGGAAATTCTGCGGTATCTCGTGGCTCAGGATTACGTCAAGGCTAGCCAACAACTAGGCGAGAGCAATAATGCCAAAATTGTCTTTGTCGATCCAGCTAACTCAACAGAAATGTTTCAGGAGTTGATTGCTGAGTCAGTGGATAACGACGAACGCCCCAGAAAATCAGAAAACGGGACTACCTAAGGGAACTCCAACAAATAAATTATCCTGCTTGAAGTTGTTGACAGATGAGTGTTGACCGTTGACTGTGAATAGTAGGATATTTTTTATTTAGAAGTCCCTACTCCCAACTCACTGCATTTCTTAAAATTTACGCTGTGTGTGTCGGAATATTGTATCAGCTACCAGGGAAACATCGCGCATTTCTTGGACATCGTGAACCCGGAGGATATCAGCCCCATTCACGATCGCAGCACAACAAGCTGCTGCGGTTCCCCAAACTCGTGCTTTGGGATCTGGTCGATTGAGAATCTTACCAATGAAGCTTTTACGAGATGCTCCTACTAGAATAGGACAATTGAGTGCCCTGAGCGATCGCAATCGCTGAAAAATTTCTAAATTTTGGTCATAATTCTTCGCAAAACCAATACCAGGATCGATAATTACTTTATTTGGGTCAATGCCCACAGCAGTTGCAGCCGCTATTTGTTTTTGCAAAAAACTAAAAATCTCTGCCATCAAATCCTGATAATCAGTCATCTGTTGCATGGTTTGTGGCGTTCCCCGGATGTGCATTAAAATAATCGGCACATCTAAACTGGCCGCGGTTGGCAACATTTCCCAATCAAAGCTACCGCCAGAAATATCATTAATCATATCTGCCCCAGCTTCTACAGATGCCCTGGCTACAGCAGCACGAGTAGTATCTACAGAAATGGGTACTGAAATTTCCGGTCTGAGTACCTGTAACACCGATACCACCCGGTCAAGTTCCTCTTGGAGAGTTATTTGTTTTGCTCCTGGCCGAGTTGATTGACCGCCCACATCGATAATGTCAGCACCAGCAGCCACCAATGCTTGCGCCTGGACTAAAGCCGCAGAGGCGGTGTTAAACTCACCTCCGTCGCTAAAGCTATCAGGCGTTACATTCAAAATGCCCATCAAATAAGTCCGCTGTCCCCACTCGAAACAGCGTCCCCTGATTATCAAGTTACTTGGCATAAAAAGCAGTCAAAAGTCATACCATTTTGGATTTTAGACCTTGGGGTTAAGTTGACTGAAGATAAGGTGCGCCAAGAAGTGGCTGTTAGAACTGATAGCCCCGTAAGCCAAGCAATGACTTACTACTGCCACTCTGTTAGCGCTCGTGGTTGGTAAAATATTGTCATCGTCTAGGAGACTAAAAACATTTTGTGGCGATCGCATTGATAGCAGATGCGATCGCTTTTGATTACTGCTATGCTCTACCTATTCGTTTCCGCAATTCGGCTTCAAATTCTTCATCTGTTGTGCAAAGCACACCGGGGCGAGCGCTTAGTCTGTCCATGTATTTGTGAAAAGCAGCGGTGTCCTGTGGATGAGTTCTCACATAGGCTAGCAACTCTTTATCTGACATCTGCTCAAAATCAGGCTGGGTCATTTGATAAATACCTCCCCGTTTGGAAATATTTCTACTTCGATTGTCTCTCCAATTAACACGAAAAGCCTTCTGTTTCGCTCGTCCAAACGAACTACGTTGATTGACTGCATTAAGTTCTACCATTTCACCTTAAAATTGATACATTTAGGCAAGCAGGGGAAGCAGGGGAAGCAGGGGAGGCAGGGGAGGCAAGAAGAATGATTTGTATCAATAATTTCGTGAAATGGTATTACTCGCTGCTACGCATCTTCGATATAACGCTTTTAACTGCTCCACCGTTGGCTCCAATTAATCCCCTCCTTTCCAGTCAACATCTGTTTATTGGTGCCATCGGTTGTTAGCTTCCTTGCAGAGCATAGGAACGATAAAAGGCACATCAGACTGACTTATAATTGACAATCCGAGCGAAACTCTCAGCTTCGAGACTTGCTCCTCCCACTAAAACGCCATCAATTTCTGGTTGAGCCATGATTTCATCAATATTATTTGGCTTGACTGAGCCACCATATTGAATCGATACATTTGGATTGCTCAATTGGCTACGAATTAAGCCAATTATTCGATTAGCTTCTACAGCTTCACAAGTATCACCAGTGCCAATTGCCCAAATCGGTTCATAGGCGATAACCAAATTTTCCTGATCTATATCTACCAAGCCTTTGTCGAGTTGGAGACTAATCAGCGATTCAGTTTCTCCTTTATCTCGTTGTTCTTTGCTTTCGCCAACACAGAGAATTGGGGTCAAACCAAACCTTTGAGCTGTTCGCAGGCGCAGATTTACGGTGGCGTCCGTTTCACCAAAGTATTGGCGTCGTTCGCTATGACCGACAATCACAAAGCGTGCGCCAATTTCTGTCAGCATAGGGGCAGAAATTTCACCCGTGTAGGCTCCATATTCTTCCCAATGAACATTTTGCGCCCCCAGTTGTACGCGACTACCATGTAAATTCCTAGACAAAACGCTGAGATTAGTGAAAGGAGGGCACAATAGTATTTCACGTTCTTCAGGCGTTTCCTGTAGGTGGGGCAGAAATCCTTGTAAAAACTCTTCGGACTCTGCCTGGGTTTTGTACATTTTCCAGTTACCGGCAATAACTATTTTCCGCACGGGTAATTTCGTCAAGATCCTAACGCTACTAGATGCATTTTTCACTCTACTACTTTTTCGTACACTCCTCGTCGCTTAAGGATTGAAACTGGCTCTAGTTATTACTCAACTAGAATAAATTTAAAATCTTCACCAGGAGTTGATTCAAATGGGTAAGCTAGTACTGCCAAATCTTCAGGGTAAGCAAATGGGGCAAGTAATAGTTACCCTCACTCTCACAAATCGAATCGACCGAGTTCTGGCTGAACGAGGCTTTATTTCTTTGCAGGAAGTACGCTCTTGTACGCTGAATGATGTTTTAGTTGATACAGGTGCAACGTTACTGTGTTTACCTGCTAGCGTTATTAGTCAACTAGGTTTAGTTCGAGGTGGAGAAGCTCAGGTAGAAACTGCGGCTGGAGTACAGCAAGGGCGAATTTTTCGAGATGTGGAATTAAGTATTGGCGAAAGGCAAGGAACTTTTGATTGTTTAGAACTTACAGAAGTACCCTATGCGCTTTTAGGTGTCACGCCAATGGAAGTTTTAGGGTTAGAACCAGACTTGAAAAATCGGAAATTACGGATTTTACCGATGAATTCTGAGCAAACTTACCTAAGTGTATTGTAGGCGATCGCTTCACCGCTTAGATAAAAGAGCGTTCTACCATTTCACAAAATTATTGATACAAATCATTTTTGTTGCTCCCCTTGCTTCCCCTGCTTCCCCTGCTTCCCCTGCTTGCCATCTGTATCAATCTTAAGGTGAAATGGTATTAGGTTACAACCTAACAAATGTTTTAGTCTCAGTATGCTGCGAGTTGTGTTACGGCGCAAGAAAATCAGGACAATTAATACTAATTAATGAAAAAGCTTTTATTTATCTGTAGCCAAAATAGATTGCGAAGTCCTACCGCCCAAGCTGTGTTTGCTGAATATGAGGGATTTGAAACGGACTCCGCAGGTTTAGATCGCTACGCCGAAGTACCAGTTTCAACAGAGGCGATCGCCTGGGCTGATATTATCTTTGTTATGGAAAAGTCGCATAAAAACAAGCTATCAAAAAATTTTCAGCACTGCCTTAGAGATAAAAAGATTATATGTTTAGATATACCAGACGAATATGAGTATATGGAACCAGCTTTAATTGAGTTGTTAAAACAAAAGGTGCTACCTTTATTAAAAATTAAACACTGAAAATGACAAAAGCTTTTAATTCATGCATCAAAAGTATTGAATAAATAAAGCAAATATAGAAATTATCTGTTAACAATCTAATTTTTTGGGTTATTTTACTATCGAGCAATTAAAAATTACCAGTTAACAGTTACCAATATTCCCTGATAACTGTTGACTGTTTACAGTTTTAATATGGTAATCTTTAATTTTTATCTCAATATGGACATAGTAATCCTATGTTCCTACCTCATTTCAGGAGTTTGTTGCAGGATTAATAAAGTATTATATACCTCCTTTTTTAAGTTAGTGTTATTTTGCAGTTCTATAGTAATTTTGTTGAAGCGATCGATACTCAGACCATTATCTTCGACAATTTTTTGAGAACGAGTACAGTAATTTACTGCAATATCTTGAGCTTTTCTAGGAAGACCATTGATACTGTTAGAATCATTACAAACAATCTTCGGAATTTCTCCACTGCCAATAAGTTTTTTAATTTCTTCAAATGCGTTTTGACGCGCTGGCTCCATTGCTAGCACCGCTTGGGCATAGCTTTTAATTTCTGTATTGTTTACTGGGGGAGTTTGACCATAAGCTTTTGAACTTGATGAAAAACCGTTGGAAATCAAACCCACAGTGGCTACAAAACCGAACAAGAATGATTGGGAAAGGATTCGCTTTCGGTTAGATTGAGAAAAGAAATGAGAAATTTTCTTCATATTGTGTGTAATACAGAACTACATCAGGGATCTTATAACAACTTTGAATTATTTTCGGAGTAGGAAGTTCCAGTAACTGCCCAATATATCAAGCTTTTATATTTATTGTGAACTTGCTCGGCATATTTGACAAAGTTCAATTACTTTAGTTTGGAGTGCTGACATTTCTGATGCTCCTTGTTTCAGGCTTACTTCTAATTCCAGTAGTAGGGGTAAGCAAGAGATTAACTGCTCTAAAGAAAGGAGTCTGATTTCTTGCTGTAGGAAGTAGATGCGCTTGGGGTTGCCGATATCAGCAGCTTGAGCGATCGCTTGTTGATTTCGCTCGCCACTTTCCATCATAATCTTTACCCATAGCCAGGTGCGAAATTGTCCAATTAATGTAGCAACTATCCGTAATCCTGGTTCGGCAGCATTGATGAGATCGGCTAAGGTAATCAAAGCTTTTCCGGTATCTCCTGTTCTAATTGCTGCTGCTAATTGTAAACTATTTTGGGTAGTATTTCTTACTAACTTACTGACGATATCTACGTCTAAAGGTTTGTTACTACCTTGGGCATATAGACCCAGTTTTTCCATTTCATTGTAAAGAAGGCGCGTATCATTTCCTACAGATTCAGCCAAAAACTCAGCAGTTTTGGCAGTTAGTTTTACGCCCAGAGTTTGAGCTGCTTGGTTAACAGATTGCACCAACAACTCTGTTTTCCAAGGGGGAATAAGTGGAAATTCTCTAAACTCGGTAGCAAATTGTTTTAACAATTTCGTAGACTTGAGGCGTTCATCCGGTTTGTTACGGCTGGTGAGTAATAAAAAAGAATTTTCGGGGATTACTGGTAGCGATCGCCCTAATTCTGCCAACACATTTTCTGGACAGTGCTGGCAAACACTGGTGTTAATCAGCCAAACCAAACGCCCACCAGCACCAAAAGTTGGCGTCATCGCCTGATTTAACGCCTGGATGACAGCGTTATCTCCATCCGGTGGAAATGAAGTGTAGTTAAAACTAATCCATTGGGGATCGAGGACGCGATCGCGCAGCATAGCGATCGCTTTTTCCATCGCAAAATCATCCTCACCCCAGTAAACATAGATTGGCATAAATTAATCTCCTAATAAAGGATAAAAGGTATGGGGCATTGGTTATTCTCCCCCTGCCTCCTCTACCCCCTACCTCCTGCCCCCTGCCTCCTGCCTCCTCTGCCCCCTGCCCCGCCCAAAAACTAAATACTTTTGAAATCATTCTCTTAATCCGGATAATTTTCCCTAAAATCTATCAAGTGAGAGCTTGAGGCTATGAAGATTGGACGACAACTATCAAACTTACTTAAATCGCTTGGCACGGTTGACGCTGCCGGAAGCCCACAGATCCCAAGCCCAGCATATCCAGGAATCTTCTAAATTTCAGGCAAACTCTGGGGTGAGAGAAGCAGCTTCCTTTCCTGGCTATACGTTAATTACGCCGCCTGCTGAAGAAGAATCAGAAAACTCTGCTTTCTATGGCAAATTACAGATTTACCAACAGGAACTTTTGCAGTTACCTGTAAACCCTGATTTGATTGTGCCCGTACCTCCTGCTAGCTTCCATCTGACTTTAGCGGATTTGATTTGGGACAATGCCTTTGTTGATGCCCGCGAAACAAATCCCCAATTCGATCGAGAGTTACACTCTTGTGTAGCGGAAATCTTCCAGCAATATCAACAATCGATGACAAACAGGAATCATCCTATCAAATGGGAAATGCTGGGATTGATACTGATGCCAAGAGCTGTAGCTGTTTGTTTAGTGCCTAAGGATGAACGCTCCTATGATGAAATTATTCAATTTCGCCGAACAATTTATCAAAACCCGAAGTTAATAGCTTTGGGTATTGAGCAGCACTATCACCTGACAGCACATATTACATTAGCCTATTTTGGCGAAGTTCCATCTGATTTAGACCGTACAAACTTCAGTACGCTCCTTTCTCAGTTGAATCAAAAATGGTTGTTGAATTTGCCAGAATTTTCCATCGATCGCGTAGAGTTGCGTAAATTTGATGACATGACACGCTATTATCGCGAACCAGACTGGCCGGTTTTACAATTTTGATCTGAGACTAGTATTTTTCAACAAATAAACTTGCCTTGAAAATAGGGTACTGGGCATTGGGCATTGGACATCGTAAAAGAGTTTTTTAGTAGGGTGCGTTAGCCTTTGGCATAACGCACCGTTTTATTTAACTACACGTAGTGGACTGACACAGCTAAATTGATGCAAAAAATTGTAGTTTGGGTTGAGGCAATGCGTTACCCAACACCCTAGAAAATGTTGGGTTACCCTGCGGGAAGCCGCCTCCGGCGTCTACGTTCCTCAACCCAACCTACTCCTAATGCACAAAATTAGTCCGGTCACGCCAGTAGCGTCTTTGTCAAGAGAAGGGTAGCTGCCGCTATGACGGGCTAAGTCTGGGCAGGTTGGTTACACTTCTTTAGGACGATCGTTTGATTCTTCTGTTTGTTCTGTGTTAGTTTGCCTCTCAAAGTCAGCCAGAATTCGCTGAATTTCTTTTACTTCTATATCCTCCTGTTCAGATTTTGAGTAAATATCTAGTAATACAATCTTGTTCAATGAATGAATCCAATAAATCAGTCGGTATCCGGCACTTTTTCCTTTTTTGATGTTACTATTCTTAACTCGTGCTTTGAAGATTTCATAACCTATACCAGAGAGGCGATCGCCTACAAAATTTCCGCCTTGCAGTTGCTTTAAAACTTCTTCTAAATCTCTTTGGATTTGGCGATACTTTTTTGACAATGTACGAAGCTTACGTTGAAACTCAACCGTTAGTCTAATTTCAACGGGGGATGGTTCAGTCAACCTCAATACCCTCCCATAACTGGGAAAGGGGAAGTGTTTCACCAATCATAGCTTCGTGCCACGATCGCCGAAAGCTTTCTGCTGAGAATCCCACAGCATCCTCATCTGTATCTTCTGGGTTAACTGGTTCGTTGACTAACACAATCACTCGTAGAACTCTATCGCCAGCTAAACTCTCCAAAAGTTCTTCAGGAACTTCTAGCATTCCTTCGGGTGTGATTTTTGCCGGAAATTCGTATGCTTTCATATTCAGTGTCCTTTCCCAGTCTTAAAATTCTAGCGTAGTGACCGATCGCCAAATCAACTGCGGCGATCGCACTCGGCAATGCGGTATTGTATTATCACCTAAGTTATTTAGCAGAATAATTCCGTCTCAATTTCTAATAAATCCAGGCTAAACATTGCACTTTTGAGAAAAATCCTTGAGCGATCGATAATAGAAGGCTGGGATGAAACAACCCGAAAGTCAAAAGAATATCACCTATACACGCGTTATCCACTTAAGTCATGTCATTGACTTGGATATTCCCCAATGGCCTGGCGATCCCCCAGTAGAATTTGAAACTGTGGCTGAATCGAACAACGATGGCTATTACCTGCGGCGTTTTTCTTTGGGGGAACATAGCGCCACCCATATCAATGCTCCTAATAGTTTTTACAGTCATAGTATCGGAATTGACCAATACCCAGCGCAATCTTTAGTTGTACCTGCGGTAGTTATAGATATTCGTCAAGCCGTGAAAGCTAATTTTGATTATGCCCTGGCGATCGCTGATGTTCTAGCTTGGGAAGAACAATACGGCGAAATTCCTGCCGGATGCGTAGTTATATTGAATACTGGTTGGCAAAAGAAGTGGTTTGATAAAAATGCGTTCTTCAATCAGGATGCTCAAGGAATCAGCCACTTTCCAGGATTTGGTAGTGATGCCGCCCGATTTTTACTTGAGCAACGGCACATTGCTGGGGTAGGAATTGATACTCATGGTGTAGATCCAGGACAGGATACCAGCTTCGCTACAAACCGCTTGGTGTTAGAACAATCGCGCATTGTGCTAGAGAATCTCACCAATTTGGATCAACTGCCACCATTAGGCACCACTCTAGCGATCGGAATTTTGAGATTGCGTGGTGGTTCCGGTTCCCCTGTCGGGGTTTTGGCATTTGTGCCTTAAGGGAAAGAATTTAGGAGTCAAAGCCTTCGGCGGGGAAAAGGTTAAAGGTAAAAGGGAAACATAAACCCATATCTTAAGATAGGGGCTTGTATCCCTTTCCCCCTTCCCCTTCTTGGTCAAAATTTAGAATTGAGTCCGGCTGACTAACGGGACTTAAACTCTATGCATAATACTCATTTTTATTCTTTCTTTTTGTTTAAGTCCCATTAAGACTTATAAATAAGACTAGATAATTCAATGCAGTAATTATTTAATTAAAGTCATAACATCTACTGAGTAGCTACTAAGCGGTTAGTTTTCGGCAGATATTTCTACAATTGAGTATGCAACTCGGAGGTATAATCCTCGTGTCCAATAATCTCAACCGTACTCGTCGTAAAAATAATAGAAAAGATTTTCAGTTTTTAGAAGGCTTACGAGTACTTGTAGTAGATGACGATACCAATACCTGTATTTTAACTAGTACCATTCTTAAAATATATGGTGTTCAAGTAAGGACAACTACATCAGCTATAGAAGCGTTAGAGTCGATCGAACAATTTCAACCGAATTTTATAATTGCTGATATTGCCATGCCAACAGTTGACGGCTACTCGTTAATTCAAGAACTTAGAAGTTTTGACGCTCCTCTAGGCACAATACCAGCTATTGCTATAACAGCTTTGTGTACAAATGAACACCTTGAGCTTGCTATTAAATCGGGTTTTCATTCATGTCTGATTAAACCTGTATATCCTGATGATTTAGTAACAGAAGTAGTAAAACTAGTTTCTTCTTAATATTAAGTATGCTTGCTGTTAAATCTGGTTCAATACGAATAGTTTTCCCTTCTTTAAGTTACAACTAACTTTGCAAGGAAGTGCGAAGATTAGGCTTAATAAATCCTAATAAGTAAAGCTGAAGAGCGAAGTAATCAAGTTTTTCTTAATTCATTTTTTTACTTGTACCAAATTTTATAAATATTATAAGTAGACTTTTAATAATAGTAAATTGATGTAACTCTATAGTCCGGTTACATCAATTAATAAATTAGCTAACACAGCAACCAAATTTCATTCTCACAAAGGCGACTCCTGAGTTTCGCTTGTGCTTCTAACTGGTGAAGCGGAAATTAAAAAACTATTTAATTTATTTAAACTGTTTAAAATTATCAAAAATACATTTATCAAGATTAGTTACAACTGAATAAAATTTTATTAATTTTTATTCACCATGAAATAAAGGTATCAACTTTATTTGCTTAAATTTATATCTGCTGATAGCGAAGCTGAAATGCCTAATCTGGATTAATGAAAATAGAACACTTTTAAGTATTATCTGCTGTACGTTATGCCCTCTAGACGTTCTGACAAAAAATCTCAAGCCACTACAGATCGATCGTCCACACAAAAGCAGCAGAATAATCAAGAAAAATTATTTCCCATTGTCGGGATGGGAGCCTCTGCGGGTGGATTGGAAGCGTTTACACAATTGCTGAGGAATTTACCTAATGATACTGGTATGGCTTTTGTGCTGATTCAACACTTAAGCCCAGAGCATAAAAGTATGTTGAGCCAGATTCTTTCTCAGACAACCCAGATGCCCGTACATGAAGTACAAGATGGAATGTTCGTAGAGCCGAATCATGTCTACGTGATTCCACCTAACAAAAACATGACTATTTCTCAAGGGGTGCTGAAACTTGCACCGCGCGTCAAAACCCGCGGTCAATATATGACAGTTGATGCCTTCTTTTTTTCGCTAGCAGAGTACGGAAGTAAAGCGATCGCAGTGGTGTTATCAGGAGGCGATGGAGACGGCACGCGGGGACTGCAAAAAATCAAGGAAGTAGGTGGTATTACTTTTGCTCAGTGTGAGAATACCGCCCAAATCAGCTCTATGCCCAACACTGCTGTTGCTTCGGGTTATGTAGACTTCATTATGACCCCGCAAGAAATTGCATCTGAACTGGCAAAGATCAGCCGTCATCCATATATTAACTCGGCGGTAGAATCGACCAAAAAACTGTCACATAACAGCGAAGCTCTCTCTGCAATTTTCAGTCTCTTGCGGGCTACAAATGGAGTTGATTTTAGCTACTATAAGCCAACCACTCTCAAGCGGCGCATTCTGCGACGAATGGCTTTGTACCAAATGGAAAGGTTGGAGGATTATGCTCGGTATCTCCAAGACCACCCGACGGAAGTGAGTGCACTGTATCAAGATTTGCTGATTAATGTTACCAGTTTTTTTCGAGATCCTGAAGCTTTTGAAGCTCTCAAGAGTAATGTATTTCCGGCGATTGTGAATGGACGAACGCCTGATTCACCTATCCGTATTTGGGTAACGGGATGCTCAACGGGTCAAGAAGCTTACTCAATTGCCATGTGCTTACTTGAGTATTTGACAGTTCAAGGGATTAATCCGCCCATCCAGATTTTTGCTACAGATGTCAACGACTATGTAATCGAGAAAGCCCGCAACGGCATTTACAAGCCAAGCCAGATACTAGATGTCTCTCCCGCAAGGTTACAGCGTTTTTTTATTCAGGTAGAGGAAGGTTATCAAATTAGCAAGCCAGTACGCGAGTTGTGTGTATTCGCCAAGCATAATCTCATGACTGAACCACCATTTTCGCGGCTGGATTTGATTACTTGTAGAAATGTATTAATTTATCTGGAAGCTAGCGTGCAGAAGAAGCTCCTGCGACTATTCCACTATGGACTGAAACCAAAAGGCTTTCTCATGTTAGGCACCTCAGAGACAGTAGGTGATTTTACGAAGTTATTTGAGTTGATAGACAACAAGTACAAAATTTATGCCAGCAATGTAATATCAGAGCGTCTTGGCATTGATATGCTTGCCAACCAATATCCGACAGCAACCCTAAGCACTCAATCAGAAGTAAACGAGAATCCAAGTAAAGACATGGAGTTGCAAAAACAGGCAGACCAAATCGTGCTGAATCAATACGCGCCGGCTGGTGTAATTATTAACTACGACCTAGAGATTTTGCAATTTCGGGGTTCAGTTAATCCCTATCTGGAACCTGCACCAGGGAAAGCCAGCCTGAACCTGCTAAAAATGGCAAAAGAAGGATTGCGGCTTGAGCTATTGAGTGCCATTCGTGAAGCAAAAGAACAGCTAAAGTCAGTAACAAAGGAAGATTTACAACTGAGAGAGTTAAGTCAGCTAAGGCTTGTGAGAGTTGATGTGATTCCGTTCAAACCTTTCACAGAAGAAAAACACTACTTTTTAATTTTCTTTGTAGACACACCCTTTTTAGAGAATCCTGAGTCGGTAGCTATTAGTGGCCGCGCTAATAAATCTAAGCAGCACCAACAATTGACTCTCAAGCAAGAGAATATCCTACTAAAACAGGAGCTAGGAAACACAAAAGAGTATCTGCAATCAATTATTAAAGAACACGAAACCACCAATCAAAACCTGAAAGCTGCTAACGAGGAAATCCTCTCCAGCAATGAAGAATTGCAAAGCACTAATGAGGAACTGCAAACAGCCAAAGAAGAAATTCAGGCGACTAATGAAGAACTGAACACAATTAACGATGAACTGCAACGGCGTAATGTCGAATCAATTCAGGCAAGTAACGATTTACAGAATGTCCTTAGCAGTATTAACATTCCGATTCTGATTTTGGAAAGCGATCTGCGTGTTCGGCGCTTTACTCCGGTAGCGGCAAGAATCTTTAACCTGATACCAACAGATGTAGGGCGGCCACTCAGCGATATTAATCACAACTTAAATATCCCTAACTTAGAGCAAGAGATTTTAGAAGTAATTAGCAACCTCAACTTAAAAGCTCAAGAAGTTCAAGACCAAGACGGTCATTGGTACGATCTGCGAATCCGACCTTATAAAACTTCAGACAATAAGATTGACGGTGCTGTTGTAGTGTTAGTTGACATTGATAGTATTAAAACTCGCGCATAGAGCATTGATTCTGTGAATTCTGGATATTAGTAGTGCTTTGCCAAAAGTCCTAATTTAGCTAGATGAATCAACAAGTAGTCAAATGCTACACATTGATTAGTAATACATGGTATTGACATTATGCATAAGATTTCACCCCAGGCCGGACAACAGGCAATTGAACATAGCAAAACGTCACTAAGGCATGGCAAAATCGTAGAAGAGATTGGTCATAGGTTGGAAAACAGCGATCCAAGCGAGCAAGAGCATGGTCAATTTCTTATAGAGCATGGAAAAAATATTCAGCAATATGCACAGGAATCTTTAGACAAAGCGCAGAGACTAACAGAAGATGGCTCAACAGAAGTGTTTACCGAAGTTTTACAAGCACATATAGATGCTACTCAAAACTATATTGAGTCCGTGAGCGAATTCCAAAAGGGATTGGAGGCTCATTTACACCAGCAGAAAAATTACAGTAGGGAACAGGCTTGAAAGTCTTTTATTACGTGACTTTGTGGTAAAAACTTGTACCTCCTTTACCTGCAATCTGCTGTATCTCAGTCAAGACTCTAGTGTTGTTCAATCAAGGTGTCAATTGGCAGTCTTTTATGTTTTCGCATTGCCCATGTTGAGAACTGACTGGATAATAGCAGAGCGGTGTTGAGCATCCTGCGCCTCTTGTTCTAAACGCTGAGCTACCGAAAGGAGGTTGCGATCGCGCATTCTTGCAGCCATATTCTGTGACAACATAGCTTTTTCTTGCAATGCCCTAACAGCAATCCACAATGCCTCTTCAACTTCCTCCGATTGCATTGCCCTCAAAGTTTCTGCACCAAAGGCATGACCTACGTGGCAGCGAAAGCGCAACATTTTTCCCTCTTCAATCTCCCAGAGTGTGCCACCGCAATCAGGACAAGTTAAAGCTGATGGTTGACCAAGGACAGGAGTGCCGTTGTCTTGAGTTTGTATATCTGCCATATCTGATTCATACTTCATTTCCCTTGGTACAGGCTTTTCGGCTGCTGGTGCGATCGCTGTATTAGCCAACTCTACTAAAATGGAGGGAATTTCTGACAGTGGCAAAATATAATCAATATTTTCTACATTTGCGATCGCGCTTTTGGGCATTCCTGGATACATTGCATCATCAGGTTTCTGCACAACTGCCACACCACGGCGCATTTTCACTGCCATCAGTCCGGCGGTACCATCGTCTAGCATCCCCGTTAAAACTACAGCTATCACTCGCTGCCCGTAGGCTCGTGCCGCTGTGCGAAATAAGGGATCGATAGCTGGGCGATGATGGTTTTCTCTTGGCCCCTTTGTCAATTGCAAATATCCCGGTTTTACCAACAAATGGTAGTCAGGTGGGGCAACGTAAATTTCTCCAGTTTTTATTGCTTGACCATCCTGAGTTTCAAAGGCTGGCAATCTTCCAGCACTATTAAAGATATGCTGTAAAACACAAGGACTTTGGCTGTGTACGTGAAGAACTACTAATACCGCAGCATTTAAGTCGGCTGGTAACTGCTTAACTAAATAAGTTAACGCCTCTACTCCACCTGCTGAGGCTCCAATAACGATAAGCTTGTGTATATTGGTCTGCTCTTGGCTATTAACCATTTATATCCTTGCTGGATTAGCCCAAACGTCTATTAACATCTGAATATTTATAAACTCTATGATAAAATATCTGAATTCTGAATTCTGACCAAGAAAAATAGGTTTCAAGCCTCCTCTTTCAAGAGGAAAAAATTATCATCTTATCCTTATTTCCAGCCTCTGACTTCAGGCAGAGGTACTGATAACTGATAACCGATAACTGAAATAACCGTAACATCAAGGGTTTAAGACCCCAACCATTACACGTAGTATCAGTTTTGGGGTTTAAATCCCCAACTCTAACTGTCTTTAATGCGTGAATGCGTGAATGCGTGAATTTTGAATTGTTA
This sequence comes from Nostoc sp. ChiSLP01, assembly GCA_034531195.2. Lineage (GTDB taxonomy): Bacteria > Cyanobacteriota > Cyanobacteriia > Cyanobacteriales > Nostocaceae > Nostoc. The sequence goes on from JAVRBO020000105.1 coordinate 90,658, forward strand.
ATCCTGACTCCTGAATTTCGACTTGACGATAACGTAGAAAGCAAGCAAACTTAGTACCAAAATCCACTGAATTATCAGTCGGAGGTCTTTGTGATGATAACTTCGCTATCTTGCCGCAATTTTATAGACGGTCAATGGTTGACCGCTGTAGGAGAAGCAACTCTAGAAAGGCGCAACCCTGCTGACAGAACAGAACTTGTTGCCACATTTCCCCGTTCCCAAGCCAAGGATGTAGATACAGCGGTAGCCGCAGCCCGCAAAGCCTATCAAACTTGGCGCCAAGTCCCAGCCCCAGCTAGGGCAGAATACATTTTTCGCGTCGGAGAAATATTACTCGAACACAAAGAAGAACTTGCCCAGTTAATCAGCCGAGAAATGGGTAAACCCCTGACAGAAGCTAGGGGAGATGTGCAAGAAGGAATTGACTGCGCCTTTTATAGTGCTGGTGAAGGACGGCGACTTTTTGGGCAAACCACACCCTCGGAAATGCCGAATAAATTCGCTATGACGGTGCGAATGCCTATAGGTGTCTGCGCCTTAATTACCCCTTGGAATTTCCCGGTGGCAATTCCTTGCTGGAAAGCTATGCCAGCATTGGTGTGTGGGAATACAGTCATCCTCAAACCTGCTGAAGATACATCTGCCTGTGCAAATAAATTAATTGAAGTTTTCCAACAAGCAGGTTTACCTCCAGGAGTAATTAACCTCGTGCATGGTGTAGGAGAAGAGGCGGGGAAAGCTTTAGTCGAACATCCTGGCGTTGATTTGGTGTCCTTTACTGGTTCTTCCCAAACTGGTGCTTTTGTCGGCGCGACTTGCGGACGTACTCACAAGCGCGTCTGTTTAGAAATGGGCGGCAAAAATGCCCAAGTGGTAATGGAAGATGCCGATTTAGAACTGGCTTTAGATGGTGCCGTGTGGGGTGCTTTTGGCACAACCGGTCAACGCTGTACGGCTACGAGTCGCCTGATTTTGCATCGCGACATCAAAGAAAAATTTACTGCTATGCTTTATGAGCGTGCCAGTAAGTTACGCTTGGGTGCTGGCAATGACCCAGATACAGATATCGGGCCGATAATTAATCAAAAGCAACTTCAACAGGTAAGCAAGTATTTAGATATTGCCCGTGAGGAAGGGGCAAAAGTTTTAATTGGTGGGGAAATCGCATCTAGTGGCGAATTAAAAAATGGTTACTTCTTTCAACCGACTATTTTGGATGATGTAACTCCCGATATGCGCGTTGCCCGTGAAGAGATATTCGGCCCGGTAGTGGCATTGATTGAGGTGAGTTCTTTTGAAGAAGCGATCGCCATTCTCAATGATACCAATTATGGTCTTTCTTCTTCAGTTTATACCCGCGATATCAACCGCGCTTTTACTGCCATGCGCGACATCGAAGCAGGCATCACTTATATTAACGGCCCTACCATTGGTGCAGAAGTACACTTGCCTTTTGGTGGTGTCAAACAAACCGGCAACGGACACCGCGAAGCTGGAACCACTGCTTTAGATGTGTTCACTGAATGGAAAAGCGTTTATGTTGACTTTTCTGGAAGTTTGCAACGCGCCCAAATAGATAACAGAAATTAGTCATTGGTCATTGGTCATTGGTCATTAGTCATTCGTAATTGAGGACAGAGGAATTCAATTGCTTTGTTTTTTAGCTTCACCTGTGATAAGTGAAGTAAGGGATTTCCAAATAAAAAAGTATTCAAATTTTCTTGTGGGGTGGGCGTCTCGCCCGCCCATAACCAAGGGCGGACAAGATGTCCACCCCACAAGTAGTAATTTCTTTATTGGTAATCCCTAACAATTACGAATTACAAATCACTGTAAATAATTGCATTTGGCAGTTAAATCATCAGTAATTCTAAAAAACTATGTTAAGTATTCCTGTTAATTTAAATTTACCTCGGACACCGCGCATAATAAGTTCTTTGCCTGGAACTCGCGCCCAAGAAATTATACAACGCGATCGCGCCGTGACTTCTCCTTCTTATACCCGCGATTATCCCTTAGTCGTGGCTCGCGGTGAAGGTTGTATGGTGGAAGATGTGGACGGCAATGTGTTTCTAGATATGACCGCAGGTATCGCCGTCACCGCCACCGGACACGCCCACCCGGAAGTCGTCAAGGCAATTCAAGAACAGTCGGCGCGTTTGCTGCACATGTCGGGGACAGATTTTTATTACGAACCGATGGTGGAATTGGCAGAAAAATTGGCTGTTCGCGCCCCCTTTCCCCAGCCACAGGATAACGCTGGATTTCCCGCCAAAGTATTTTTTACCAATTCCGGGGCAGAGTCTAACGAAGGGGCGATTAAATTAGCTAGATATTACACCAAGCGATCGCTAATCGTCGCATTTTTAGGCGCATTCCACGGACGCACCTATGGCGCAATGTCTCTGACTGGTTCCAAAGTAGTGCAACGAGCCAATTTTGGCCCTTTAGTTCCTGGGGTAACTCATATCCCCTACGGCACTCACGCCAGCTTAGATTACTTAGAAAAACAGCTATTTACAACAACTTTACCACCCCAAGAAATAGCGGCAATTGTAGTCGAACCAATTCAAGGCGAAGGTGGATATATCGTACCAGAGGATGGTTTTTTAAAACGGATTCGCGAGATATGCGATCGCCACGGTATTTTAATGGTGGTGGATGAAGTACAAGCTGGTATGGGGCGCACAGGTAGATTATTTGCGATCGAGCATTGGGGAGTCATGCCTGATATTATTACTACCGCCAAAGGTATCGCTAGCGGTCTGCCTTTAGGGGCGATACTTGCCAGACCAGAGTTAATGACTTGGCCTCCTGGTTCTCACGCTACCACATTCGGCGGTAATCCCGTAGCTTGTGCCGCTGGTATTGCCACCCTAGAACTACTAGAAAGCGGTTTAATGACCAACGCTACCCACATGGGAGAGTTGTTACAAACTGGACTTACCGAATTACATCATAAATTTCCCAGAGTATCGCCACCACGGGGAAAAGGTTTAATGGTTGCGGTGGACTTATTGGATGAAGCAGGTAATCTTGATAATAAACTGCGCGATCGCATTATCCAAGAATCCTTCTTACAAGGTTTATTATTACTAGGTTGTGGCAAAGCCGCCATTCGTTTTTGTCCCCCTCTAATTATCGACAGCGACCAAATCCAAATCGCCCTCCAAATACTCTCAAATATACTCACTCAATAAACTCTCCGCGCCTCTGCGCGACGCCAGTTGCTACCCTTCGGGAACGCTAAGAGCGAACAAGTCGGCAAGAGCCGCCCAACGCACTGGCTCCTCTGCGTGAAAAAAATCCTCCTATTAACTCATGAAACCCGAAATCCCCCTGCATCTCTGGAAACTACTCTGGGAACAATACAGCGCCAGAGTAAATCACGCCCGAACCTACCAACAAATGATTACCACTGCCGGTGGAAACATCGCCAACGACCACATCGCCTTTCGGTCTTTGCGTCTATTAATAAATACTTCACGAGGTCAAGTTGATTTGGGAATTAACTACCTCGCACAAATTGTAGAAGCTTTGGGTTATGTTGCAGCTGGCGAGTATACTTTTGCGAAAACTCATCTGTATGCCCGTCATTATCATCATCCGCAACAAGAGGAATTTAACTTACCCAAACTGTTTATCAGCGAGTTAATTGTTGATGAATTGCCTAGCAATATTGCTCAAATCATCTCTCAAACAGTATCTTCAATTCAATACGAACTCACCCCCCGTCTTGATTCTTTTCTCAAAGAAGAAAACGCTGAAACCATCGCCAAACAACTCCAACAAATATTTACCCGTCCTTGGCTACCTCCCCGGCATTCTGTTGTCGAAGAGGTGAATCAGGTTACTCAGTATGGGGCTTGGGTATTGCTGCACGGTTATGCTGTCAACCATTTCACAGGCTACGTTAACGGCCAGAACACCGCAAAATATCCAGATATAGACATTACTGCCAGTAGTTTGGCAAACTTGGGCGTACCAATGAAAGCAGAGATAGAGGGAAATGTTGCTTGTGGTTTGCGTCAAACGGCAACTCAAGCAGTAACGGAAATGGTAACGGTGTTAGATGATAATACTGGCCTAGAAATTCAGATTCCTTGGACTTACGCTTATTATGAAATTGCCCAGCGCTATCCAGTAGAAATAGAACCTGGAAAGCAGGTACTTTTTGATGCTTTTTTAGGAAGTAATGCTCAGCAATTGTTTGAAATGACGCGTTTATCTAAGTAGGAATGGGGTATGGGGCATTGGATATGAGATAGAGAGAAAGCTGAATTGCATTGACGAGTATTAAAGGCTCGTCGGCGAATATCAAAGCCTCGTCAGCGAATATCAAATTGCGATGTGGGTATCGCAACTGTGAAAGCACATCCAGACTTGATACCAAATGATACCAAATCGGCTTTTATAATCCCATGCTCCCCTGCTCACTACCCTAAATGCGATCGCATATTTTTTTAATCGGAAGTCTCCTATGTCATGTAACAATTATTTCAGTGTTAAATAGAGATTAAATTGTGAGTTTTGACAACGTTTGTAAGGTATTAGCTGAAAAATACCCAAGAGAATTTGCTAGTTGGTTACTGGCCCAAGCACCGAGTTTAGTTAAGGTACTGAAGACCGAATTGAGTTTAGAACCAATCCGTGCGGATTCTGTGACTTTTCTGCAAACTGCCAATCGAATTTTACACATCGAATTTCAAACCCGCACCATCTCAAATCCGCCGCTTCCATTCAGGATGCTGGATTACTCGGTGAGATTAATACGTCAATATAACGTCCCAGTCACCCAAGTAGTAATTTTTTTACAAGAAACAAATAACGAAATTGCTTTTACTGAAGAATATGTAAATGAGACAACAACTCACCGTTATCGAGTCCTGCGGATGTGGGAACAAGAATCGGCGCTATTTCTTGATAACCCTGCATTATTACCTTTAGCACCATTAACACGAACAACCTCACCCCAAAGGTTGCTATCTCAGGTTGCCCAAAGTGTTGCTAGAATTCCTGATAGGAATACTAGGGAGGATATTGCAGCTTACACAGAGATTTTGGCTGGTTTAAAGTTTGAAAAGGGATTGATTCGTCAATTTTTAAGGGAGGATGTGATGCAAGAATCGGTAATTTATCAAGATATTTTACAGAAGGGACAACAACAGGGACAACAACAAGAAGCCTTTCGGTTTTTAATGCGTCAGTTAAGAAAGCGTTTTGGTGAAATAGATTCGTCGATAATTGAACGTATTCGAGGATTGTCTACCGAACAATTGGAAGTATTAGGAGAGGAATTTGTAGATTTTTCTCAAATATCTGATTTAGTAGTTTTACTAGAACAACAGGAGAGTAGTTAAAAAGTTAAACACAAACTCAAGAATTGATTCGTCAATTTTTAAAGGAGGATGTGATGCAAGAGTCGGTAATTTATCAAGATATTTTACAGAAGGGACAACAACAGGGACAACAACAAGAAGCCTTTCGGTTTTTGATGCGTCAGTTAAGAAGGCGGTTTGGTGAAATAGATTCGTTGATAATTGAACGTATTCGAGGATTGTCTACCGAACAATTGGAAGTATTAGGAGAAGAGTTTGTAGATTTTTCTGAAATATCTGATTGCCATCCCCATCTTTGCGATCGCACTTGAAGCTTCTCCAAACATCAATCTTCTTGCTCAAGAACAGCCTCAAGAGCTTCCTCTGCTTAACAACAGCTTGCCATCTGTATGAATCTTAAGGTGAAACGGTGTCAATCTAAATAATAAGCCTTCAACCGGACATAATTATCACTTAGTCCCAGTCCCTTGCTATAAACTACAACCCAAACTACGATTATAATGACAAAGGTTTTTAAGAATCTTTGTCATTTAGCTGTATCTTGATAAAAGGAACCAAATTAGAACACAAGTATAGTGCTTTAGAAAAAGTCAATCAGATGATCGCACAATGGCTCTCAAAAGCTTTTGCACAAAGTTTCCAAATTTTCCTCGCCGTTACATTTGTCAGTACTGCATTTCCTGTGGTTGCATCCGCAGATAAATTAAGTTCCACCGATCGAGCTAACCCCCTTCAGACTGAGATTACACAGCAGGATCTCGAAATAATTGAGCAATTAGTAGCTATTGCTGAAGGTAACTCAGCCCAAGTGCTGGAAACAAAAGCTGCAATGGGATTGAATGCTTTTAGAGATATCGTAGCTATTGAATTATCTCCAGGTGTAAGTACGATTTCAACATTACCGGATTCTTCATCTGAGTACTCAAACAGCTTTTCCTTAACTGTCACGGTTGACCCGATTAAATTTGTCAGTACTTTTGAGCAACTTCGTGTTTCGCGAGCTCGTTGGAAGGAAGCTAGACAGCAAAAAAGATTAGCCATTGTGCAATACTATCTTACTTATGTCCAAGCCCGCCAAGCTGCTCTAATCGCTACTTATAAAATACAAAAATTTACTGAATATTCTCGCATTGTCAGCCTCAATTCTCATGCCACTTCTCCTGAAAAGATTAATCATCTTGCTAATCCTGATTACGTTGCAGCTGCAACATCTATGTTAGATACAAATGCACGCCAACAATTGGCATTGGAAGAACTGGCAGCTTGTGTCGGCTTAACTCCGAAAGAAACGATCGCCATCATCAGCAAATAATAGATACAGCGCTTTTGAGGTAAGTGAGGTACACCAATTTTTGGGATGCTTTTTAAACTTTGAATTTGATTCAGTTGCTGTACCTCATAAACATTGAATCTGCTGTATTTGAAATTCCCCGCTCCTTTCATTTAACAAATTCCGGTAGTTCTATCCAAAAACGACTACCTTGGGAGACTTCTGACTCCATGCCTACTTGTCCGCCCATGCGTTCGATGCCTTTACGGACGATCGCTAGTCCAATTCCTGTGCCAGGATAGGATTCAATGCTGTGTAAACGCTCGAAAACACCAAAAATCCGCTCCCAGTGCTGGGGCGAGATGCCTATGCCGTTGTCTTCTAACCACAAACGCACCCAGAGTTCGCGGCGTTCTGTCCAGATTCTGACTTGGGGTTGAACTCCAGAATCTACAAATTTAATCGCGTTGGTTAGTAGGTTTGTAACAATTTGCTCGACGGTGCGGTAGTTTCCCACAACTTCTAGCAATGGTTCAGCAATTGTCACTTGGGCTTGGTTTTGTTGTAGGGATACTTCTAATTGCGTCAGCACTTGCTTGACTAGTGAGTTGAGGTTAATTGGTTGCACTGGCAAGTCAATTCGGCTCAAGCGGCTGTATTCTAATAAATCTAGGAGTAAGTTGTCCATCCGCTCGACGTTGCTGGCGATGCGATGGACTAAATCTTGCCCGCCTGAATTTAATACGGCATCGTAGTCTTCTAGGAGAATACTGGCAAATCCCCGAATCGCACGCAGAGGTTCTTGTAAGTCGTGGGAGATGGAATAGGCAAAGGCTTCTAAGGCACTGTTAGCTTCTTCTAGCTGTTGTGTGCGGTTGTGAACTAGTTGTTCGAGTTGTTCGGTGTAGCCCTGCAATTGTTCGCGCAAGCGAGATTGCTGAATGGCGATCGCTAACTGATTTGCCACCTCGCGGGCAATTTCTACGTCTTCCTCAGTTAATGACCACGGTTGAATTACTCCAACATTTAAAGAACCAATTAGCTGTTGTTGAGCAATCACAGGTACATTCATAATTAAGCGAATACCTTGGTCGAACAGCTGTTGTTGAACGCGATAGAGTCCAGGATGCTCAGCCAGGTTTTCAATCATCATCACCTGGTTTTGTTGCAAGTTTTCAATGTTGCCAAAATCCTGTAATGAGAAAGTTTCGCCCACGACAAAGCCAATGCGATCGCTAGACTCAACAGCTAAGACAGTGGCTTGTTGCTGTTCCAAATCAAACAACGTCACATCCATTAATTGGCAAGGAAGTAAGGGATAAGTCCAAGCAAGAGCCGCTTGGGCAATTCCTTTGGGAGAGATTGCCCCCAAAATCGACCGATCTAACTCTTGGAGAGTTTGTAATCTTGTGGCGTAGCGCTTGAGTGCTTCTTCTGAGCGTTTGCGCCCGGTAATATCTTCCACTAGACCATCAATCACCTCTGTTTCATTAGTAATATTGAGAGTTTCATTCACTGATACCCATATATAGCTACCATCTTTTCTACGTATCCTTAATTCCCGTTCTCGTCTTTTGTTTGGTGTAATATCTCCCGCTCTGGAAAAAATCTCATCAAAGTTAGTATTAGACTGAATTTCTTCTAAAGAATCAAGCCTCAAAAGGCTGAGAAATGCACTGTTAACTTCTAATAAGCGTTCGTCGGGAATTGCCCGAAATACGCCGACATTTAATTGGTTAAGTAAAGATTGCAAGCGGTTCTCTAAAAAGCTAGCTCTACGGCGAGTTTCGTTACGTTCTAAAACAGATCTCACCGTTGCAGACAAACGAACTAAGTGTTTGGGTGACTTAAGAATGTAATCATCGAGTCCGCTTTTCATTGCCTCAACGGCGATTTCTTGATTGCCCGTGTTAGTAAACATAATCACCGGGCGATCGGGGTAACGGTTCTTCAAAAGATGTAATATTTCCAAACCATTGTTCCAACGAAGTTGATAATCGGTGATTGTCAGATCGAAGCGACCTGCTGCCAATGCTTGCTCAAGCTTTTCTGGTTCACCCACTTCCTCTATTTCTACATCAGGAAATTCTCGCCGCATCTCCCGGATAATCATGAAACGGTCATTTGGATTGTCGTCAATAATCAGAATGTGCATAGAGAAGCAAAAAAATTATGCTTGAGAAGTTCTAAGTGCAGAATTTTTACTAAAGAAAGTAGATTTAATAACTTGCAATTTTTGTAGTCTTTGTTAAGAATGTAATGCGTAAGTTCTAAATCTTTCGGTGCCGTATTCTCAAGGAGAACACACCCTACTAAGCAATCTCAACTTAAAGCTATTCTCTGTTAAGGGATTACCAAGAAATAAATTATCCAGTCTTGTGTGGTGGACATCTTGCCCGCCCCTTTTTACGGGCGGGCGAGACGCCCACGAAAAGTTGTATATTTTTTTATTTGGTAGTTCATAAATAGACCATGCTTTAGAGGTAAAGCGCAACGCTCCTTGGTATTAACTAGTGTTAACTAAAAGAAAGAAATAGCTTAACTATTTTTTGGTCACCCCCCTTACGTAGCTAAGTTTCAGTCCGGTTAACAGTCCCTTTGTGAAAATATCTTTAATTTTTAATTTTTAATTTTGAATTGTTAATGACGCTCCCACCCTTTTAAAAAGTGGGATTGCAACGTTTGAGCGAATAAACTTGTCTAACTGAAGTAAACCAACGGCTGTTGATTTAAATTTAGCCAATAGGCATCAAGTAACTTTATCATTGCCATTAAATCACTCAATGCTACGGGTTTAACTAAATAAGAATTAACACCCAAGTCATAAGCTTTATGAACATCGGTTGTTTCTTTAGAAGTTGTCAGCACAATGACTGGTAAGCGTTTGAGTTCGGGTTGTTGCTTGAGCCACTCCAAAACCTCAAATCCAGATTTGCGAGGCATTTTTAGGTCTAACAAAAACAGTATCGGCAAAGGGTAGCGTTCTCGATCGGCATATTCTCCTTCACCACAGAGGTAAGAAATAGCGGCTTCTCCATTGCTGACAACCTGTAGGGGTTGCATCAGATTAGCTTTGCGTAAAGCACGACGAATTAACAGAACTTGATTTGAGTCGTCTTCTGCCAGTAAAATTGTCTGCTGCTCTATGTTCATGTTCTCATCGAAAGTTTTGTAGTTCAATCCAAAAGCGACTTCCTTGACCTACTATTGACTCTACACCGACCTGTCCCCCCATACGTTCAATACCTTTGCGGACAATGGCTAAACCAATGCCAGAACCAGGATAACTTTCTTGAGTATGTAATCTTTCAAATACGTTAAAAATTCTCTGCTGATGTTCTGGTGCAATGCCAATACCGTTATCTTCTATCCAGAGGCGAATGGAGGACGCGGGGAGTGGGAGACGCGGTGACGCGGAGAAATTATCAAATACTCTCTCTGTGTCCCCGTGTCCCCGCGTCCCCGTGTCCTCCCCATCTCCCCCGACGATTTCCGCCCAGATACGAATTTTGGGTTGTCTGTTAGGGGGGACGAATTTAACTGCATTACTCAATAGATTTACGAGTACTTGGATTAAAATTGTGCGATGGCCTGTAACTTCTGGAAGTGGTTGCTCTATGTTGACTTGAGCTTGTCGAGATCGCAATTCTACTTCTAGTTGGTTTAACGCTTCTGTAACAATGTCTGTTAAGTTAAGTACGCCAAGATTAATTTCTACCTGACTCAGGCGCGAGTAGTCGAGCAAGTCTTGAATTAGTCCATCCATTCGTTCGGCAGAGGCGACAATCCTTTGGATATAATCTTGTCCAGTGCTGTCCAAGCGATCGCTATAATCTTCCTGTAGTGCTTGAGCTAAACCTTGCATCGACCGCAAAGGAGTGCGTAAGTCATGGGAGACTGAATAACCAAAGGTTTCCAGTTCTTTGTTGGCTTCCACTAGGGCGGCTGTGCGTTCGGCGACTCGTTGCTCTAATTCATTGGCGTAGTTCTGCACCGCCTCTGCCATTTCACGATAGCGAGTTTCACTTTCTCGCAGCTTTAACTCTGTGCGTCTCCAAGCTGCATTCACCTCGGTAGTTAGCAGCGATAAGATAACAAATAACCCCAAGCGGATTAGGCTATCGAGGGTTGAAATACTCAGTGAATAAGTTGGTTTTAAGAAAAAGTAATTAATAGCCAAGCTACAAAGCACGGTTACCAATAAACTTGAGCCGCGAGTCCCATACCAAGAACTCAGCACCACGGCCGCAAAAAATACTGAAAAAGTAATGTTCTCTAACAGTGGCGATATCAGTAGAGAAAATAACAGTGCTAAACCGCTGGCGAGTACAGCAATGCCGTAGCTTTTTTGCCAGGAGCGATTTCTACTCTGCATTAGACACCTGCTGGTGTGGTCTTAGGACTTCTAAGTAGGTCGCTATTGCATCGACTTGCACCTTTGTTGCATCGACTTGCACCTTTATTGCATCGACTTGCACCTTTATTGCATCGACTTGCACCTTTGTTGCATAGACTTGCATCTTTGTTGCATCTTGCTACTACATACCGTTAACGTCAACAGTCAACCTTGGACTAAGTTCGCAATAGTTTCAATTAACTGGGCTGGATCTATTGGCTTGCTAATGTGGGCTTGAAAGCCGACTGCTTTGGCTCGTTGTTCGTTACCTTCTCCAGCATAGGCTGTCAGAGCGATCGCCGAAATTTTGCCTCCTTGTTCTGGACTCATTAATCTAATTTGTCTCAATAACATATACCCATCCATTTCTGGCATTCCGATATCGCTCACTAGTAAATCTGGTTTCCACTGTGGCAATATTTCTAATACTTCTTTTGCTGATGATACAGCAGTGACAGTAGCTCCAGACTGTTGGAGTACAAAGCTAACTAACTCTAACGAATCAGGTTCGTCATCTACAATTAAGATTTTCAAATCATCAAAAGCTGGAGTATTGGTGGCAATTACATCGCTTTCTTGACTACTGTCAACTGTATCAGTAAGGATCGTCGGCAACTTGACAATAAAGGTTGCTCCGCGGCCTTCTCCTAAACTTTCTGCCAAGACAGTTCCACCATGCATTTCTACTAAATAACGGACAATTGCCAATCCCAAACCCAAGCCGCCAAATTTTCTAGTAGTTGCACTATCGGCTTGACGGAAGGTTTCAAATACATAGGGCAGAAAATCTCGACTAATTCCTTTGCCTGTGTCTTTAACTCTGATTTGCACCTGAGAATCGATTTGCTCTAAATAAATCTCAACTTGTCCGCCTTCAGGAGTAAATTTAATGGCGTTGGAGAGGAGATTCCAGACAATTTGTTGCAAGCGCCCCGGATCTCCAAATACTTGACCGACGGCAGGATCGAGAGCAGAGTGAATTTGAATCAATTTTGCTTCGGCTGATAGCCGTACTGTTTCCATTGCGGCTCGAATAATGGTTGCCAAATCCACTGGACAAACATTGAGGCTGAGTTTACCTCGCAAGATGCGGGAGATATCTAACAAGTCTTCAATCAGTTTAGTTTGTAACTTAGCGTTACGTTCAATGGTTTCTAGAGCTAAAGTAGTTTTTTCTCGATTTAGCTTGTTGGTACGCAGAAGTTTTGCCCAACCCAAAATCGGATTTAGGGGAGTTCTGATTTCGTGAGAGAGAACAGCTAAAAACTCATCTTTAATGCGATTTGCGTCTATTGCTTGCTGATAAAGCCGAGCATTATCAATGGCTGTAGCTGCCCGCAAAGCTAGCGCTTGAGCCATATTTAAATTAGCTGTAGTGTAGCGACGGTTCTCTTGGGTAGTAATCAAAGTAATTGTACCTAGCTTGCGTAGGCGCATCTCATCGTAGGCGTCACGAGCCGCTAAGGGCACAATTATGTAAGATTGAATACCCATCTGGCGCATCAACCGTTGGGTTTCTGCGTCCTGCTTCATAGTTAATAAAAAAGAATTCGCCGTTGCATCAGTAACTAATTCTGGTTCGCCTGTTTGCAAAACTTTTCTGACACCAAAATCAGCATCTGCGGAAGTAGAATAAAACCGTCTGAGTAACAGGGCTAGCGCTTCTTTTTCTGGAGTGCTTGCTGCAACAACTGGTTCTTCAAATACTATTAAATTAGTCTCAACAATATCAATTAAACAGCAATCAGCTAATGTAGGAACTACCAAGTTGGCTAATTTTGCCAGAGTCGTGTGGTAATCGAGGGAAGATACTAGCAATCGGCTAGCTTCAGACAATAAACTGTAATTTTGTTTTTCAGCTTCAGCTTCCATGCGGGCGGCTTGTTCGCTGATGAGTAGTTGCTCTCGCTCTAATTCTACTCGTTTGCGATCGCTAATATCTTCTACCAAGCCATCAATGATACCTTTGCCATCAATTTTGGTGAAGGTTTTACTGACACGTACCCAAATCAAACTACCATCAGCTCGTCGCAATTGAATTTCGCGATCGCGCACTTCGCCATTTTCTCGCAGTTGATTAATTAGCTGAGTATAATCTTCTGGCTGAAAATAAAGCTCTACGAACCGACTTGCTTGCTCTTCGGGTAAGCTTCCCAACCCAATCAAACGCAGGAATGCTGGGTTGCATTCGAGTAAAGAACCATCGAAAGTTGCCCGATAGATGCCAACATTAAGGCGGTTGAGCAGAGTTTGAAATCGAATTTCTAAATTTGCGGCTTTTTGGCGAGTTTCAGCTCGTTCTAGGGCCGATCGCACTGCTACTGTTAAGCGTACCTGGTGCTGGGGAGATTTGATTACATAGTCATCTAATCCACATTTCATTGCCTCCACAGCAATCTCCTGAGTGCCGCTGTTAGTGAACATGATCGTTGGGCAGTTAGGATAACTAGCTTTAATTGCGTGTAATACGTCTATACCATTACTCCAGCGCAATTGATAATCGGTGACAACCAAGTGAAATTGCCCTCTCTCCAGTGCTTGAGCCAAGTCTTGTGCTGTGACCACTTGTTCTACTTCGAGGTCAGAAAACTCGCGTTCCAATTGCCGAATTGTTAAGAGGCGATCGTTCGGATTGTCATCAATCAAGAGAATTCGTAACATTTGTGGCTACAAGTCCGATTGCCTTCAAATCATAAGCCTAAAAGTAGCCTAAACGTACTCCACATTTAGGAAGGAATTTCAGAAAATAAAGCAAAATATAGCAATCATATTTGATTTTCCCGATTATCTACTCAAGCAGGGAGCAGGGAGTAGGGGATCGGGCTTTTGGATGTGAGGGCGAGTTTTTTGACGCAATTAAATCATATCCAATTGTGACGATTTCTAGAGTGGCGATCGCCTTTTTTAACAGCTTATGGCTGGTTTGCTCCAAACACTTGAGCTAATTTGTATAAAATTAAGTAATACCAATTTGAATAAAATAATGTGACAAATAGACAACTTGTAGAGACAAGGGTTTATCGTGTCTTGAACCCAAGAACCATCACAATCATGTCGTAATCATTAATTTAATTGGTATAAAATCAACCTAGCTTAGCTGTTTTATGAATTCCCGCCGCATTCTCAAAGCTGGTGAATCTTATATATTTAGCCGATATTTTGAATTACCCTTTACTATTGATGATATTTTGGCGGAATTAAATTGTACTCTCGAAAGGAAAAATTTAGCTCTACCTGAATCTTCAGAAGTTTTTGATTTACGCTTTTTACAGCAGCAGCTTCAGCGTAATTTATCTCATATAGATTTAGTTAATGAAACTGCTAGACGTGAAGCTTTAATCGGCCCAATTTTGTTTGAAGTTTGCGATTTAACTAATCAACGACTAAATATAGAATATTCCATCGCTGTTAATGACTACCTCAAAGGAACTCTCGACTATTATATTGCAGCGCCTCAAAATTTATTGGTCATTGAAGCGAAACAATCAGATTTAGTTCGAGGGTTTACTCAACTTGCCATTGAATTAATTGCACTTGATGAATGGACTAAATCTACATCTGAGCTTCTATACGGAGCGGTTACGACTGGTGAAGACTGGCGTTTTGGAGTTTATCATCGCGCAAATCGTCAGGTGATTCAAGACCAAAAACGCTATCAAGTTCCAGAAGATTTATCGCTGCTTGTAAAAATACTTGTAGGGATTATTAATGCTTAAGAATTTTGTGAACGAACAATTGGTGATTAACCAATTTAATCACTGTACACTTTTACTTACGGATACTGTTCTTGACTCATTAACACTTGCCGTTCAAGCACACGATTGGCAACGTTAAACTGAAGTAACCTTGCAGTCCCTTGACCAATCTGAGTTTTCCCCTCTATTCTCGCGCCTTCAAGATAGAAATGTTCGCCCCAAACCTGACGACGAGGGTTAAACAACGGCACAATTTCTTGTGTAATCCAATCTATAGTAGCGAAATCAGAACCTTTATGGCGATTACACGATAAACATGAAAGTGCCAAGTTTTCGATAATAGTTTCGCCCCCATGCTTGAGAGCAATAATATGGTCTACTTCATGGGTATAAATTGAAAAATCCTGATGAATTAGGCAATATTCACAACGTTCCGAAGCTTTTTTGACTACAAGCTGACGAAGTTCTTTAGAAATTGAATAAGAACTCATGTTAAGCGATCGCTTTTAAAGCTTGCGCCTTAAGTAAAATCATCAAATGTTCTAATTGCTCGTACACATCTAATTCTGCCAATTCCATTGCAGAGAGTGTTGTAGAGCGATTTTTTTCTAATAATGCTTGTAGCTGATTTTGGGCTTGCAGTGAGACTTTAAAAGCAAGAATTTCTTCTGGAGTTGGACGCTTAATTAAAAATTCCAGAACTTCTTGATAAACTGCTGGAATATCTATAGTCTCTGTTTTAACTTTTGGCTGAGCAGTTTGCATATTTTCAATATCCAGTACTCGCCGAAGCAATTCGGGTAGCCGATTTTGCAAAGGTTCTAAACGTTGAGCCAAATCATCAGGTATTTGAATAGTTAGTTGTGCCATTTTTTTTCAGTAATTTAATTACTCTCATTGAATTTTATCAATATTTAAAATTATTTTGTGAACTATTTGTTTTCATTTATATTTCTTGCGGCTACAATACATCACCAAAAGTACAAACAATCCCATTCCTGCGAGATATTTAATCGGATCGGGTACGTTAGGATTAGGCGAAAAAAAACCTTCGATCGCACCTGCAAGCATCAACATTGGTACAATCCCAAATAGTAACTGCGCTGCCTGATTTCCATAAAATTTCAGTGCGTCGCCTCGGCGATATTTACCAGGAAATAAAATTGCTCTTGCTAATAAAAATCCCGCACCTCCAGCAAAAAATATCGCTGGTAGTTCTAAGGAACCATGCGGAAATACAAACGCCCAAAAAGGATAAGCCAAATTATTTTGACCGACTAAAGTCCCAACGGCACCAATTAATAAACCATTAAATACCATCAAATAGGCTGTGTATATCCCAGCTGTAATTCCACCAGCAACAGCCCCAAAAGACACCGCCAAGTTATTAATCGTAATGCCGCTGGATGCTAGAGGTTCAATGCCAACAATTGACCCCATCCACAATTTATGCTCGTCTCTTACCTTGGTTATCAAGTTTTCAGGTACGATTAAGGACATGAAGCTGGGATTTTGCCAGGAATACCACCAAGCGACTACTCCACCCACTAGAAACAGCGCTGTTGCCGCAGCTATGTATGCAAATGTTTTTTGGACTACAGATGGTAATCCCCAACGGTAAAATTCTAAAACTGCCTGCCACTCCTGTCGCCGCGAACCCTGATAAATTTGCGTATAAGCACGAGTTGTTAATGATTGTAAACTTTGTATCAAAGTATTGCTGATTTGCTGGGTACGGGCGCGGGCTAAATCTGCGGCTACTGAACGATATAAAGAAGCTAATTCTCTAATTTCGGCTGCCCGCAGGGACTTTAGCCCTTTTTTTTCTACCTGCTTTAGTAGGGCATCCAAACGCTGCCAATTCGGTTCTCGTCGTGCAATCCAACGTTGAATATTCATGAATTTTGGGAACACTGACTTTAACTTAGCTTAAGATAGCCTCAAATTCAGATCCGTACTTTTAAGGGAAATTTAGTATTATGTCTGAAAATTTTGGATCTCCCGGACACATACAACCACTGAGTATCGGTAACGTTGTCAGTGCTGCGGTGCGGCTGTATCGTTCTCATCTCAAAAGTTATCTTAATTTAGCTGCGATCGCTCATTTGTGGATTTTAGTCCCGATTTATGGCTGGGCGAAATATGCTGCCATTTCTGGATTAATTTCCCGCTTGGCTTTTGGAGAATTGGTTTACCAGCCTGAAAGTATCCAAAGCGCCAACAATCACATTAATCCGCGTCTGTGGTCATTTTTTAGAGTTGCTTTCCAAGTAGGGATATCTTTATTGATCGTTTATTTTGGGTTAGCGATCGTTGGTGGTATTTTCGCTGCTGTGGTGGGAGTAGCATTAGGAGGGATCTTAGGTGCTTCAGGTGTTGTAGTCGTAACTACATTAGCAATCATCTTCACAGTAGGGATTTTGCTTTTAGGACTAACGTGGTTTTACTCGCGTTGGATTGTTGCTGAAGTCCCCTTAGCAGTTGAGGAAAATATTAATGGTGGCGAAAGTGTTGCCAGAAGTTGGGAGTTAACTAAAGCTTCAGTATTTCGCATTCAAGGCGTAGTATTAGTTGCTTTTTTAGTGACACTGCCGATAGTATTTGTATTCAACTATATACCCAGTTTATTCCTCTTAAGACTTGAGCCAGGTACTGCTATATACTCACTTGTGTATTTTATTTCTTGGATTGGTAGCTTAATAGGCGGAGTTTTTGTGATGCCATTCTGGCAAGCACTAAAAGCTGTTTTGTATTTTGACTTGCGTAGTCGGCGTGAAGGTTTGGGTTTGCAATTACGACAACCTCCTTTGTAGGTTTTTTGTTAACTCAATACCTGAATTCAACTTTATTAATTTTTGATTACTTCAAATATGCGCTTTTTTAATCGCATCTCATTCCAGACTCCAGAAAGTGTAGAACTGGAATTTACTTTAGCAGGAATCGGCAATCGAGCTTTAGCATTGCTGATTGACTATACGGTGTTGGGTATAAGTTTGGCGTTGTTTGTTTTGGTCTGGACTTTTTTCTCAACACAACTGTACAATTTTCTCGAAGATTTAGTTACAAATCCTTGGAATATAGGACTTTGGTTATTAGCGATTTTCTTCTTTATCGCCTTTGCAATTTATATCGGCTATTTCGTATTTTTTGAAACCTTGTGGTTTGGACAAACTCCTGGTAAACGCATCGCTAAAATCCGCGTGGTTAGAGATGATGGTAGACTCATCGGGTTACAACAAGCAACATTGCGTGCTTTGTTGCGACCATTTGATGAAACTTTCTTTATTGGCGCTTTTTTAATTATGTTGGGCAACCGCGAAAAGCGTTTGGGTGATTTGGCTGCTGGTACAATTGTGATTCAAGCCCAACCAAATGCTGCATCTACCTTCACAATTTCAGAACAAGCAAAGATACTCCACGACCAATTACTACAAACTGCCAACTTATCCCAATTATTACCCGATGATTTTGCAGTTATTCGTGAATATTTACAGCGACGTGGTGCAATGTCATTAAAAGCAAGAGCATCACTATCTTTAAACTTAGCCGAGCAAGTTAAATCTATTATTAATTTAGAAAAATTGCCAGAAAATCTTACACCTGATGTATTTTTAGAAGCTATTTATCTTGTTTATCAACAGCAGGAATTTTAAGGAAGTATTCAGAATACAGAACTCAGAATTCAGAATTATCTAAATCCAACAGACGCCATTTATCGCGTCTGTTGTTCTTTCTAAACCCGTATATATAGATCCATACGCTTGGGTTAAAGGCTAATTCTACAAAATTGTGGGTTTACCAGACGCGATAAATCGCCGTCTCTACAAGTGTTTAGGTCTTATCTGAACTGTATTGATATATAGATGGGTGTATTTTTTGAAGTTGATATTTTTATTTATTGTCAATACCTAATAAATAACCCCCCAACTCCTGTAAATTTGCAGTTGTTGGAGGGGCATTCAAATGTTGCAGCAAAAAGTGAATTGATATCAGTTAACAACTAGTAGGTTAACGATTAGTTAACAAAAGATTAAATTAACATTATATTGGCGATCGCTCTTACTGGTTTAGAGGAATCGCGATCGCAAACTCAGCACCTTCTCCTGGTGCTGAAATACACTCAAGTTTTCCAGAGTGTTTTTTAACAACAATTTGGTAACTAATTGATAACCCCATACCAGTGCCTTTGCCCACAGGTTTTGTGGTGAAAAACGGGTCAAATAAGCGTTTTTGTACTTTCTCACTCATTCCTAACCCATTGTCAGCAATGCGAATCGTTACACAATCTCGATCAATTGAAGTACGGATGTAAATTTTCGGTATTGGGCATTGGGCAAGCGGGGAGTGTGGGAGGATGGGGAAGAAATCTTTCCCCCCACACTTCTCTATCTCCTCATCTTCCCATCCCCCTATCTCCCCATCTCCCCATACTTCTCTACGAGAGGCTGCGCCAACGGCTTCGCTCAATACAAGTCTCCCCACTCCCTCTTCTAATGCATCGATCGCATTTGTCAGCAGATTCATAAATACTTGATTCATTTGTCCGGCGTGACAAACTACTCGCGGCAAGTCGCCGTACTCTTTAATTACTTGGATTTCGGGATGTCCTGGTTTGGCTTTCAAGCGATTTTGCAAAAGTAGCAAGGTATTATCCAAACCTTCATGGATATCCACTGGTTTCATGCCGTCTTCATCAAGGCGAGAGAAATTGCGTAAAGATAAGACAATCTGGCGAATGCGTTCAGAACCCATGTTGATAGAGTTCAGGACTTTGGGCAAGTCTTGTTTGAGAAAGTCTAAATCAATGGCTTGGATTTGCTGGTGAATTTCTGGCGCGGGTGGGCAGTAGTGCTGTTGATAAAGTTCTATTAAGTGCAGCAAATCTTCGATATATCCACCGGCGTGGCTAATATTGCCATAGATAAAATTGATGGGATTATTGATTTCGTGGGCAATTCCCGCTACCAACTGTCCCAAACTAGACATTTTTTCAGTTTGAATCAGTTGCGCTTGGGTATGTTGAAGTTCTAAGAGCGCTGCTTCTAGTTGCTGGGCTTTGTCTTGGGCAGTTTGGGCGGCGATGCGACTTTGGGTATAAAGTTTAGCTTGATCGATGGCGATCGCAATTTGGTCTGTAACTGCTTGGAGTAATTCTATTTCGTTGTCTAGCCAAGGCCGAAAGCCATTACAATAACCACAGCTAAAGGCGCCAATTTCCCCAGATTGGGTATGTACGGGCAACGACATAAAAGCAGTGAAGCCGAAATCGTTCAAAAATTCCCCTGTAATGCCTTGACTCACTGTTTTAACATCATTGATGCGGATGATTTCTCTGTTTAAAGTTTTGCTGGCAATGAGTTCGATTTCTGCATTATTTCCTCGATCGTTTAGCAGACATGGTAAAAATGAACTTTTGGCCTCATATACTCTTTCCCAGTAGGGCACTTCAGCGTTTTGTCGATACCAAAAGAAGGCACAACGGTCTATTTGAAATAAGTTGTGAATCTCCCGCACTGCGGTTTCCACAATGTAATTGAGATCCAAGGAAGCTCGAATTTGGCTAGAAAGACGATTGAGTAATCTTTCCCGCCGGACGCTTTCTCGAAGTGCGATTTCTGTTTGTTTGCGTTTGATGCCAATGGCAATCTCTTGGGCGACAAATTCCAGCGCTTTAAAAGTTGATTGTGTGACTACTTGGCGGGAAAACATTGCTATCACCCCTACAGTTTCACCTTCAACAATCAGAGGATAACCTGCAAAAGCCACTATACCTTCTCGCTGCGCCCACTCTTTGTTACCCACGCCGGGATCTGTCTGTACGCAGTTTGTTAGGTGGGGTTTGTTTTGTTGGGCAATCAAACCAATCTTGAATTCACCAACACGGACGCGTCTATGAGGCCCGTTAATATGGGTGTAAATTCCAGAACTGACTTGCAACTCTAGTACATTTTCCTGTTTATTCAGCGTCCAAATCCGAGCAAAGGCGGCATCAAGATGTTGAACTAAAGCCTCTGTAGAGCGACGCATCATGTTTTCTAAAGTGTCACTCTGGGTGAGGGCTGCGTCTACATCGGCACGAAAATTTGCTAAACGGGCGCGTTCTGCCAGTGCTTCTTCTGCTTGTTTGCGGTCAGTGGTGTCGTAGCAAATGCCAACGAAGCTCAAAACATTACCATTGGCGTCTCTGGTAGCAGATGAGTTACTTGTGTGCCATCGCCAACTGCCGTTTTTGTGTTTTATGCGATATTCAATTGCATCTTGTTTTTCGCCTGTTGTCACAACTCGTTGCAAATATTCAGCACATATAGGCAAATCGTCAGGATGTACAAACAGACTAAAGGATTTGCCTTCGATTTCAGCAACTTCATGCCCTAAAATATCAGTCCAGTTCGGAGAAACGTAGGAAAATATTCCCTCAGGGGTCAAGGCAAAAAGAATGTTATTGGCATTTTCAATAATCGTGCGAAACTGGGTATCTCTTTTGAGGGATGCAGCTTGTACTTTGTCTTCGTTTTCTCGGACAAGAACTATAATTTGCTGCTCTGGTAATGGTAAGAATCTAGCTTCAAAGTTACCATTTACTACTGTGTATTCAAAACTAACTTCACATTGAGTTGCAAGTACTTGATTCATTGCTTTTTGAAAGCGATCGCCTACAGCGATCGGTAGGCATTCTCGCAAACTATTGCCCCGTTCAACTCCTTGTGCAATATACAAATTTGGTATTTTTCCTGGCCGATAATCCAGGATGGTTCCATCAGCATCAACACGAAAATAAAAATCAGGAATTACTTGCAAAATTGCCGCAAATTCTGATGTTTTTTGGCGCAACTGTAGTTCAAAATTTTGGTGTTTTGCAGTTTCCTTTGCCAGTCGCTTTAATACTTTTGTTAATTCTCTCGCTTGCTTTTTTTCTGTAAATTGACCCTGTTTTTTAAATAATTTCTCGTCTTGTTGTATCTTTTGTTTTTCAAGGTTGATTTGGTTAATGTAATTTTGCACCTTTCTAGGAAACACTTTTGCCTGCCTGCTCTGCCTAAATTATTAAAGTAAAATCTCTGAAATTAGATTTGTTAAAAAATGTGTATAATATTTTTATCTCAGCCTGGTAATTATCTTAATACTTTATTTCTTTTTAGATATGCATTAATTCCTTTTTTTGTGTAAATAAATTGGGAAAATGCTGAAGTTTTGATTAAGATGAACTGCACCATTTTTATTCAAACTGAAAATTTCTCCGCTTCAGTAAAATTACTTAAATATATTTTTTCCTTCAAATCATCGATAAATTTATACTGATTATCTAATTTAATGGCTGAAAATCTGAATTAGGTTTACTTGCCTGTGTTTAGATCCCCGACTTCATAAAGAGGTCGGGGATCTGACTTTTC
The DNA here is from genome assembly GCA_034531195.2 of Nostoc sp. ChiSLP01. Classification (GTDB taxonomy): domain Bacteria; phylum Cyanobacteriota; class Cyanobacteriia; order Cyanobacteriales; family Nostocaceae; genus Nostoc. The sequence goes on from JAVRBO020000105.1 coordinate 112,749, forward strand.
ACAAATTATTCACAACTGCTATATGAGGCGATTATGTCTTCATCAAAAGTTCACAAACTTCAAGATTTTCTATATCAAAGCCAAGAATAGGGAGTGTGGGGAAATAATAACTCTTCAGTCAACAGTCTTAATACCAGTCTGTTGTATAGCTCCTTGGCGATCGCATTTTATATGTTATAAAGCTCAGAGAAATTTATGTTAGGCGGAAACTACTCTATGGAACCAGACAAACTGGCTAGTTTTAAAGAGTACGGTGAATTCATCCTCCGGAAGATAGATTCTGTACCTGAATACCCTTCACAACAAGAAGATTGGGTTCCGGCTAGCCTTGATGATTGTCTCCGTCGTCTGCGGGAAGCTGCTGAAAAAACTGTAGATCTCGCCACTTCGCCTGTGAAAATTGGTGTGATGGGAGAATTCAGTAGCGGCAAAACTTTACTTTTAGGCAGCTTGATTGGATATGCAGATGCTTTACCAGTCAGTGAAAACCCGACTACAGGGAATGTCACCGCCCTGCACATCATACCCCAAGATGACTTTGCAACTACGCAACTCAGTAATTTTACCGTAGAATATCTGTCCCATGAAGGGGTACACGAGTGTCTGCGTTTCATGCTGGGGGAAGCCAATAAACGGACAACAGCGGCAGGACTTCCTCCCATCCCAGTGTCAAAGCTCAATTCTGGCAAAGATATTATTGGTTGGTGCGAGGAAGCATGGAACAGTTCTAACAATTTAGAGTTACGGTATTTATTGAGAGAGTTAGTATTATTCCTGCGGGCTTATCAAGCCTATGGTGAAGTAATGTGTAGTGGGCGCTACCAGATTGATGCTACCACCGCCCGCGAAGGGCTACAGCTAGTGGAACAGCCAATGGCCATCCAAACTCTCAAATTTGAAGATTTACCGCCAGCCCATATTCGATTACCAAGTCCACCCCAGAGGCTACCAACGAAATTATTGCAAAACAGCTTTCCACTGATTCGTCGCGTAGATATTGATGTGAAAATCTCACGGGAAATTTGGGATGTTACGGGTGCTGCTAAATTTATTCTCATCGATTTTCCGGGATTGGGAGCTGCTAATTCGGGCGCTAGAGATACGTTTTTGTCACTGCGAGAATTGGCAGAAGTACAGACAATTTTAGTACTGCTAAATGGTAAATCTCCAGGAAGCGATCGCGCTAATAAAATCTTTACCATGATGCAGCAGCAACGACCCGGACAAGATCTCAAAGATTTAATTCTCGTCGGTGTGGGTCGCTTCGATCAACTACCTTTAGAGAGTGAGGGAGGTGAAAGAGAACTCGACCACTTAACTGAAGATAGGGATTTGCACGAGGAAATTGTTTTCCAAAAACTCAAAGTTCTGCAAACAACTATTGACGGTGCGAAGGCGTTTACAACTCAAAAAGACCGCATTGTTTTACTGTCACCACTGTTAGGACTGGCTGATTTAGCAAAACGTTCAACTAAAGTCAAAGCTGGTTCGCCAGAGTTTTTAGCTAACTTGGATTATCCCGATTACTTAGACAGATCTAAACGACTACAAGATAAATGGGGACGCTTAAGCCAACAGCTTTTAGACTCTGATACTCGCAGCTATTTAGGTAGACAATTAGGTTACTTTGCTCAAGATGGTAGCCTTGCAAAGCTACGGGAATTAATTCAAAGTCACGTCGCTACTCATGGTCTTAAGCAATTGTATGAAGATACTAAAAGGGCTGCTGATGTAGTTAGTCAGCAACAAGATCATTTGAAAGATATCATAGATGAAATTCACGAGCAAGGCATCCCCACAGGAGATAGTCCGGCTTTTATTGAGTTGCGGTTTGTGGTGGAAACTTTAGATAAAATCTACAGGAATTTTCAAAAAAATTTACCTAAAGAACCACTTAAAGACCGACGCGGTGTAGTTGTTAGCGATATAGTTAAAGACGAACTTACCTTTAAAATACTTAATTGGAATCAGTGGACTTTACTCTTTAATAAAGTCAACAATGGTAGCATCGCCCTCACTGAATCTAAAGGTGCAGCAGGTAAATTATTTGATAGAGGAAACCGTCTGAATAGTTCTCTACCAACAAAGAGTGATGATTTTTATCCAATATTTGAAAAAACCGTTAAAGAAATAGAAGAATTTGCCCGCGATCGCATTCGTCAGGCTGTGATAGATTTGTTGAATCAATTATCAAATCAGGTAGCCCCAGAACGCGACCAATTGAAAGCAATTCTTAATCCAGAAATGGAAGAAGAAATCGAATTAAAATTTGGTGTGGAAGAAGCCGACCTCTTTTATAAATTATTACTAGGATGCGACCCTAACGAATGGAAAGAGGCAATCATTTCTGAAATTAGTAACAACGACAAAACTGTTGCACCCGAAATCATTTTTCCCCTAGCACGTCAAGACGATAAACACAACGTTGGTCAAATCTTTGATTGGGCACCAGAAAAAAGCCAAGGCTTAGCCAGATCCAGCAATCACCAACTTTTAGTACTGCGACTGCGAGATGAAATTACTGCTAGCGCCAGCCTTCATTTGGTGCAGTATGTTAGTGAAGTCAATCAACAAATTAATTCCGAATTAGAAGGTATTTTGGATCGAATTATTCCGAGTTTGCAAAACCTCTCGAAAAAAGAAGCATTACTGAGATATTTAACAGCTGGTGACATGGCATCTGAGGTAGCAGTTCCTACTTGGTTGCAGATTCTTTCAGATATTGCCGCTGTTTCTTATTAAAATTTTGGATTGAGAATTTGCAATGTTTTTTCAAAGCATTGCGTAGGGTTATAAGGGTATATTTATGAGACGAGATGCAATTTTTTATACGCTTTTTAAGCGTGTTCCAGGGTTGCTTTTTGAGTTAGTAGAACAGCCACCAGCCGAAGCTGCTAACTATCGCTTTGAATCAGTTGAAGTTAAAGAACCAACATTTCGGATTGATGGAGTATTTTTGCCTCCACCTGATGCAACATCTCAAATTGTCTTTTTTGCTGAGGTGCAATTCCAAAAAGATGAGTTACTGTACCATCGCTTTTTCTCGGAATCGATGTTGTATATGTATCGCAATCCAACACTTTATGATGACTGGTACGGAGTAATTATTTTACAGTCTCGCAGCTTGGAACCGGAAAAGACCGCTATTCACAGGTCACTAATAAACAGTTCTCAAGTACAAAGGATTTATTTGGATGAGTTAGGTAATCCTGACGAGCAAAAAGTTGGTATCAGTTTGATGCAGTTAACTATCGCTTCAGAAACTCAAATGGTGGAACAAGCGAAACGTTTAATTGAACGAGTGCAACAAGAACAGATAACTGTTTTAGCGAAGGAGGAGATAATAGATGTAATCACAACAATCGCTGTTTATAAATTTGCCAACTTAAGTCGTGAAGAGGTAGAAGCCATGTTAGGAGTTAAGTTAGAAGAAACTAGAGTTTATCAACAAGCTAAACAAGAGGGATTAGAACAAGGAGTAGAAATAGGACGAGAACAAGGAAGAGAAGAACTAAAACTTGAACTTGTACCTCAGCTTTTAGCTTCTGGGATGTCGATAGAGAATGTTGCCCAGTTACTCAATTTAACCATCGAACAAGTAAGACTTATAAGCGAACAATAATCTTCAACATCAACTTAGTAACTACTGTAATTTTCATCGCGATGCCTACGGTATTTGCTAGTCTACGCCCTAAATAAAGTCAGCCGTAACAGAATTATTTCATACTATAATGAACCTTTTTGAATTGAACAATTATACTGATAAACAACCAAACGAGAAACAACAAAAAAGATTTCCGGGATGGTTTGCGTTAGATTTTGGTACGTCCAATTCTACAGTCACACTTTTCGATCCCATTGAAGTACCCATTGCCGAAATTTTACCGAAAGAACAAGAAATCCGATTGCGCGATCGCTTATCGCAATGGTTGAGTTCTCCCGCTTCTATAGCTTTACCAGATGTCAGCGATGAGGATTGGGAAAAGTTTATTATTGAAATTAGCAAAAACTTGGAAATAGAACCAAGAAAATTAAGTGAAGTTTTTGAAACTGATAACAAAGAACGATTTTTAGAAGCAATTCGTCAAATTGAACTTTGTTTAGGAAATAGCGAAAGATTCCGTCGCGCTGTCAGCAAAAAACTCTATCAAATCTATCATGAAGTTTTCCGCGTTCCTACATTAGAATCGCAAAATCTCATTCCAGTTGTGTTGGATATAGATCGGCGTGAAACAGAAATTCCTAGCGAGTCGGAAATTTCTCATTTAGGCGAATTACAACTGCGGATGGGTAGGGAAGCTAGAGATAATAGAAAAAAAGCGATCGCCCAAGGTACAAGTAGTACTTTAAAAGAAATTATTAGCAGGTTTTATCATTCACCAAAACGCTATTTTGGTCAAGAGCGATCGTTTTCAGTTATTTTGGATGGAAAGGAAGAAATAATTACCGCCAAAGAACTAATTCAATCTGCTTGGGCGCATTTAATAAAGTTAACTGAAGATTACCGCCAACGGGCGCGACGTAGATTTTCTGAAGGGGATTTGTTAACAGCAGTTGTCACATATCCAACAGTTGCCCCACCGATTGTTCGCAAGGAAGTTAAAGAATTAGTTGAACAATTGGCCATAGATGATGTCCAAACTGCTTATGATGAAGCTGTATCTGTGGCGATATTCTTTTTGTGGCGAGAATTTGGCGGTAATTTAAATATTGGTATTGAATCTTTTAAAACTCGTTGTCGCCAAACTGGAAATAAATGGTCGCAAAATGTTCTCGTTTTGGATATCGGCGGCGGAACCACAGATTTAGCTTTGATTGAGTTAACTTTGTCAGATAAAACCCCGGCTTTTGCCGATTATGAAGACAGAGGTTTGGGAGGACGTTATTATAAACTGACTCCTAAACTATTAGGCTCATCTGGACATTTGCAGTTAGGTGGTGAGTTAATTACACTGCGAATTTTTCGACTTTTGAAAGTGGCGATCGCTGACTTTTTATTAACAGCAGTTACCACTGGCGACATCGAAAGCGAAAAGCTAGAAGATTTAATTAATTCCGAGTTAAACGAGCGATTCTTACAACAAGGTAAATTTAAAACTGGCAGTCTTTTAAAATGTCTGGATAAAGAAAATCCAGAAGGTGATGTTGCTTATAAAGATGCTCTCGATACTGCCGAAAAAGTATTACCTACCCGTTGGCAACAAGCACCGCAACGCCTACAAACATTTTATCTTTTGTGGGATTATGCAGAAGCAGCTAAACTGAAACTTGGGCAAAAACCACCCACCGATGATTCATTATTAACCTTCACACTTTCCGAACAAGAAATTTCTGAACTCTTAAATCAAAGTACCGTTAAATTGCAAGTCAAAGACCCAAATAACATCTGTGTTATCCTAGACAATCATCAATTTGAACGAGCCGCGGTTTCAGGAATTAAAGAAGCGATCGGAATTGCCAAAGGATTGATGGAAAGCCGTTTGCGTCCCGACGATCTCACCAAATATTCTTGGAATTCTCAAAAAGTTGATTGGTTAATTCTGTCTGGAAAAACCTGTAATCTCGACTTAGTACAGCGACAAATTTATCAAGAATTTAGTAAGTCGCCCTATTTTGTTTGGAATCCAGAACGCATTACTTTTGTCTTGGAATTTACTAAATTAGCCACCTCTGCCGGTGCTTGCTATGCCGAAAAATTACGCAGATTGAGATTCGATCCAGAAGAATCAAAAACTTTGCTACGCAAGGGAGCCAACCAGCTAGAAATTGATGTAAAAAATCTATTTTATTATTTGCCTTGCAACTTCAAACGTAAAACCCAAAGCAACGATTTATTAACTATATTCAAAGCCGGTCAAGAACTGTATCAACTAGCATCTTGGGAAACGGTCGCCAAAGTTCGTACTCCTTGGCAAGGGATACAATTAACTAATATCATTTACCGCCAAGATTACGAAGAAGGAGATTTACGACTTTGGGGTAGCTTCGACGGCAAAAACTTGATGAATAAATTAGGAATGGAAGAATCAGAGTTCCTGAAAAAAATCAAAATCCAGTTTGAAATCGACCAAACCCTTGAATTTAACGTGTTGCTTTGTCAGGGAAATCCCCATTACTTAATTGATGTTCCTGGCATTGATTTAGGAGAAGTACTTTCAGAAAGTTCAGCCCTATTTGCTGATGGTAAATTGAAGTGGAATATCGCTGTAGAACGCCTCAATAAAGACTTAAATAATGGTGATATTGCCGTCAATGTCATTGAGTCCGCAACTGTGGATCGAGCAGATGCCTATCATTTAGTATTTGAAGCCGGAAATAGCGATCGCTCCTTCCACGAATTTCATTACTTGCGTGATGGCGTCACACAACCAGGAATCGGATTAATTAGTAATCCCTTACCTCCCTTCCCGAAAACTGGTCAGCACACTTTCTATATTTATCAAACAGACTCCGAAACCCAAACAAAAAAATGGATCAGAATTGGCGGACTCAGTAAACCAGACATCACAACAGATTATCCTTGTCAATATCGTGTCACTCTCGATAACCAAGGTATTTTACGGATGCACGCAGGTGAAGTACCTTATTGGACATCAACAAATCAAGAATGTCTTAAACAAGAAGGATGCGTTTATCTGGCTGAATTAGAATTACAGCCTAATGAAGTTGATAAGGAACGCGATCCTTTTTGCGGTATACATTAGAATTTGTTCGCGCAGAGGCGCAGAGTTTTTTTACTATCTCGCGTCTTAGTACGAGATAGAAAAAAGCTCTTTCTCTCCGCGCCTCTGCGCCCACCGAAGTTTTGATCGGCGGAAGCCGCCGCTCAAACTTCTCTCCGCGTGAGATAAAAAAAGGTAATATTAATGCACCATTTCCGTCAATTATTAGAACTACAAAACTCACAATTAGCCCAACTATTACGATTTACTCTCTACGGACTTGAAACTACTTTAAATCAGGCTCGTGCAGAATTTCCGCAAGATCCAGGAGTTGAGTTATGTGATGAGTTGCTGCAAGAACTTCATAACTTATTGCAACCTGCGCCTACACCTTTACACCCACATATTGGTTGGGAAGATGTAATTCTACCTTCCCAAAATACATTAAAACTCAATCGTTTAAGAGAAGCTTTTAATTCTGATTCAGAACTTAATTATTATCTGGGTAATTCCCAATTGCAAAGCCAAAGCGATCCAGATTTATGGAATGAAATTCAACGCCAGCTGTTGCGAATACCAGAAGATTTAGCTGCATCTTGGCGACAGCGTACTTTAGATATGGCTGAAGAAATTGGTGCGATCGCCGACAATTATAATCTCTATCAACTTCCTTTTATCCGCGATGAAATTATCTACCCTGGACTTAGCGGTAGCGTTCAAACTCAAGGCTTAAGTTTATCTCAAAAATCATTTTTAAATTATCAAAATTTCCAAAATAATGAATCCGATTTATCAACAGGATTCTTACTTTTATATACGAAATTTATTGAAATAGAACCAAACTTATATCATGCTTTAAAGAGTGTTTGTAGCTTTGATATCATCTCGCTAAATTCCAAACCAGAACAACAGAGTCAATATATTAATGGCTTGAGCGATCGCTGTCAACGCACCCAAAAAGCCGAAGAAACTGCCGATCCCTTGTCTATTTTGCGTGCCTGGATTGACGTGGATGAAGCAATACACTCCTTAGTATTTGTACCACCAGCGGAACGTTATTCCTGGTGGGGAAAGCTACAAAACGAATCACGCCGCATCCTCAAGAAAATCGCTGATAAAGCTATTAATGCAGGTCATGAAGTGCGGATTCGCCAATTATCCGGACTTTACGCAGATATCTGCGCTTCATCCAAAGATGACTTACAACTAGATTTTGGCGGTACTCCTGGGGAAGTGTTAACCTGTCTGCGGGTATATGCGCGAATCAACCACGAAGAATCACCAGGCCGTGTAATATTCCGTTCATCACGCTAGCTACTGGCAATAGTCATTAGTCATCCGTATTTACAAAGGACAAATGACTAATGACTAATGACTAATTATAAAATGCCCCAGAAGTGTAGAATCCCTTGACCGGAGAACGCTTCAATGAGAATGGCAGCTAAAAAACCAATCATTGCCAAACGACCATTCCAGTTTTCACTCTGAGGAGTAAAGCCCCAGCGTAAAGCATTAGGATCTTCTGAAACCGAAGGCACAGTCTTGTTAGCATTTGACATAATTAACACTCCGAGCTTCTATGTTGTAACGGTTCTAACCGTATGTAAAGTAATGTATCAGATTTTTACGAAATTGCAACATAAACCAAAAGCAAATCAGTGACCCAGTATATATTACGTTGTAGTTTTTTTTGTGGTATGGTGGCGATCGCTTAATTCAGTAAATTAGGTTAGTTTTTGGAGACTTATTGCATTTTTTACCAGCTTTGCTTGCATTTGCTAATCTGGGGCAAAACCATCGTATATATTTTTACTTATTGGGGTTCAGCAATGTCAATAAAACAACTATCTCTATTTGATCAGCAACCAGAAGATTCAAATAAATTTTTCGCTCGTAAAAGACCCTGGTCAGCTGCCAAACATCGGATAATGCTGAAATATATACAGGCTCATTGTTATAATTTGGGCGGTAGCAAATCCTATCAATCTATGTATATTAACTATGTTGATGGTTTTGCTGGAGCAGGCAAATATGATGAAGGAATTGGTATTGAGAACTTTGTAGATAAATCAAAGTTTTGGCAGAGATACAAAACTGAGTTTTTAGATACTGATGGTTCCCCTTTGATAGCACTTAAATGTGCTAAGATATTTTCTCTTGAAAAACGTGTTACCTTAAGATGCTTTTTTACTGAGGAAGATAAAGACCTCAACCAACAACTCAAGAGTAACTGTAGTTTAATCGGTGAAGGATTGCCCTATAAAATTTACGATCCTCAAAGATTTGACAAGGCATTGACTCAAATAATGAATGAATTGGACAAATACCCAACATTATTTTTTCTCGATGCCTTTGGAGTTAAAGGGGTAACTTTTGAGCAAATATCTTGTATAGCCGATTACGTCAGTAAATATAAAGGAGAATTATTTTTACTATTTCATAACCGTGCAGTTGCCCGCCATGCAGGTTTTTATAAAACAAGTTATAAAAATTCTAAAGATCAGAAAACTGCCGAAACATATACACAAAATTTAACTAAATTATTAGGCCATCGCTCAGATTTAGACTGGAAGCCAAAGTGGCTTTATTGCCAGGATAAAGAGCAAAAGCAGGAATTTGAAAGGTGGGCACTTGAATACTTTAAGACTAGACTTCAACAAGAAAGTAGTTTTAAAGGAGTGGCTAGTTTTGAAGTCAAGGAGACATACAATGATACTAGACCTCAATATAACATTGTAGTTGGTAGTAACCATCCTCAGAAAGCTTTTGGCGAATTTTTAAATGAACTTTTTTCCCAAGAGAATGAATTACTTTTCTTTGAGGACGACAAAAGTGGAAATAATTCTAAATTCCTTACTCAAGCATGGGAACGTGAAAATAATGAGCGAGTTGACAGAATTAAACCTGTAATTATTGAAATTTTACAACGAAGTAATCAAGATTGGATAACTTTGAAAGACTTAATAAGTCTTATTATTCTTGAAATTGGCAATCTCGGATATTTAAGTAGACCTAAATATAGAGAAATATTACTGGATTTTTATCAAAAAAATATTATAGAAGCTAGAGAATTGGGTGCGAGAGGAAATTTAACTTTGGATAATTACGTGAGAGCAGTACAATAATACTAATATAGGAAAACTGGTTTATTTGTCGAGTAAAATTCTATGTCAGTATCTTCAACAATAGAATGGACAGAAGCTACATGGAATCCTACCACTGGCTGTCATAAAATTAGCCCTGGTTGTAAAAATTGTTATGCAGAACGTTTTGCAGAACGGTGGCGAGGTGTTGCTGGTCATCCCTACGAACAAGGTTTTGATGTAAAAACTTGGAATGACAGACTAAAAATGCCTATTTCATGGAAAAAACCCCGTCTAATTTTTGTTAATTCCATGAGTGATTTATTCCTTGATGAAATTTCAGATGAATTTATAAAAGATGTCTTTTATGTTATGAAGGAAGCTCATTGGCATCAGTTTCAGTTATTGACTAAACGTCCCCAAAGAATGCTTGAAATAGCTAATTGCATAAAGGAATGGCCTCCTAATGTTTGGGCTGGAGTAAGTATTGAATCTCAGGCTTGGGTATGGAGAAGTGAAATTTTAAAAGAGATCCCTGCAAAAATTAGGTTTTTATCTTGTGAGCCGCTTTTGGGTTCTTTAACACTTCGCTTAGAGAAGCTACATTGGATTATTGTTGGTGGAGAGTCTGGTGTAGGTGCTCGTCCTATGAAAATTGAATGGGTAAGAGATATTAGAGAACAATGTATCGAAGCAAATGTACCTTTCTTCTTTAAACAATGGGGAGGGGTTCAAAAGAAAAAATATGGTAGAGAACTTGATGGGAGAACTTGGGATGCTTTTCCAGAAATTCAACCTGATAAAAACAACAAAGAGTTATCAATTTTAAAATAATTTCGATATATTCTGGAAATCATGCTCAAAAGTCCTCTACGATATCCTGGTGGAAAATCAAAAGCAATAAATCAAATAGTTGAATACTTACCAGAAAATTTTTCTGAATTTCGAGAGCCTTTTGTGGGTGGTGGTTCTGTCTTTATTTATTTAAAACAAAAATTCCCCGATATCAAAGTTTGGATTAACGATTTAAATACTGAACTCTTCTTGTTTTGGAAATTTGCTCAATCTAACATAGCTGAGTTAGTTAAAGAAATCCGCCATATTAAAGTCAAACACAAGGATGGCAAATTACTTTTTGTAGAATTGACTAGCGTAAATGTCAATAATTTATCTGATTTTGAAAGAGCAGTCCGCTTTTTTGTACTTAACAGAATTACCTTCTCTGGCACTGTAGAATCAGGCGGTTTTTCCCAAGAAGCTTTTCATAAACGTTTTACTGATTCTTCAATAGAACGTCTAGAAAAATTAGAATCTATTTTAGCGAAAAACTTAGAAATTACTAATTTAGATTATAGTTACCTATTACAAAAAGAAGGCGAAAAAGTATTTTTGTTTTTAGATCCACCATATTTTAGCGCTACAAAATCAAAGCTATATGGTAAAGATGGTGACTTGCATACCTCATTTCAACATCAAATATTTGCCGAACTGTTGCAACAATGTCATCATCAGTGGCTAATCACTTACGACGATTCTCCACAAATTAGAGAAAATCTTCAATGGGCTAATCTTTCAGAATGGGAATTGCAATATGGCATGAATAACTACAAGCAAAGTGGTGCTGCTAAAGGTAAAGAGTTATTTATTACTAATTACAAACTTAAACTTGATTTAAATAAAAAATTACAAAATCAGAATCTTATGAATGCAGCTTTGCAGTTAAGCCTCGATCTTTGAACTTAACTTTGATCGCAACCAATTTTCCGGTAGGATAGCTCCCATGCCCTGCAACGTAGCTACACCCTACAACACACACAAACCTTAGCTATGACTACTTCCCCAATCCCTACACAAGAATCTTATTATGTTCTGCTGCAACAATTAATAGATGGTCAATCATTGTCGCGTACTCAAGCTGCTGAATTAATGCAAGGTTGGCTTAGTGAAGTTGTTCCTCCAGAGTTATCGGGAGCAATTTTAACAGCATTAAACTTTAAAGGCGTTTCTGCCGACGAGTTGACCGGCATGGCTGAAGTATTACAATCGCAATCTATAGGAGGACACGGGGACGCGGAGACACGGAGACACGGAGACACGGAGAGTTCTTTGTTTGGATCTTCTTCCTTCCCCGCGTCCCCGCGTCTCCCTGTCTCCGCGTCTTTTTCCGTAATTGACACCTGCGGCACTGGTGGAGATGGTTCCTCAACTTTTAATATTTCCACAGCGGTTGCTTTTGTTGTCGCCACTTATGGCGTACCCGTCGCCAAACACGGCAATCGTTCAGCCTCAAGTCTTACGGGAAGCGCCGATGTGTTAGAAGCCTTGGGTGTAAATTTGAGTGCTTCTAGCGAACAAGTGCAAGCTGCTTTACAGGAAGTAGGGATAACTTTCTTGTTTGCCCCTGGTTGGCATCCAGCACTCAAAGCAGTCGCCTCATTAAGACGGACTCTCAGGGTGCGGACAGTGTTTAATTTACTAGGGCCCTTGGTAAATCCTTTGCGTCCAACTGGGCAAGTAGTGGGGTTATTCACTCCCAAACTTTTAGCGACAGTTGCCCAAGCTTTGCAGAATTTGGGCAAGGAAAAAGCGATTGTGTTACACGGGCGAGAAAAACTCGATGAGGCTGGGTTAGGAGATTTAACCGACTTGGCGGTGTTCTCTGAGGGAGAAGTGCAGTTAACTACCATTAATCCTTTAGATTTGAATGTCACACCTGCACCCATAGGTATGCTTCGCGGCGGGGATGTGCAAGAGAATGCGGCGATTCTCAAGGCTGTACTCCAAGGCAAGGGAACTCAAGCGCAACAGGATGCAGTAGCTTTAAATGCTTCGTTGGCGCTGCAAGTTGCGGGGGCTATACCTTTCCTCGATCATGCTCAAGGTATTAAAATCGCTAAGGATATTCTGCAAACTGGGACGGCTTGGACGAAGTTGGAGCAGTTGGTTCAATTTCTGGGGAATTGATTTGCGATCGCAATTGCGGGCGAAACTCTACCACATTACGCTTGATTGTGACATCGTAATTACCAAAAAAGTCATGTCCTAAAAGTCCGGTTTCGAGTTCCGTACCAGCGATCGCCACCGGCACTCGATTCACTGTGACGCCGCCAAGCGCCATTGACTCAACATAACCCACAGGAAATTCTACAGCTCTAGAACTGGCGGTGTTTGCCTTAGCTCTCCCCACTGGCACTATTCCCAAAGAATCTGCCATGTCTTGGGTGATCACAGTGCCGCTGGCTCCGGTATCTACAATCATTTCAAACTTTCGCTGCCCATTGAAAGTAACTTCCACAATTGGCGTACCACCAGCCCGCCTTTTAATTGGGGCTGTAAACACTAGTTGCTCTGGAATCACCACTGCTGATGAAGCTCTTTCTGTTTCTGGCGGTAATAATTGTTTTTGTACGGGAATCGATAGAGGCGAGGCGAACCTTGGTGTAGTTGCTGCTTGGGGAACCACAACTACTATTTTTTGAGGTTCCTGAACTGGCACAGGGCGAGGAGCTGCTTTTTGCTTGGCATATTTGATTTGCCGCTGATATTCTGTGATTTTGGATTGAGCGAAGGCAAACTCTGGAGTTTGTCGCTCTACTTTTTGCATCAGAGCGATCGCATCTTGATATTGACTCGCCACCAAATTCCAATCATCTGGAGATTGAGCAGATTGGCTGATACTCCAAGCACTGACAGCTTTATCTAACGCCAATTCAAAAACACTAGGTTCAGTTTCAGACGGCTCTGGCGGCTGTGCTTCAGGCGTAGCCGCTGGTGTTGCTGGTTCGGTGGCGGCAGGCTGTACTGATGCCAAATCGCCAATTGTCGCGGGTTGCTCGTTGCCAGTAGTCGTAGTGTTTCGTTTGTCTTCACTACAGGCAACACTCAAAACCGCTAGAGCGCCGAATGCAAAAATTAGAGTTGCGCGGGATAAAAAAGTGGGAAGCATAATTAATATTAACTGCCCAAGCTTCTGCAAATCCACTCTTTAAAGATTTTAAGTAAAAGGCAATAGGCAACGGGTAATAGTTCAGAAGGCAGGAGGATGAAGGCAGGAGGCAGGAGGTAACCCACCCTTAAAAGAATGGGATTGAGGCAATGACGTTTTATACGTTGTTGCAAGCATTCTCAATATAATTACAGGTTTTGACAGCGTTTTACATCCATAACTAAAGTTTTAATTGATACTCTTAACCTCCTGCCTCCTGCCTCCTAACTCCTGCCTCCTGCCTCCTAACTCCTGCCTTTTTTGGCAATTTTAATTTTTAATTAACAACCTGAAAACTCTTAATTGCTCAACTTGTGGCACAATCAAAGATTGCAGTCTTCGAGAGTAGGAATAGGAAGTAAGAACTAGGGACTAGAGAAAATTTTTCCAATCCCCAGTACCCAATCCCCAACCCCCACTCCCCAATCCCCACTCCCCAATCTATGTCCTTGTCTGACGCAATACCAGCTTTACTTGTCTTGGCAGATGGAACCACTTATCGCGGTTGGTCTTTTGGTGCTACGGGAACCGCGATCGGAGAAGTGGTATTCAATACTGGTATGACTGGCTATCAAGAAGTACTGACCGACCCTAGTTACTGCGGTCAGATTGTGATTTTTACTTATCCAGAATTGGGGAATACTGGTATCAACCCTGAAGATGAGGAATCAGAACGCCCCCAAGTGCGGGGTGCTATCGCGCGTAACATTTGTCATCGGCCAAGTAACTGGCGATCGACCCAATCCTTACCCGACTACCTCAAACAGCACCAAATACCAGCTATCTATGGCATCGACACCCGCGCCCTCACCCGCAAAATCCGGATGTTCGGAGCCATGAACGGTGGCATTTCCACGGCTATTTTGGATGAAGCGGAATTGCTAGAGCAGGTGCAGGCAGCTCCAAATATGGCAGGATTGAATCTGGTTCGGGAAGTGACTACGCCAAAAACTTATGAATGGTCAGATCCCACAATTCCAGCCTGGGAATTCAACCCAGAAACTACCAACAATATTGAAGAACCCTTTACGGTTGTTGCCCTTGACTTTGGCATCAAACGCAATATTTTGCGCCGTTTAGCAAGTTATGGTTGTCGGGTGATTGTTGTACCTGCTGATACGCTACCAGAGGAAATTCTCAACTACAATCCTGATGGTGTCTTTCTTTCTAATGGCCCTGGCGATCCTGCTGCTGTCACCGAAGGAATTGCAACTGCCAAAGCGCTACTGGTGAGTCAAAAACCCATCTTTGGGATTTGTATGGGACATCAAATTTTGGGTCATGCCTTGGGAGCAGAAACCTATAAACTCAAATTTGGTCACCGTGGTTTGAATCAGCCTGCCGGTTTACAACAAAAGGTAGAAATTACCAGCCAAAACCATAGTTTTGCCATCGATCCAGATTCTCTACCCGCGACAGTTGTAGAAGTTAGCCATCTGAATTTAAACGATCGCACCGTTGCCGGGGTACGTCACAAATCTCTACCTGTATTCTCTGTACAATATCACCCAGAGGCCAGTCCTGGGCCTCACGATGCTGATTACTTGTTTGAGCAATTTGTTCAAGCTATGCGAACAGCACGTCAAGGTGACGGGAACTAGGGAATGGGGACTGGGGAGATGGGGAGTGTGGGGAGTGTGGGGAGTGTGGGGAGTGTGGGGGGAAAGAGAATTAATGCTTCCCCATCCTCCCACCCCTCTCACACCTCCCACACTCCTGCTTGCTCCATGCCCCATGCCCAATGCTCCAACAGATTGTAGACAACACGCTCAAAAACCATCTATACTTGAGCGTTCACTTAAACTTATGAGGAGGGAATTATTGCTGAGCCACTGAATCTAACCGTGAGCCTGAGGGGCACTCGTGAAGTCCGGGATAACTGTCAGCTATTCCGCCTCACAGGTTTATTAGATGCCTTTTCTGAGCCGACATTTCGCAAGGTACTTGAGGGCAAGATTGATGAAGGTCCTAAGCATATTATTTTGGATCTCTCACAAATCGACTTTATTGATAGCTCTGGCTTGGGTGCTTTGGTGCAAGCAGCCAAGAAGGCTCAAAACGCTAATGGCACTTTGCAAATTGTCACGAATGCACGGGTCACTCAAACCGTCAAGCTTGTTCGCTTAGAGAAGTTTCTCTCCCTGCAACAAACAGTTGAAGCGGCTCTAGAAAACGTCAAGCAGTCTTGATTGCTCGACCTCTTGAGATTAACTTGGCTATTCAGATTCAAGATCGGATAGCTGAATTTTTAAAACTTCTGGCAAAACCTCTCTCCTTGTGGGAGAGGCGCTAAGCCAGTTGAGTTATTATATTTAAAACTGACCAAGGTAAAGATATGAAGACCAAAAGAATTTTAGATTTTGGATTTCTTGACCTTACTAAGGGCAGTGCATATAGTTTGCTTGTTTGCAAGACTACTGAAGTAGTTTTTAATCTAAAATCTAAAGTTGAAAATTAGCACGTCAATTTTCATAAGACGTTTGTCAAGTATAAATGTTTAGCTCGATCCTCCTTGACACCCATTGAAAAGTAGGTAAATAAACTTCAAAGTCTACCTAAAAGAGGGAGATTTAGACAGATTATCTAAGTTATTTGCGTATAATCAAAAACTTTTCGAGTAATTTCTTAGAGATATGAATGTTCGCTAGGATATTCGATAAAAACCAAAGCCAGAGAAATCAAGACATAAAAGTAAACCGATTAATCTGGATATAAACTTGACTCGATACTGTATAATTAGAGATAATCCCCTACTTAGTAAATACAGCAATTTAGCCAATTTCAACGCGAGCTACTACATCAAAATTTTCTCTTATGATAAGTAAATCCTAGACCGCAATAAGTACGCAAAATTACCTTGGCAGACGTTGAAATCAGGGTAATCTAAAATGCCAAGTTTTAATCAAAAAGATAAAATTTAGTAAGTATTTCTGATAGTGTTGATTATGCTAGGTATACTATGATGGCATACTTCAGAAAAATCACTCTTTGCGAAGAATGCCTGCACAATTAGAGCTAGTCAAGGAATGATTTATTTGTGAAGTCAAAGGAAGAAGGGTTATTAAATGGACAAGATGAAGCTGGAAAACAGAATTTATCTTGGACTCAAGCACTGTTGTTAACCACAGCGCCTTTATGCCAACAGATTTCTTTTTCACAAGTACAAAAAATTTCTCCCTCTGCTTTAGCTTACTTGGGGGATGCAATCTATGAACTTTATGTTAGAATGTTCTATCTACTGCCACTACAGCGGGCAAACACTTACCATCGTCTGGTAGTGGCACAGGTAAGAGCGGAAACACAAGCGCTACATTTGCGATCGCTGACTCCTCATCTGAGGGACACCGAATTAGAAATTGTCCGCCGGGGTCGAAACGCTGCTACAGGACGCCCTAAGCGACTCGATCCCGAAATATATCAACAGGCAACTAGTCTAGAAACCTTAATTGGCTACTTATATCTCACTGATTACCAGCGCCTAACCGAACTTTTGGAAATACTGCATCTAGAGAAATAGTGAAAATTCAATTTCACAATTATCAAAACAGCAGAGTAGGTCTGGTAAATTGTTGAGCCGACTGGGATGCCCACCATACGCTATATCCTAAAACTAAGATGTCAAATAAACCAAGAAAAATCAAGACTTCTAGCGAACCAAATCGGGGGCAACCCGTAAAACTTCAGGGAAAGCGTGTTATTACCAATCCAATTCGCAATCCCAGAAAGAAAATAGATATCAACCCGATTTCTGGCAATTCACCCGCACAAAATAGCAACTTCTCCCATCCATCTCTATCTGCAAAACCAGCAGAAGATAGCGATTTAATCTACGGCCGCCATCCAGTATTGAGCGCCCTGCAAAGTCAGCGCGGTCTCAACCGCATCTGGATTACTAGCCGTCTGCGCTACGATCCCAACTTTCACCCTTTGCTTTTGCAAGCCAAAGAAAATGGCACGGTGATTGACGAAGTTGAACCCAAGCGTTTAGACCAAATTACTAATCATTCTAATCATCAAGGTGTAGCGGCTCAAATTGCTCCCTATACTTATATTGAATTGCCCGATCTCATCGAACAAGCAAAATCTGTAACCGATCCCGTAATTGTTGTAGCTGATGGAATTACCGATCCCCACAACTTGGGGGCAATTATTCGCACTGCTGAGGCAATCGGCGCTCAAGGACTAGTTATACCCCAAAGAAGAGCTTCTGGGATCACCTCTACTGTTGTCAAAGTTGCGGCAGGTGCTTTAGAAAACTTCTCTGTAGCCAGAGTTGTTAACCTCAGCCGCGCCTTAGAAGAATTAAAAACAGCTGGATTTTGGATTTACGGCACTGCTGCTACCGGCAGCGAACACTTACACACAGTCAATTTCAGCGGCCCGATCGCTTTGGTAATTGGCTCTGAAGGTGAAGGTCTGAGTATGCTAACTCAACGCTCCTGCGATGTCTTAGTATCAATCCCCTTGCAAGGTAAGACACCCAGCCTCAACGCCTCGGTAGCAGCCGGGATGGCACTCTATGAAATTTATCGCCAGCGATCGCTAAATACGCTGCATTTAGAGAAATTACAAAAAATCTCTTTGAAAAAATAGCAGTAAAAGAGTATAAAGAAATGTAAATCATAATCAAGTAACATATCCCTTAACATCCTGTAGCACGTTTACAAATCAGCGAAAACCATGAAAACCATTTGGCATAACCTCAAGGAAGGGTTGATTAACACGTTCAACTACCTCGGCTTGGCTTGGTGGGTAGAAATTGCAACGCAAAATCCCCGCTGCACATACTACTTTGGCCCATTTCTGAATTATTCTGATGCAAAATCGGCCAGCGTTGGATACATAGAAGATTTGGAGACTGAAGGAGCGCAGGGAATTGTTGTGAATGTCAAACGCTGCAAACCCAATACTTTAACAATCGCTGAAGACTTGGGGGAAAGATTTGACCGCAAAGTACAGCCTGCCTTTGGCGGTCAAATTTAATTTAGGCAAGAGAAGGAAGAGGACACGGGGACACGGGGATGGGGGGACACGGACAATTCTTTTACCATGTCCCTACATTTGTGCCTCTTCGCATCTTCTTCTTTCGCTGCGTCACCCTACCCTTCGGGAACGCTTTCAGCGAACGGGTTCGCAAGTGACGCTCCTGCGTCGCTACCGCTAACGCTAACGGACTCGACGGAAAGCGGAGCCACTGCGGTGGACGGGTCTGGCGGCATTCCGACTTCCTCACGGCGTCATCGCGTCACCGCGTCCTCTTACTTGGGGATGTTCTTCCAGCCAAAGGTCAATGTCGCTCAGTACGAGTTGGGGAACTTCCCACGGGAAAAGGTGGGCGGTATTGGGGTAGCATTTCCATTGGCAATTGTTGAGGTGTCGAGCTGTTTCTAAGCTGGAATCAACTGTGATGTGACGGTCTTGAACGCCGGCAAGTACTAGACTAGGACATTGAATTTGTGACAAGTCTAAAAGTCTGTCATACCCTGCTTGAATTGCACTATAAAGAGCGCGAGTAGCAGCAGGAGAAGTTTGCAAATATGCAGGCACCGCTTCGGTGGCAATATAGCTGTAACTAGTAGATGTATGTTGTTGAATTAAATAGCGAAAAAGCGATCGCTTGCCAAAAGTTTCAATATTCCACTGCCAACTCGGTTTTATATAATTAAGTAGGGCTGCAACGCCAGTATATAAATTATCTTGCCAAGTGATGGGAGGATGACTACCACGGGGTTTTGCGGCTGTCGCTACCAAAATCAGACCCGTAATCCGCTTTGGCAAACGCAGTGCCAGTTCCATTGCCAGAATACCGCCAAGCGACCATCCCAATACTAAGCATTTTTCAATTTCAAACCGATCTAGCAACACTTCTAAGTCGGTCAAATGGTCATTCATATCAAATTTTCCATTCCAGCGACTTTTGCCGTATCCACGTAAATCTGGTGCAAAAGTTTTGTAGTGTTTTGATAAATGATTGGTGAACACAGAAAGACTGCGACCAGAACCAGGATGACCGTGTAGGGCTAAAATGGGAAATCCTTGACCTTGGATGTAGACATTAAGATTTGCAGCATTAGTAGTATAACTGTGGCGATCGCTCATTATTTGACCTTCAAGTTTAAGAAATCGGTTCAAAAACCATTTGCGGGATCAACGCTTCGTTTTGTAATTCTCCAATACCTAAAAAGCGAGTCTCTTCATCGTAAACTCGCACTATTCCAGAAACATCTACAGTTAAAGCGATTCGCTGACCTTGACACCATTTTTTAGCAGAAGTTAGTGGTAAAGTCACAGATGACAGATGTTGTAATGGTGTATCAACAGAAATGGGTTGAAATGTTCCGGCTTGTAGTTGTGTTTCTAAATCTGTCAAGGTGAGACTATCTGTTAAATGAAAACCACTGCTTTCGGTACGAATTAAAGCGGCCAGGGTACCACCAGTTTCTACAATTTCACCCAAGTCACGAGCGATCGCTCTAATATATGTACCACTACCACAGGCGATCGCCACATCCAATTCTGGAAAATCTCCTTGACGCCAGTCCAAAATTTCTATGTGAAAAATCTCCACTGTTCGCACTGGAACTTCCACCGTTTTACCTTGACGCGCTAAGTCGTATAGGCGCTTTCCATCCACTTGAATTGCACTGTAACTTGGTGGGATTTGTTCAATTTTGCCTTGAAATTTTGATAGTGCAGTTTTTACTTGTGCGAAACTCAATTCCCCACAAGCTTGAGAATTAATAATTTCACCTTGTAAATCATCGGTTGTGGTACGTACACCGAGGCGAATTGTCGCTTTGTAAGCTTTATTTTCTGGTAAATATTGTAATAATCTGGTGGCTTTACCAAAGGCGATGGGTAACACTCCAGTAGCTGCCGGATCTAAAGTTCCTGCATGTCCCACGCGTTTGAGGCGCAACAATTTCCGCACCCGCGCCACACAGTCGTGAGAAGTCCAGTCAAATGGTTTGTTTAAGTTGAGAAAACCTTGAAATAACACAAAATCAATACTTCCAATTTTTAAAGTCTATTAAATGCTTAAAACATCAATATAATTTAATTTTTGTATTATACAGCATATTTGAAGTTAGTGAAGTAAACTAGATTAGCTTCAAAGCTGGGTATAAATCCTATTGGAGTTATGAATTATCCTGTATTTTCATTCCGAAAAGCTGCAATTCCATGAATATGAATAATATGAAAAAAACAATCTTGACTATTACATTATTTCTTTGTTCTATCTTGGCTGTAAGTTGTGGTAATAGTAACAGTGCTTCTCAAGAAAATAAACTAATTCAAGACAATACTGTCACAGCTAGCCAAAGTAATTCTCAATTGAATTCCGGCAATACAGAAAAGCTAACTCAGCAGAAAAATCCAAAACAAACTAATGATTCAATTGCATCTAAGCAGGCATCTATTAAAAATGATAAGCCGACTTCTGGTACTATTAAATAGATGCAAAATGGGGATTTAAAATGCTATGTTTCTCTTGTCGATCGCAATGGTAAATTACATGAAGGCGTTGGCGCGACATTTGATGTTTGCGAACCAGAGAAATACGTTAATAAAAATGTCAATTTATTTTACGAACTAGAAAATGTCAATGATTGCCAAAGTGCCGAACCTTGTGGAAAAACAATCAAAGAATGGCTGATTACTAAAATCGAAATTCGATAAAAATCACAATATTGATATCATGAAGTTGTAATCTTAAATTCTTCTGATGGAGATACTTGATTGATTGGCAGAAGCTTCGGTAAGGTGACTGTAACTTTAGTTCCTTGTCCTACTTCACTGGATAAAGTAATGTTACCGCCATGTAACTCTACACAAGCTTTGGCGATCGCCAGCCCTAAACCTGTACCAGGAATTGTATCGACGTTACTTGCCCGACTGAAAGATTGAAATAAATTTTCTTGCTCTGCCATCGGGATACCAATTCCCCAATCTCGAACAGAAAAAATGACTTGTGATTCTTTGCTGATGAGGTGGAACTCTACAGTACCTCCATCTGGAGAATACTTAATTGCATTGGACATTAAGTTACTAAATATTTGCTGTAAAAGCCCGCGATCGCCCCAAAAGCTGTGGTGATTCCCCGTAATTTTAAAAATCAATTCATGGCGATCGTCTGCTGTTTCTCGCTCTTGTTCTATTAAATCGGAAAAAAATTGCAATAAGTCGAGCTGTATTGGCTTGGGCTTGGGTTTTTCCAGTTCAAATTGATTAACTAAAAGCATATTGTCCACAAGTTTAGACATGTACCTTGCTTTTTGTTCAATAATTCCCAGAAACTTTTGCTGTTTAGCTTCATTGAGTTGCTGGCTATGTTTTGCCAAAGTCGATGCCGCAGCCAAAATTGAAGTCAAAGGCGTTCGATACTCATGGGAAACCGTTCCAATAATTTGGGATTTAAATGCATTGAGTTGTTTTTCTTTTGCCAAGGCTGCTTGAGTTTGGGCTAGCAATTCCGCTTGTTGGATGGCAATAGCTAATTGCACCGACACTTCATTCAACATCTGAGCATCATCAGCTTGCCACTGTCGTTCATAAGAATTATGGTGAGCAATCAACAAACCCCAAAGCTTGGGAGTTGAATTTCCATTGTTGCTGAGATTAATTGGAACCACCAGATTAGATTCAGTGTTCAATTGCTCTCTCAGGCTCAAATGATTACACAAGCCAAGCTCATAAATATGAGGGTTTAGGGATTGGGGATTGGAAATTAAGGATTGGGCATAGGTTATTCCTGTTGTCCGTCTTATCTCTGTTTTACCCTCGTCTCCCAGTCCGCAGCCCCCAGTCCCGACGCGGCGATCGCACAGGGCTACGGTGCGGTATGGCTCAACCGAAGAGGCGACTATTTTACCATCTCGATCCGTGGCGAACTGATATACCATCACGCGATCGCATTTCAGAAGTTGCTGCACCTCCGCTACAGCAGTATTCAAAATTTGCTCTAGGTTAAGAGACTGGCGAATTCTCAGAGCAGTTGTAGCAATTAATCGCTGTCGCTCCTGAGTTTTGCTGAGTTGAGCTTGCAAGTATAATTGCTTGATGGCGTTACGGACTGCTAGTTGCAGTACATCTTGTGTCAGGTGTTGCTTGACCAAATAATCGAGCGCACCTCGTTTCATCGCTTGTACAGCAACTTCTTCATCACCACGTCCTGTCAACATAATCACAGGCACAGAAGTTTTAAATATCTCCTGCTGCATCCGATCGAAAAGTTCTAACCCACTTTGATCGGGCAGACAATAATCCAGCAGAATGACATCGCAATGTATTTTTTGGCACAAGGCAAGTCCTTCTTCTGCACAGTCAGCCTCCAAAATCTGGTAGGACTGGTGCGGATCTTTTAAAAGATATCGACGATAGATTTTCCGATCTGCTGCACAATCATCGATGATAAGTAGCGTCCATGTGTCCAACATATTAAGTATGAGGATCGGGGAGCTATGTAGATCCCTTTTATCCAGATTGTGGTTTATTGCATAATTCTAAAAATAATATAAAATAAATATAAATAAAAACTAAATTCTTTATTAATTCTAAAGCGATCGCAAATACTACAAGGCAGTAAGAAAAACAGCAAAATGGGGAAAACCAATCTCAGACAGACAAGCAAACACAGTGACTCAAAGACGAAAATGTCTGTGTGCCCTTTAAACCGTCTTCTTTGTAATCCCTTTGTCCTTACTGCCTCATCGGTGGAAAATAAACAAACTAATCCAGCATAGGCGGCGTATTCGCTTCAAGCCAGTAGTCTACAAAAGCCTGAATCGTCTTTTTCAGTTCTTGAGCATCCATCGGCTTTACTAGATATCCATTTGCGCCCTTTTGGTAGCACAACTCAATATCCTTGGGGTTCGATGACGTTGTAAAAACAACGATGGGGATTTCCCTGAAAATCTTGTCTTCCTTGAGCCGGGTGAGGATGTCACGGCCATCAATACCTGGCAAATTGAGATCGAGCAAGATTACAGAGGGTCGTAATGCTAGTTGAGAGTTGCATGGTTTTTCGCCCTTGTCGTAGGTATCGCTCCTTTGTTGGTAAAGGAACTCTATAACCTCATCCCCATTAGTACAACGATGTATGGGGTTCTGGACGGACATGCGCCGCATCAGACGTTGTAGCATCCGAAAATCTTCATTGCTGTCCTCAACAACGAGCAGAGGTTCATGAAGTTTTTTTGTCATTCGTGGTCTTAAAACAACTTAACAAAAATATATATTTGGAGACTATCTTAAACTATTCGAGCGTAAAATAGAATATCGAGCCAACCCCTACGGTAGATTCGACCCAAATTCGACCGTTGTGCAGCTCAACAATTTTCTTAACAATAGCTAGTCCTGCACCTGCGCCTCCGCCGTATTTTTCCTGAGAGTGCAGGCGCTTAAATAGGCGAAAGATAGTTTCTAGATGATGTTCTGGAATTCCAATACCGTTATCGCGGACGTAGAAGATTCGGCATGAGGAAGAAGACGCCGGGACGGGGTGACGCGGGGACGCGGGGAAGGAAGAAGATGTGAGGAGGGGGTGACGTGGTGATACAGTGAGTAATTTTTCCGCATCTCCGTGTCCCTGCGTCTCTGTGTCATCTTTCTCCGCGTCTCCGTGTCTCCGCGTCTCCGTGTCCTCTTCTAAGTAGCCAATCTCTACCCATTTTTCGGGTTTATCGTTGTATTTGAAGGCGTTGCCAATTAGGTTACTGAAGACTTCATTGACGAGAATGCGATCGCACTGGACTATGGGTAAAGATCGAGGAATGCGAACATCAACAAACCCAAAGTTTTGCTGACTAGCACGAAAGACTTCCATTACTTGAGCGACTAATTCGTTGAGGTCGGTTGCTTGCTCTCGTAATTGTGCTTGTCCTAACTGGGAGAGTCGCAACAGAGCGTTAATCAGTGTTTCCATGCGTACAGATAAGGAGACTACTGTCTGCAAACACTCAACGCCGTCATCATCTAATATTTGGGCATAGTCTTCTAACAGTACCGTCGAGAAATTATAAATCCCTCGCAAAGGTTCCTTGAGATCGTGGGAAGCAGCGTAGGCAAAGGAAGCTAGTTCTTGATTGCTGCGTTCTAATTCCAAATTAATTTTGGCTAACTCATCGGCCTTGGAGAGTACAATACCAACGATCGCATTTCTCAAACTCAGGGCACTCTCAAGTTCGCACGGTCTCCAAGGTAGAGAAGTTAATCTCACTGTTTCTTGCCAAGCAGCAAAAGATTTTCGCACAGATAGCGTCAGGCTACCATCTGCTTGGGCTTGAATGGATTCGTTGGGATTACCTGCCCAGTTTACTGTTTGGATAACTTCAGGACGAAACCAAAGGATGTAATATCGCTGAACTTGAGAAATCCGCAGTAGCAACAATCCGCTAGCAGTATTTTTAAAGATCGACGCCTCTGGGTAAAGCTTTGGCAAAGAATCAGTGGAAAACAAGTTGTCATGAACTTGAGTATCCGCCCATTCAATAAGTGTTCGCACCTCGTCAATATTCGGTGTTGCTCCCAGGAGCGTAACTTCATTATCCAGACAAATCGCTGCCCCTGAGGCACTGACAAGATCCAACAAACGGATTTCAGGTTTGATGAGAGCATCGATAAAATTATCTGCTTGGGAAATAGACTTAAGAAATTCAGACTGTAGCGATTTGAGCTTTACTTCATAGTCCCATTCCGAATGACTAATTTTGTGCGCTAATTCCGAAGAAACAATCTGTCCCAAAAATTCGCACATCTTCCGCACTTCGTAAGAAATATACTTTGGTGTTTGATGATGGCAAGATATTAATCCCCAAAGCTTTTGCTCTTGAATCAGCGAAATCACCAAAAGAGCCGTCACTCCCATGTTTTGATGATATTCAGTACAACACGAATCAAAACTCCGTAGCACACAGTAGCTTAAGTCAAGATGCTGATGTGTTGTTGGATTTTCTGTAGGAACGAGCTTGACAGGTTCGATAGTCAAATCAGGAATAAATCGCAGCAAGCCGCGCGTATATAATTCCCTAGCTTGGGCTGGAATATCTGTAGCGGGATAGTGGAGTCCTAAATAAGGTGATAAATCTTCTTGTTTAACTTCTGCAACTACAGAACCGGCTCCGGACTCGTCAAATTGATAGAACATGACGCGATCGAAACCGATGATTTCTTGGAGTTTCTGTGCTGCAACGTGCAAAAATTCTATCAGATTCGATGTGCTTTGCATTTTGGCGATCGCTTCACCCGCCAATTCATGAAAGCCCAAGAAACTCAACTTTGATTCTGAATCAGTCGGTTCTAGCTCGACAATTACAGCCTCTTCTGTGCGATGAACAATAGCGTCAAAATATCGTTCGCCATTTGAAGTACTTATTAATACTTTGAAAGCATTATAACTACCAATTTTTTTTACCAAGCACTGCTTAACAGCTTCCAGTTTTCTGGCGTCCAGCAAACAGCCCAGCGGTTGACCGAGCAAATCTTCTGGCTCTTTACCCAAGTATTCTTGGGTATTATTGCTGACTTGCACTATCTCTAGCTGAGTATTGAGTGCTAATAGTACGCCATGAGGTTGAATAGAGCCAGGTATATGAATAGGTTTGCGATCGTGGTTAGTCAGAGCAGTAGCTTGGGCAGTGTTCTCTTCAGACTGGCTCATAAATCAACTGATGTAAAGCTGATTTTTACAATAGCGCAATTAAATGTCACATTTCTTTAAAGTATATGTTGAGAAGTGTGGAGGCGATCGCGTATTGCCCTTGTCCTTGGTAAATGCCCCTTACCCTAATCCCCAGTCCCTTTTACGAAGAAACTTCTAGGTGGTAACGCTGGCAGAGAGTTTTAAGTTTTTCCACTACAAGTACTTGCACGTTTTCTGGCGAAACGATGACACAATCAGGAGTGTATTGCATGATTTCCCGAATAAACCAGAAGGTACTAGAGACAGACCTAACAACTCGCTTCACTCGGTGCGTGTCTGGTAGCCATTCATTTGTCTTATCTTCGGGTTTGGCTTGATAAGCAAAGCCTAAATTACCAAGTAGATGCATTTCTACGTCTATCTCAGCCAACCCGGTACTACGCCACTCACCACCAACAGGTAAAACAGCAGCGTCTTGTATCCTATCTAAACGTAAACTCCAATTGTGGTGTAATTCTTCTACATCCAAGTTTCCCTCTGTTTCCTCACACCAGCAATCAAGATATTGACGCTTTTCGTGGAGTGTAACTTTGGCATAGCGAACAGTAAAATTAAATACTCGTTGTGCCGCATCTTGATAACTAAGTTGAAACGCTTGCTGGCGTAGAATATAGCGGTCAATTTCCAAACGCCACTGTGGGGCTAAATTTCCTAAGAAACTTTCGATGTCGGTACGCAGAGGTATTGGTAGTTCGCTACGTTCAAGTAATAATTGTGCTATTATCTGCGCTTGCTCGTTTTGTCCATTGTCGGTTAATAGCCGCATTGCACGGTCAAGGGTACGCATACGTGCTTCCGACCAGTCATTATTTTTACCAATAATTAAATGATGGCGAGCGATCGCTTCTATCAATTTGGAGATATTCGGGCGATCGCCCCACATCATACCAAACTCCAGCGCCAGGTTTTCTAATTCGGTTTTATCCTGTTCCCGCAGAGACAGAGTTATCGATTGACCTTTACGACTCATTTTGTACGGACAGTTTATATAGTAATTTGATTGCCAATTTATATTTTGCGTGCCAATATAGATTTCAACAAACAGTTACGGACACTATTTAAGTGTATGTCCGAAAGTTACAAAATTACTCTCAAACCCGTTTATTCTCAAACCGTTCCTACACCTGACGCAGTGCAACTACCAAAAGATTGGTCGCTATCTTGGCATCAAGCAGAAACTTTGGATTGGTTACGTCAGCAAGATATTGATGTAGTTTTTAACACTGCAATGACAGGCGATGGTAAAAGCCTTGCCGCATATCTCGACATTCTACAAAGACATTCCCCTGTTTTAGGGCTGTATCCCACTAACGAACTCGCTAGAGATCAAGAAAAACAAATTAAGGGATACATTGATAAATTTCAGCCAGAACATGAACCGCGTGTTAATCGATTAAGTGGGCAAGAATTAGAAATTTATGCAGAAGAAGAAAACTTGAAAAAAGGTGCAGCTTTAGAAACCCGTGCTGGACAATCAGAGATTTTAATTACAAATCCTGATATTTTCCATTATTTACATCGTGGCGCATATTTACTCTATAAAGATAGCCCTGACAAGCTTTGGAATAGAATCGATAAGCGATTTAATGTCATCATCTTTGACGAATTTCATGTATTCCAAGCACCACAAATTGCCAGCATAATTAACACAATGCTGTTAATTCGCCACACTAATCGCCGAAAAAAATTTTTATTTCTTTCGGCTACACCAAACCCACAGTTAGTCAATAGGCTTAAATTAGCAGGTTTTCGCTGTCATGAAATTAACCCAAAAGAACAAAACTATCGATTTCCCAATACTATTGCTGAATGTCAGCAGCTAAAATCTGAAGGTTGGCGTAAAGTTACGGGGGAAGTATCTTTACAATTTATCCCTTTAAAACCAACTTCTCAAGCATCAGAAACTTGGTTGAAAGCTAATGTAGAGTTGATTCTCAATCATTTACAAAAACATCAAGGCAGTAAAGGCGCAATTATTCTTAACTCCATTGCCGCAGTCAAGCGGTTAACTGATTTTTTCACAACGTTTCTTCAACCTCATGATTTCATAGTTAGAGAAAATACTGGTTTATCTGGGAAGAAAACCAAAGAAGAATCCCTTGATGCTGATTTAGTTCTAGGAACTAGTACTATTGATGTTGGTGTAGATTTCAAAATTAATTTCTTATTTTTTGAGTCAGCAGATGCAGGTAATTTCATCCAACGTTTAGGTAGACTTGGACGACATGATGGTTATGAACGCAATGGACAGCGGATTAATTTTATTGATTTCACAGCCTACGCACTTATTCCTGACTTCCTACTCAAAAAGCTTTTTGAAGATGAAAAAGATAAGAAATTACCACGTTTAGAGTCAGGCAAAGTTTACGAACGTCCATTTGTAGAAACTAAAATTCGGCATAGTTACCGCAAAATCAACGACTTTACAGGATATTACTTTAAATGGGGAGTCGTTCAGTCGATGCGATTAGTTCGCCAATTAGGACATCCCAATATTAAGCAACAATATGCAGCAGGTAGCCAAGAAGCACTGAAGAACGATTGTGAGTTAGT
Source organism: Nostoc sp. ChiSLP01 (assembly GCA_034531195.2). Lineage (GTDB taxonomy): Bacteria > Cyanobacteriota > Cyanobacteriia > Cyanobacteriales > Nostocaceae > Nostoc. Next base: position 141,732 of record JAVRBO020000105.1, read on the forward strand.
TTTCAGTACTGATAAGAAAAAAGTGAATCTCAAATCAGTATTTAATCGTAGCAAAGAATGGGAAAAAGAATGGCACACACTTGGAAACACTGATAAGGGAAATCCTATTGCTGACGAAGCGGCAAGTTTTCGGGGTACGAGTCCTTTACTGTGCGGCATTTACGACACTAGAGAACAAAATGAGGTGGATAAATTCAAAACCTACGATTTGCCAGGAATTCTCAGCAACTTAGAAATTAAACCTATGACGGCTAAAGAATTTGAATGTCGTCGCCAAGAAATCGCAGAATGCACAGATACCGCAATTCCCAAAGGCAGATTCAAGCATTGTTTAGGATTTATGGAGTTGTTTCGCTATCGAGAAGAGAGACTAGATTGGAAATTTACCTATCCTGGGAACTTGAAACCCTTTGCTGATGCTTGGGATGTGCAAGTATTGTTGGGTATCCAGGTTTGGCAACCGGAAAATTATTGGATTAGTGAGATTAACAAGCAATTGAAGAAGCAAGCATTAGTCAGTTATCTCTTACCATTTCCCTTAGAGACAGTGCGCCAGAAAGGACAGTTACCAATGCGCTTCCAAATTTATCCTATTAGCGATCGCTATAGTGTGCACGATAATACGCCACCATACTCAATAGCATTTGGACAGTCTGCACTGTTGTTAGATACTCAAGCTTACCGTTTTCAGGGGAAGGAGATATGGATAGCCTAAAGTTTCAATCCCTGATAGGGATTACCTACCTTGCAGTAGGGTAGAGTCGGCATCAGTGGATGATGAGTCTGTGTTTCAATCCCTAAGAAGGGATTACTTAGAAGACCCTACCAGTTAAGGATAACATAAAATCAATATTCTAATCATTTTTTAAATGGTTACAGAATCATAATATCCACAGATGCATTGCCTTGTTATTTTTTTAAATTAATGGTCTTGTAAAAAAAGAGTGTGCTAGGCTCTAGGGTAATCCCTCACACCAGGAAAAGCTTAGATGCAAAGCCAGAATCCTGACCCCTTAGACCTACTCCGTTATTCCATCAACGATCTTATTGATCGTATGAAGGCGCAGCAACAGCACAATCTAATTCAAGATCATCGACTTTCGGAACACGACGAATCAATTGAATTTTTATTCAGAAAAGTTCGTGAATTTGAGTATCTAATTGGCAGAAATCAAGAGCTGGAAGAAAAAGAAAATTTTTACTGGCAAGATTATAAAGAATAATTAGAAATTTTAAAAATCTTATATGTTGCAAGCATATCCCTAGTTAGCACGGGAATATGCACAAGTCTGTTTAGGCTATGTAGCTAGTTACAACCTTGTTGTTATGAGTAATTCCATTTCAGACGATTATAGGCATCTACTTATGGAAGTACAACAACGGATTCGGTCAGCCCAGTATCAAGCATTGAAAGCAGTTAACCGAGAAATGATTAAACTCTACTGGGATATTGGTCAGATAATTGTTGTCCAACAACAAGATGCTAGTTGGGGTAAATCTGTTGTAGAACAGTTAGCAAAAGACTTACAAGCAGAGTTTCCAGGTATTAGTGGTTTTTCTGCCCGAAATATTTGGAATATGCGAAACTTTTACGTCACATATAGCCAGAATGAAAAACTGCAACCAATGGTTGCAGAAATTGGATGGACTCATAATATAGTCATTTTAGAAAAGTGCAAAGATGACTTAGAACGAGAATTTTATATTAAAATGACTCGGAAATTTGGCTGGACAAAAAATATTTTAATTCACCAAATTGAGAATCAAACTTATGAAAAAACCTTGCTGAACCAGACAAACTTTGATAAAACTGTTCCAGCAGAAATACCTAACCAATTAAAACTAGCTGTTAAAGATGAATATACTTTTGATTTTTTGGAATTAGCAGATGAACACAGTGAACGACAGCTAGAACAGGCAATTTTGGCAAGAGTTGAACCATTCTTGCAAGAAATGGGTGGGATATTTGCCTTTATCGGTAGTCAGTATCGTCTAGAAGTTGATGATGAAGAATATTTTATAGACATATTACTATATCATCGTCGTTTAAAGTGTTTGGTAGCAATAGAACTAAAAATTGGTAAATTTCTACCTGAATATGTCGGCAAAATGCAATTTTATCTTGCTGTTTTAGATGAAAATATCAAGCTCCCTGATGAAAATCCTTCCATTGGAATTATTCTTTGTAAATCGAAACAGAGAACTATTGTTGAATATGCTCTTAAGGAATCTAATAAACCAATTGGTATCGGAACTTATCAAGTAGTTTCAACATTGCCTCAAGAATTAAAAAATCAGCTTCCGGCTCCAGAGCAAGTTGCTAAACTCCTAGAAGGATTTGAATAAAAAGTCAAAACTAGTTGAGAATATGGCTAAGAAACGTAAAGATTCAGAAGAATATCAACAGCGATCCCTCTTAGAAATAGAAAATAATTCAACCACTGAAGCATCGGATGATGATTGGATGTCAGGGGATGACTCTGACTTTCAAGTAATATCTAATTACAAGGTTGAAACACAATCAACTGAATTCCTTACCTTAAAGTTATTACAAAAGGCAATTAAATCAGAGAACCCTGATGATTTAATAATGGAGGAGTTTAGCAATTATGTTTTGCCCAATCTTTTACGCGTAGCAGTTGGAGTCACAGCCAAAGGCGGTAAATTTTTCGATTATATCGACCAAAAGAAAGGTAGAGAAAATATTAGGCGTGATAATGCAGGCGACCAATCTTTAAACACTCATCTACTCAATGGTTTACTCCCAGCTAATTTAATAGAACGTCGCCTAAAAAAGCTTAATACCACTGCAAGAAGGGTAATTCAAGCGCAAGAACGGCGATTATTAATTGCTGGTTTTATTCTCCATGATTTTGAAAAGTTTGATTATCGGCTATTTCCTAAAATGCCAGCTGTTTATCAAGCAGTTCGTCAAGACAGAGAAAAAGACATTCGTAAATTATCTGTAGCTGCTCACCGTGAAATTATAGATGTTATTGTCTATGAATTAGGTCTTGACAAGTTTATTAATCCTGATGAACCAGAAACATGGCAAGAATATCGAGATGATTTGTTATTTATCGCTTATAATGCCCAGCGTCGCTATGACACAAATCTCAATCTTTCTGAACATGGATTACAACCAAAAATTGATGACTACATCCTGATATGCCTTGCTGATTTAACTTGTTTAGCTGATTTACTAGCCTCAGTTATTAAACATCCCCAAGATGCAAAACATGAAACTTTAAATAATATTCTCCACAATGTTAGCGATCAACAATTAAAATTCAGCTATCACAGTATTGCTGAAAATAGAGGTGTGTTAACCAATGTAGTCAATAATGCTGTCATGGAGGCTCACACTACTTTAAATACAGATGATTGTGAATATTACAAACCATTGCTGTATTTGCCGACAGGCGTAATTTACCTGACTCATCATCAAGCACCAAATATAGATACTGAAGATTTACCAGATAGGGTAGTAAAGAAAGTTAAAGAACTTTGTGGAGAGCAATTAATTCAGCGTCAAACTGGTTTTGGTAGAGATGGTAAAGGCATGAAATATGCCGAATATTATGAAAACTTTTTTGATGATGTAGGATTGATGCGAGTTGCACTTAAGGCTACCTTACGCATTCTCAAAGCTAATAAAAACTCTGTTGCTCAAAGCCGCAGTGATAATTTAGTGAAATTTCAACAGCAAAATGTTCTCTCTGCTGATTATAATTTTAAATTTTCTGATGATATGCGAATTGACCAAATTGCTGAATTTGGCGACGCTATCAGCCGTAAAATTTGGGGAGAGAAGGTTAACAAAATTGAAGAATTACGGAAAGACTATAAGAAAAAGCATAAAACTGAATTACCAGCAGTACCACATGTAGATTTTATTGAGGAAGTAGCGAAGTTATGGGGCTTGACACAGTATTTACCACAAATTAGGGAAATTGAAAGAATTAATGACAAGCTAAAGGAATTAAAACTTAAAGGTAATACTGGCGGTGTACCGTATGAATGGTATTACTTAGCAGCTAAGTATTTAGAACATTATCCTACTGAGCCAGAAAACATTGAGAAAATTTGTAATGATGTCATTAACCATATTAGACAATTAATTCTACCTATTGTCAGTCAATATCAGTTGCCTGATGGCTGGGAAGATTTAAAATTATGGGTTAAACGAGTAGTGATTATTCCTGGAAGGAATATACAAGATATCGATTCTAAAAATGTATTTCTAGATGAGTTAAAACGCTATCATTTAGCGAAGAAATCAGGGAGAGGAAGAGAGTTAATTTGCTCAATTTCCCATTCTGCTTATACAGTAACGGAACAAATGGAATCGGCGGTACTTTTTACTCCTCAAGTTTACACCAATAAACAAATGTTGGGTGGTTCTAACGCTAAACGCAATATTTCCAGCATTGCAGGTGTGGAAATGATGTTGCGGCAAATTTTGATGAATCAGACTCAAGCTGTTGGTAAAAGGTTTGAGGATGGTAAATATCGTTACCTCTATTTCTATCCGACTTATTACTGCACTCCAGAAACGAATAAATTTCTTCAATTAGCTTACATTAATATTGCTCAAACTAGGTTTAATGCTAGTATTCGCAATCATTTCATCAATGAAAAATTAGAGGCAGATTTTGGACGTAATCGTTACCAAAGTGTTGATACGTTTCTCATTGATGAGGAATTACAACGCAAGAAAGAGTTACCTGAAAATAACCCAGAATATAGACAAGACCGTACATTTAAGCTTTCTTATACAGACCAAACTCTAACGTTTTACTTCATGGCGTTACCACCAGGACGTGACCCCACAGATACAGAGTCTTGGGTAATGCCAAGTTGGTTAGCATTTGCTTTTCCAATTATTTTAGATGTGAAAACTGTAGTTTCTGAATCACCAATTCCACCTTTTAATGACGGTGCTGAATTTGAGGAAAGTGTATTTCTTGATAGTGCGCCGCAAGCTTTTCGGATTTTAGTAGGAAAGGACAGATTTCGACTTGACTACATACTCGAAGGTTGGGAAGAAAATGGACAGCAATATCCAGCACCATTGAATGTTTTAACTGCTGCTTATGCTATTCATCTTGATGTTAATGCTAAACAAAATAAGGGTAAATATGACTCTAACTGGGGTAAATTTTCCGAATTAGCTAGGGATTTAGAAACAAGTCCTTTAAATGTTTTTACTTATCTCAAAAGTTGGACTCGTCGCCAGAACGTGGAAACACCAAGCATTAACAAAATTAAACTCTATGCTTATTACTTCTACCCCTGTTTTGATCCTTATGCCAAATACGATTTTGAATTGGAGGAATGGAAATTGACGCAACAATCAGCATTAAATCATCCAAAAGAATTAACTGAAAAATTTCGGAAATTTTATAGGCACGCAAAGAAAACTGGTAAACAACCAATTCCAGCAAATGCAATTTTAAAACCCATTGATGTAGCTGCTGATGTAATTTTGAAAGCTGATGTAAGCTTTCAAGATGAAGCGTTAGTTGATTTAGTGACAGCAGAAATATTCCAACTAATGAAAAGAGTTCATGCTTCTAGAGCAGAAGGACGCTGGATTATTAGTAATAGAGAGGAGGAATTACAAGCAATTAAAGATTTTGCAGAGTATTTTGTGGTGAAAGTTTTTAGTGAATCTTTTGCAGGCGATCGCGCTCGTTTACAGGGTCGACAAATGAACTATATCCGTAATACTTGCGAGTATTTATATCGCCTTGCTAATTATCAACAATCTCGAAAAAATGACAATAATACTGATGATTTAGATGCAGATATCGATGTCAATGATGATGAATAACTTATTTGAATAAAAATAATATGTATTCAACTAAAGCATCTAATTAAACAGTTCACACTGACACATCAAAAATCTTGGAGCTAAATTATGCCTTTCCTAAAAACAGTTGATACCAAGCACTTCCAAAAAGAAATTCCCTACAAACCAATGGGGAGTTATGTTCACTTTCTCACTTTACGTATTACTGAATCTTATCCTCTATTTCAAACTGATGGAGAATTGAATAAATCACGAGTTAGGGCTGGTATAAAAAAGGACGATCCTGAAAGTCAAAAAACTATCAGTCGCCTCACTATGTTCAAGCGCAAGCAATCAACACCCGAACGCTTAGTAGGTCGAGAATTACTCCGAAAATACGAATTGATGAAAGATGATGAATGCGAGTATAATGTCAAGTTTGCAATGGATAATCCTGACTGTATTATCTATGGTTTTGCAATTGGTGAATCTGGTTCTGAAAAATCAAAAGTAGTGGTGGATTCAGCTTTTTCTATTACTGATTTTGCTGAATCACATGAAACTTTTACACTCAATGCACCTTTTGAAAATGGAACAATGACATCAAAAGGTGAAAAAGATTCTAAAGTTGGTGAAGTTACAAGTCGTATCAATCAACAAGACCACATTAAACCTCAAGTATTTTTCCCTAGTATTGTTACTCTAAAAGACCCAACAGAAGCCAGCTTTTTATATGTTTTCAATAATATTCTCCGCACTCGTCACTATGGCGCACAAACTACTCGCACAGGAAAAGTAAGAAATGAATTAATTGGAGTCATATTTGCTGATGGTGAAATCCTTAGTAATTTACGCTGGACTCAGGCGATTTATGACTATATGAAGGATAATAACAAGTTTCATTTACCCGATCCTTTAAATGAAGATGATGTCATAGAAGCTGCCAAAAATACAATTGCCGCATTAATGCAAGACGAATTCATTGTTCATGATGACTTTCTTGATAGGAAATTTGAAACTTTGCTGAATGAGGTAAAGGCTATCACTGGAAATGAGGAACAATTAAAAAAATTACTCAAAAAAGCAGATGATGAAGCTAAAGCTTATGCCAAAGAACATATAAAAGGCAAAGATAAAGCAGCGAAGTAATTGTCATGACTATTATTTACCTTTGTCAATTAGAACTTCATGACAGTCTATATTACGCTACTCGTGAAATCGGACGACTTTACGAAACAGAACCAGTAATTCACAACTACGCACTCTGCTACGCATTGGGGTTAGTAGATAGCGAAATTTACTCTACCAATGTTAGTGAAGAAGATTCCTACCGTTACTTTTGCCCCGAACAAATTCCTAAATATGAGGCACATTTAACGCCGCTAAATCAACAAGGAATTTATGTCACACCTGGGCGTGCAGTTAAACATACTGCTATTCTCAATACTTGGAAGTATGCTAATAATAACTACCATGTGGAAATGGAGAAAACCCAGAAAAATATTCCTAGTTTTGGTAGGGCAAAAGAAATTGCACCAGAAAGCCAATTTGAGTTATTTATAATTTCTCAAAAGCAACTGAAGCTACCAAAATGGATTCGTTTAGGTAAATGGATGAGTAAAGCTGAACTCACTATTCAAGAAGTTACCAAAATTGAATTAAAAACAGGTGACTTTACTTTTTCTTACCCATTAAATCCTTTGGATGTAATGTTTACCCATCAAGTTGTTAGCTACGATGTGGTAAATATGCCCCCGGTGAGTTTGATCCAAAATGTCAGCATTCGCCAAGGGCAATATTATGAATTCCAGAATCCCAACAAAACTGAAAAGTTGCGCTTACCTGCAAAAATGCAGTATCGATTTAAAGCTTAATTTCAAGTGGTGGGCAATGCCCACCTACATCTACCATTTTTAATTATTCATGCCCCACAGTCTCGTCCTTAACCTGATTCCCCAATCTCCGATTTACCCGGAATTCCTTACAGGTAGACACTACCACGCGCTATTTCTCACTCTTATCAATTCGGTTGATTCTAGTTTGGCAGAATATCTGCACTCTTCTAATGCAGATAAAGCTTTCACTCTCTCACCGTTGCAAATACAACGACAACACAAGCAATATCACCACGCTTTGCAATTTAGCCATCAAAAACCTATCCCGGCTGGTACTCCCTGCTGGTGGCGTATTTCTCTACTCGATGACACTTTGTTTAGTAAATTAACTGGACTGTGGTTAAATCTTAACCCCGATCGCCCTTGGCATTTGGGTTCCGCAAACTTACATATTACCAGTATTCAAGGTACTCCGCAATCAACGCAACCTTGGGCTAATGCTTGCAGTTATACACAATTGTACGACCAAGCATCCCAAAGCGATCGCACTCTCAATTTCACCTTCGCTACACCTGTATCCTTCCGCCAAGGTGGATACGATAATGTCCTCCCTATCAAGGAATCTGTGTTCAATAGCCTTCTAAGTCGTTGGAATAAATACAGTGGAATTGAGTTATCCAGTATTTCTATTGAAACACTTTATCCTAGTGCTTTTGATATCAATACCGAAGTTGTAAGCAACTATGAGAGTAAGTTTATAGGTTGTGTTGGTAGCATTAGTTATCGAATCTTAGGCGAGGTTGAACCTTTAGTAATTAAGCAAATTAATGCTTTAGCTGACTTTGCATTATACGCAGGATTGGGACGTAAAACAACGATGGGAATGGGAATGGTACGCCGAGTCTAAACTGTACAAATTTAAATTTTGGATTTTTACAACATTAATCAAAAATATGAATGAAAATGATTACATTCCTATTGCTGCATTGAATCAATACAGCTATTGTTCGCATCGTTGTTGGCGAATGTTTTGTGCGGGAGAGTTTATTGATAATCAATACACAATTGAAGGTACGAGTTTACACGAACGAGTCCATACGGTTGGTGAAGTACAACGTGAAGATACTTGGCAAATCCGAGCAATTTGGCTGAAGTCTGAAAGATACAAACTAATAGGTAAATCTGATTTAATTGAAGCAGAAAATGGTGAATTTTATCCAATCGAATACAAACGAGGGCGTAAGGGCGAATGGGATAACGATGAATTGCAAGTTTGCGCTCAAGCTTTGTGTTTAGAAGAAATGACAGGTAAAGTTATCAATACTGGCTATATCTACTACGCACAAACCCACCAACGTCAATTAGTTCAGATTTCTGAAGAATTACGTCAAAGTGCGATCGCCACTATTAAAACAGTCCAAACACTCTTATTTACAGGTGCAATGCCCAAAGCTATCAAAACCAAACGCTGTGATGGATGTAGTTTATATTCACAGTGTTTACCTCAAGCTACAGAAAAGCTACAACGCTATCAAGAAGGTAATTAATCAGAATTCAAGAGTCAAACAAAGTTTATACCCCAATCCCGTTTATTTAACCGTAAAAATATTCTTGTAGAGACGCGATTCATCGCGTCTGAAACACCAGTTTTTTTTACCAACAATTCAATTAGGATGAAATTATGGGTACAGTATACGTCACTCAAGAAGATGCTTTTATTGGAAAAGTTGACGAACGGCTTCACGTCAAATTTGAAAAAAAGACAATTTTAGATGTCCCATTAATTAAAGTTGATGGTGTTGTAGTTTTAGGACGCGCAACTGTTTCACCATCTGCTATCTCTGAACTATTAGAACGACATATACCCGTTACTTTTCTCACCGAAAATGGCCGTTATTTAGGAAGAATAGAACCAGAAGTGACCAAAAATATCTTTGTGCGTAAAGCCCAATGGCAAGCAGCAGGTGAATCAGCCCAAGCAATTCATGTAGTACAAGGTTTTGTGCGCGGGAAGCTGAAAAACTATCGGAATCTCCTCATCCGGCGTCAACGTGAATGCCCAGCCTTAGATTTATCTGTGAATGTAACACGTTTAGAGCAAGCGATCGCACCAATCGATTCCACCAAGAATATTAATTCACTGCGCGGTTTAGAAGGTGCCGGAAGTGCTGCTTATTTTGGTTCCTTCAATGAATTAATTCGGACTACAGAATTTAGTTTTAATAAGCGTGTCCGTCGCCCTCCAACCGATCCGGTTAATTCTTTACTCAGCTTTGGCTATTCATTATTGCGGCATGATATTCAAGGTGCAATTAATATTGCCGGATTCGATCCTTATTTAGGATATTTACATTGCGATCGCTACGGTAGACCATCATTAGCATTAGACTTAATGGAAGAGTTTCGTCCCTTAATTGTAGACGCAATAGTATTGTCTGTATTAAATAGACAATTGTTAACAAAAACAGATTTTATCACAGAACCTTTGAGTGAAGCAGTTTCTCTTACCTCAGAAGGACGAAAAATATTTTTACAGCAATATGCACAAAAGAAACAATCCCAATTTAAACATCCTGTTTTCGGACGCAAATGCACTTATCAAGAAGCATTTGAATTACAGGCTCGATTATTAGCGAAATACTTAATGGGCGAAACCGAAAAATATCCACCATTAGTTTTGAAGTAGGAATTTAGCAATTAGTAGAGACGCGATTAATCGCGTCTCTACAATATTCATTAATGTAGAAAGTGGAGAAAAAACTACCAATGAATGTTGTTGTGTCTTATGATATTTCAGAAGATAAACGCCGCACAAAAATTCACAAAATTCTCAAGTCCTATGGACAGTGGGTACAGTACAGTGTATTTGAATGCTATCTGACCGATACTCAGTATGCAAAATTGCGATCACGCTTGAACAAGTTAATCAAGCCGGAAACCGATAGTATTCTATTTTACTTTTTATGTGCCTGCTGTCTAGGTAAAGTAGAACGTATTGGTGGGGAAAAAATTCGTGATGACTCTATATTCTTTGCCGAATGCGCGGATGGGTAGGTGTTCAAAACGAAATTTCAGGAAGTAACCTTGAAATCCTCCTGCTGCAAGAGTTTTGAAGAAAATAGCTAAGAAAGTACCCGCGCACCTTACACAGACTACGTTCTAGCTATTTTCCTAAAACTGAATGTCAATCGTAGATGCTATGATTATCTCGTTCGCGCTACCGAACCTTGAAAACCCAATATAAACTGTGTTTCAGGCTACCGCAGTTGAAATTTCACTTAATCCCTATTAGGGATTGAAACAACCTGTTCGTCAAACTGAGAAGCCCATATTAAAGTTGAAATTTCACTTAATCCCTATTAGGGATTGAAACATCGTTACCCCAGAAGGTACTAGCATCCTCCTTACGTTGAAATTTCACTTAATCCCTATTAGGGATTGAAACAAAGCTAATTCAAAAAATGGCTAAAAATGAAGAAGAGGTTGAAATTTCACTTAATCCCTATTAGGGATTGAAACGATTAGATAATAACGCTAATGCTACTGATTGTGGATGTTGAAATTTCACTTAATCCCTATTAGGGATTGAAACCTAATGAAGAACAACAAAAATTAGGATATGCGAGGTTGAAATTTCACTTAATCCCTATTAGGGATTGAAACATATATATCTACATGAATTTCAGTAGCTGCCACAAGTTGAAATTTCACTTAATCCCTATTAGGGATTGAAACAAAATCCGCAAATAAAGGCGGGATAAAGCTTTCGTTGAAATTTCACTTAATCCCTATTAGGGATTGAAACCCAAATACACTGCATTTTACGCTTTTTGCGGGATGAATGGTTGAAATTTCACTTAATCCCTATTAGGGATTGAAACTTGGTAATACCTATCGTAATCGACGGCAAAATTCAATGAGAAGTCTGGTTGTCCAGGTAAACGAAAAATTACTGGAACTGTCGCCCTACCACCAATTAACCTTCCATAAATCATTGGGTTGTACGTTCCATAGAAGCACTGCCAAAGCTAAATGCAACATCATAACCTATTCGCATCATAAATAATCTGGCGTTTGGATTTTTCTGCTTTAACTTTAATCCTGGTTCTATACCAATTTCATCAATCCCATATTCGCCAGTCTCAGCATTAATCACAATCATCTTGCCAATATTATCGCCCTGCTCTACCTGTTGGCGAATGCCATTTTCATAAAATTGATTAGCTCTTTGAGCGACTTCTTCTACAGTCCAAAAAATAGCCTCCATAATCGCACCTGCCTTTTGCTTTTGAATTATTGTAGCTAAATAAAGTAAGTCGGTGTAAATAATCCTCCTTGGTTTGTAGTTGCGCTACTCTGCGAGAAGCCGCTTCGTGCCTATAGCATTTCCTAATTTGCTGAGGTACTTAGTACATCGCTAAAAAATTGGGTAAACCTCTGACTTGAAAAGCTTTGATGCCTGCGGCAAGCCCCTTCAGGTCTACGCCGGAAGCCGGCGCTCAAACTTTTCGCTGTGTACCTCTGCGTTTAAAAACATTGTTTCTGCACCTCAACTGGGAATCCCTATAATCTACTTTTTATTAGTGATAAAACTGCAAATTAAAATCAAATAAAAATCATCACATTCAATAGTGAAACACCAATATCCAGCATCCAAAATCCGAAGCTGACTATGGTGTTAGGAACTTTTTTTTTAAAGGGTTACCTCCTTTAATATCTAGCATTTGTGTTAATTCAGTTGTATTCAATGACTTAACAAGACTCAAACCAAGGGACTTACTAGAAATGCTTTGAGTGTAGCTAGCATTGAGATAACGAACGTATTGTGACTTCCCAGCAACATAACTTTGGAAGAAAGGCAAACTTAAAACATTCATGTAACGACGCGCTTGGGAAGCATCGCCAATCATTTCAGCAGGTAATGATAATTGTTGATTTGTCGGGTTAGCATTACCAATGGTGGAAAAGTGGGTGGCACCTACAAGCATTACAAGATACTTTTGTGGATTTGCTAGCCACGAGAAAGGTAGAATTTGCTCGTATAAAGCCGGTGCAACAGTATCATCGCTACTACTGACAACCATCACTGGAGTTTTGATTTGATTTAAGCCAGCTTGGCCGAAAATAGAACTAGTAATTGGATTAACTGCGATCGCTGCTTTAACTCTCTCATCCCGCAAGTTATAATCTTTGCCAGAATTACTAATATTCAATTCCAAAGCACGACACTGGAGCAGTAAAGACATATTCCAGGTTTTTTTCAGTCCTGTTAGCTGACAGTCTTGTTTTAACTGCTCAAAGTTAATTTTAGCGCCTGCCAAGGCTAAAGCTGTGTAGCCTCCCAAAGATTGACCAAATACGCCAACGTTTTGCACATTTAACCGATTTTTAAACCGCGAATCAGATTGGTTAGCTTTTTCCAATTGATTCAATATATATGTCACATCTAAAGGTCGGTCTTTAAATTCACTCGGTTGTGCTAAGTCATTGGCGTGTTTATTCAACAGCAAACGCAATTTTTTAGTATCGCTAGCAGGATGATTGGGAACAACTACAGCAAATCCGTATGAAGCTAAATGAGAAGCTAAATATTGAAAATTGCTGCTGTCTAAACCCAAGCCGTGAGAAATTACAATTACAGGTGCGCGATTTGAAATTTCGGGAATGTAAACATCAGTTAATAAAAAGCGATCGCGGTTTGAATCAAAAAACTTTAACGTATATTTTTGTGACTTAAACTTTCCCGGAATTTCTAAGTTAGGTAATTGTGATAAATTTGGTTTTTGAATACTAGCAGCTTCAATATTTGACTTTTGAGAAACTGCGGCGATCGCTCGATGGGTTTGATTGACAAGTTTGTCCAATTCTGTAGCTATTTGAAAAGTCTGCGCTACATCAAGATGAATGCTGTTGCTAGGATATTTACGTAACACATTTAAAAGTGTTAAGCCTCCTGATTCAGCAGAGGCTAAAATGAGTGCTGAACGCAAAGCACTAAATTCTGATTCTGGCTGAAGGGATTTTGTTTTAATCACTTGCGCCAACCGATGCAGCAAAAATTCTCCTTGGGATGTGTAGAGAAGTTGCGAAACTACTTCCGGACTAACTTTCACGCGATTGAGTAAAATCCGTCGTAATTCTTCAAGCTTTTCAACAGGTAAATATTGTTGATACGCTGCTAAATCATCGTCAATTGCACCTGTTTTGGCGTAGTTTTCTAAAGCTGTCACAGAAATCGAAAGCTCTAGAGCTGAATAAGATGCATAAATGCGTTCTGCTGCCGAAACGGAATTACTAATTCCAAACGTTGGCAGCACCATTGAAAGAACCAGCAATAGGGAATTTTTTCTCAGGGTGCTGGCCCAATTACCAAACAAACTATTCATCACTCAATTGCTTCGGTAGTCTGATTTTGATGTGTTGGCTTTGGTAGTTTTTCGGGCGCCCTGCTTGGTTTACAAAAGAATTCAGGAGTCAGAATTTATTATGATTTGTGTATCAATTGCAGATAGCACAGCATTAGCAAGTCCGCGAGCATCTGAATAAATGGGTTTTATAGCAACAGATGATAAAACTTAGACATAAAAAGACTTTTTGCCCAGTCACCAGTCCCCAGTCCCTTGCTATAAACCCTACAAAATCATAGATTTGATATTGACACTCTTCACGCCTAGAAGCCGGGAAATTCTCGGTTCACAGTCCAATCGTAACCCGGTAGGATTGCTCTAACGCATATCAACAGTCAACGTTAGATTCTACCTTCTGAATTCTTCTCCAAACATTTTTTTGTTGGCTATCAATTGAACAAATTAGATTGCTACAGAGTCAAACTTGTGGGAAAAGTATCGATTTTACAGAAGGATGACTTCAGTAGTTCGCCTTCACGAGAAAATCATAACAAACGAAAAAATATGTTGCCTCAGTATCTATGTTGTAACTTTGAATGTGCGACAACTTTACTAGGTTAAAAAAACACTAAACGTTTTGAAAATAATTCCTACTAATTATTTAAATTATTCTCAGCAAAAATGAAGATTCATCTGAATTAATTTATCGTTACCATTAACACACAGCAAATTCACTGTTGATTTTTTTACATTCTGAATTTTGAATTCTGACTTCTGACTTCTTCAATCACTTTTCCCCAAAGCGATCGCCACTGAACCTGCGACTACTAAACCTGCTCCAAATATTCCTAGAAAAGTGAAGCGTTCTGGTGGAATTAAATCAGGTGCGATCGCTGATACAACGGCGACTGATATTAATGTCACAATGGGAGCTAAAGCTAATACTGCGCTGACTCGTGATGCTTCCCAATGTTCTAATGACTCCGCAAAAGCACCGTAAGCAATTAGAGTATTCAAAGCACAAAAAATCAACATTCCTGAGTGCAAAGCATCAAGTGTAAAAATTGATTTTACCTTAGCTAGAGGAGTGAATAATAAAGCACAGCCTCCGTAAATAATAAGCATGATGCTAGCGGAAGATAAAGATTGTAATAATTGCTTTTGTACCAAAGCATAAATAGCCCATGCTGCTGCTCCTAGCACAATCAAAATGCTACCTAGTATATAGGTATTATGCGCTGTAATTAAATTTGTTAGCTGTTCTTTGAAAAATAAAAAGTAACCGCAAGTCAGTACGCTGACACCAATCCATTGATATAACCGATAACGTTCGTGAAAAATTACTAAACCGCCCAAACCTAATAAAAGAGTAGCTAATTGAATCAGAACTTCAGCATTAGCGGGTGATGTTAACGCTAAACCTTGCATAAATAAGAAGTAATTCATCGCTAAAAAGAGTGTAGCGATCGCTAATAATTTCCTAGAACCGGAAGGCAATTGTTCCAACTTTGGTAATTTACCACTTATGGCTAAATAGGTAAAAAGCAGTACAAATGATGCTAGGAAACGAAACCAAATTACTGTATATACATCCAATACTTGCAGAGTTATCGAAAGAGCAATTGGTAAAATTCCCCACAATAATACTGTCAACAATGATAACGCTAGCCCTAAGCGCCAGCGACCAGAACTTTTATGTAGTGACATTTAAATATGCTATGCAACCTATGGCTAATAATTAACTTCAACATATATATTCAGATATCTAAATTTTATCAAACTCTTACTAGCTAAGCATAATAACCGCTATTTTTTATAAACAAGTGTAAACAAAAATTGCTGAGTTTGCTTAACTGAGCTATGCCTTCAAGAGTTTTTTGTTTACATAAAATTAGTAATTATTTCACCTAAACAATAAATTTCACGCTTTTTAGCCAATGTATAATTTTTTCCAGTCTTAATTTATAACCAACAACTATGGGGACTATACCCGTAATAGTATTGGTGCTAGTTTTGGCTAGCTTACCAATTTATTTTCTATTCAATTTAAAAGGTCGATTTTCGCTCAATTTTCTGGCCGGCAAAACTAAGCAAGCAGTCCCAGGCTTAGCTAATCAGCCAAAATTGCTGCCTTATGACCTTAATACATTTTCTAGAGCAACGCCATCATCCAAATTACCTGTTGACATCAAACCCCAAAGGCAAAGATATAGATCTGGTAAGTTTAATCCTCTGAGATCCAGATTTTCCAAAACTATAGTAATTGCTGTCATGATTATGGTGGCAGTAATAGCTGGAAATACCGTCTCAGCGCAGATTACCGCATCATCACCTTCGCTCAAAGGTGTGCCTGTTCCAGAACCAGATAATCTCGCACAGTTCGTAAAAGACAAAGTAGCCGCCATCAAATTAGGCAAGGCTCTTTTTTGGGATATGCAGGTGGGTAGCGACGGCGTGACCTCCTGTGCGACTTGTCACTTCCATGCTGGAGCCGACAATAGATCCAAAAATCAGATTGCTCCTGGACTGTTGCGGGTTAACGCTAATGGTACAGAGAATCCGGATACAGTTTTTGATATAGGAGGGCTACCAAACTATCAACTCAAGCCAGAAGATTTTCCCTTCCACAAACTAGCAGACCCCAACGATCCTAACAGCGTCATATCCGATCGCAACGATGTCAGCTCCTCCCAGGGGGTTACCAATACTAAGTTTGTTGATGTCATACCTGGTAATGCGGAAGACCAAGTAAAAACTGAGCCAGATCCCGTGTTTAACGTGGGAGGCATAAATGTGCGCCGCGTTCAGTCCCGTAACACCCCAAGCGTAATTAATGCAGTATTTAACTTTCGCAACTTCTGGGACGGAAGGGCACAGAACATCTTTAATGGAGTGAATCCTTTCGGTTTGAGAGATCCTAACGCTTCTGTTGTCAAAGCAGAAACTCCAAACCAGCTCAACTTTGTCAAAGTCAGCCTGAATAATGCGTCTTTGGCTTCCCAAGCCGTCGGCCCGCCACTGAGTTCCTTTGAGGTGTCTGCTGATGGTCGGACTTTTCAAGAGATTGGTGACAAGTTTGGGCGAACCAACGGTGTTAAAGGTAAAAAACTGCCCCGAAAACTTGCAAAAAAGTTATTCCCTCTCAGACCGCTAGGTAAACAGCTTGTGCACCCACAAGATAGCGTTTTAGGTGCAGATAGTAGATGGCCTAAAACCGGACTCAAAGATAGAACCTACGATCGCATGATTCAAGATGCCTTTAAGTCGGAGTGGTGGAAGTCTAATAAACTGATTCAAGTTGATACCCAAGGCAGACGCACTTTTGTCAAAAAACCCGATCGCTCCTTGGAAACTAATGAGTACACATTAATGGAGTACAACTTCTCGCTATTCTTTGGATTGGCAGTTCAGTTGTACGAGTCTACACTCATTTCCAATGACACGCCCTACGACCGCTACTTGGAAGGCAATATCACTGCCCTCACCCAGCAGCAGCAACTAGGTAAAACACTGTTTGAAGGGAAAGCTCTGTGCATTGGTTGTCACATTGGGCCAGAATTCACCGCGGCTTCAGTGAGCAACGTGAGTAAAAACGGACGAATCAAACGTGCGCCATTCCCGCCAAACAGCCCTGAAGATAATGGCTTCTTTAGGATTGGTGTTAGACCTAATACAGATGACCTCGGCTTGGGTGGTAACGATGGTTTATTTGGTAACGGCCAAGGTAATCCGCTCTCAGAGGCGCGATTGGCGCAGTTAGGGAAATTCCAGGTTCTCCTTGGTGAAAACCCCCCCACCCTCAATCCACCGTTGAAGCCTACTGAAGCTGTGGTTGCAGACGGAGCTTTCAAAAGTCCTGGACTTCGCAATGTGGAACTCACTGCTCCCTACTTCCACAATGGAGGTCAGGCGACTTTAGAACAAGCGATCGATTTTTACAATCGTGGTGGTGACTTTGGAGCGCTTCCCCGCCTGAATCTCTCACCAGAAGAAAAGCAGCAATTGGTCGCCTTCTTGAAAGCACTAACTGATGACCGAGTTCGGTATGAGAAAGCACCTTTTGACCACCCGCAACTGTTTATCCCCAACGGACATCCGGGTAATTCTACAAAGGTTACCGACGACGGTACCGGCAAAGCCACAGATAGCCTATTGGAAATTCCTGCTGTTGGTAAGAATGGTGGTAATGGTACGCCAAATTTCCTAAGCTAATACCATTTCGGGAAATACCTGATATCTATACATACGTAGGGGCGTACAGCTGTACGCCCCTACTTTATTGCTAGCGAGTGCGGTTGCCAAAAGTCGGCTGTATATTGCTGACTTTGGTTTGGTCTAGGTAATTATAGACTCTTCTCGAAACTTCACGGACAAAATCTCCAGCTTTGGGATCGTAGTTTGGTCTTTGTACCAAAACACCCGCTAAATAGCTTTTGCCGTTGGGCATTTGAATAATACCCGCGTCACCAATGATGAATCTCAACGTACCAGTTTTGTGGGCGATGGTAGCTCCTTGACCGATACCAGCTGGTAGTAAACTGTTGGTTTTGACATGGCGCATAATATCTAAAACTCGATCGCGGCTGTTTGGGGAGAGCAAACGATTATTAGAAACTAACGCCGCCAACCTCACCAAATCTTTAGAACTAGTTGTGTTTGTGCCAGCAACGTCTGGAAGTAAATTCCGAATTGCTGTATTTTGCAATCCCCAGCTACGAAAACGTTGGCTAACTTTTGCTGCACCACCCAAGCGATCGAGAACCAGATTTGTTGCGGTATTATCGCTGATTGTCATCATTAAGGTAGCAGTTTCTAAAACGCTAAACTTAGTTCCGATGGGTTTGTATTGCATAGTTCCAGATTCACCAACCCTTAAATCCCGCCGCATCACTAATTTATCTGTGAGTTTGATTTTGCCAGCGTCTATATCTTGAAATAGAGCTACTAATAAGGGAAATTTGATTGTGCTTGCAGCAGCAAATCTTTTCTCACCATTAATATCTATATAATTTCCTGTTGCTAAATCTAAGAAAAAGATTCCGGGATTTAATGATTTATAACTCGCTAACAGACTGCGAATTTGAGAACTCAGACCGGCCATCTCTTGACCGAGATTCACAACTCCCGCAAATGTAGTTGCATCTGTGGATTTAATGGCAATATCTTCTCTATTTTCCCCAACAATGGGATTAGTTTGACGGTTAAATGAATTGAATTTAAAAATCCAATGAGAACGCGAATCTCCCTTGATTGAAACATTTTGGGAAGTAATATCATAACCAGGGGCTAATTCTACGACAAAACGAGTTGTTTGAGAGTCTGGTTTGCCAAGGCGAATTTCTCTGATTGCATTCCCAAAACTTTGTTTGACGGTATCAGAATTAAAAGTAGTTCCAGGTAAATCAATTACCAATCTGTTGGGATTATCTAATAAAAATGCCTTTGGTTCTATTCCAGAAGTGGTAGTTAGGTCTAATTGGTTTTGGCTAGAATCAAAATACCAAGACTGTAATTGTGAAGCTTTAGCTTGTCCGGCAAGTAGAACTAAACTGCTTAAACCAATGGCCAGTAGATGTGATTTCATGTTGAGATTGTGTGTGTGCAAGTAAGTAGCAAGTAATCAGCTTTACTTAGATTGTTTTCTGATGAGTGTGTTGAACTTCCGGATAAAAATTTATAAATCCCATTGAGTTATAGCAGGCAATAGGGGATAGGCAATAGGCAACATGCTTAAAAGTCTTTTTATCGGGGTTTGAGCATTGGTGTATGTCCTAACCTACTTGACAACTGCTATATCTTTTGAGATCTATTTGGGATTAGATAAGCACAACAAATCATCATTACTCATCAAAAGTAAATCGCTGAGAACTTTTAGTTTGTGATGTGAGTTGACAACAACAGAAATTGTTAATCTAGCGCAAGGACGAGCCAAGGGTCAATTATGTTTCCAACTTTATTTTTGTTGATTCACAAGTAAGTAAATGGACATAAATAAATATAATATGTTCTTTGATTGCAAGCTAAGCAATCCCAGAGACTTTGCGATTGCTTTGCAACGCTAGCAATTACATCTTAGTTACCCAGAACCCTTGTAGAGACGTAGCACTGCTACGTCTCTACATTGTTTTTCACTATGCCCATTAAAAGAAATCAGCCACCCAAGGAGAACTAGCTGCAAATATTTGCGTAGCTACTGAAATAGCTGTTTCTGTGCCGTGCAGTTTTCCGGCTATTTGCAGATGGTAGGGAGAAAACAAACCTGTATATAGTGGTGCTAGTTCTCGGACATTTAGTTGCAACTCTCCTTTTCCACCTTTTGTAACTTCACCGCGTCCATTGGCAACAGACAGAATGAATTTACCATTGTTTGCATCTATGACATTATCTTGAATGTCTAAATGGAGTTCTGTTTGCAGCCCCAATGGATAACCGCGCATGGACAATGCTTTGACAACATCTACTATTCGTAGCATCCAGCGAAACTGAGTCGATATCTTAGCAGTTTGTTCTGGTAAAGCCAATGTCAGGGTATCAATTGCAGAACTCTTCCAACGCACCTGCTGAATTTGGGAGCGATGGCTGGCTAGAAGAGACCAAAAAGTTTGTGTTGCAGCACCTGTTTTTAGTACCCAATCTTTGACAAAGATAATTTCACCATTGTGTGTTCGTTGTTGAGCGAAGATAATGTAACCTTCGGGTTTGTCTTTTGTACCAATGAAATAAGCATAGACTTGTTCGTTTTCATCTGGTTCGATTAATCGCCGCCAAATTGCGGGATGTCGGTCTAAATATCCATGCGTGAGTTTCGCTTGCTGGTGATATAGTTCGTGAAAGACTTGATGATTTATGGGAACTACTGGCTGCAAAGGTAGGGATTGCTCCCGTACTCCAATAGCGTTGGTTGCGACTTCCCAAATGTACCAGCTACCGCCTTGCTCGTACCCGACTTTTCGATACAGGGTTTGCACAGCTGGATAAAGAGCAGACAGGGGTATACCTCTATCGTAAAGTTCCTTGAGGGTGTGCTGCATCAGAGCGATCGCTCCTCCCGAACCACGGTATTCTGGAGCAATAGCCACTACCGCAATTCCCGTCATTGGTAAACGCTCGCCACCCCACCACTGACCCATGTCCAGAGTTGCTAACCCACCAATTAATTGCTGTGACTCACGAATAATCCGAAGGTTTTCTACGCCAACTTGGTTCATGTAAGCTTCTTCACCACCAAGTGCGTTGACAAAACACTGCTTAAGGATAAACGCAAGCTGCTGAATATCTTGGGGCTGCGCTAAAGTGCTGTATTCAAATTGGGGTGTCATCTCTGTATACGTTTAATAATACAAAAGCAAAATTATACTACAACGCAGGTTGTTTGAATTCTTACTAATTGAATATACGATTCAATTTACAAAGCTTAAGGTTGAGGCGATCGCACATTGAGTTTATCTCTTATTTTGCTGTTGCTGATTTCATGTATGAAAGCGATTGTGCATGAGATCAAAATCCTTGTAGAGACGTTAACATGCAACGTTTCAGCCCACCTTAGCAATAACTTGTCCAATTTCTTGAGGTGTTGCGCCTGTTGCTAGTATTGCTCGGATCAACATTTCTATGGAAACTGATGCATCAGCATTTTCGGCGTTAGCTATACGAGGTTGACTGGTATGAAGTTTTTCTGCTAATTCCACTTGAGTCATTAACTTCTGTCGTCGTTCTTTCAGATTACGACTGAGAGCTAGTTTAATTTCTATTAGAGTGGCTTCTTCTGGCGTGAGTTCTAAAAATTCTGCAACGTTGCCAACTTTCCAGCCCTTTTCCTCTAGCTTTTTTCTTTTGGCTTCATCCATAATGTTAATCCTGTAAGTCCTTGTCGTATTGGCTAAGTCTTTTTTTGCAATTGTTGATTACGCTGGTTGGTGTTGCTCTGGTAGTTTTGTTAAACACTTCAACAATTACAATTACATCGTCATCAATTCGATAAATAATCCGCCAGTTTTTGTCTGCATCCCGAATTCGTAGTTCATGACATTGTGCCCCAATACTTGGCATCGGTCGGGAATGTGGCAATCCGAGGTTTTCACCTTGCTGTAAGCGTCTGAGCAACACACCTGACTCTATGCGTGCTTCTTGGCTGAAGGGAGGAGTTTTAATCTCACCATGCAACCAAACTAAAGGTTTATCATCATCCATGTCATTTTTATATCATATATGATATAAAAATTTATTTTTTATAGCTTCAACTTTGACCTTCTGAGGCTCAACTTTGACCTTCTGAGGCTCAACATTGATCTTCTGAGGCTCGACGTTGACCTTCTGAGGCTCGACGTTGACCTTCTGAGGCTCA
>JAVRBO020000106.1:0-121253 GCA_034531195.2 Nostoc sp. ChiSLP01
TTTAGGTCATTTTCAAAAATACAGCATTTACGAGCGCACCTGCGGAATCTAGGTTTTATAGTCATTTAGCTTTGAAACTTGACCCACTAGCTTAAGTAGCGGATGCTATATTATTTGCTACATATTAGCCCTGCTTAAGCGCGTTAAACCTCAGTGAATATCCTTAAGATGTATTTTTTTGATAAAAATTTTTTGCTTTAATAAAGGCGATTTTTTAAGTGCTATTGAACTGAGATTCTTAGAGGAAAGCCTGGGCGATAACTAAAGCCCACCATAGGCGATCACCTTGCTCCAATATTTCCTCTAAGAATATCGCCCCCTCCCACCCTACAACTGCTCCATCTTAATCCCTGCCACTTCCATCATCACCGTAGTAATCGGCACTAGTCGCCCCACAGTGGTGTAATAGCTATTCCCCACTGGCGTTGTTGTGGCACGCTCCCGAAACCGCCGCATGGTGATGTGAAACCACTCCCGCGTTTTGGGCATCGGTAGCCTGTAGAGTTGGCGAGTATTGACAAAGTAATAAAATAGCCAATCTGCCTCGGTGTAGAGAAAACAGCCAGGGGTTCCCTTCTCCAGGTTGCTGTGAGTTTCAAAAAACAAGTTACGAGTCTTGTTCCACCTGTCGCCCTTCACCTCAACCAAGATTTCACCCGTCTGTGTTGTCCAGATGAGGTCAATATCTCTGCATTGGTAAGCTGGGTCACTCTCAACGTTAACAACACTAATAGTTTCTGGTTTGGAGCAAAGCCAAGCCTCGATATCAGTAGCAGCCAGCTTTGCTACTTGTTGAGCTTCGTGCATGGTGTAAGTCATGGCTGCATCTCCTAGCAAGGCATACTAGTTTATTATTTCACTTTCATTGCTTCTTACATAAAGCACTTATAGAAATACAAGCGAGGAAAAGTTAATGACCCATTTAATTATTCAATGGGGTAATGCGATCGCCTGACAACTCTGGGAACTATAAAAATGGCGGTTACTGATAAATCTTACCAAAATTTGTATGAGAACTCTTCAACAATCACCCTCACTTAGGGCAGCATTCCAACAAAAAATTGACACCAAAAAATCTACCAAACATCAAGAAATTCATGAAAAATTAGGTGATGGCTTTTTGGGTGGATTGGGTTCATTCATCTTTGAAGTTAACCAAGCCACAAATAAGTTCAAAGGCAATATGGGGGAATGGGGAGTATCGCTTATTTTGCAATCTTTCCCTGATACATGGGTGATATTTAATAATGCTTTAATTCCCACTAACTCAAACTCTCTAACAGAAATAGACCATCTAATTATCGGTGAGGGTGGTATTTTTTTAGTAGAAGTCAAAACCTGGAAAGGTTCATTTAGCGCCTACAAAGATAAATGGAAACGACGCGAGGGTAATAACTGGGTAGCTGTTGAGAATAGCCCAACTTCTCAAAGTGTTTACCATCAAAAAATGTTTCATCGATGGATTACTTCTTTAATACCTAACCTTCCTGATGGGTTTGTTACGGCTCCAGTAGTCTTCCCAATCGCTAAATGGATAGGAGCAAATGATTGTTCAGTTCCAGTTTTACAAGGTATTCCTGCACTGCTACAGATGATAAATAGTTCTCCTGATTGTTTAACGCCAATGCAAGTACAGGCAATTGCCCAAGCCGTTGAAAACTTAACACTGACTACAAATACTACCCCAATTCCTAAACCGATTCCTAAACCCAAACCTGTTAAACGCCAGAATCCTACAAGTTGAGTCTCTTTAAATGCGAACGTACAAGAGTATCTGCTTTCAACTAAGGTTTAATTCTTAAAATAGATTGAGAAAAAGAATCAGAAATGCTTATACTGCAATTACCAAGCAATGAATTAATAAGCCCCTAGTTTTAGACCAACTAGGAGCTTTTTTATTGATTATCCATTGGATTTAGTGGGTATATCACCAGAAGTAACAGCATTCATCCTCA
This sequence comes from Nostoc sp. ChiSLP01, assembly GCA_034531195.2. Taxonomy (GTDB): domain Bacteria; phylum Cyanobacteriota; class Cyanobacteriia; order Cyanobacteriales; family Nostocaceae; genus Nostoc. The sequence goes on from JAVRBO020000106.1 coordinate 1,956, forward strand.
AGGTTATTAATAATTGGTTCTGTTGGTAGATTGAATGTCAATGTTGGGATTGTTATTGTGTATTTGTCAATTGAAAAACGTCTATCAAGTTAACAACAATGAATATTCTTGCTTGGATTGTTTTAGGTCTAATTGCTGGTGCTATTGCAAAGGCTATCTACCCCGGTCATCAAGGCGGTGGAATCTTAGGAACAATATTATTAGGAATTATCGGTGCTTTTGTTGGTGGTAGTTTGGGTGTATTCTTCAGTACAGGAACCTTGACATTAGCCGCCCCCACACTCAGCATTCCCGGTATTGCAGTAGCAGTTCTTGGTGCAATTGTCGCTGTTTTCTTGTGGAACTTGCTAAATCGTCGCAGTGCTGTGTAATCAATTAAATTGGAATTAATTAATAGTAAATATCAGGGAACTCTTTTCACTATATTTTCTCCCTGAATTTATATAAAACAATAGCGTTTACCTATAGTTAGGTGGGCGCTATTATTATTGGCGGTTGGGGTAACTCTACCTAATACCCAAGACCCAAGACAAACCACCAGATAGATGAAGAGTGGGAGAACTGATGATACTTTGAGATGAGCAAAAACAGATAACAAAAAGTAGCTCCCAATGATCGTTGTCCATCATCTCAACAACTCGCGATCGCAGCGCGTACTATGGCTACTTGAAGAATTAGGTATCGAATACGATATCAAGTTCTACGAACGCGACCCAAAGACGATGCTAGCACCAGCATCCCTGCGCGAAGTCCATCCGCTCGGTAAGTCACCAGTGATTACAGATGTAGGGGAAACTATTGCTGAGTCAGGAGCGATTATTGAATATATAGTAGAGCGATACGGCAACGGTCGGCTAATTCCACCATCTGGTACACCGGAGCATTTACGTTATACGTATTGGCTGCATTATGCCGAAGGTTCGGCAATGCCACCGCTAGTGATGAATCTCATCTTTAACCGTTTTGGTGCAGGGGACAGCAGCGCCAATGACGCATTTATCGCGCCCCAAATCAAGCTTCACTTTGATTACGTAGAAGGTGAACTTGCTAAGAGTACGTGGTTTGCAGGTTCAGAATTCACCGCCGCCGATATCCAAATGAGCTTTCCTTTGGAATTGGTTGCTATGCAAGCCGAATTTATCTCAAACCGACCTCATATTAAGGAATTTATCGAACTTATCCATGCCCGACCTGCTTACAAACGCGCCCTTGAACGTGGAGGCAAATACGACTACGCCAACAGCATTTAATAATTCTCTACAAGAGCGATCGCTCCTCTAGAACTCAAGCGAGTCAAAATTGGGAGTGCGTAGGCATCGCTATTCTCTATAATTTCGTATATAGTACATAAATACTATTAAAGTTCACCCCATTACTTCTAAAACAGTGAGCATTTAGTATAATAGCTGCGCCGTTTCCACTCAAGCGATGTCTAAGGTGTGTTCGGTGCGGTATGCGTAGGCGTAGCCCGCCGCAGGCATCGCCTCTTGTTGGTCAGTTTCACAGATTTTGCAGTTAATTAAAAATTGTTAACAGGTTTGATAGCTAGTAATAAATTCGTATTTCTTGTAGCAAGATAGTACTGACGCAATTATTACAATGTTATAAATGTGACTTATTTATCAGGAAAATTAATACTTGATAAAAATATACCCAATCAAAGAGAGGCTATAGTTACAATCTCTTTGATTAAGCATTATTGAGCTTTACCAAGTATTTGAGCTATCCTTTTTAAACTCTCTTACAGTTTGACAAAACTTGTCTCGTGATTCTTTAGCTTTCTTCCCTAATACTGTAGAAATTAATGCTAATGGGCTACCACTACTAAGCCCACCGATTACAGCTTCTGGAATGTTGATTTTTCCCATTAAAGGCAATACTACTACGGATAAAGCAATCAAGGTAGTAACTGTAAGAGTGCCAATGTAAACTGTAAATGTCCAAAATGTTTGTCTTTCGAGTTCTTTAATAACTCTTTCCTTCGCAAAAAAATCAATTATTTTTTTTGATTCAGGCATCTTGATGTCATCTTGATGATACATATTCAATCCTTCAAATATTTATTTTTATTTGATTGTCTGAAAACTGTAATTTCGTAATCATGAAATTAATAAGAGGAATGATAAACCTTGTTAGCATCACACTCCCAAGTTATACAGTTTCATTTGCCTTCTCTTATTTTTTTAGCACTAATTAACTTTAAAATAGGAATCTTTACCAAAAATATGAATTATCAAACTTCTAAAAATCAAATTGATAATTATCAAGTATGTCGAGACATAATTTTTTTAAATATATTACAAATTGATAAGTAGGGGGATAATACAAATTTATAGATAAATATGACTTTTTTTTAGATTCAATATCAAAAATATGATATATATTTTTTATTGAAAACCTATTATTTTTCTGTAAAAAGAATGTATATTTAGATTTGAAGGAATCTGAAAAAAAATCATGATCTACCAAATGTATAGTTGTTTTACTTGGATTTTTAGAGATTTTCTGTATTTTCCAGTCAATTAAACACAGGTCTTAACTGTTCTTAAGTTTACTCTTAACTTATGAACCAGATTTGAATAAACATAGAGGCAAGAAATGTATCTTTTTCACATTAGATACACTTAATGTGGCTTTTTGATCTGAAAAGGAAGATGGTAGTAAATTTGTCTCGCTATCCTTCGGTATTTAAACTGTTACCTGTTGCACAAAAATGATATCTCTCAAAAACTCGATAAATAACCAGCTATTGACTCATTACTGCTCTAGTTATACTAGACGCAACGAGTTTTTAAGGAATCTCATGCATGAGGCTTCCCAACCTTGAAATATCCAATCTAGAAGAAACTTTACTGATTGCAGTTTGTCATCGGGAGTGCTATGGACTAGAAATTCTTGATATAGTTGATAAGGCCAGTTTAGGGAAGCGTCGTCTTGGATATGGCAGTTTGTATCCTACGTTACAAAAACTCGAAAAAAGAGGACTTCTTCAGTCCCATTGGGGTGAAGATCGTCCAGAAGAAAGAAGTGGTGCTAGGAGGAAATACTATGCCATTACAGACTTAGGATTAGAAGCACTAAAAGAAGTAGAACAATTTCGTCAAAGACTAAAAACATTAGAGTTTGGGTTTAGCTAATTTTATCCCTGAAACTCGTCAAATACTGAATATATTACTGATTACGTTGAATTTTATTAAAAAGAGATTGTCAACGTAATCTTGCAATACTCATTTGAGGTGAATATGAACTTTTCTTGGCAGATTACTCATAAAATTTTAAATATTGTTCTGCCAGATTCTATACAAGAGGAATCATTAGGAGACTTGTACGAAGAACACCTTAAACTAAAAAATCTGGGTAAACCAAAATTTTTAATTATTTTAAATACACTACGTCGTCTTTTTGAGTTAATTATTGCTTCGTACAAGTTGAGGGTTGAAACTAAAAAAGAAAAAATACTGAACAGTAAACCGAAATATTACAGCAGTACAGAACAATTACCAATAGAAATCATGTTAAATTTCATCAGTATTTTGTTAGTTGGGCATTCTGCTATTCTTTTAATGCTTAGGAAACTTGGGCAAACAGTGATGCATATTTTTAGTCATTCTACAACAGAAGAAGACACACTAAAACAAAGTCATTGATAAACAGCGATTGCCCTCTTCTGGTGTCAGGGCTGTTTAAACTGCCCCTTTTAATCCCCGATGTGGGGCGCGACCTCCAGAGGACTTTTACTCAAATCGTGGCATCATCGCAATCGCAATAAAATAAAATCCTGGTTGGGGATTGAAAGGATGCTGACGAGTTTCAATCCGAGGAAAAGTACACTGGTACTATGAAAATTCCAGACTGCGATCGCTGTTTACTCTACAGTTACAATCCCCACATGATTTGTGCTGTCCATCCTGATGGGCCAGTCGGTAACAGTTGCCTAGACTTCCGTGAAGACCCCAACATTGAACCAGAGGAGTTATGGCAACCGGAGGGGGCTAGTTATTACAACGGCGAGTTAATCCTACAGCCTCGGCAGCGCTGGACACCAGAGGAACAGTTAGAACTCATCGACACTCACCCAATGTTTACTGGCAAATGCCCTCAATGCGGGTTTACGTTTGAACGTGACTGGTCAGCACGGGTACATTGGGATTGTCCTGAGTGTGGTTGGATGGATGATACTGTGTAGGGTATTGCAGCAGCTTTAACTTATAGGATGATACTTTGTGAGGTACGATGTCTGCGGCAGTAAACTACGCTCTATTATGGCTTATGACTAAAACTAATGAAAAAATCCTAGACCAGCTTCGTACAGCAGCGAATGGTTTACTCATGATGAGTGAGTCTGAGTACCCGTTTGAAGTTTTTTTGTGGTCAGGTGTTGCAACCCCTACAACACCCCAAAAAGTTATACAAAAAACAAATCATCCTCAAGATACACCTATTAAAATTGTGGGGGTTGACGATTTTTTTCAAGTGGCAACGATAGAAGAAGATTGGCATGAGGAAGAAGAGAAAGCAACCGTCAAACGATTTCAAACTCTTGTGCAGACACTCAAAGAAAACCTGAGTAATTTGCAGGTGTATCGCCTTGGCACCAAAGAGATTGATGTCTATGTTATTGGTCAAACTCCATCGGGAGACAGCATCGGACTGTCCACAAAAGTTGTAGAAACTTGAGTGGTTTACGAATCTACCTTGCTTTCAATAACTGACTGAATCTCTGGTGAAACATTAGAAAGAAAATCATAGCCTGTCAAATTTTCAAGTTGGTCAACGCTGACTTTATAAGCTCTCCAATCGTTGTTGATTTCTTGTTCATTTGGTATGTTCACCGCGATGACGCGAGTATTAGCAGTAATACCTTCAAGCCCAGAGCCAGGGCTGTCTAGTACAACAACGATTTTCCAAGTAGTTTGAGGAACCGTCACTTTACCTTTAAGCGGCTGTCCTTGACTACCAAAAGGCCCAGCTACGATATACAGTTCCTTACCAAGGCTTACCAGTTCTCGACAATAATCTTCTAAATTCCCCCAAGTGTTCCGGTTGTTGTCCGGTGTCTGGGGCATCATGTTTGTCATTAAAAAGGTGGCTGTATTATCTTCTACTGTCCGGGTGCGATCGCCCGATGGTGCAATGTGACCCTTATCGTATCCTGAGCCTGTGTAAGCACTGGGAGTTATCCGCACCCAACCAGCAGGCAAAGTGCTATCAGGGCGAAAGTTATTTTGGCGCTCTGCGTCCCCTAGCCATGACTTATTTAACTGCCAAGCTACCCAGTTGGCCGTTCCCTTACTGTTGTTGTAAGAGAGTGCATACTGGTTTTTTGCCATTAGGTAATTGTCAGGTGTAATGCTTGTTGGAGTTGCACCGCTGGGATTCCCCAATAGCAGGTGAGGGCTTATTGAGGATTGAGTAGGTGTCCCAGTAAATACGGGTGTTGGCTGCGTTGTCCTTTGTACTGTTGGCATCTGAGTCTGAGCTGCTGATGAACATCCCAGCAATGCAAGCAAGGTCAAACTAACAGCTACAACACGAAAGCGGCCAATCATTAGCATAAATTTAAGCACTCTTATAAATTTAATTATTACTGAGCGTATTTTTGAGTGTATTTCCAGCCTTCCACTTAATTTTGCCTCTTTTCGTCACAATGGCAAGTAGAAAATTCAAGCGTTCACGTAGCGGAAAATTAAAGGGCGATCGCACCCAAGCGCTCTAACTCACCGGATGATATAAAAGAGTACTTTCGTTAAATTCCCAGCCAATACCCGATTTATCCTTGCCCTTGCACCATGACACAAAAAGCGGTGGTGGTAAATTAATTCGTTCCTTACGTACAGTTTCTACACTTACCCCAAGTCTTGCAGCTAAACCTTCTTCCGTTAATGGTTGAATACGAGGAGTTTGCCTGTTTAAGTAGGAATTGTTGTTGTACGATTTATTGCGCTGCCTCGGTTGGTTATTGAGATGATTTTGAATTTTAACAATCGCCTCAGTTAACCGTGCCATTTGGGCTGTTATCTCTTCAACTTTTTGTTCTAAAGAGTCCAGGCGTTTATTTTCATTACCAGCAATTGAATCAAGGTTATCTAGATCATCTAGGTAGAGTTCGATAAATTGGGTGAGCGTAGCTGTTGCTGTTGTGCCTTTCGAGTTGCAACGGGCGATAAACTGCTCCCACATCTTTTGGTCGCAGTTGAAAGATGCTAGCTTCTTTGTTCTCCCTGTATTGCTCATATCTAGGTAATGTCTAGGTAAAACCAAACTGTCCGCGACAAAGGTGAGCGCGTCTTTATCTTGATAACTACCTTGACACTATCATGATGCGCGGACTAGCACGATTAGCTAGGTTTCGCCGTAGGCGTTCGCCGTTCAAATGCTACATATTTATGACAAAAAAAACCAACAGCCGGGGCGGACTTTGGCTACAAATACGGTCGCAGGCAATACCCGCATATCCACGCTTGCATTGTAGAATATAAAAGCTTCCTGAAACTGCACTTCCAGGAAGCTATATGTTTACGAACGCGTAACTCTTATTTCCCAGATGGATGTTACTAATATTGAGGTGGCGCAGGTCGAAATTCTGCCTACTACTCCCCAACCAAGTGTAATTAAAAACACCAATGCTCAAGTTACGCCAGAGTTGGTAGAGGAGGTAATTCGCCAATATTATTACCGCACGCCTGCGGTGGGTAATGATGAAGAGTTAATTTTGGCTTGGGCAGGAAGTCAAAACCGCGAACAAACTAAGCGTAAATACTATCGATTTGGTCAAAAATTACTCGATTGGGTACGCAATGAAGGTATACCCGATTTAAGATTAATCCAGCAGCCAAAATTACTCGAATTTATTGCTAGTTGGGGTGAGGTTTGCGCTTATACTAAAAGTAACCGAGTGCTGATATTGCGTTCGCTCTGGAGTTACGGGAGTGCGGAGAATATTGGCTATTTCTTGCGTAATATTGCAAGTACTATAAATTACGATAATTTCAGTGAGTTACCGAAGGCGGAGCGTTATTTAGAAGATTTCGAGATGGAGAAACTAGCTGATGCAGCCAAGCAGTTAGGGGGTAAGCATTGGCTCGTTTTTTGTCTGCTTTTTTATAGTGGTATGCGGGTTGGTGAAGTTGGCCGGGTGACGGTTCCGGGTGATGAACCGGGACAACCCAAAGAAGATTATCCGGGGTTGTATTGGCGCGATTTTAAATGGCAGTTTGACCCAACGCCGGATGATAGGCAAAGGGGGTATTACACGATTAAATTTCGGGGTAAGGGTGGGAAGTACCGGGAGATTGGGTTAGACCATGAGACATCTTCGTTACTTAAAAAGTATCGTGGTATGGCTAGTGACAAGATGCCAGTGTTCCCAAATATGTCACCTGACCCAAAAAAACGGGGGTTACCATTGAGCGACCGGGCTATTAAAAGGTTGATTCAGGATATTTCTGAGGTAGCGAAGGTGAAGTTTTCCTGTCACTGGTTAAGGCATTCCCATGCAACGAGGGCGGTGGAAATTAAACCACTTTTTGACGTGCAAGACCAGTTGGGGCATACTACAAGTGATACTACCAAGGGGTATGTAAGAGTGAAGAAGGATGCGGGAACGGGTACAGTGCTGCCGAGGTTTTGATTATAAACACTGGGGCATAGTTAGTTGCCATTACTTCAGATGTACCTTTATGCGAAGCCGACTGATAGGAGTGGGTTGTATTTGCCAGATGATGATGAGTAGGGGTGAGAGGTGATGTCAGATTCAATTGACCGTCAACCACCATGTCAGACTATCTGCAATGATTGTGCTTTCCATGCCTTAATAGAAGGAGCGATAGAGTGCATTCACCCTGACGAATTTGGAGTGAATTGTTCTAGCGTTATTTTTTGCAATTCATTTGAGCCAGCACTCATAATTGACAGTCCTTGCGTGACATATGGCAATGATGAAAAATAACGTCAAAGCGTCAGCGATAGCGAACGCGAGTAGTATCTTGTAGAGAAGCTAAACCGAGTCTTCTGCCAAAGGGAGACGCAATCATACGAACGAGCGTCACAGCCCGCTTTTTGCATCGCCTCAAAACCAAAAAACCCGGTCGTCGTGACTGGGCTTTTGATGGGGTTATATTCCCCAAGGGCTATTTATAAAAGTTTTTATAATAAAGACTACAACGCGAAGAATTGCGATTCCAGATTTTAAGGGGTGTCATTTTCTTAGAGGAGGGAGAGCGATCGCACTACAGAAAGATATAAGGGCGACCGCCCCCACACAATTCTTAGAGGATTCAGACAACGTACCCCCCGCTTTGACTGTGCAGCGATCGCCCGATACTAGAGTATAATCGATGCCCTGAGAGCTTTTTCACACCAAGATTCTTAGAGGAAAAGAGGAGCGATCGCTCTCCTTTGTACAATATTTTTGGAGAATGAGGGGGTATTGTGGAAAAGCTACAGCTACGGCAAGAAAGCGGTGGAAGCCGTCTTTATTTAATGAATAAACCTATTCATGCAGGTGATTGTCTGGAAATTTTGATATCAGAAGATTGGTTTCCTGCTCGTTGCGAGTGCTACAGAGAACAAGGAAACCTTAACTGGTATCTAGTCGTGTTCAAGCCGGAAAGCGAAAATGTTATAGAAGATTGTATTAATAGTGTGTGGTGTCGTTTTTCTTAGAGGAAAGAATCTATGATGGATTGTGCTTGAGCTACCCTCAATCCTTTACTAGTAATGCTGCTGTAACAAAGGATAAAGTGCTGCTGCAATTTGCTCAAACTTTTCACCATCTGGGTAAGGACAAGCAATTTCCTCACCATCCTCGTTTATCCATTTTTTACTATTTAATTCAAAGCTTAATATCGCTCCTCGCCACCACCCAGATATAGACAGTCTTCCATATCCATACCCAACTTTGAAATCTATCTTTTTATCGCGGTAAAAGTCATGAATTGGATTTAATGGTCGGTTGCGTGAGCCTACAAATTCCTCTGTATAGTAGCCTTGAAATTCGATATCAATATCAATAAAATTATTTTTAATTTCATAAATTAGCTTGAAACGCCTGTGAGGATAATATTGTGCAGCAATTTGAGACGCTGCTAGTTCAAGTTCTAGTGGTAGTATTTGCATTTTCTTCTTAGAGGAAACAAAGGGCGATCGCTATCTTTGGGGATATATCTCAGTAAATCCCAAAACTGATATCATCCAAAATTTATCATTGTATTCAAACACATCCCCTACACTAGTTGAACGTTGTTCGCCTCTTACTATTAGCTCTACTTCAGGGTTTTCATACCAGTCTATGCGCTTAGTTTGAGTTAAACTGTACGCTACGTCTAAAATTTCATCCTCTTCAATATTTTTTAGATGAAGCTTTGCGATTAAAGATAGTTCATCAAAGCGAATAGTAGGTGTTTGCCCTTCATTTAAGCTAAACGTGTATTTGTGGTCTGAGAAGAGTTTGGTATTTAGGTAAACAGAGACAGAGATGGTAGGCATAATGCTAAAAAAAATTGCTATTTGAATGATTTTACCAAATTTGAGAAAAGCTACAGAACTATTTTTTTAGAGGATAAATGGCGATCGCTATTAATTCAATTCTGCTCAGATTGATTTAATTCATCTTCATAAATAATAAATTTTCTTCTTCTCATTTCATCAAAACATTCTTCATGAAGTAAGCATAGCGTATCATCTGGTAATATTTTTAATATAATTCTAGTTAATTGTTCAATCATAAGTTTAATTAATTATTCTGAAACATTGTACAAGAGTATGAGTTAACCAACAAGCTTTATAGTGTCGTGTTGCAATCATTACTTGAGTGTAATTTATGCAAAGATTCCAATGTGTTTTTTTATTTGAATTATTCCAAACTTTAAGTAGATACATTTTTCTTAGAGGATGGGAGAAAGCACGAGCGATCGCTAATCATTAACTAAAAAAGTGTTGGGCTTGGAAAGAAGTAGCTTGCATCCAAATTCAACAACATAAACTTTTGTGAGTTGATAATGCTCTGACCTTTCATCAAACAAGCAAGTGACTGTTTTAATTTCTTCTCTACCAGAGTTACAATATTCAAATTTTCCTGTAATAACTCTAATTGCTGTTGGTTTATCTTCACCTTCAAGCATAATTTATTCCTATTTTCTTAGAGGATGAGTAAAGGGGCGATCGCTAATCTTTTAAATATTCCATAGTAGAAATTTTAATCTTGGCTACTTTTTCTTCATCATCTAAATGCCAAGCTATAAAATCATATCCATCCTCATAATTATACTCAAGCTCTAAAGCATGAGCAGCTTCAATAAAATCTTGTAAATTGCCTCCAGTCAATTTAATTTCACCATCTTTTATGCTATCAATTATCAAAGCTGCGGGATAGCCTTGCTGAATTTGAAATAATTGGTGTTGACTTTGCCAAGTTTGACAAATCTTGCAGCTATAGCCCCAATCGTATTTGAAATCTCTGTAGTGATGCGTTTTCATGTTGCAATCACGGCAGTATAGGAATTTTGATAAATCTAAATTATTTGGCTTTGTGGTAGACATGATGATAAATGTAAATATTCGGAACGATTACAAAACCTGAGAATGAGATTGTTAAAAAAAGAATCAAGATTAACTCGCGGTATTGTTCACTGATTTTGATTTTCATATTTATTGATAAACCATATATTTATAATTCCCAAATTAGCTGCTTCATTCAATCCCACCATATAAAAGCTGATAACCGAGTTTTAAGCGCCTTGTAAACTCTGGTGTGTTTTGATTGTTCCAAACAGGATTACTTTTATCTTTCTGCCAATTCAAAGAGGAATGGCATAGCTGCTCGTGGCAGTCTAAGCAGACAGGGAATACTGTTAGACCGATGCGATCGCACCCATATTTAGCATGATGTAACTCATCTGAAGGTTTGACGAGACAAACGCAGCATAAGCCTTTGACGGATTGATGAGCGATGGCACACTGCTTTTTGTACTTCTTAATATCTCCATAACGAGCGTCCCAATTTAAAGTTCCAGATACTTCATTAGTTCTCTTAGCCCTTCGCTGTTGAGAGTGTGACCTGTGAGTGATTCCCACTTTGCCTTTACGTCTACTGATGTTGGCCTTCCCATTTCGCTTACCCATTTCTTTATCTCCTCATACCAATCTCCGGTACTGGTTGTTGATTCTGTAGATTGCTCTGGCGGTGGTTTTGCTTTCGGTTCATCACCAAAGTTTTTACTTTTGGGATAGTTATACAAATCAACTTCTACAGGGTTTTTATCACCTAAACCCTTCATTTTTAGCCATGCCTTACCGCTACTAGTAGCCTCACCATTTGCCCCAGCTTTAGCTATGCAATCGACTCTGGGGGAACTATCAATTAGCTTTGAGAATCCCTGCAATCTGCTGGCGATACTGGTCTGATTATCTGAGTGAGCAGTCAAACATACTGTATAACCCCACTTTCTAATATTCGTTAATGATTGCTTCAGAAAATCAGCCCATAAATCGGCATTTACACCGTGAACTTCATAAGTATTACTTTCCATCAAAAATACGGCTACTTTCCCTTCTAAGCCGTTCTTATCCTTGATGTAATCTAAGTAGTCATCTTCATCAATTCCAAGATTTCGAGCCTGTTGCTGACGCTCTCTGATAGTTTGAGGGAATGCCTCGAAAAACTCGTTAATTTCATCGGCATCAGCCAACACTTGAACGCCTGACCAAACAGCAGGATTAGTTTCAGGATTAATGATGACAATATGCCAGCCGTCATCTTTAAGTAGGCGAATCATTAAGCGCTCAAGCGTAGATTTACCTGAGCCTTGTTCGCCACTTAAAACTCTAAAAGGTAACTTCAAAAGTTTATTAATCCATTGATACTGTTCTCCTAATTCCAGCTTGTTTGACTTAGAAGCCTTTGGACTTTCGTTATCATCACCCAAAAGTTTATGTTTCTCTTTATCAGCTTTAGCTTTAGCTAATTCTTCCTCAGCAATTTTCTTTCTTAATTCAGCAATCATAAATTCATATTGAGTAAAACCAAGATTATCTTGCATTTGTTGTTGTTCGGCTAATCTTTCAGTAGAAATTAATCCAGCCTCAACACGATTTTGATTGTCCACAGCAGAGTAGATATCAGCTTTAAACTGAGTATTTAATTGATTAGCAACTGTTTTTAAATCTCGCTGCGATCTGTTATCCTGCCACAGTTCAAAGTTAGTAGTTTTAAGAGTTTCAAGCCATGAGTAATATTTGGCTTGCATCATATTATTTCGTATAGCAATTACCGTAGATATCCCACCCAAACAAATAGCAGTTCCCGTTAACATCCACTGTTGTTTCGGGTTGTCAGTGGGTAGGAATCGCTTAAGTTTTACATCTGTTCGGTCAGGCAGTCGAGAGCCAAACAAACCTCTCATATCCCATTCTTCACGAAGTAAAAATCGAGGAATAGAACAATAGGTTTTGTCAAGCTCTCGCTGTTCTATGCTGTTGTAGCCATTGGCAGAAGGAGGGCAAAAACGGACTTCTACCAAGTCGTAGGGCTGTTTGGATAATGAGCCAAGGGTACAAGCAACAGCCCCCGCAAACAAAGCGCCAATTGCACCTAGCTCTACAATTGCACTTGTACCCCTGCTCACTATTCACCTCCGGCTGGCCAAGCCAAAGGTGAACATTGCCCCAAAAAATAAAGAGCCTGCGATCGCAATTGACAACCAAGGATCGGTTTGGGGGTACTGTTTTTGAATTGTTCTAATGTCTTCGCTGATTTGGGCTATGGTTTGATTTGAAAGATTCAGCAGTGATTGATAATCGTTAACTGCTAAGTAGGTGCTACCAGCAGCAGTTACTCCTCCAATGATAAAGCTACCTATTTTCTGCATACTTGAAATTTGTAATTGTCCGTCTACATAATTAATCGTCATCCCAGAAACTAAGAACGAAGTAGGCACAAATGCAACAGTAAAACACAGTGTTGCAGCCGTCCACAGAGCGCCGCTACCGCCAATAACTAAACACCACTTAGCGATCGCTACTCCTGTGGCGTGAAAAGTCCAACTTACAAAAAAAGTGAGAATCTTCTTTCTGATGAATAAGGTTTCCTGTCTGCGTTGCTTCTCTTGTTGCAAAGCCTCGACTAAATCTTTGGGAAGTGCTGTATCTGACGCATACGCAGCACCTTCATCACCTTCACTCAGTTCTTCTAATTCCTCTCTCCACATGACACTACATTCCTACTAGAATCCAAGAATTGCCTGTTTAAGTTTGGCTAATGTTTCTCCAAAGCCACTTCTGACATAGTTTTTTTCAGGTATCAATTCCACCTCTGATGCATCACCATACTTTAATAAGTGGTCAGCTACCTTATCCTTCCTTGCTATGTCAGCATCAATTTGGCGAAGTTCCGGTTTATTAGTGGCTTCTAGTAATCTGACGTTGGCATCAACCTGCATCATGTGACGGTCAATGTAGGCGTTGAGTTTAATGTAGTCGATAGCATGACTATGGCGAATTGATTCAGCTTCTTTTGATGTGGCAAATGTCGCTGCTAATTCCTTACGGTCATTTATATAACGTTGATTAGCAAGCATGACATCAGATGATGCCCTATCAATCGCAGTTGATGAAGTAGCGGCTTGTTTAATAATTTGGGCAATGCCAACGTTTAAATCTTCTGTCCCTTTAATTGTTGACAGCGCTGCGGCCTGAACTTTTGGCATTAGTTTACTAATTAATGCACCCTCACGCCCCATCTGTCCGAGGGTTCTTAATGAATCCTCATCTCCCTGGCAGCATTTAATTAAAAAATTAGTATCAATTCCAAAGGTTTTTTGCATCCTTTGTTGGACGCGCTTACCTTTATTTTTCATGTGGTTTTTGATTTTCATGCCATATCTCTTGGTGATATTTTTTCAACTGCTGATTTTGAGAATAAGAGTAGCGATCGCTTACCCTTCCTATCGCCCAACCACACCCCGCTATCAACCAGAAAACTGCAACAATAAGCAGTGTGACTCTACGCTGAAACGCCTGGAATCTTAAGGCGTTCGAGAGCATTACCGATTGAGCTTTTAAAGTCTTCTTGTGCTTGCTCTACATCAGTGCCAAACTGCCGCAATTTTTGAGAAAGATGCCGTGATGTCTGCGAATTATTAAACTGAACATGGCTATAAACCCGACCAAACATCGAATCTATTTTTTGTATACTTTCCTGCTGTTTATGGTCAGCATAAGCACACAATAAGCTTTCTACTTGCTGCAAGACATCATCTAACGTTGTATCTGTACTATCTATTTGACTAGCTACATACTCAACATCAAGGGTAGATAATTCCAACGACATTTCTATAGCTTTAGTAGATACTATGTCTTTTATCTGCTGCTGAGTGGGAAAAACGATACTAGATTCAGTGCTATTAACATTTTCAGATTGTCCATGTGAATCTATTTCTGTAGATTGTTCTATTTGTGGCAAAGATAATTCGCCTTTAGAGAAATGGCTGATGGTTTGATTAAATTCCTCGTCAGTGATGTTATGAAGATTGAAGCCCTTAGATTCAAAATAATCCTTAATCTTTGAAGGTGAAGGAGTGTAGGACATTCCACCAGTAGCTTTACGTTTATAAAGAGTGTTGTAAACTCTTCTTACTCCAGAAGGTAAACTAGACATTTTTCTTTCTCCTAGTATCAACAAATTTCCAAACAACAGCCCGATAAATTACAGAAAACATTACCTCAGTTGAGTAACAGCTTGACTTGTTATATTTAGTCCCGGCTTGCTTAAACCATCTGTAAATTGTTGAGATGTCAGGGGTGATATTTTGAGAAATTAATAAGTTAATAAATTCGTCACCAGTTATTAACTTTGGTAGCAGCTTTTTAAAGTTATCAAACGCTCCTAATATCGCTCTAAACTCTAATGGTGTTAGCGATAATTTTGGGTATCGCTTCCTTAATTGTGCGTACTCATGCAGATTATTAGAATCAAGCTCTAGTCCTGATTCTGAGATGAATTGTCTAACTGTTCGCCATGTAGTATCACAAATCCTGTCTCCTAAAAAAGCCTCATAAACTTCTCTCAGTTCTCGTGACTGAGTTTTGTGTAACGTGCATACCAATTTTCTCTACCTCCTGATTTGCATCAAAGATTTGCAAAAGCTGGCGGTAAACTTGCCAATTTTTGACACCAAATTAATTAATCTTTTGCACCAAATTGTTTGTTTTCGCTGAGTTTTCGGAGTAAATTGTTTGTTACCTATGCCTCATTTATGCTGCAAATAATCAGCGTTGTTCTTCTGCCTGTAAGGTTTTCAAGCCTTCAGTTTTGGTGCAAAAAACATCTAATCAAATTAAAAACCCCCTAACCAGTAGGGGGCAATGATTAAAATCTATAAGCTTGGAATTAGAAAGTTATTGGTGGCGGTGGTTCAATCCCTTTCTCTTTCAAAACCTGTAGTAGTTGCACAACCCTTACCGCTAGTTCTCTAGGCTGCGCTTTATTTCGATGCCATTGTGAAACTACTCTCGGACACGTCCCAAGTGCGATCGCTGCCTGTGCTTGGCTGGGGTAACTTGCGATCGCCGACAGCACGTATTTCCTTTTTTCCTGGTCTACCTTCATAATGTTAATTGCCTCCAAGACTATTTGGTGGAACTGCTTACAAGCGGGAGCGATCGCAGTCTTGTCAGGGGTGCGATCGCTTTAATTTTTGTAATTATACTATAACTGTAGCTGTAGATTTGATGCAAAAATAGATTAATTAGCTGCAAAAATGCTGTATTTTCAATGGCCAAAATAGACGTAACAATTCCAGATGACCTTAAAAAAATATTGCAAGAGTTGGCGGATGACACCGGAGAGTCTTTATCAGGAGTCGCGGCAGACTGCATAAAATTAGGGATTCTAGATTTCATTGAAAGCCGTACCAAGATGGAAGTTTACAGAAAACTTCGCCGTCAAAATCAACAAAAGGGAGAATAATATGCCTATACCTAGAACCATTGAGCAATTGCAACACTTTCTAGAAACTCACGAGGATTTTGGTAAAATCAACGGTCAAGAAGTGGTAAGCATCCGGGAAGATGTAAAGGAATTACGTAACATTTTTGTCCCTAAAGATACTTACTATAAAGCAGTTCTTAGAGGAACAGTCTTAACCTATTCCAAATCTCAAATAGCGTCATCTGCGCTAACTCTGTTTCTAACAGATGAATCAATTTATGGTAGGGAAATTGTCCCCAAACCAGCAGATTCCGGCTGGTACAATACTGAATACCCTGCTTTTGTCCCGGCCAATACCTATGAATTAGCTTGTTCTAGAGCAAGAGAAATCGGTTTTAGTGAATCCGATTTGCTAACCTATGCTTTGAATTTATTTGCAAATAATCCTGGGATAAACCAAATTTACGATGCTTACATTGAAAACTTATGCAAACAGAACAATGTCAAAGCTGACTATGTTGAGTTGAAAATCCTGGGATGGCTGAAGTATCAAGCACGGAAGAAAAGGCTTGAGCTTTCGTTAGCTGCTGGCGAGTTTGTTGACCGTGCTAGATTACCATAATTGCGTCACCGAACAGCCCGTCGTAGACATCGCTGCTGCACTCAACTAAATTTCTTAGAGGATAAGGGCGATCGCTCTGGTTGAGTGGGTGCGATCGCTTTGAAATTTCACGATTGAAACATTATGAAGGAAACACAAATTCTACCAGTTATCGAAACTCGTGTAGTCAATGGAAAGACCGAGTATCGTGCAACCTATTATTCTTTTGAGAGTGAGTGGTGTAAATCAGAAGAAGATGCTTGGTTAGAATTTGAAAATTGGGTTACTGCATCTTTTCATAGTTTTGGGCTTTGAAGATTGAGTACGTATTCCTCCATTTGGTACCAAACAATCACTGGCTGATCTTCGGTCGTTTCCCAATTGTCATCATCTGGTGGTGCTCCAAATCGGATATGAAGGGTAGCAAGTCTTTTTTCAGATGAGTTTGCTATTTGATGAGCACAATGACGATCAATAAAAACCCAATCACCCACTGTAAACTTTTCTGCTTTACCTGAAAATTTTTGACTTGATGGATGTGCTTCAAATGGTACATTTTTACTTTTACATTCTTCAGGTGAAAGTAACCAGTGTGTCATTTCACCTTCGAGTATCAAAATAGCGTCAAGTGAGTTTCCATGATGGTGCATCAATGATTCCTGACTAGGTTCCCAACCAATCACATACACAGACAAATATGTTGTTTGAAGAATCAATTTTCGTGAAAAGTGTTTATCGTTAAAGCAAATGTACTTGCTTAAAAAAGCATGGGATAGTCTAACTGTTCTTGATAGTTCACAAAACTTGTCGAGCGTTATTTTATTTGGCCCAATATAGCTCAGTTGAATACTAAAGTTCTTTAGAATCAAAGTGTTAATAACTATTTCGCAATCAACTTGCTCTTTCGCATCACGTTGACACTGATCAATGATTCGATCAGCTTGGTCAAGCCAGTATCGAAGTTGGTTGTCATGGAGAGTAGCAAAGGATGAAATCTTCGTTACTGCTTTTTTATCGTTATTAAACAGTGCCACACAGTAACTTTTCACAGTGTCCAGTATGTTGGGAGTTAAGTCAGGATAAGAACATTGTTGGGGTCATGACGAAGTACGTGTAAAATGGGACACGTTGTAAAGTTTTGTAAAGAATTATTCTTACAGCAGTCAGTTACACGAAAACGAACGCCGCTACCTCATCCAATGTCTGCGGTAAACTATCTAAGTCAATCGAATAGTCACCAAATCGTTTAATATGACTATTCATGTAAGGACTTAAAGCGGCCACATCTTCACGCATGATTAAATAGCCTTCACGCTTCAAATCACGCAGAATATTTGTTAAATCAACCACGTTGTGAAAGATTACCGCATTAGCAATCAAATCATTATATTTAATAATTTTCTCTTGTTCTTCTGGAGAATTATAACCAATTATTCCAAATCCTCCAAAGAAAAACCATTTAGAAAAACCATGATAAGCTTCAACTTTATTTGTCGCAGCAGTAATCTGCTGTCTTAACTTAATATCAGAGATATACTCCAATAAGAATACTGTTCTTACTACTCGTCCCAATTCTTGAAAAGCTTGGTAAAGCCGATTTTTATGGCTATAGTTACCTAACTTTCGTAATAAAACTGGCGAAGAAACTTTTCCGGCTTGAATTGATAGTACAACCTGTAAAAGGTCTTGCCAATGAGTTTTTATTAAACCCCAATTGATAGAATCTTTAAAAAGTAAATCTATGTGCTGATAAATTGTTTCTTTATCAGGGCGGAAGAAGTTTAAATCTTTCCAGTTTCTAATGCGAGGCATTAACTTAATACCCAGCAAATAGGCTAATGCAAAAACTGGTGTTGATTGACCTTGAGTGTCTGCATGAATTGTGTCTGGCTGGATATCAGAGTTGTTTTTTAACAAGCCTTCAATGATATAAACTGCTTCCCATGTTCCGCAAGAAATAAAGTGGCTAAATAATGCCACATAACTATCAGCAACGTGATGGTAAGCAATGCCACCATAACCTCCATATCGAATATGGTACTCAGACAGCAGGTTATCTTCATAAAGTTCATACTTGGTTCCATCTGCTGCTGCTGTTGAGCCGTCACCCCATAACTTTGGTAAGTTCAAAACATTGTAGCGATTAATTATATCGGTTAATGCTGCATTTAGTTTATCTGCATTCACATGACGACGATTGACAAAGGAAAGCTCTCTAGCAGTTACCACTCCCCGCATATGTCGTGCTGCTTGTGTTGGCCCTAAGTTACAACCATAAGCAAAAGTAGTTAGTAAATAACGCTCAATAGCACGTTCTAACTTGGGGTCAGAGCCGCTCATTGGCCCAAAATGCCTTGTAAAATTAGTCCAATAATCAACATTTCTCAGAATATCAATTAAATTGCGTTCTGGAAAACGTTCTTCAACTGCTTCTATTAGTGCCTTGGCTTGGAGACTCAATTCATGGCGTGGCGGCTTTTTTAATACTGGTTCTCCTTGGTCATTAATGACAACTTGACGGTTATCAGGATAAGCTTCATCTACTTGAAGTGCTGTATCAGCAAGCATTGACTTTAATTGTTGAACAAAGCTATCGGCAGTTGAAGCCAAACCTAAATTCTGACAATATTGGTCAATCAGAGGTAAACATTCTGACCAAGGAAGTAGTTGCTCTCTGTGGTCAGCATAATCCTCGCTACCATGAACACAGATATCCCCAGACCTTAATTCTGCCGCCAAATAAGAGAAAACACAAACTTCCAAATGGCGACGAATAATTTTAGAATCTTCTCCATGTTGGGTCAACACAAGTTTTTGCCATTGTGGTGAAGTAAAATCTAGATTGATACTGTCTTTGATAAATTCGCCACGTCGATGTGAATTTTCAACAAGGAATTTTAATGCGTCTACTACACTTTTTTCACTGCTAGTAGAGGAAAACTTCAAAGCACTTAGTAAACGAAAAAAAACACGGCGGTGGCTTTTATAAAAACGCCATATTAATGGAAGATAGTTGTTCCCCTTATAGGCATTGACAGCTTCGCATTCATTCAACAATTGCTGCGCTCCTCCTACGGGTGCAAAAACCTGATTTACCTGACCTAAAATTTCTGTATTTACTGGTTCATCTACAAAAATTTCCAGAACATTGGTAAAAACTCCCAGTAATCTCTCTATAGCTGATTGTTGTTTTTCTCGGAGTTTATCTAGTTCTTCTTTAGCTTTATGATGAATACTACGCATCCTTTTCAGGAACATTTCAATTAAATTATCCCTGGTTTGTACCTGAGCCGAATAAATTAAGCATAGTAAAATAGTAATTCGCTTGGGAAGCGTAATTGCTTTCATCTCAGAAGCAGTTAAAACCCTAGCTTCAGCAGCAAAATGTTGTATCTTAGTAGCAGTAATTTGGTCTAAGAATGGTTTGACGTCCCCTAATGTTTCCAACCAAGTGAGGTGTATAAGTAAATCATTGAGATGATTGCGAGTTGGACGCTTGGGTAGCTGCTTGAGATTATTAAAAGGGGTAAGCCTTTCGGTCGGATAACTATCTAATAAGCTATTTATATACTCGATATATTCTTGCTCAAGTCGGTTAATAACAAAATTAAATATTTTTTGATTAACTAAATGTCGTATACGACGCACTAATCTGTCTAAAGTGTAAAATCCTGGTAATTCGTACCGTTGTTTGATTAGTTCGCCAATAGCGACGTTGATTAAATCAGCAGGATTATCCATGACTTTAGCTGATTCATGCACAGCTAATGCTGCTAAGTGTCTGGCATTTTTATCAAAATCATTTACCTTGAGATATTCGCGGATAGCAACTCGATGCCGATACATTGTTTTGTTGTTTTCATAACCCAAAACAATCTCACTTGGCATTTTTAAACAGCCCCGAATGTGATTGATTATTGAGTTGGGAATCTCAGAAAGTTTTGGAAAATACCCTAATCGCTGAAATGCTTTTAATAAAACTATTAAGTTAAAGATATTGCTTTGTCCCTTGGCAGTGCTGTAGGCGAAAGCAATTTCTGATTTTGTAGGAGTGTAAATTTCCGTAAGTTCTTTGGCAGTAAAGTAGCGCTTCAACCTGGGGTAAGCAGTACGTTCTATGGATGTCACTCTGAATGGTTGTGTGTGATTTTTAACTTCAAAAAATATATATCACCAACAAGCTACTCATCTGTTGCTTATGTATGGAAACATTACCAAAAAGAACTATTTATGGGCAAGTTTTTAACATGGAATGTGTGGGGAGTTGATTGTGTCGTACCCAATGCCATAGCACCCAATTATCTTTTATGGGCAAGTTGGTTTTTATGACTCATACTGCTCCACCCAAAAAAGTCACAAACCTAGAGAAACGCACACGAGAACATCTGCTGCCCAACGAAGTAGAAGCCATGATTAAAGCGGCTTCATCTTTTGGGCGGCATGGTCATAGAGATTCGACTTTAATTCTACTGGCCTACCGTCACGGTCTGCGGGTATCAGAATTGGTAGCCTTGCAATGGTCACAGGTAGATTTTTCTAGTGGCACGATTTATATCAATCGACTCAAGCATGGTATCAGTTCAACCCATCCGTTACGCGCAAAAGAGTTGAGGTGGCTACGACAACTACAACGCTCATATCCTGCTTCCCCTTACCTGTTTGTTTCTGAGCGTGGTACTCCGATGGCTGCTGCCACAGCCTTTAACATTATTAGTCGTGCTGGCACTCTTGCTGGGTTAGCTTTATCGGTGCATCCGCATATGTTACGTCATGCCTGCGGGTTTTATTTAGCATCTCATGGTCATGACACCAGAGCTATCCAGGCTTATCTGGGACATAAGAATATTCAACACACTATTCGCTACACAGAACTCACGAGCGATCGCTTCCAGAATTTTTGGCTCGACTGAACCTAGTTTTGGTTCAAAATTTCTACAAATCAATGCTTTCAGCCGGATTTCT
Source organism: Nostoc sp. ChiSLP01 (assembly GCA_034531195.2). GTDB lineage: Bacteria > Cyanobacteriota > Cyanobacteriia > Cyanobacteriales > Nostocaceae > Nostoc. The sequence goes on from JAVRBO020000106.1 coordinate 23,444, forward strand.
TTACAAAACTTTACAACGTGTCCCATTTTACACGTATTTCGTCATGACCCCAAGTATTCTACAAAATCTTCTGGATTGTCTGGAAACCCAATTAAACGACAATATTCTGATATCAGGGGTTCACATTCCGACTCTGACAGAAGTTGCTCACGGAAGTCAGCGTAAGAAAGAGAACCAACAACACAGGCATCCCCCGCTTTAAAATCATCTGCTAAGTAAGAAAAAATACAAATTTCTAGCTGCTGACGTACTAAAACTTGAGTACCATTCGCCTCTTCTATCACCAACGCCCGCCATTGTTTACCAACAAAACTCAAGTCAATTTCAAACGGCAAATGTCTACCGCGCTTATGTTCGTTGTCCAGAATAAATGAAAGTGCATCAATTACCGATTCATCAGCAGAGGTGGAGAGAATGTCTAAAGACCGTACCAAATCAAATAAAACTTTGCGGTGAGGCGAATAGAACCGCCACATCAAAGGTAAATGATTATTCGTGTTGTACGCCGCAATCTCTTCATATTTTTGTAGCAGTAAATCTGGCCCACCATGTTCATCAAAGATTGACTGTACTTTAGTTCCCAAACTCTGAGCGTCTTGAGCTTCCTTGGATGCAGTTAAAACCTCTGCCAGTGTACCTAATAGCTCTGATGTCTGTGCCAAATGTTTTTCGCGCAGCTCCTGTAATCGTTGTTTGGCATTGTTTTGAATCTTGAGAACACGCTTGAGGAACATGGATACTATATGGTCGCGGGTTTTGACCTGTGCCTCGTACAGTAGACATAAAAGTAAGGTGCGGCGTTTTGGGAGATTAACATCTCGCAATTCCGAAATATCCAAAGCTCTGGCTTGAGCTGCTCAATACCTATCCCGGTTTTCTGTTCTTAAGTTATGTAACAAAACTGTCATGTATATACATGGCAAAGCGAGAATAGTGACGCATTTTCAATCCTTTTGCCTATGTATATACATGGTGCCGGGTTTTTCTAGTTTTTCAACTCAATTTTCTTATCCCGTTTTTCTGTTCCATTGATACTCACGCCCCAAAAGCGGCATGGAAACTGGCTGGCGGCAGTCTGTTGAAGCTCTTGGTAAGCTTTTAGAACCAAACGATTAATTTCGGTTTCTCAAAACATCGATCTTGGTGGGAAATTGCCGATTCTAGAAACTCAATTAGTGTTCTATTTATTTGTGGGGTGATGTTTTCCCTTTTTTTCATATCTACTGATATTGCTTGTGTGGAAATCTAGCTTAGAAAAGTTACAACTCAAAATCCAAGCTGAATGTTTCATCAACAGAATCTTCCTGTTTTTGGCGTTTTGCTAAAGTTGAAACAATCTGTTGGGCTTGATTCTGTTGGGGATCGGCCTCATTAAAATCGGACGTATAAGCTATTGGTTGCTGTATATTCAACACTCCTTTTTTGAATGCAAAATAGCAATCAATGATGAAATGAACCGTTTCCAAATAGCTTTTGTCTAATTGTTTAGCCTCTGCTATTATGCGTTGACGATAACTATTTCTGATGCGTACTTTGTCTGAGACATTATCTTGATTATTGAGCATGGCTTTATCCTATTGGGTTTTTAAGAATTTTTGTTAACTATTGCTTTGGCCATTTCTAGTAATCCCGCAGCATTAGCCTCTACCGGATTGTCCAGGACTTTGAAGCCATTTTTCTCTAACAGCTTTTTGTACCCTGGCAACAAACAGCCGCCTCCTATTGCCCAAATTTCATCGCCTTGGTGTTTGGCATCCAGGGCCATACCTACTACTTTTTTCAAATATTTTTCATACCAATCTTTAAAACAAGCCATGTAGACATCTTTGATATCAATGTCACGACTATATCTGGTGTGTTCGTTTTCTAAGCAAAATCGCACCTTTGATGCGTCCCCAACTTTACCCCCATTAAGATATTTCATTTTTTGGGCAATCTCATCGATGAGGGCTTCTACACCGACTGGGTAAGGTGTGTGTACTTCCCGTTTGCCTTGAGTGTATCGAGAATACAGTGTTGTGCCATTGCCAAAGTCAATCACTGTTAACTTTTTGGGAAGGGAACGCCCAAACAATGCCCCCATCCCCTCTGGAACCACTTTCAGAACTTCTACCTTGACTTCTGAGGGTTTGCCTGCGAGTATTGCTTGGTATTCTCCATTAAGGACTTGCGTTAAGTTTTTTGCTAGAGCGACATCATGTAAGCTGACGACTAACTTCAAATGCCATGCTTTGCGGTGTGGCAAATGTGCTAATGCTCCCAGTAGCGTCGTCAGAGCATTCTTGATTTTGTTTTCATTACTATCGGTGTTGCGTTCAAAATGATTTCCAGCACGAAAAGCAGATTCTCCGACTGTATATGCAGTCCCATTAAATTCTACTCTCCCTGGAACATCTTCCATGTCTGCTGTGGAAATGTAACTGGGGACTCTCACAACTTCAAAGCCATCGACTAAAAGTTTTAGGCTACCGTAGCCATTGTCAAAGCCTGCCGGAAAAATTTTTTGCAGTGCGTGGATGTTCGTCATCGGTGTTATTTGCGGCATAAAATCAGCACTTTTTGAGGATACCCTAAATGAGGGTTAATTGTAACCTATTCAACCCCTATTTGACCCCTATAGCCAAATTTTTATTTTTAGGGGTTATATAGCCCTCCTTTGACACCTATTTGCAATTTTTGATTTTTTACCAAGTTTACTTAATTTTTAGAAATTTGAAAAAAATCGATTTGAGGATTAAACAATTTTGAAGCGAAGTGCGATCGCTCTGTCTAGAGGATGGATAATTTTTAATTAAAGATACTGAATTTCTTGTCTCAAAAGAAGAATCACTGCTGGGCTAGTTTATTAGACGACTATTTGCTAACTGGTTCAGCCTTTTCTACGAAGTCATCATTCAATCCCAACGTCAGTTGCAAAGGAGTCCGGGATGGGTAAGCCTTTACTACCTGTCGATAAACATCATAGTTAGTAGGTAGTATTTTTTGTTGCTCACCCACACCATAAGTAATTTGATATTTCACCGTTTTCTGTAGTTCTGGTTTGCCTGCCTCTTCTTGAGTTTTTTTGCGTTGTTCTAGTTCATCAATACTTGGGCGTGGTGGTAAAGTCGGCCACCATAACCCTCGGTCATCCGGCCCAATTACTGCTCCTGCTGGTTTCAATCCATTCCGATTTAGTAATGATGCAGTACCAAAGCTTTCGATTCGCGGCTGCGGTGCATTAGTTAAATTATTGGCATACTTCACTTGCCAGGTATAAATAGTAAGTGCTGTCGCTTCGTACTGCTCAACACTAGTCGTGCTGCAACTTGTCAGGGCTAGGGCAGTTAGTACAATTAACAGTGCAGTTAAACAGGTCAGCTTTGGCATTATATCTTTCCAAGAATTCTTAATTAATATCCTGTACTATCATTTCTTCCAAGGTGAAGGGATTGCGGTTATCGATAGTACCTCTGTCGTACTCAACTTGATTGCGGTTTTACCACAATTGGGGCATCCACGTTTACCAGAATAATGGAAGGTCTGCCTTTGTACTCTCCCATGATTGGCTCTCCCCTAAACTCGCTAATGATTCCCTGTTGACAGTGGCAGCATTCAAAAATTACTCTTCCTACTGCTTGATTACAGTCTAAAAACTTCATGTGTCGAAACTGCTCTCCTAACTCTGGCTTTTGAGTTCAAGGTTTTGATGCTCTGGCTGGTTTAGACTGTTGCTCCCGGTTAATAGTGTCAGCGATCGCCACTTCATTCTGCTGCTGTGGTAGCTCACCAATGTCTGAGATGGGTTGATGTTGAGATGATTGTAACTCTGTTGAGTTATCAGTAGAATTTGGATTAGATTGTGGCTGAGTTTGTGTAGGTTGTTGTTTCGGTAGTTTAGATGGCCGCTTAGTAGATTTCATATTTCTTCTTCATTTATCAAAGCCTCTATTTGAGACAACAATTTTTCTACCTTGGATTGTTTTTTAGGGTTATCCCACAATTTAGACTTTTTAAAGCGTCGCCAAGTATCATCTACACGGTCTTTTAATGAGCTTGTAGAGTCTGGTTGAGACTGCTGCTCTATTTCTTGGACTTTACGCTTGATTTCGCTCAATGATAAATCATAAGCGATCGCATCCTCTAACATCTGTTTTCGTAATTCTTCATCTTTGAGTCTAGCGATCGCTTTGGCTTTACTAGTTTCTAACTTTCCCTGCCTTAATACCTCTAACACCTCATTAGGTAGATTTAACAGGGGAAGACGATTACTAATGAATGAGTCTAATTTAATGTTACCGAGCGAGGTCAAGCAGGACTGTACTAACTCAATTACATCATTGCCAATAACGTTATTGGCAGAATTTCTACCACGTTGTTGGTTTTGAAGATGATGCAGTAATGGTGGTACTTCCTGTAGCGAGATTTTCAGCTTTGCTGATAAAAGGCGCAAAACCCCATCTGTTTCTTCAAGATCGGTAAGTCCTGAACGAGCAAAATTTTCAATTAGAGCAATTTCTAAAGCATCTTCATCGCACAGAGAACGAATTACTACAGGAACTTCTACTAGTTCCAAAATATGTGCTGCTCTGTAGCGTTTGGCTCCTGCAACTACTTCGTGTTTATCACTATCAGGAAGAGGACGGACTAGAAGTGGTTCAATAATGCCGTTTCTTCTGGCAGAAGCAACGATTTTATCTACTTCTACTGGGTCGATGTAATATCGTAATTCTGCTTTAGGCAAAACAATTAGACTTAGGGACATACTAGTTTTAGTCTGGGTTGTATCATCCCTAAAAATAAAATCTTCTACCATACGTCTATTTTTTACCATTAGCTACCTCCAAAGCTTCGGTAAATAGATAGTCAAACTCTTTAGCTGCACGTTTAGCAGTTGCACCTGCCAAACCCCAAACAGTCGTTCCCTGTCCTGGCGCATCAGCAATTACCTGTAAGTCATACACCATTGTTTTAAGTAAAGGAAACCCTGTGTTCTTTTCTGATAAAGCTCTTTGAGCATCTTTGAGTAATACTGTTCCCTTTTTTGCTTGATTTAAAAATAAACCAACATGAGGCATTCCATGACGCATTTCTTTTGCTTGGCGTAAAATTCTTACCATTTTAGAAGTGCTGTGCATATCAAGACCAGCTGGTTTACAAGGAACTAAAGCTAAGTCACATCTAGATAAAATTGCTTTGGTTGTTTCGCTCAGGCTACCCGGCCCGTCCACAACTACGGCATCATATTGTTCTGCTAAAAGTGGAAGTTCATCAAACAAATCATCAGGATCTATCATTGTTTTGCATGGCAGTACTAAATCTTTCATCCAGTTAGTGCTACTTTGCTGTGCGTCGGCATCTACAACAATCACTGTTCCACGCTGGCTCAACCAGTATGCAAAATGCCCAGCTACTGTAGTTTTTCCTGCGCCCCCCTTTTGATTTGTTATCCCAATAATCATATTTTTGAAGTATGCTCAGTTCTGCTAATACATTTTTAAGGTAAAGCTACCACGTTAATTTACCGTTATAACATTCATACAAGCAAGGCAGTGCTTGCTTGTATGTTTCAAAAAAATTTATTCCCCATCACTCTTATAAGTCATGGGTCTGGGCTTCGCCTTCTTCTTCGGCTCCACTAAAGATTTCTTAGGCGTCCCTGGAGGACGGCAGGTTTCGCAGTACAGGGGGCGTGGTCCATAAGTTTCACGAGAGGTAGATTGATCGCACTGCTTACAGACGAAATTAAATACACGTGTGTGGATTTGACGTTTGTGCGCTCTAACTGTGTACTCTTTAACTTGAATTTCTTTGCTTGCCATTGTTTAGCTGACTGCGGCTTTAATAATTGAACATAGTTAACCGCTTGACTTGAATCTTAGCCTTTTCAACTCTAGTTTTTAAGCCTTCGGTCGAGTTTTCACTAAAGCTTTGTAGGGCAATTTCTCCCTTTAGCTACGCTAAATTTTCAGGGAGCATCAGGCTTGTGCAAATTCAATTATCTACACCTAGAATTTGTGCCTCAATCTTTTGCTACTTCCTAAATTTCTCAAAAGCGTGCAGTCAAACGCTACGCGAATGACCAATGAAAACTCTCTCGTACTTCAGGAAAACAATAATGGATATTCAAATCGCACTCAACTGGGCAATTCAAATTTTGGTTATAGGCTTCGTCTGTGTTATGGTTATGGATTTCGTAAACGGTTTGTTCTCGCTACCAGATTATGCGATGCCTTTGGCAACGTCAAAGATGAACGCACCTGTCGCTACAAATTCTCAAGCACTCACCCTTCAACAAGAGCCAGTCGCCATACCAATACCAGAACCACCAATAACACCAGATCCAAAAGAACAACCACAGTTGGCGCAACTGCCTGACCCTTGGGAACTCAACACAGAAATTCTACCAACTGCAATACAGCAAGAGCCTGTTGTACTTGAGTTCCCCACATTAAAGCTGCTACCGCCAGCAGCATCTCAAGCGCAACCGAAAGCTAGGGCAACCAAGAAATCTACCCAGTCCGCCACAGCCAAGAGAACCACTAAGCCTACCAACAAAACCGCAACTCAAACGGGTTCCCAATCTCGCAAGAAGTCCGCAGCTTAAATCCCACTGTCTGGTTCGGAAATCGAGCGATCTCCATTTTGCTGTATGCGTTCGCCAGGAGCGTTAGCAAAGCCATCGCTCGATTTGCATTGCTGTTAAGGAGAATGACGAGTGAATGGTTTGATTTTTAGAGCAAGTTCCCCAAGTTCGCTTCTCTAGGGTTATTTAACAAATTCGGCGGGTTTAAGTCCCCCGGTTCCAGGGACGGCAAGTTTTGTGTCGGGGTCTAACATCCCCGTCACAAAACTCACTTGCGACTTGCGACTTGTTTTAACTGTTGCCTTAGCTGTGTACTACTTCAATCCCACCAATAACAAACAACGACTGCATCACGAAGGTGTTGAATATCATTACCATCTAATCGAGTTCTCAGTTGACGCTTCAACCGAAAACTATACTCCTCATTTGTGCCATCAGTTACTTCTACTGAATCAGTACGCCATTTTTTACCTAAATCTAAAAGCTGAGATACTTTTGTATCTTGGTTTTCAGTCAGGATGTAGAGTGTATCGGCAGGATAGGACACGAAATGGATAATGCTAGTTTCTGGCATTGGACGATAGTTAGCCATTGCTAAAAGTGTATCAATAACACCACCAAAGCTTAGACCATTTTCATCTGGTGCAAAAATTGGTTTTGTAAACAGAAAGCTTGACCATAAATCTGTATGCTGTGAAAGGTCAGTAATCACTTTTTCGCCGTTGAACTGATTGAATCGACGCTGCCAAACCAAAGCAGCAAAAAGTTCTTGAGGAGAATAGGATTGAGCAATAGCCTGGATTTTGTTTAAATCAAGCATAGTTATTTATTAGTTAAAATATGTATTTAAGAGTAATGCTCAAGTCAGGAGTTTATGACCACAGCAGTCAAGAAACTTACCTTTGAAGAGTACCTTGCCTATGATAATGGCACGGATACCAAGTATGAACTTGTCGATGGGGAATTGGTTGAAATGCCACCAGAGAGCGATAGAAATAACTTAATTTCTCTGTATCTACTGTCACAGTTTCTCAAGTTTATCCCGATTCAACTTATCCGCCATAAAGATACAGAACTTGTGGTCATAGGCAACCGAACTCGTGTGCGACTGCCAGATTTGATGATTTTGACACAAGAATTACTCGAAGCAATTGCCGGCAGGCGAGCGACAATCACCCCAGATATACCTTCGCCAACAATGGTAGTTGAGGTAGTATCTCCAGGAAAGGTGAATGAAGATAGAGACTACCGCTATAAGCGTTCTGAGTATGCAGCACGGGGTATCCCTGAATATTGGATTGTTGATGCCCACAAAGCCCGAATTACTCTGCTGACTCTAGTTGATGGGCTATACGAAGAAACGGTGTTTCAGGGAACGGAATTAATCAAATCAGCGACGTTTCCTATGCTGGATTTGAGCGCAGCCCAAGTATTAGCAGCTGGACAAATCTAGAGTGCAACACTTAAATCCTATTTTATACGGTGTGACAACTCTCACCGCTACACTGCTTGCAATTAGCGATGAGAGTTGTCACTTCAAAAATTAGAACAATGCAACCAGCGCACTGTGAAGAGAGTTGTAGTCCTGGGGTATGCCCCAGACGATCCCCAAGGGAGCAATTGCCACCAGAGCATTTAGAAAAGGCGTAGATGCGATCGCTGCTTGTTGTAAGACATTGCTCATAGTAACGAATATCACAAGTACTAGTAAATAGCTTTACTGGTAGACTGAGATTGTAACAATCTCCATTAATGCCATAGCAACCGCGCTCGTTACTACTCAAGATTCATAGGCAAAATCTAGCATAGGGCAACAATGCAAAAATTCCTCTTTAGTGACAAAGATAGCTTTAAAGCACAAGCCCTATTTCTTGGTAAAAAGATTAACCTACAAAGATTGGAAAACTATGATTGCTTAGCGACTATGCCTGTAATGGTGAAAGCTGGTGATTGCGGTTGTGCTGTAGTGCTAGGCTATGGTGTAGTTGTTCTGTTTAACCTTGCTCCTGTAGAAAAGGTAGACTTCTTGAATGGGCTATCGTCTTTGGTGCATGACTCATTTAGCAACCCTGAGACAGAAGAAGTCGAAGTTCATCTCAACGTTGTCGAGAATGAGCGAGTCAAGGAAGGAAAAATTTTCTTACGTGAATTGAGTATAGAACGCTTGCAAATAGTGGCTGATATTTTGGCCAAAAGTGTTGTGCTGTCGCATTATGAAATTAGCATAGCGGCAGTATTCGATCAAATTGAGCCGTTTGCTGCTAGTCTCCAGCGCGAAGACCGAAGTCGGCGGCAGAGTCGGGAATTACTGCGTCAATTAGGCACAACGTTGTTAGTTCAACATAAGATAGTCGGTCGAGTCGAGATTATCGATAAGCCTGAGTTGCTTTGGGAATCGCCACAATTAGAAAACTTATATCTGCGCTTGGAGGATGAATACGAAATCCGTGAGCGTCACAATGCCCTGGAACGCAAACTAGAGCTAATTACCCAAACCGCACAAACGGTACTAGAGTTCATGCAGCATAGTAGTAGCCAGCGAGTAGAGTGGTATGTCGTGATTTTGATTGTGGTAGAAATTCTGTTGTCACTGTACGATATTATATTCAAACAGTGAAAACTTACTTAATATAGCTTTAAGTTTTCCAAGGGTGCCATTCGGTTTGGGATTATATACTCTGGATAAATATGCACTGCACTGCTCATACAAGAAGACTATGCCAAAAAATTGGGTTCTAAAAGTAGACCAGTTTTTCAATGCAAACCCCCACTGCATTATCGCTACCGTTCATGTAGACACCTTCCCCGCCGACTTGCCGCTAGAACCCAATATTCGAGAACCCAACCGTAAAAGCTCAACATATAGACAAATTTTCGACTCACTGACAACCGAACCCGAAAAATTCTTCTCAAGACATAGCGGAATCGTGTTGTGTGCCAACAAGGTCAAGCCCAACAGTAAAAAGACACAGCTAGAGTTAGAAATACTTGAGGCATCCGAGGGCGGTAGCGACGGCATCATTAACGGTGGACATACTGTTTTAGCTTTTCAGCAGGCTAGAGATTATAAGTACGACCTTACCGAAGCCAGGGTAAAAGTCACAATCCACATTGGGCTAAGTGAAGACGAAGCAAAAGATATCGCCTTGGCTTCCAATACATCTGCCCCAGTCGATGCGCGTTCTAAGGTTAACGCCAGGGGTGACTACAAATTCATCAAACAGTTTTTAGCCCAACTGGAGTGCGAACAAGAAACCAAATTCCGCATCGCCTATTATCAGAACCAAAGCGGTGCGCCCAAAAGTCCGCAGTGTAACGTCAACCATCTGATTAAGTTGATCAACTGCCTGGACAGGAACAAATATAACCCTGACAGCAAGAGCAGAAGCAAACACCCGCCTGTGAGCAACACACCTAGCTTGAGTGAGGCTGAAAGAGAAAGACTGTCAAAGTTATTAACGCTACTGCCCAAGGGCTTATGGATTGAGCAAAGGTTATTTCAAATTATTGAGGAACATATTACCAAGCCCAGAAGAAAGGGTGTTGTTGATTTAGCCTCAATCGACCCGCGCAAGAATACATTGTTGCCGGATAGTCGTTATTCATTTGGGTTTAGTGCGCCTGCTGATATTGCCATGCCGATTGTTGCTGCTTATCGGGTGTTTTTGGATGAACAGTACAACTGGATAATACCTTTTGATGATTTTGCGGAAGATTTTCTGCAACATTTATGGAATAACTATTACAAGAAATACTTGATATCAGAGAAGCTGACCGGAAATACAGTTGGTAGTAAAATCTGCCGCAATCCCGTGATTTGGGATAACCTTTACGTTTCTGCTCAGAGTTTCCTAAATCAGCAGTTGCTCAAAATGGTTGGTTCAAACACCAAGCGCGAAGAATTGAAGCTAATAAACTAAAAGTATACTTTTGCCTTCGCTGCCCCCAAAACAAAGATGGCTGAACTATTTCCAGGTTTTTCTATAGTTTAACCGCTTCAATGACTCCGAGCAATCACAAAGCATCAGTGCGATATATCGATTCAATCAACTCCTCAACTTCTTCTTCATTCAAGCATTGTTTGACTTGAGTATTAAACCACTTTATCTCTTCGGATTCTGTGTTTTGGACTTGGTAAACCAGTAATGTTCCTGCAACACGGGCAAAAGTAAGCGGTGATGGGGAAAGGTGGCTCAGTAGTTCGGATGCATTCTGGTATATTTGCGTGACTGATGTTTCATCCAGAGGAGATCCCAATTGAGCAGAAAGCTGTTTTAGGCTCTCTTGAATAGACAAATAAAAGTCTGGCTCTTGTTCATGTAAAATAGGATTACTCATAAACTCTGACCAATTAATGTAATAAGTTGACGCAACCAGGGCGGCGGTAGAACGTCATTTATGAATATCTGCTTTGGTAGTCGATTCATGTTGTTCTGGTTCATCAACGAAGTCAGTAATTTGGGATGTTTCAGGTTCTGGGTTTTGACATTTTTTTGTTAAGTAATATTTCGCCAAGTTAAAATAAATAGAAAGGGTAATTAATGATGACCGCACGAGAATTTCCGAACTGGGAAGCACTCTATCAAGAACAGGCGGTTGAAACCATGCCCTGGTTCAATGTTAGCCTAGATCCAGATGTTGAAGAAGCGCTCCTCACCCTTGAACTGAGCAATGGTTCAGTGCTGGATTTGGGAACAGGGCCGGGAACTCAAGCCCTCGCTCTAGCCGAACGAGGATTTCAGATGATGGCGACAGATTTGTCACAGGCTGCCATTCTTCAGGCGGCAGCAAAAGCAAAGCAAAAGGGATTAGAAGTTTCGTTTCAGCAAGATGATATTCTCAACAGTCGTTTGGAACAATCTTTCGATTTGATTCTCGACAGAGGATGCTTCCATGTTCTACCACCCCAAAGCTATAGTACTTACGTGCAAACAGTCGCAAGCTTATTAAAGCCTAAGTGCCACCTGTTACTGAAATGCTTCTCTCAAGAGGAAACAACAGAACAAGGACCTTACCGCTTTAGTCCAGAAGAGATTCAGCAGATATTTAAAGAACAATTTAATCTGCGTTTGGCTAAACAAACGGTTTATCATGGGATACTAGATCCCCTTCCCAAAGCACTCTTTTGCATCCTAGAAAAGCATTGACCTTTTTGCACAAATTTATCAGCTTTACTGAGGATGAGACTCTAAAAGATTGATAGCTTAGTCAATAGCCATTGTGATAATAAGTGATATATGAATCCGATGGTTAAGTTTTGCAATACTTGAAAGTCAAAGCGGATGAGTGCAACTAATCTTTTCTTGCTCTTAACCACCACCGCCACCTCCCCCACTGCCACCACCACCGTGGCCCCCAGTTGAAATTCTTTTTGACAAAAAGTTGTTTCTTTACAGGCTCTAACTCCAGTCTCCGCTTTTTTCAACTCGTTGAACTCACGTTAAAAGTTTAGCAATAACTTTTTTTGTATAAAAAAATAGTCAAGAATTGATTTTGGTGTTAACAAAATTTGCTGCATGGGAACTCTAAATTACTAGAACACCAATTCAGTAATGTTGAAAGAACCTCTTCCCCTACCCCTCTCCTACAAGGAGAGGGGCTGGGGGGTTAGATTTTTGATTACTGAATCGATGCTCTAGAGACGCTACTAATAATTCTCAAGATGAAGGCAGTATGAATATAGGGATGGATTTGGCACTCGTAATTAATGGGTATCAACTGGTTGAAAAACTGTATTACAGTTCTAGAACTATAGTTTACCGGGGTATCCATAATGTAGAGCAACAAAGTGCCATTATCAAATACCTCAACCAAGATTACCCAACTTTTAGTGAACTGCTGCATTTCCGCAATCAATATACGATCGCGAAAAATCTTGACTTACCCGGAGTAGTTAAACCCTACAGTCTAGAAAGACATCACAATAGCTATGCCCTAGTGATGGAAGACTTTGGTGGCATTTCTCTGCGAGAATATACGAAAAAACATACATTAGAATTGGACGAATTTTTAGCGATCGCAATTCAACTTGCAGACATCCTCAACGGACTGTATCAGCATCGGGTAATCCACAAAGATATTAAGCCAGCTAATATTGTCATTCATCCCGAAACAAAACAAGTCAAACTAATTGACTTTAGCATTGCTTCTCTACTGCCAAGAGAAACTCAAGAGATTAAAAATCCGCAGCTTTTAGAAGGTACTCTGGCTTATATTTCTCCCGAACAAACTGGACGCATGAATCGGGGTATCGATTATCGCAGTGATTTCTATTCCTTAGGAGTAACTTTTTTTGAATTACTTACAGGTCAACTTCCCTTCCCATCAAATGACCCAATGGAGTTAATTCACTGTCATATTGCTAAAATGCCGCAGAGAATCGGACACAGCGAAGAAGTTCCGCAAGTCATTTCTGATATTGTGATGAAACTGATAGCGAAGAACGCTGAAGACCGCTATCAAAGTGCATTAGGCTTAAAATTTGATTTACAAAATTGCTTAGAACAGCTAAAGACAACAGGCACAATTACAGAATTCGCTATTGCAAGTCGGGATGTGTGCGATCGCTTTGTGATTCCTGAAAAGCTTTACGGACGTGAAACCGAAGTTGCTACGCTACTACAAGCCTTTGAGCGCATCAATAACAGTAGTAAAGAAATCATACTAGTGGCTGGTTTCTCTGGAATTGGCAAAACCGCCGTTGTTAACGAAGTCCACAAGCCGATTGTGCGACAGCGTGGTTACTTCATCAAAGGTAAATTTGACCAATTTCAGCGCAATATTCCATTTTCTGCCTTTGTGTTGGCATTACGCGACTTAATGGGGCAACTGCTAACTGAAACCGACACCCAACTACAACAATGGCAAGCAAAAATTCTCTCGGCGTTGGGTAAGAATGGGCAGGTATTGATTGATGTCCTTCCCGAACTAGAAGGAATTATTGGCAAACAACTACCTGTTGCCGAACTTTCTGGGAGTGCTGCTCAAAATCGCTTCAATCTGCTGTTCCAAAAGTTTATTCATGCACTCACCAGCCCAGAACATCCTTTAGTAATTTTCCTCGACGATTTGCAATGGGCAGATTCAGCATCACTACAACTGATGCAACTGCTAATGAGTGACAGGGAAACAGGCTATCTCCTGTTAATTGGTGCTTACCGCGATAATGAAGTCAATCCAGCCCATCCTTTAATGCTGGCGATAAACGATATTAGCAAAACAGGAGCGATCGCAAATACTATTACCTTAACTCCCCTCCAGATACCAGACCTCAATCATTTAATCGCCGATACTCTCAGTTGTTCAGTTACCCTAGCCGCACCCTTAACTGAATTGGTATTTCGGAAAACTCAGGGTAATCCCTTTTTCGTTACCCAATTTCTCAAAACATTGCATGAAGAAGGATGGATTACCTTTGATACTCAAAAAGGATATTGGCAAGCAGATATTATTCACATTCAAGCACTGACGCTTACCGATGATGTTGTTGAGTTCATGGTGCGTCAAATCCAGAAATTGCCCTTAGCTGCCCAATCTGTCTTAAAATTAGCTGCTTGTATTGGTAACTCTTTTGATTTAGCAACCCTCGCCATTATTTATGAAAAATCCCTAGCTGATACCGCCGCAGGTTTGTGGAAAGCGTTGCAAGAAGGGTTAATTTTACCAACCAGTGAAGTTTATAAATTTTTTCAAGACTCCAGTCATGCTAGCGAATCTAGAGAATTAGCAATTACCACTCAGCAATTACCCCACTACAAATTTTTACACGATCGCGTCCAACAAGCCGCCTATTCGCTCATCCCAGAGTCACAAAAACAAACAACTCACCTACAAATTGGGCAACTGTTACTGAGCCATACAAGTCTTACCCAACAAGACGAGAAACTGTTTGAGATTGTCAACCAATTAAACATTGGTAAAAATCTCATTAGTGAACAAACACAACAGATTGAACTTGCTCAACTTAATCTTAAAGCTGGTAACAAAGCTAAATCCGGAACTGCGTACACCGCCGCGTCTGAGTATTTCCTCACAGGTATCAGCTTGTTACCTCAGCAACCCTGGCAAACACATTACACCTTAACCCTGAAACTTTATGAAGCTGCTACCGAGACTGCTTATTTAATTGGCAATCAGGAACAGATGGCGCAATTAGCAGCTGTGATTTTAGAACAGGCTAACTCTTTGTTAGATAAAGTCAAGGTTTATGAAATCAGAATCCAAGCGGCTCAAGCCCAACATCAATTTCTCCAAGCAGTAAACTTGGCACTGGAAATTTTAGCGTATCTAGGAATCAGTTTCCCTGAGCAACCTAGCGCAGCCGAGATTGGACAAGCTTGTGCTGTAACTAACTCGATTCTGGCAGACTGGCAACCGTTAGATTTAATTACCTTACCCCAGATGCGGGAGCCAAAAAAAATAGCCGCCATTAGAATTCTGACTAGTGTTTCTTCTTCTACCTATGTTGCGGCCCCAACACTATTACCATTTTTGATTTTAGAGCAGGTAAATTTATCAGTTCAATATGGCAATATTTCATACTCAGCAAACGGTTATGCCTACTACGGACTGATGCTCTGTGGGGTGATGGGAGAAATTGAGCGCGGCTATCAGTTTGGACAACTGGCACACCTGCTGCTAGAAAAGTTAAATGCCAAAGAAATGAAAGCTAGAGCCTATGTCGGGGTTCACTGTAGTGTTTGGCATTGGAAAGAACCACTGAGGAATACTTTACCGTTTTTGAGAGATGGCTATCAAAGTGGGCTGGAAACAGGAGATTTAGAATCAGCCACTATCTGTGCATTCACTTACGTGATGCACTCTTGGTTTAGTGGTCAAGAATTGGCAGATTTAAGTCGGGAGAGTGCAGCCTTCCGTTTACAGTTGACTCAATCCAACCAGGAAGGACTTCTGAGTCATTTGACAATTTTTCAGCAGGCAATTTTAAATTTAATTGGTGATGGTACACAAGCATGGGAATTGGTAGGGGATGCTTTCGATCAAAACCAAATGCTGCCGAAAATTCAGCAAGCAGGCGACCAAACGGCGTTGTGTTATTTCTATACCAGCAAACTTTTACTTTGCTATTTGTTTGGTCAGTTTGAGTTAGCCGTTGAAGCGGCGATCGCCATTGAAAAATACTTGGCTGGTGCTACAGGATTATTCCTAGTTCCTGTTTTCCACACTTATGATTCTTTGGCACATTTAGCTATATATTCTCAAGTTTCACCAACCAAACAACGAAGCATTCTCCAGCGAGTGATGGCGAATCAAGAAAAATTGCAAACTTGGGCTGGCTATGTTAGCGAAAATCACTTGCACAAATATTATTTAATAGAAGCCCAAAAGCAGCGAATTCTCGGCAATAAAGCCCAAGCTATTGATTATTATGACTTGGCGATTGATTTAGCTCACAAAAATCAGTATCTCAATGAAGAAGCTTTAGCTAACGAACTCGCCTGTCAATTTTATTTAGAATGGGGCAAAGAAAAACTGGCTCAGGATTATTTACTTAAAGCTTATTCTGCTTATGCTGCTTGGGGAGCAAAAGCCAAGATTGAAGATTTAGAACACAATTTTGCCCAGTTGTTAACTCCGGTATTGCAGCAAGATATAACCCCACTAATGCCGAATGTCACAATTAGCGCAGTTGCTCACAATACTGTTTCTCAACCTTCACACAATTCTCCTACCTCTGGCACTAGTAGTGTTTCAGTAACGCTCGATTTAACAACACTTTTTAAAGCTTCTCAAACTCTCTCTAGTGAAATTTATCTTGATAAACTTTTAGCCACATTGCTAAATGTGTTAATTGAAAACGCTGGTGCAGATAAATGTGCTTTGCTATTACTTCAGAAAGAAAGGTTATTAATTGAAGCAATTAATACTGTTGGGAAGCCAGCAATAGTGATGCAATCTTTATCGCTAGAAGATTCGCAGGATTTACCGATTTCGTTAATCAACCTAGTTAAACGTACCTTAGAACCTTTAACTATTAATAACGCTATTACTCATCCATTCGTAATGGCTGATACTTACATCATTCATCAACAACCTAAGAGTTTGTTGTGTACACCAATTATTAATCAAGGCAAACTGTTGGGAATTTTATATTTAGAGAACAGCTTGACTGCGGAGGTTTTTACGAGCGATCGCGTCAAAATGCTGAATTTACTCTGCACCCAAGCAGCGATCGCGTTAGAAAATGCCCGTCTTTATCAGCAAGCTCAGAATTATGCTCAACAGTTAGAGCGATCGCTTGCTCAACAGGAAACTTTATTTAATGCTGTAGCGCATATCCGAGAGTCTTTAGACTTAAATGCTATATTCTGCGCTGTCACCCAAAATGCGCGTTCTATTCTCAATGCCGATCGAGTTGGAATTTACCAATTTCATCTCGAAACAAACTACGAATATGGCGAGTTTATCGCTGAAGATGTCTTACCTGAATTTCCTGCTGCTTTAGCAATTCAAGTTCAAGATCATTGCTTTGGCGATAATTATGTGAACCTTTATAAGCATGGACGTTTCTGTGCGATTGCTGACATCTATACAGCTGATGTGTTGGAATGCCATCGGGCAATTTTAGCGCAATTTCAGATTCGAGCATCACTAGTTGTGCCAATTATGCAAGCTCAAGAACTTTGGGGTTTGTTATGTATTCACCAGTGCAATCAACCCCGTGATTGGCAAGCTTCTGAGATTGAATTTGCCAAGCAAATAGCCACTCAAATGGGGGTAGCACTCCAGCAGACAGAGTTGCTGATCAAAACTCGTCAGCAAGCAAATCAACTAGAACAAACACTTCAACATCTGCAACACACCCAAATTCAGTTAGTCCAGAATGAAAAGATGTCAGCCTTGGGGAATCTTGTGGCGGGAGTTGCTCACGAAATCAACAATCCTCTAAGTTTCATTGCAGGGAACATCAACCCAGCTAAAAACTATGTTCAGGATGTATTTAGACTGATTGATTTATATCAGCAGAAGCTGTCGCATCTCGATCCGGAAATTGAGGCAGAAAAAGAAGCAATTGACTGGGAATATCTTCAAGAAGATTTGCCAAACTTGCTGGATTCTATGACCTTGGGACTGAGCCGCATTCAAGATATCAGTATTAGTTTACGAACTTTTTCTAGGGCTGACAAAGATTATAAAATTCCCTTCAATATTCATGATGGTATCGACAGTACCATTCTGATTCTGAAGCACAGATTGAAAGCTAACGAAAAGCGTCCAGAAATTTTGGTTGTGAAAGATTATGGCAAATTACCTTGCGTAGAGTGTTTTGCTGGACAACTCAACCAAGTGTTTATGAATTTGCTAGCGAATGCGATCGATGCTTTAGAAGAGTCAAATCAAGGACGCAGTTTTGCAAGTATCCAAGCCCAGCCTAACCAAATTACCATTCAAACGCGGCTGAGTGAAGATGAACAGCAAGTGATAATTAAGATTGTTGACAATGGAACCGGAATGAGTGAGGAAGTGAAACAAAAGATATTTGATTATCTGTTCACCACCAAACCAGTCGGACAGGGAACAGGATTAGGACTAGCGATCGCCCACCAAATTGTCGTACAACGGCATCAAGGAACCCTCAAAGTAGATTCTGTTTTAGGACAAGGAACAGAATTTGCGATCGCGCTTCCTATCGTAGTTTCATTTCCTAGGCATTCTGGAACTGGAGCTTCACCGGAAGGGGCAAGGGGAACTGTTCTACCATCTTGAGCTCCTCCATCCGCCAGGGTCACGCCTTTGACCGTACTGCGATCGCCCCTCACTTGTGCTATCAATCCCCCACCGGACACCGGCCGCATCATCACGAACTGACCCATTATGTTTTTAAGCAATCCAAGCTGCCTCAATCACTAACGACGTTTAGCGTGACGTTCATAATCCTCAAAACGAATCTTGGCGATCGCACTTCGCTCGTAAGTTCTGGCAACAATACCCTCGCCTCGACCACCAGCACCCTCATCTAGAGCTACTTTCGTTTTTGGCAACAAAGCTTTGAGAAACTGATGAGTTTCTTCAATACTTACGGGGAGTGCCTTAACTGTGGCAAGTCTCGGTGTTAGTTCAAATCCAAAATCAATAGATGCTTTCTTTAGTTGGTCTTCATCTAGAAATGTCTGCCCACCATTATCTCGCCATACTGTTAATTGTTGTACGGACTTAGTAAACAACATAGCAATATCTGTGAGAACTGCAACATCAAATAGCCGCCAACCAACATTTTGCTGTGCTGTATATTGCTTACTGGCAGCCGTGACTTTGCCACCGTACAGTTCAAGATAGACAACAATAATATTCTGCTCTGACTGTGGCAATAAATCTGCAATACTATGAAGAGCGTCTACAATTCCCAGTGCTGGATTACCAATGAGATCGCCTTTCGCAAACAGCAATTCTTCCCTACTGCCTAGAATGTAGTTACCATCGGGCAACAGAATAATGCGAGAGTTAGTCCCATCTACTTTCTCAGTTAAAATAACCTCTCCATCGAACCTGACGAACTCATCCAGCAATATTCCTTTATCACCTAACGCATGATACGTTGGGATACTAGGATATTTAGTCATAGAGTTGAGCTTGTTTAAATCACAACTTCGCACCAAAAAATCGTAACTCATAAAAAATCTTAGACGGAAACTCTTAGCTTGTATTTAATACTATACATACTACACTTGTAGTATACAAAAGAAACTAATCACTATTTCATCTTTTGAGGTAGTTTCATGTTCTGGGAAAAAGACTCAGTTGAATCCAAGATATTCAAGCAATACGAACAAGCGTTAGTTAGTCTCGGCATTAACTTCTCACTCCAAGAAGTTCAAACAGCCCTTGAAGGTTGCACTTACGGGCTAGAGGATGCGATCAGTTGCACAATTGATTATGTATTGTGGCTACAAAAGCATGAAAAAGTAACCAGAATTCCTTTAGTTTGGTTCCACTCTCAAATAAAATTGTGTAGCGACAAACTTAGTATCTCTTTTGGTTGGATCTACGTTTTCTACTACCTCAGTTTTACCTACAGCAATCAAACCTTGACCAAAAATTTCGCTTGTTGCCGCCTCAAGTTGTTTTTGCGTTGCACCTGTTTGACTCAAATCGATTGAAGAGACTTGAGAAATCCTCGGTTTATTCAAAACCAGTTGATTTGTAGAGAAACAAGGAGTAGTGATACAGCGAATGCCATTGTCTTTTAGTCCCACAAAAGTACCTTTTGCTGGGGCAGCTGTAGCGGCGTAGAAGGCTTCTTTTACTCTCAAATTCCCAAACTCACCGAATCCGGGAAATGTCACTGGCACTATATTACCTCTAAGGAGTAGACGGCTACCATCATCATTTTGGATTTTTACCAGTTCGTAAGGCGAGACTTTCACCGAACTCCAATCAATTGCTGACACATAGCATTCAGAGCGAAAAACACCATCCACGCAAGGAGTAGCTTTCAAGTTGACAAGCTTTATGAAATATCCACCGCATATTGGAGAAGCACATTTGCGAAAATCCCTCCGCACCGTGTAATATCCCCACTGGGGAAACTCTTGATTTTCGATACTGACGGCAACAGAATCCGTAGCCTGTGGAGCAGAAATGTCTTGAGCAGATACTTTGGCGAAAAATCCGTTGCTAACTATTATTGCACTTAATAGAGGAATAATTGAGGATTTGTAGTTAAATAATTGTTTGTTCATAATAACTTTCGATTTGATTTGACGGTTTAATAATTCGATTAAGAGTAGAATTTCTAGCAAAATCTAATGAAATACCTATGCTCTGGGATATTAGTTAACAAAGCAAGTTGAGACACTAAAACTTCATACTACTGACAATAAGTTAAAAAAATATACGAGAAACCTTAAAGGAACTTTAAGAACTTATTGTTCTACGCGATCGCCCAAGCACAGAAGTTCACCACAGCCGCAATAGCTCCCGTTTGTTTACTCTTCATGACAAAATCTTGAACAACAGTCCGTAAAAGAACATACTCAAGGTGTATCCAGCCTCAACCTTTGCTTTCACTAGCCCTGCCATGCCTCAAGACTTTTCCGGTCAAAATCTCAGAGGTCGTTCGTTCAAGGGTCAAGACCTTACAGGGGCAAACTTTAGTAAAGCTGATATTAGAGGGGCAGATTTTAGTCAAGCAAATCTCACAGGTGCAAACTTTAGTCATGCTCGTGCTGGGCTGCAATGGCATTGGGTAATTAGCCTATTTAGCATCTCATTACTAATATCAGCATTAACAGGTTTTTCTTCAGTATTAGCTTTCAGTAGTTTTTTTGTCTTTATTTTCAATGCAAAAGTCTTACTAAGCCAACTTTATACTGTTATTTGTGTTGCCATTGTCGTGGCAATGTTTGTAGTCTTCTTTATGCTGCTCGTCCAGCAGGGTTTAGAAATAGCTTTAAAAGTCTTTACTTTACCGATGGTTGTGATTGGAGCAGGGAGTATAGCTTTTGTAGGGGCTGTGGCCAGTGCTATCGGTGGACTAGGTTCAGCGTCCAGTGCTATAGGTATTGCGGCAGCAGCAACAGGGGCTTTAGTAGGGCTTGGATCTGGTTCGATAGCTGTGGCTGCTATGGCGACAATGGCTGGTTTTTTAGCAGAGGCTAAAACTCTCAGTATAGCTGTGACTGGGATTGTGGCTGTGGCTGGGGTTTTGGCGGGGGGCTTGATGGCTATGGCTGTTGGTATGCCCCAGTTGTATGCCGGGACTGTTCCTGTAGTGTTTCTGGCTAGTTATATTAGTTGGCGAACTTTAATTGAAGACGAAAAGTTTACCTTAATTCAAACAATTGCAGTTGCCATTGCTGCAACGAGAGGAACCAGCTTTAAGTGTGCTAATTTAACAGATGCCAATTTCTCTGGTGCAATACTCAAAAGTACAGATTTAACAAATGCAATCTGCACGCGAACCTGTTGGTTTCAGGCTAAGAAGCTTGAACGTGCGCGTCTCAAAGATACATATCTGTTGAAACCAATGCTGCGTTCAGTAGTAATTACAGGCGAGGGGATTAACAAAAACTTTGATAGTTTATCCCTGCGGGGTGTCAATCTAAGTGGAGCTTCCTTAGTTGATGCCAGTTTCATTGGTACAGACTTGAGCCACGCTAACCTGCAAGATGCAAATTTATCCAGAGCAAAGCTAGTGCAAACCCAACTCGACGGCACTGACTTCACCGACGCAACTCTCACCGGAGCATACATCGAAGATTGGAACATTACTACTGACACAAAATTTGACGGAGTGCGCTGTGAATACGTCTATATGCGCTTGCCTACGTCAGATAACCCAGAGCCTCACCGCAAGCCTGACAACAGACAAGAAGTATTTGCAGACGGCGAATTTGGAGATTTTATTAAGCCAATATTCGACACCCTTGACCTCTACCATAATCAGGGAGTTGACCCCAGAGCGATCGCAATTTCGTTCAAGCGGTTGGCAGAGAATAACCCCGATGCTGAACTTGAGATAGTCGCAATGGAGAAACGAGGTCTGGATAAGTTTCTACTCCGTGCCAAAAGTGCGATCGCTGCCGATAAATCCCAACTGAGTGCTGAGTATTTTGATACTTATAATCAACTTAAAAATTTGCCAGACAGAGAAATTAAATTATTACTGGCAGAGAAAGAAAATCAAATCCGTAGGCTAGAAAATATGGTAATGACTGCCTTGGAGCGCCCCAGCTTTTATTCAAACGTTGAACAGGTAGGTTTTATGACTAATAATCCCGGTGGTTTTTCAGTTGGTGGTTCAGTGAGTGGCGATATCAACAATGTCCAAGGTGACAATAACCAGCAACGGGTAAGCAACAAAACCTCTAACTTCAACCTACAAAATGCTCAGTTTGCAGGTGGTCTAGTAAACGCTGACACCGTAAATGCAGGACAAATCGGCGGCAACATCACCAACTATAACCCTGAGCAAAAGCAGAATCTGGCAGAAGCCGCAGCAGAGATTCAGCAGCTTCTCAACCAATTGAGCCAGACATACCCCACTGTTACTACTTCGGAGAAAATGAGTGTTGTGGCTAAAGCTGTAGACGAAATTGAGAGTAACCCAACATTAAAAGCACGGGTAATAGGTGCGTTGAAGGCTGGGGGAACCGAAGCATTTAAAGAGCTAATCGACCATCCTTTAGTAAATATTCTGCTGGCTTCAATCGAGGGGTGGCAGGAGGCGGAGTAGGTTGTTTGCAACAGGTGAGCAGAGGAGTGAGCTTAAGATGGCGAATGCGGAGCATCTGGAGATATTGAGGCAAGGGGTGGAGATTTGGAATGAATGGAGACAGGAAAATTTTGAAGTAAAATTAGATATCAGTGGAGCTAACCTCAGTAGAGCTAACCTCAGTAGAGCTAACCTCAGTGGCGCTAATCTCAATGGGACTAACCTCAGTAGAGCTAACCTCAGTGGTGCTAATCTCAGTGGCGCTAATCTTAGTGGCGCTAATCTCAGTGGTGCAAACCTCAAACAAACACGAATTAGTGAAGAAACAGTCATTGAGGAGAAATGGAAGTTAGTTTGGGAGATTGTTAATCAAGGAGCGGTAAACCAAGACCTCAGTTGGGCTAACCTCAGTTGGGCTAACCTCAGTGGAGTTAACCTCAGTGGTGCTAACCTCAGTGGCGCTAACCTCAGTTGGGCAGATCTCATTTCGGTAGGTTTGATAAAGGCTAATCTCATTGAAGCTAACCTTAGTGGCGCTAATCTTAATCAAGCTAACCTCAGTGGCGCTAATCTCAATGAAGCTAAACTCAATAGAATAGATTTTAGAGAAGCTAATCTCAATGGGGCTAACCTTAATGGAGCTAGCCTTAGTTGGGCTAACCTTAGTGGAGCTAATCTCAGTGGGGCTAACCTCAATGGAGTAAATCTTAGTGAAGCTAACCTCAGTGCCGCTAACCTTAGTGAAGCTAACCTCAGTGCCGCTAACCTCAATGGAGTAAATCTTAGTGAAGCTAACCTCAGTGGTGCTAATCTCAAACAAGCACAAATTAGGGAGCTAACAGTCATT
This sequence comes from Nostoc sp. ChiSLP01, assembly GCA_034531195.2. Taxonomy (GTDB): domain Bacteria; phylum Cyanobacteriota; class Cyanobacteriia; order Cyanobacteriales; family Nostocaceae; genus Nostoc. Next base: position 47,030 of record JAVRBO020000106.1, read on the forward strand.
GAGGAAAAATGGAAGTTAGTTTGGGAGATTGTTAATCAAGGAGCAATAAACCGAGACCTCAGTAGAGCTGACCTCAGTAGAGCTAACCTCAGTGGGGCTAATCTCAGCGGGGCTAATCTCAATGAAGCTAACCTTAGTGAAGCTAATCTCAGTGGGGCCAACCTTAGTAGAATTCAAGCACTAGGAACCGACTTTACTACAGCAACTTTTACAGGAGCTTGTATAAAAGACTGGAATACCAACAGTGCTACAAACCTTAAGGACGTAATTTGTGACTATGTTTATCTTCAAACAGATCACCAAGAACGTCGCCCTATCAGTGGAAACTTCGCCCCCGGCGAGTTCACCAAGCTATTCCAAAAATCCTTAGAAACAGTAGACTTAATCTTTCGCAACGGTATTGACTGGGATGCTTTTGCCTACTCCTTCAAAAAAGTAGAAGTCGAAAACCAAGGCGCACAATTGGATGTCCAAAGCATTGAAAAGAAAGGTGATGGCGTTATTTTAGTCAGAGTAGCTGTTGCCCCTGATGCAGATAAGGCAAAAATCCACAGCGAGTTCACGCAGGGATATGAGTTTGCGGCTAAGGCACTAGAAGCACAATACCAAGCAAGACTCGAAGATAAAGATAAAATAATTAATCAGTTATTTTCCACAATTAACCAGCAAAATAAATTACTAGCTCAGACTGGAGATAAAGTCTCGATTTACTACCAACCTAACTCACAGTTCGCAAGCGGTATATTGGACGCTAACACTGCAAACATAGATCAAATGGGTGGTAATATTTATAACAACAATGCTTAAGCTTGCCTAAATCAACCCATGCCGGACTCCCAAGAACCGAACCAAGTCAATAACAACGACTTAAGCAATGCCCAGTTTGGTGGTGGGTTTATAAATGCTGAGAATGTTAATGCTGGCAGAATCGGCGGGGACATTTGGAATATTTTCTTCGGGCAGCAGACAACACCAGTAGGCAACCCGGCTCGACCAAAGAACGAGCGGATACTACTAGCCGCAGTAAAGGAAGAAGTTACAGCACGATTAAGGCAATCTCTACACAATGCCGTGTTGATCAATCTGGGAAAGGAATCACAACCCCAGCAGGTAAAACGCCCTTGGGATGCAGAGATAAAAATTGGTTTAAAGCCTCCCGAACCTCTCCTAGACACAACAACAATTTTAGAGGTTTTTGATTCCCCAGAAATTGCAGGTAAGCTTTTAATTTTAGGTGCGCCAGGGTCGGGCAAGACAACCACACAACTAGAACTGGCACAAGCTTTAGTTAGCCGTGCAGAAGAACAGCCTGATTATCCCGTTCCCATTTTATTCAACTTATCCTCGTGGAAAGATAACAGGCAATCTATAACTGATTGGTTAGTGGCTGAACTGAAATCTAAATATGGTGTTTCAAAAAAACTTGGTCAAGAGTGGTTAAATAATCGTCAACTATTACCATTGCTTGATGCTTTAGATGAAATTGAGCCACAGCGTCAAGAACTCTGTGTTTATAAAATAAATGAATCTTTAGCAAGTGAAACTAGACCGTTGTGTCTAGTTATTTGTAGTCGGATTGAGGAATATAGTAACTACGCTACTCAATTACAACTTAACGGTGCTATCTACTTACAAACTTTAACAAATAATCAAATTCGTGATTATCTAACAACTATAAATTATATAGAACTGTGGTCAACTATCAGTAGGGACTTAGACTTACTAGAGTTAGTCAAAACTCCCTTATTACTTAGCATTACTATTCTAGTATCTCAAAAAATATCTGTTGAAGAATGGCAAAAATTGACTTCTACACCAGACCGTATTCAGTATTTATTGGATGCCTATATAGGGCAGATGTTAACACGCGATTTTAACAGTAGGGCATATTTTAAGAACAAAACTCCTAATGCTAAGCAAATCCAAATATGGCTTATTTGGTTTGCTCGACAAATGCAGCAAGAATCGAAAACAGAGTTTTTGATTGAAGAAATGCAGCCTAGTCTGTTAAAAAACAAAATTTCTAAAATTATTTATAATTTAGTTGTCTGGGGAATTATACAAACACTGATTTCTGTGTTGATTATTGGGCTAATTTATTGGCTAATTGCCATGTTGATTATTGGGCTAAAGAAGGATGTGAATGCTGGACTGAATTATTGGCTAGAACATGGAGTGATCGTTGGCTTAAAATATGGACTCCTTATTGGACTGACTGTTGGCATTCTAAATGGATTATTTGGTAAATTAATAGATAGAAAACTCGAAAAAACTACTTTATTTAATATTTATTTAAATAAGACTATTATAAAATGGTTGATTTATGGACTGATATTTGGATTGTTATTTGGGCTAATTGACGGGTATGTGCAGTTCTTGAAAACGAAATTAGACTCAATTTCTGGACTAATATATCGGCTAATTTTTGGTTTGATATCAGGGTTAATAAGCGATAAGCTCGAAGCAATTGAAGTTCTAAGATTTTCTTTTAATAAATTTCTAGTTGGTTTGATATGTGGTTTAGTTACAGGTTTAATTTTTGGAAAATTTGGGCTAACAGATATTTTACAGCAGAATTTTTTGATAAATATCGGACTAGTTTTTGGGCTAATTTTTGGACTAGTTTGGGGATTCCAAGGAATAGAAATTGAAAATAAAGTTATTTCTAACCAAGGAATTTGGCAATCAGCTAAAAATACTGTAAAGTTATCAACATTTGTTTTCCTATGTTCTACAATAGTAATCTTTTTAATTCAACAAGTTCTACATACTAAGAATAGTTTACTTTTTAGCTTAGTATCCGGATTATTGGTGGCATTATTGGTGGGAATACCTAGAAGTGGAACACCCGTTATTAAACACTTTTCTCTACGCCTCATCCTCTACTTCAACGGCTACATCCCTTGGAACTACGCCCGATTCCTCGACTACTGCACCGAGCGTATGTTACTCCAGCGTGTCGGCGGTCGCTACCGCTTCATCCACAAGCTGCTGCAAGACCACTTCGCTCAAATGGAGTTTAGGCGAGATTAAGAAAGAATTTGCATCTGTCGGTCTAAAAAATAATGGTGATATTATTTACAACAATGTCGCTTAAACCTGCTCAAGCCCAACTCATGCCGGACTCTCAAGACCCAAAGCAAATTAACAACGACTTACGCAATGCCCAATTTGGCGGCGGGTTGATTAATGCTGACACGGTGAACGCTGGGCAGATTGGTGGGAATGTTTACAATATTCACTTTGGGCAGCAGACTGTGGCATCAGGTAATTCAGTCCAATCGCAGAATCAACGACAGCGATCGCAGCAAGAACGAGATTCGCTCGAAAAAGCTTACACCCTTCAAAGCCAGAAAGTCGCAAATCTACGAACAGCGTTGGTAATTGAAACCGATGTATCCCGTAAGTTTCAATACGAACAACAGCTTCAGGCAGAGGAACGCACTCTGAAGGAACTTGATGACAAATTGGATGCAATTGAACAACAGTTGCAAGCGGCTAATAATTCTGGGGTAGGGGCAGACACAACTATATACATTCAAAGACCACCAATTGAGGACAAATGCTATAAAGCAATCGTGCAACCTGGAGCCTTAATTCGCATCAAAGCCCCGCAGAGAATGGGGAAAACTCTGCTGCTAGAGAAAATCCTAGACCATGCAAGACACCAGGGATATGAGACAGTTAAATTGGATTTAAAACTTGCTGATAGTTCTACTCTGACTGACCTAAAAACTTTCTTACATTGGTTATGTGTCAATGTTTCTGATAGCCTGGATGTGAAAGACTTGGTAAATGAATATTGGCAAGATAGTTTGGGTTTAAATACAAGTTGCACTCGTTATTTTCAAAGATATTTATTATCGAATATAGATAATTCTCTTGTTTTTGCGATAGATAATTTTGAACGTCTATTTGAATATGCCAATATTTTCTCAGAATTCTGCCTCCTGTTGCGGAGTTGGTATGAAACAGCCAAACAAGGAGACAGGATGGGAAAAATTTGGAAGAAACTACGACTGGTGGTAGTTAATTCTACAGAAGCTTACCCCACTCTAGATATCAATCGTTCACCGTTTAACGTTGGACTAGCTATTGAGTTACCTGAGTTTAATCAACAACAGGTGCAAGAAATGGTGAAACTGTATGAACTAGGGGGGTATTTTGGGGAAGAGGAATTAAGTAAATTAATCAAGTTTGTAGGTGGACATCCTTATCTCTTAAACGAGGCAATAGCTAACCTCAAAAGCCAGGAAACTTCTTTAGAGGAATTAATCAGCCTAGCTCCAACAGAACAAGGAATTTTCAGCTATCATTTACGGCAGCAACTAGAATCTTTGCAAAGTGATTCTCAGTTAAAAGAAGGTTACACAAAAGTGATAACAGTAGATAAACCAGTGCAGCTTAATCCGGAAATCACTTTTAAATTGCACAGTCTAGGGCTAGTTAAGATAGTGCGTAATGACTGTATTGCTAGTTGCGATTTGTATCGTCAGTATTTTTTGGCACGTTTGGAGTAGTTTATGGTTGACCAGTACATTTTCTCTGGAAGTCTACCTGAAAATGCCAGTACTTATGTCAACCGAGAAGCTGATGATGAATTAAATGAAGCCCTATTACAAGGGAAGTTTTGTTATGTATTAAATTCTAGACAGAGTGGAAAGTCCAGCTTGCGTGTAAGAACAATGAGCCGCTTAGGTGAAGCTGGTGTAGAGTGTGCGTCAATTGATTTATCCTCCATTAATATTCAGACAGCAACTCAAGAAAATTGGTATGCAGATTTGATTGTTAAGCTCATCGATAGTTTTGCCTTGCATGTAGATTTTAAAGGTTGGTGGGAGCAGAATCAATTAAATTCTCCATTATTAAGATTTAGTAACTTTCTGACAAAAATTCTTCTCGCAGAAATTTCAGAAAATATAGTAATTTTTATTGATGAGATTGATAGTGTTCTGAGTCTAAATTTCCCGACAGATGACTTTTTTGCTTTTATTAGGTCTTGTTATAATGAGCGAGTTGATAACCCCCAATATAATCGCCTCACTTTTTGTTTACTAGGGGTCGCATCACCAACCAGTTTAATACAAGATAAGAACCGTACTCCGTTTAACATTGGTAAGGCTATCTCCCTCAAGGGGTTCCAATTGCATGAAGTTGAGCCGTTAGAGAAGGGTTTGTTTAGTAAATTCAATAAGCCTCACGCAATAATGCAGGAGATTTTGCAGTGGACTGGAGGGCAACCATTTTTGACTCAAAAGCTGTGTCAGTTTATGGTTGAGGAATCAGCACAGGAACACCCTCGTTCAGTAGAGCAAGTTGTCAGGTCACGGATTATCGAAAGCTGGGAATCACAGGATGAACCTGAGCATTTACGGACAATTCAAGCCAGAATTTTGCGCGATGAACAAAAAGCAGGTTATTTACTAGAACTGTATCAACAAGTCAGACTTAGTGAAGAACAATCATCAGTAACAGCAGATGATACATTAGAGCAAAGTGAATTACAGTTATCGGGATTAGTTATTAGACAGCAAGGTAAGCTGAGAATTTATAACCAAATTTACCGTGAAATCTTTGACTTCAATTGGATAGAGAATCAGTTAAATAACCTGCGTCCATATTCAGAAAATTTTCGGTTTTGGATAGTTTCTGGGGGTGTTGATGAATCGAGGCTACTGCGAGGGAAGGCATTGCAGGAAGCTGAAGAATGGGCAAAAGATAAAAATTTAAGTTATCAAGATAAGCAGTATTTAGCAGCTAGTAAAGAAAAAGAAATTCAGTTAGGGATTGCTGCTAAAGAACAAGAGGCTACTTTGGAAAGAGAAAGGAAGGACAGGGAAGCATCTCAGAAAAGAAATTTATTATTAACTGAAGCAAATATTAAAACTAAACGGCAGATTCGTATTGGTTCTGCTGTTTTGTTGATAACATTATTTGTTGCTGTAATTTTAGGAATATTTGCAGCAACAGAAGGAAATAAAGCAATAATAGCAAAGCGAGAAGCACAAAATTTACAGAATCAGCTTGCTTCAGTAAAGAAAGATATTGAAAATGTTCAAAAACTATCTCAACTAGCCGGAGAGTTACGAAATAAAAATCTTATAATTGAATCAGATGAAGCTTTAAGACAAGCAGGTTTATCTTTTAGAGTTAATGAACATAATCTTAAACAAGCCCTTCTATTAGCTTCTATTTCCCAAGTATATCAGCAACTAGAAAAACCAAATGAAGTACAACAAAATTTTGCAGAAAGCTTGAGATTTTTACAAAATAAAGAAAGTAACATTACTTCTGAACAAGGACTACAAATTCAAATTTTAGTCAAGCATATTGAGGTAAGTTTACTTGAGGAAAAAGATCAAACAAAAGCAATAAAGATTTATAAAGAAGCATACGATATTATTAAAAATTATCCCAATGAAACTAACCCATTTAAAAATAACCAAATTGTTACTATTAAAAATATCAGAGCAATCTATGTAAGATTACTAAATTTATTGGAGGAATCGAAGCAAGCAGAATTCATACAAGAGGTTAGACAATCTTTTAAACAATACTTATTTACTGAATTGGAATATTTTTTGAAAGTGCAAGATTGGGAAGGGGCTGACGGGTCAACTGGGAACATCATGCTTTTGATTGCTGATATGGAAGGTGAAGTTGACTCTGATTCTTTACTAGAGAGTTTTCCCTGCCCAGTTCTTAAACAAATTAATGATTATTGGGTACAATACTCAGAAGAAAATTTTGGTTTCAGCATACAAAAGAAAATTTGGTTAGATACAGGAAATAGACTAGGAATGAAAGATTGGAATGATAACGATGAACAAAATTATAATCGCTTCACAAGTGCTGTCGGGTGGGAAAATGAAGGATTACAAGATTACATGGAGCGCGTAAAGAAAGACCCAAGAAGCCCTTCTGTCAGGGGTGGTCTGCCAACTTTAACTTCTCCAGGCATTAGGAGCAGTGGTGGTTCATGGTATTGGATATTTCGGCATAGGCTAAAACCTGAGATGCTATTTGCAAGATTATTCTCTCGCACTACAAGTTGTAAAATTTAACATTTAAGTGTCCTTGTGTACTTGCTTTTAGCATAAGTGTGATTATTATCCATCCATTTTATAAGGTTTTACTTCCTTAGAGTTTCCTTTTCAGTACACATAGTTAACTCTTATCTCAATTAAATAGCATTCAAAATCTACAACTTGCGCTTTATGAGTAAATACATCATCAAACCGTTGACACCATTTTTCAAAGCACAGAGTTGTGTCTTTCATGGTAGTTATTTTGACGTGAAAGCTACTCTGCCAATGTATTATATCATCCGTGAGAGGTTAAGGTAATTGCACATTTGTCAAGAGGGTGCAGGAAAAGGGGATAAATCTAGCTTTGAGACAGGTTATCGTAAGGCTAAATTGTCTTGATTTTAATTGATTGTCCTATCAGTCTTAACAATTTGTAAAACAGGCTTCTCCTTCAATATCTTAGCCGTCTTCAGCTTCTTTATTTATAAGGGTCAAGCGTTTGGCACCGTAACAATCCCCTCACTCGACTATTTAAATTTTTGAACCAATCCACAACCCTACCTCCGTACCGGAAACCGCCGCATCATGTCGCTCAACGCCACCGTCTCACTATCCGGCGTATACACAACCTCACCCGATATTGCAATCACAATTCTCTGCCGCCTCGCCCACTCAAATCAAGCAACCACACCAGACTTGGCCTGTTGCGCCTCCGGTTTTCTTCCTTCCTTACAAGTACCGACAAACACGGCTTCAACTACATTTGACTTCTGAATTCTGATAGACATCACATTGAAGTTTTAGCTTGATTCAAGGTTCACGTAGACCTGAGAAAAATCCAAACGCTTCAAGTCTTCTCCATGAATAAGTACTTGTAGATAGCCAGCATCACCAAACATCAGATCAACTTTTCTGTTAGACTCGACCTCCAGTAAGTTATGCCAGTTTTGGGCGTGAGTCATGTCTAAAGTTTGGCGTTGCTCGTAGTTGTAAAGCCATTCGGGGTTCACCTGTCTAACTACGTAAGCGTCCTCCCGTGGATCGTGACCAATGCCCGAAGCATGACCGAGCAGCTTCCCGACACTATTTTCGCTGAGAGTTCTACACAAATCATTTAACTTGAGTTCGTCCAAGTTGAGGTGAGCGCACAACCGATAAAAATCATTTGTTGCCCAACGCGGGATATCAGGAAACAACTCAAACTCTAGACGGTGAGTTACTAAATTATCGTACCAATCTGTAATCAAACGAGTATCTTCGGGTAATTGTGCAGGCTCTAAAGATTCGCTCCCATCGTAAAACACTAGTTGTTCGGCAGCATTTTCACTTTCCGAGGCAAAAAGATAAAGCATTCCCCGCTTTGTCAAAGGATTGTCTGGAAAAGTAGGTAATTCAGCCAAGTTAATCTGCAAGATAAAGCAAAGGTAGCTGTCTGAAGGAGTGTTTTTCGGCCAAGGAACAGACAAGGGTAAATCTGGAACTCCCCCAATACGACTCTGCCCCTTGTATCCTGGTTCAGCTTGTCCAAGCCTTAACAAGATAGCAGGGCGCACGCTCGCCAAAATATCATTTTGATACTCTGATAAGCCATGCTCATGAATTAGCGTTGTCAAATCCTCCAAATCCATGCTTTACCTGCCTGTCTCTGCTTTAGTTTATTACTTAGCAAAATAACACTGCTGTTTCACTCTTTAGCGATCGCCTGAAGTTAAAGATTCCTAAAAGTATCGGACTTTTGAAATATGCAAGCCCCCTCAACACAAGCAACACCCCACTGTGGAAACTTCACCAGCAACTTCTCGATCGTTATCACCAGCGTCGGCTCATCACTCCAACATTCTTGAAGAAACTCGAAGCCCAGATTCTGCGCCGAATTCGCAGCAACGTTGAGTTTCTGCATACGCATATTCAATAAAAGCTACAATCGCCTGATGCAACCATTTTTCACCGTTGGTGACAGGCGCGGCTGAACCTTCACCCTCATTCACCGCTTTGAGTTCTACACCCAAAACTGAATTTTCAGCCAAAAAAGAAGCAGAATAACCTTGTTCTACTTGCTCCTCTCTTTGATGAGCGTAGACGTGAAAAAGCTTGTCGCTAAATATCGCTACTTCAAACCTGAGTGTTCTCACAGAAATTGAGGAATTGCGAGGTTTTCTAATCGGTTTAAATGTAGCTTTGTTCTAGCAGTTCATGGTTGTCCATCTGTAATCTCTACAAAAATTTTTCAACAATGATTTCGTCTATATATCTGCTGTTTATTTTGGCTTGTCTTTTGGCTGTACCAATAATTCCAAAACCTTGGCTGAGGTAAGTAGCTAATGCCGCCATATTATCTGCACGAATATAAGTGAGCAGTTTTTCATACCCTCGCTGACGCGCAAGCTCAAACGTAGCATTAAATAAACTTGTAGCAACTTTTTGGCGTCGATATGACAGAGCAACATAAGTTCCCAACACTCCGACATGAGCAAAGGCATGAGTGTAGTTAGCAAATGGTTCCATACTTTGAAATCCCACAACCTGTTGCTCATGGCAGCAGATAGCTACATGGAATACTCCACGTATTGGAAAGTGTAAAATATACTCCTGTTCAGCTTCTACAGTCAAGGGTGTATCAAATGCTGTGTATACTCCAGCCTCAATAATTGGATTTAAAATGTTAACAATAGCCTCAGCATCGTTAAGTTCAACTTCTCGAATCAATAAATCCACATGAATTACCTTTAGCATTAACTCTTAAAGTTAACCAATATTCCGTCTGCAATTGCAATTCTCCACTGCCCAAACTTCGTCAGCAGCTTCTCGATCCCGATCCGCACTCGCAGGGTCGTCCGCCCAGCACTCCATCAAAAACTTAACCCCTGGATTTTCGCACAATTGTTCTGCCATCTTCAGCTTCTCCATACGCCAGGGTCACGCCTTTTACCGTGCTGCGATCGTCCCTCACTTGTAGTATTACTCCCGCACCGGATACCGCCGCATCATCTCCTGCAATGCTACTGGTTCACCATCCAGGGTATACACAGTTTCCCCCGACATCGCAATCACAATCCTCTGCCGCCTCGCCCACTCAAACCAAGCGATCGCACCCGATTTGGCGTGTTGCACTTCTGGCTTCCTCCCCTCATTGCAAGCCGCGACAAACACAGCTTCGGGTGACTTGATCCCTTTCCAAGTCCGTATAGCCTCCTTCAAATACGCGATCGCCCAAGCACAGAAGTTCACCACAGCCGCAATAGCTCCCGTTTGTTTACTCTTCATGACAAAATCTTGAACAACAGTCCGTAAAAGAACATACTCAAGGTGTATCCAGCCTCAACCTTTGCTTTCACTAGCACTGCCATGCCGCAAGACTTCTCGCATCAGAATCTCAGAGGTCGTTCGTTCAAGGGTCAAGACCTTGCTCTTGCGAACTTTAGTTATGCAGATATTCGTGGGGCAGATTTTAGTGGAGCGAATTTGAGAGGTGCAAACTTTACAGGAGTTAGAGCAGGGCTGCATAAGTGGTGGATAGCCGGTTTTTCCACTATTTTAGTGGGAATATTTATATTAACTTTTGTTGTAGCATTTGCTTTTATTCAAGGTGGATGGTTTCATCCATCTAACTTTCTCTTCAATGGAATTGCTTTAGTCCTATTTGCAATTGTCTGTGTCACAGCCATTTATAGAGGTATAGCCGCAGTAATTGTAGTCATAACACTATTTACAGTTTGTGTACTACTGCTAATGGGGATATCTGCACTAACCGGAAAACCAGTTATTCCTTTTACCATAATTTTAATTCTACCTTTAGTTTTGTCTTCAGTCGGAGCAGGATTACTAGCCATCTGTACTGCAACATTTGAAACTGCACTAGGAGCCACAGTTGCAAACTTAGTGATCGTCGTATATGGAGTTACTTTACTCACTGGAACTTGGTTAGGAACTCAAACCAAAACTCAGGGCTTTGAAAGCCTGCCTAAATATCTAGTTGCAACTGTATCGACTGTTTGGATTCTGGCACAAACTTTGATAGGTGGTTATATTGGTTGGCAAACAATCGTTGGAAATCAGAAATTTGTCTTATTTCGCCGGATTGCAATTGCTCTTGCTGCTATAGGAGGAACGTCTTTTCAAGATGCTGACCTAACTGATGCTAATTTTACGGGTGCAACCCTTACAAGCACCGATCTGAGAAATGCACTATTAACCAGAACTTGCTGGTTAAAAACAAAATGGCTTGAGCGTGCTTGTATTGGTAATAGTTATCTCAAATACGAAAAAGTCCAGCAACTAGTAATCACCGGATGGGGCGTTGACCAAAATTTTTCCCATCTGAATTTGTCAGGTATCAATCTTAAAGGTGCATACTTACAAGATGCTAACTTTATTGGTGCTTCTTTAAGTCAAGCAAATTTGCAGGACTGCGATTTGTCGAGAGCAAAGTTGAAGCAGACGCAACTAGATGAAACGGATTTTACAGGTGCAACCCTCACCGGAGCCTACATCGAAGATTGGGGTATTACTAGTGACACGCTTTTTCATGGGGTAAGGTGTGAGTATATTTATCTGCGTTTGCCTACTAAAGAAAACCCCGATCCTTGGCGCAAACCAGATAACCGAGAAGAAGTCTTTACTGACGGGGAGTTTGGAGATTTTATCAAGCCAATCTTCGATACCCTCGACCTGTACCATAACCAGGGAGTTGACCCCAGAGCGATCGCTATTTCTTTCAAGCAATTGGCCGAAAATCATCCTAATGCTGAACTTGAGATAGTCGCAATGGAGAAACGGGGACAGGACAAGTTTTTACTCCGGGCCAAAACTGCGATCGCTGCCGATAAATCGCAACTGAGTGCAGAGTATTTCGCCACGTATAATCAGCTAAAGGCTCTAGCAGAACAAGAAGTTAAAGCACTCATCGCTGAGAAAGATAGCAGAATTGCTGATTTACAGAATATGGTAGTGACAGCACTACAGCGTCCCAGCTTTTATTCAAATGTTGAGCAGGTAGGTTTTATGACTAACAACAGTAGTGGTTTTTCAGTTGGTGGTTCAGTTGGTGGCGACATCAACAATGTCCAGGGTGAAAATAATCAACAACGGGTGAATAACAAAACCTCTAACTTCAACCTACAAAACGCTCAATTCGGTGGCGGTCTAATCAATGCCGACACCGTAAACGCACAACAAATCGGCGGCAACATTACCAACTATAACCCCGAACAAAAGCAAAACCTCGTCCAAGCCGCAGCAGAGATTCAGCAGCTTCTCAACCAACTGAGCCAGACATACCCCACTGCAACGACATCGCAGAGAATGACTGTTGTGGCTAAGGCTGTGGATGAGATTGAGAGTAACCCAACCTTGAAAGCACGAGTAATAGGTGCGCTGAAGGCTGGGGGAACGGAAGCGTTTAAAGAGCTAATCGACCATCCTTTAGTGAATATTCTGCTGGCTTCAATTGAAGGGTGGCAGGAAGCGGAGTAGGTTGTTGATGATAGGTGAGCAGAGGGGTTAGCTGGTGATGGCGAATGAGGAGCATCTGGCGATACTAAGGCGAGGGGTTGAGGTTTGGAATGAGTGGATAAAAGAAAATTCTCATATAGAAGCAGACCTGCTAGAGAATGCCACTTTTATAATTGAATTGGCGTGATTATCTGTATTAATTATTTTTTATTGAAATGGCTAATCGTGACCATGTGAAAGTTTTACAGGAAGGCTGGGTTGATAGTTGGAATGATTGGAGAAAAAAGAACAAGTCACTTAAACCCGATCTTAGTGGTGTCAGTTTTTACAAGCAGATTTGCGGTAATCTAGAAAATGCGGACTTCAGCTATACTGATTTAAGGAATGCTGATATAAGTTACGTTTTCTTAAACAATACTGATTTTAGAGGCGCAAATCTACAAGGTGCTAATTTTGAAGGCTGCGATCTTAGCAAGGTTATCATTAATCGAGAAACGCAGTTTGAAGCTAAATGGTTAATAGTAGCAAATATTTTTCACCGGCCAAAGCAAGGGCAAGATTTAAGAAATGCCGACTTGCAAAAAGCTTATATTAGTAATGCTCAACTTCTTGATGCTGACTTAAGAGATGCTGACTTAAGAGGCGCTGACTTAAGAGGCACTGACTTAAGAGGCGCTGACTTAAGAGGCGCTGACTTAAGAGGTGTTGTACTTCACGGAACTAAAATTGATAGTACAACAAAATTAGATTGTAAATGGCAAAAAGTCTGGGACATACTCAATGCCTCAGATTGTTGTTTTAGTCTAGATAAGAGCGATCTACGAGAAGTAATGCTTCAAGGGGCAAGACTCGAAGGTATTAGCTTAATAGAAGCGGATCTTAGTTATGCTTGCTTAAGATGTGCTAATCTCAAAAATGCTAATCTCGAAAATGCCAATCTCAGAAATGCTAATCTCGAAAATGCCAATCTCGAAAATGCCAATCTCAGAAATGCTAATCTCGAAAATGCCAATCTCAGAAATGCTAACTTAAGTGGTGCAGAAATTAGCGGCACTAAACTCAAAAATACTAACTTTAGTAAAGTTGATTTACAGGAACGTAAATTTACTAATACAGATTTATCAGGAGTTAATTTTTCTGATGCAAATCTCAGCAGAATAGTGTTTTTGAACACAAATTTAAAAAAAGCTATATTGACAGGAGCTTGTATTGAAGATTGGCATATCAACAGTTCAACAGATTTCACCGACATAACTTGTGAATATATTTATCTTCAGCAAAAGCAGAATGAACGTCGTCCTAGTAGTGGTAATTTTGCTCCTGGAGAATTTACAAAGCTGTTTCAAAAATCCCTAGAAATAGAGTCTGTGAATGCTGGGCGAATTGGCGGTGATATCTACGATATTCACTTTGGGCAGCAGATGGCAGCATCAAACAATCCACCACAATCACAAAGTCAACGACAGCGATCGCAGCAAGAAAAAGACTCACTCGAAAAAGCGTACACCCTGCAAAGCCAAAAAGTAGCAAGCATAAGAACTGCATGGGTGATTGAGACAGACCCATCACGCAAGTTCCAATACGAACAGCAGCTTCAGCTAGAAGAACGTACACTCAAAGAGCTTGGTGACAAGTTGGATGCAGTTGAACGGCAGTTGCAAGCTGATAATAACTCTGGACTAGATGCAGGTGCAGAGATATATATTGAAAGACCGCCTATTGAAGACAAATGCAACAACGCAATTGTTCAGCCTGGGGCGTTAATCCGCATCAAAGCCCCCCAGAGAATGGGTAAAACTCTTTTGCTAGAGAAAATATTAGACCATGCTAGAGCGGAAGGTTATCAAACAGCAAAGCTGGATTTAAAACTAGCGGATGCTGAAAATCTGGCTAACTTAAAAACATTCTTGCAATGGCTGTGCGTTGATGTAGCTGACAGCCTAGAGCTAGAACCACAATTAGATAAGCACTGGCAAGAAGTGTTTGGACTGAATAAAAACTGTACCCGCTATTTCCAAAAATATTTACTATCGGTTACGGATACACCCTTAGTTTTAGCAATAGATAATTTTGAGCGATTGTTTGATTATCCAGAGATTTTTCCTCAGTTTTGCTTATTACTGCGGGGATGGTATGAAGCAGCCAAACAAGGTGACAAGATTGGTAACATCTGGAAGAAACTGCGCCTTGTAGTGGTTCACTCTACTGAATCTTACCCTTCTCTCGACACAAATCACTCCCCGTTTAATGTTGGGTTGGCCATTGAGTTGCCCGAATTTAGTCTACAGCAAGTGGTAGAACTGGCTAATCAAAGTGGGTTAGAGATGCTGGAAGAGAAACTGTTGAGTCAGTTAATGGGCATGGTTGGGGGACATCCTTACTTGGTACAGTCCGCGATCCCCTACCTCAAAAGCCAGCAGATAACGTTAGAAGAACTGTTGAGACTTGCACCAACAGAACAGGGAATTTTCAGTGACCACCTGCGACAACAACTGTGGCATTTACAACATAATCCTCAGCTTGAGGCAGGGTATAAAAGAGTAGTAATGACAGATGCATCTGTCAGGCTTGATACTGAAGTTGCATTCAAATTGCACAGTTTGGGCTTAGTCAAACTTGTTAGTAATGATTGTGTTCCTAGTTGTGATTTGTATCGTCAGTATTTCTCAACTCGTTTGAGGTAGGTAAATCATGGTTGACCAATATATATTTTCTGGAAGTCTACCTGAAAATGCTAGTACCTACGTGACACGGGAAGCTGATGCCCAATTATATGAAGGTTTGAAAGTGGGAAAGTTTTGTTACGTACTCAACTCAAGGCAAAGTGGAAAGTCCAGCTTGCGTGTGCGAACTATGCAAAAACTAAGAGAAGATGGGGTAAAATGTGCGGCAATTGACCTTTCTGCTAGTGGTATTCAGAACGTTCCTCCAGAACAATGGTATGCAGATTTAATAGATACACTTATTGACAATTTTGAATTAAATTTAGATTTTAGAGATTGGTGGTCAGCAAATGAATTAAATTCATTTGTTACAAGATTTCGCAAATTTCTGGAAGAAATATTACTTGTCGAAATTCAAGATAATATTGTTATTTTTATTGATGAAATCGATAGTGTACTCAGCTTAAAGTTTCCTACAGATGATTTTTTTGCGTTAATTCGTGCTTGTTATAATAATCGAGTTGATATTTTTCAATACAATCGCCTTACTTTCTGTTTACTTGGAGTTGCCTCACCTAGTAACTTGATTGAAGATAAACAGCGAACCCCATTTAATATTGGTCAAGCTATCTCTCTTAAAGGTTTTCAATTGCATGAAGTCGCTCCTTTAGAAAAAGGTTTACAAGAGAGGTTCAGTAACCCAAAAAATTTGATGAAAGAAATTCTTGATTGGACAGGAGGGCAACCATTTTTAACTCAAAAAGTGTGTCAATTTTTGATTGATGAGTCAGAGAAAAATAATTTTCGTTCTGTTGAACAAGTTGTGAAATTACGCATTGTTGAAAATTGGGAATCACAAGATGAGCCAGAGCATTTGAGAACAATTCGTGACAGAATTTTACGGAACGAGCAACGTGCCGGCAGACTATTAGGACTATATCAACAGATTGTTAAAGAAGGAGAAGTCATAGCAGATGATAATTTAGAACAAATAGAATTGCAATTATCAGGGTTAGTTGCTGAAAAATATAGTAAGCTAACAGTATACAATAAAATTTACAAATTTGTTTTTAATTCTACTTGGGTAGATAAAGAATTAAACAACTTGCGTCCTTATGCTCAAGCTATTAAAGCTTGGTTAGACTCTGACTACAAAGATGAATCAAGATTATTACGAGGGCAAGCATTACAAGATGCTTTAATATGGGCAATTGGTAAAAGTTTAAGTAATAGAGATTATCAATTTTTAAATGCTAGCCAAGCAATAGCATGGAAATCACTAGGTTTTAAATTTACACACCGAGAAGCTTCTACTATACCTGAGTTGATTACTTTATGTGATGATTATCCTGAAGAGGGTGAATATAATTTATTTAATGGTTATTTTGAGCAGTGGTTAGTAGCACATTTAGGAAAAACAGATTTAGCAAATTTCTCACATAATATTCAAGATAAATATTATAATGCTAAGTCTAAAGGGTTAGAAATATTTGTACGTCAACTCTGTATAAGTGAAAAAATTGAACCTTTCCCAAAAATTTTTCTAAAGCCAGATAGGCTAGATTTGGGTGAAATACCAATTGGGTTTAGGAAAAATCTTGAAGTGGTAATAGTTAGTGAAGGCCGTGGTTTTGTGTGGGGTAGTATAATACTCGAACCCACTCTTCCTGGACTAACAGTACCTCATGAATTTAATTATTTGAATCAAAAAGAAATAAATATTAGTTTGGATACTATTGATGTAAAAACTGGTAATTATAATAGTAATTTGATTCTAAGCGTAGAAGATGTAAATATTTCATTTATAATTCCTATTAGCTATAAAGTCACAACATTAATAGTGTCTATTGAACCCCAAGAAATTGATCTAGGAATTCTCAAACACACATCTAACAAAAGATATGTTGATTTTTCGTTAAACCTTACTTGTACTCCTCCTAATGGCAGAATTAGAGGAAACATTAAGAATAATTTATATTATTTAAAAATAGAACCTAATAAGTTCGAGGATTCATTTTTAACATTTGGTTTAAGATTAGATACAAGTCATTTATCAGAAGGTAGTTCATATACTGAAGAAATATTTTTAGAAACTAATATAGGAAACTACCAAATACCTATAAAGTTTCAAATGAGTAAAAGTTTAGAAAATATTATAGGAATGGCAGTTTTTGTTAGTGTAACTCCATTATTACTAGTTTTTTCTTTTATTTTATTAATTTATATTTTAGGAGCCATCTCTGCAAGTTTATTCTATCTTTTACAAACCTTTTATATTTTAGAGAAGTTATTATTATTCGTTATATTAGTAATAATGTTTATCCGTCTAATAAAATACAATAACAACGGTGGGTAAACCAATTATGGATAAGTAGGTCAACCAAAAAAAACGTAAGATAGAGCGCAGAAATTAAGTGATAAATAATGCCTAGCGCGTTAAGAATAATACTAACGGCTGAAGAAGACCGTACACTTTTAGAACTTAGTTGTGCAGATAAAGTACCAAAAAGAACTAAACTTAGAGCGATCGCTTCGGAGAAAGGACTCATAAACTGGCAAGGCTACGACTCTAAAGAACAATGTAGCAAGTTACGTAAACGCGGCATTCGACCCCAAATACCAAAAATAAACTGGAAAACAAAGAATAATATTGGCAGACCTATCAAATTTTCTGCACCAAGATTCCAGCAAGAGCATTGTTTTGCTTGGTATCAAAGCAAATATCGTCGTTTAGTTGTACGCTGGGAGCGACGAAAGGTATATTTCGATCGATTTATTAATCTGGCTACTATACATATCTGGATTCAAAGAATATTATTAGTGGGATAGATTCATGCAATCACGCCCGATTTAACCTGTGCAGATTCCCAATATCACCTAACCGTGCGCTGAACCTCTGCATTGAGCCGAAATTGCGGGGTAAAAGCACAGTATTTCCATCAACAATTAAACTATAAGAAAGTCAAAATAACACTTAGGAGAAGTATTAAGTGTGTGGTTCTGGGAAAAAGACTCAGTTGAATACGAGATATTCAAGCAATATGAACGCGCATTGGTAGCGATTGGGGTAAACTTTTCGCTCGAAGAAGTTCAAATATCTCTAGAAGTTTGCACCTACGGTTTAGAGGATGCTTTAAGAAGCACAATTGACTATGTGCTGTGGTTGCAAAAAAACGAAAAGCAAATTTTCCCAAACGCAATTTTGATTCGAGCTTTGCAAGAGCAATGGAAACCAAAGGCATGGCGCGACGAGTACCTGGAACTACCAAATCTAGAGTCCTCTGGGCAAAGGTGGTGGAATGCAGCAGCCTCAATGTGGGGGTATGATGTACGCAATAGCCTTGTTGCAGATGTGTTTTATGACGAGGGTACAGAGTTCATCAAATTCACCAACGGTAAGGAAATAACTGTAGAGACAGCATGGCGTTGGGGATGGGAACGAGTACTACAATATGTCAGTAGTTAAAATGGCGATCGCTACTCATGCCACTTCATCAGCACCCCATCCGTCGCCACCAACCCCCACTGCGGACACTTCGCTACCAGCTTCTTGATCCCAATCCTTAAAGCCGGATCGTCAGCCCAGCACTCCATCAAAAACTCAACCCCAGGATTTTCGCGTAATTGTTCTGCCATCTTGAGCTTCTCCATACGCCAGGGTCGCACTCTTGATCGCTCAACGGCAGCCTCATACGACCATTTCTCAGGATTTGAGTCAGCCGTCACAGCACAAACACCTTCATGATGGGCTTTTGCTTCCTGGGATGACGGGGCGGAATGGCTGTTATCTAGAACGTCAGGGAGGGCGGAAAATGTGTCTTCATGAGGGACTATCTTACCATCACCCAAATCTTCATTCTTTGCTGATAACGAAGCAGATTGACTTAGTTGAGCTTGGTTTTGGAGCTGACTAAGGTTTTCAAAATTTACAGCGACGGGCGCGACGGAAAAATTATCCTCACAATGTGCGATTGCATCAGCACTTAAATCTTTATTCTTTTCTATCAACGAAGCAGACAGGCTCGGTTGAGCTTGATTCTGGGACTGACTGAGGTTTTCAGAATTTGCAGCGACGGGCGCGGCGGAAGAATGGTCTTCATGAGTGGCCCCTGCTTCAACACCCAAATCCTGTTTTTTTTCTACCAACGAAGCAGATTGACTCGGCGCAACATCCACAAGCTTCAGCGTCGTGCAGTCTGTCGCTGTAGGTGGCTCTTTTTCTCTTCTTCTGTGCTTGCAATAGTTTGAGGCGACGCTTACCTCAAGGATGCGATCGCCGTTTGCTTACAATGTAAATTTTAGTTTGGCTGGAAGCAGCTAGTTGCATTCCTAAATTTTAGACTTCGCTAATCATGTTTTAGCAAGCACGGACGTTTCCAGCTTACCACCTGCCTGTTCTATGGCATTATGTACTAGTTGACGGATTTGTTGTAAAAATTCTTGACTACCAATATTCATGATTGGAGTGAGTTCTGGTGCGCCAGTATCGTAGATAACTTTTATATCTCTTGCTCTAAGCAGAGTAGAACCTTTTCCACTGTGCTTATAAGCTGTTACCCACAGAGCTAAAGGTTCTTTAACTAGACGGTTAGTAGTAAATGAATGTAGTTCTGCAAAAACCTTTTGACGAATGTTATTGACTGCCTGTTCAGCTTCTTCCTCTGGCTTATTCTTTATAGTCCACTTACTAGGGTTATCTAAAAATTTTGAAATGGACTCATTGAGACGTGCTAACAAATCTGCAACTGGCTTTAATGTATCATATTCTACATCAGTTTCTTCTGAGATACGTCTATTAAGCGCCCGAACGCGAGTCCAATGTTCCTTATAAACTCCATCAAGTTCTCCTAGCCCAAGAATTGCATCCCATCTTTTATGAAAGTCTCTTGTTGCTTGCTGAAAAGCAAACAATAATCCAGCAGGATCGTATATAGGTGCTACTTCTGGTAAAACTTGTGGTTCAATCGCATCTTCACAAAATTGTAAAAGGCGTTCTAATTCAATCCTGTTAGTTTTGCGTCTTTTGACTTCTTCTAAAGACTTATCTAGACCACCCAGCATAAAACAGCGTTGTTCTAAATTTCGCTCAATTGCCCTGATTATAGGTTGACCGAGAATATCTCGCAAGCTAGTCAAACCGTTAGTAACTGAAGCCATAACATGAGCTTTTTTGTCTTCAAACTTAGGTAAGTTGTCTCCTTTTACATTGTCAAAATGTGTAAACGCGATTGCTAATTTATGTTGATAACCACTGGTGGCTATTGCTCGAATTACTGACAAAGGGGCAGCTTGCATAGGCTGTTGTGAGTTATCAACCAAAAGAATAACATCGACTGCTTCAAAGCGACTGGTAATGTGGGTCGTCACACTAGCTGAGGAGTCAGGAGTGTGTCCAAGCCCTTGTCCATCCATAAGAATTAGACTTCGCTTCTCATCTGTGAAAATTGGATCAAATGCACCTTTAACTCTTATCCCCTGAACTAATGGTGTTAATAATCGACCAAATGAACGTGCATAATTGCTGGAAAATTGCTTAATTTGAGAAATAAATGCTTCTCTTTCATCAATTTCATAAGTCCAAACTTCTGGCCAGCCAGTTCTACGTTTAATAAGATTACCGACAGTTAGTAAATCGAAGCGTTGTTCCACTTCTTCCATTATGTCATTTACTAATTCATCAAATGCGTCTAAAGCTTGAACTTGTTCATCGAAAAGTTCCTCTACTACTTCGCGGTCTTTTCCTTTGTAAAGACTAATGTCTTCTCCCCATTCTTGATAAAAATTTTTAATACTATCCTCCGTCATTTGCCGAATACGTTGAATATATTCTTCAAGTTTTTTCTGCATTTTTAGACGTTCATCTGGAGTTGGAATCCCGGTATCACTGGCATCGACTTCCGAATCATTTATTGATAAAGAAGATTCATTATCTTCCCAATCGTCTTCTTCATCATCTCTTTTATTAGATATTTGCCAAGAGCCTAGAATATAACTGAGTCTAAACTTTTGATCCTGATGATTTAGTAACCGTATTGCTAATTTTTCATCAGAGAGTTTGTCCCAAGCAGCTAGGCAAGCATCTGCAACGCATTCACGCACACTTGTACGAACTGCCCACTCAGAGAAAAATGTAACTACTCCCTGATAAGATTCATCAGATGTAATGATTTCTATATCTGAAGTAGTAGTCCTTGCAGTAGAAGTTGAAGGGAAACGATCTTTTTGAGGATCTGTTCCAATCAAATGCCGTAATAGTGAGGTTTTACCTGCGCCTGTTGTACCAACCAATAAAACTTTAGAATATCCATCTTCTCTTGTTGGTAATGGAAGGTGTTCTTCACGTAACTTCCAAGGCTCTATAGGTGGATTCTCTATACCATCATAGAAAGCATCAACTATTACTGATGAAAACCGACGAGCCACTTCTGAACGCATGGATACTCTGTGAAAACTTTCATCAGCCAACAACTCATTCATCTGTGCTACGAGCTTGTCAGCTTCTATCTCATCTGATGTTCCTAGCCCACGCCGAACTTTTAAACCTTGTCCAGTCCGAGGATCGGTACGTAAAGGATGACGGAAGGTAATTGTCCATGCGGATCTTCCTTGTGAGCGGGTTTTGGAAGCAGTATAGGGTTTATTAGGCATTTGTTGTTCCTGGTTGTACCCGATTGGTAGATGTATCTAACTTAACCACATTAAATTTGTTTGTCAAGAATCTGGGAACAACGAGGAACAACTTATATTTCTTTTGAGATATCTTAAGAATGGCTTTTGCTAAGTTAAAAACTTACTTTAATTGCTGATATTGTTTTTTACCCAAATATTTAGAGCAAACACCTCATTTCAAGATAACACGATAAAAATAGCAGTAATAAGCTTTAAACATTGTGTATTATATTTAACTTACTAAATTAATATTTGTACGTGACAGTTCTCCACCGGAAACTGCCGCATCATTTCCGTCAACGCTGCCGCCTCACCATCCGGCGTATACACTATTTCCCCCGACATTGCTATCACGATCTGTTGTTTCCTCGCCCACTCGAACCAAGCGATTGCACTAGACTTCGCCTGTTGTGCTTCCGGCTTCCTCCTTGCAAGCCGCAACAAACACTGCCTCCGGTGACTTGATTCCTTTCCAAGTCCGTATCGCCTCCTTCAAGTAAGCGAGCGCCCCTGGCACATTCTCCCAATATTGCCTCACTGTACGCTGAATCTGTGCATTGAGCCGAAACTGTGGAGTACAGGGAATCTGCCTTAACTGCTGCAATACTTCCTGAACCTCTTGGTTGCTGGGCTGTATTGATTTTTCTACATAGTCAAAAGCGCAATCATCATCACCAAAGTCTTCGTCACAAAAATTTGATCCAGCAGGCGCGGCGGTAAAAGTGCCCTCATGAGGATCTGTCTGGGTAGTCGAGCCACCTTGTTCTTGTTCATCAACGAAGTGAGTAGTCTGGGGTAACTCTAATTTTGCGGTTTTACAATTTATTTGCTGGTCACAGTCCAAAATCTCGTTTTCCACTTCCTCACTTTTTTTAAGCTCAACAGCAGAGTGTTGCTGTGGCTTTGAAGCTTGAGTATGGTTTCTGTGGTATTGTTCTGCATTGAACGTCGAATGTTCAGTTTTGCACTTGCCAAGTTCAAGTAACCTGTTCAGTACATCGATGTTCAATTTATACTGCCATGTTCTATCCTGACCGTTGCCTGGATTCTTCTGCTTCTCGATGATGCCCATCTCTTCAAGTAGGGCGATCGCACTTCGGATGACATGAAGGCTATGCTCACCCATTAGGTCAGCGTAAATTTTCTTGAGAGGCTGATAAATCCAAGGTGTACGGTGATTCTTCATCTTCCACTTTGTCCAGTGCCGAAAATACTCAATCAGCTTGGCCGCGCAGAAGTTTCCGGTGATTTCAAAATACTCGCGGCGCAATATTACTAGGACAGAAAATCTCTCAGTAGATGCAATGCTACTCATATCCTACCTTCAGTGTGTATTCGTAAGGCTGTGATGGGTTAAAAAGGAACATCCTCGTCTGGGCTTGCTGCCCAAAACTGTCTCAACATCTGTTGTTTTGCTAATTGCAGTTCTCGTTTCTCTTGGGGCGATACTTCACCGACCAATCGCTCTACTTCAACCCGTTGCCGTTCCTTAAACTGCTCAAAGGTGTTACAGGGCAGGGCTAAAGGCTCTTTTTGTCCTTGCTGTTCGGGACGAAAACCACGACGACGGAACAAAAACCGGAAGTGGCGTTTATCTTGTGGTGGTAGCGATTGCCATACATCCTCATCCCAGCCAGGGGGTACAAAATCTGATGATGGGGGCAACAGGATTTGTACTTGGGCTTGTAATTGGGCGATCGCCTTACCCTGTTGTTCAATTACCTTGTTCTGCTGTTGTAGCTTTTCCAATAGCTGGGAAAGTAGTTCTGAGTTTTGGGTAGATAGTTCTGCCTCAAGGGTTTTAAAAGCAAAGTAATTCTGTGCAGCCGCTATTTGGGACTTACGCGGATCGCCATTCATCGCTACCAAATAACAGGCGTGTCGTGAGAGCTTATAATCGTCCAGCACTTCTCGGAATGCCTGGGATGTGCCAATTTGCGCCATTTGGACGACATCGACCAGATGGTGGGATGGATCTATGCCTGAATTTTTGGCACTAATTTTTGCTCTTTCAACCGTGTCCTTAATTCTTTTCCAAGTTTTGTAACCTAGCAAGGTTAACAATTCGGTTGCTAACCAATACTCATTTCCCTGCTCATCAATTTTTTTTATTTGGTCAAATGGACTATCAGGGCTAGTTTGGGTTGATGTAATTGCATCCATATTCATATTGACTCCATTAGGGCATGAGAATATCAGCAGCACTTGAGCCATGCTGCATTCAGTTGTTTTGGAGATGTAAGCGCCAGTTCTATTTACTGGTTCTTGCCTTGCCAGAATCGCAACTCTTTCTTGAAATACCTGCTCGTCTTTTTCCCCTGGTCTTTCCAGTGATCCCACGCCACTATGACTTCCTCACCCAGATCCTCTACAACTTCACCCCTGGCGTTATACAGTGTATAGTAGGGGTCAGCGTAGGCAACGATAGAACCAAATCCAATGCTAGGAGGTTCAGTAGAAACCTCTTCAACGGCAGTAATTAGCTGTGTTTGGTGAGTAATAGGTTCATCTGTTTGAGGTTCGGTAATTGTCTCACAAGCGGCAGTGATTAACTGTGTCTTTTCGCTGGTTAGTTCATCTATATGGGATTGAGTAGCAGCTTCCTTAAGGGCAGCGATTAACTCGATTTCTTCAGTACTTAGTTCCGTCCAGTAGTCTGATTTGATTACCTCATACTGTTGGGCGACACTCCAATAGTCCTGCCAAGTACAGCCAGGTGTCCCAAGTACTTGCTTAATTTCACTAACCGCTTGTGGCACGAATTGTAATTGCTCCATCCGATATGCTAGAGCTTGCGGTGTCGGCTCACTTCCCAGGATTAACGCCGCAGCTTCGAGTGCTTGGGTGTTGTTCATTGCACTGGCCAGATTGCCCAACGCTATGCCCATCAGCCGCAAGCACTCCTGAGCATTTTCTAGTGGTGGTTCAACAGCCAGCGATCGCAAGTCAATCGTCTTATCCAGGGCTTGCTTGACCTGCTTGTTTAACGCCTTGGTTGCCTGCTTGGTCAGAGTATTGCCCCATTCCTGAGCAGGACGTTGTTCTACAGCCTGTTCCAATTCCTGAATAGGCTCTTTTAATCGTTGGTTCTCAAGTTCTAGCTGCCTTAGCCCTTCCAACTCGAAAAGCCGATGCTGTAACTGGATGTTTTCTTCCTTTTGCTGCTGAAACAGGTTTTGTAAAGCGGTTAGTTGTTCAGTTACGTGTTGTTGTGCTGCTTGTGTAACTTCTGTTTGCAAGCCAATTCTCAACTCTTGCTCCAGCCGTTCCAATTCCTGCTGATGCTGTTGCTTCAGTTGTGCGATCGCTTCGGCATATTCTTTGGGGTAGGTTCTTTCAGTGGAGTATGGAACATTAGACGCATCCAAATCAGTTTTATTGACCAGTTCCCTACTGCCATCAACGAAAGTGACTATCTGCTGCCAGTAGTTGGGTGGGTCTGCTTCAATGGTTCCTGATTCTCCATACCTGTGGTGATTTGCTGACGTAACCGTGACTGTGGGGAAAAGGGGAACCATTGGTTCCTCAAATTCTCCAACCATTGGTTCTTCAATTTTAGGAACCAATAATTCCTGACTTTTTTGGCGTGGCACACGAGGAACTACTTTTTGAGCCGCAGCTGCAAAATCAGATTCGCTGGGAGAGGGGTTTTCTTCGAGTGCGATCGCCACAGCAGCTTTTAGTTTCTCTGGTTCCTTAACTAACCGTAGCAGTGAACGGGCTTGACGTTCGTTTTTGATGTGTTCGCCCAATTCATTGGCTGTGTCCCTAACTTTCTTGGCTCCCAACAGTTGGTTGATTCTCCGGTATCCACCCCAGGCAGATAGTTCAGCTTGGCAGTATTGCTCGAAGGTTTTGTAGCCAGCTTCACGGTAAAGCTGTTTATCACGCATCTGTAATATTTCATCGACAGCTTGCCACTCGAAGCGGTCGATGGCAGTGAAGGTTTCTTTGATGCTGGTGTTAACGACACCGTAAGCGGAAGCTGATGTTTCGGCTCGGTCTAGTGTCAGCATATTTGTGCCCACGCTTGGTAAATGCTGAAAATATCCAGAAACACAATTTGCCAAAGTGAACACTGATGCTGATCTTTGGACTAAACCAAAAATGTGTCAGCATGATAGTTAGCTCACTTTGTAGTGCAACGATTTGAGCAGGCGATCGCAATGCTTGTCCGGCGGCGATCGCTTTTAGTATGCGCTAGGGTAATAGTTAATCAGACTGCTGGTTTCCGATTCGATTGCCAAATTGCTTGACAAAGTAATCTAATACTGCTTGGTCTAATGTCGTTTCTATTCGCTCTAGCCATCTATGTTGGGTCATTATCTTTCTCCGTGCTAGGGGAACTGCCCATCTCTTTGTATCGATTATACAATACAAGTATTGTAAAGGCTATACACCCCCTAAAAACATTTAACCCGCCTGATTATTGGCGGGTTTGTCTTTGTTGAGTAGTTCTAATAGTTGCGCGTGAGTTTGCCTGAGAGATTCGTTTTCCTCTCTCAGGCGGCTGATTCCCCCACTAGTCGATTGTTCTCAATACCCACTTTTCGCTCAACTTCTTCCAATCGCTTGATTACCTCTCTCAGGTCTTGCGGTTTTTCAGTGGATTTCAAGTAATCCTCAATAAACTGTTTAAGAACAGCTGATACCGTTTTGCCTTCAGATTTCAGTTGTTGGCTGAACGCTTCCCTGATCTCAGGGTCTATTTCAAACGAGATAAAAGTTCTTTGTTTTTTAGAATTAGCCATACACTTTTTTCGTCCCTACACCCTAAATTTACTCTTGCTCAAACTTGTATTGCAAGGTATTGAGCTAATTGTATCGTAATGTATTAATAAGTATAGTTTAAAAGGTTAGAATAGATACAGAATAACAAAAAGCGATCGCCCCAAGCCTGGTAAGCAGTGCGATCGCCTTTGTCCCTAAAAAGGTGAACACTATTATGAACCATTTCATATATTCACAGCAAGCGTCCAAAAGCTGCAACTGCAACACCATAGATGAACGAGCCGAAGCACAGGAAGAATTACATAACTATCTCGAAGCTCAAGCCCAAAGCGTCGCCCCAACCGCAGACCCGCTAACATATCGTGACCGTCGCATCATTGGCGAGATTATTCAGGTGAAACCAGAGTCAATGCGTACCATCTGGATAGAAGGCGGAATCACCGTATGGGTGCAATTAGTTCATGGCGGACGATTACCATTCGACCGCAACTGGTTCGCTACAAGAGTGGCAGAGGTAAAAGCGACTCTATCAGAAACACCACTAGAACGAAACGAACGTCTGAGCGATGAATTAGAGGAAGCCTGCACTGTTTTTGGTCTATACCACGGCGAAATCGATTGGTTAGGATTCAGCACCAAACTTTACCAAAACGGGCATTTTGTCGGCTTCGTTGGGTGCAATCAACAAGGCTGGTACGCAAGACCCAGACAGTACGGGGTGAATCGGGTTGCTGGCAGTGCAAAAGATGTGATTGCGTCGTTGGGAGTCCGAACGGCAGTAGCGGCGTAAGTTGCTGAAAGTGAGAAAGGCGATTGCACACCAAGCAACTGCAATCGCCACCAATATGCAATTACAAATAATCATTGCACATAAGACAGCAAGTAACATCACACTTTCAGATTCGGGTTTCTATGACTGCTAAGAGAATTCTCCTACCTGCTACAGATGCGAATGCAGAGGTGAAAGAAATCCTTAGTACTGCAAGTGAGAAAGGCGATTGCTTCCTCTAGAGTTATGCAATCGCCGCTACAACGAAATTTAGACAATCCAAATCATGGCACAGAATATGATTACCACATTTTCTTGTCAACAGACGGAGTTAGAAGAGTCTCTTGACAAAATTCTGTTACCTCCAACCGACCCCAATGCAGAGGTCAGACCAATTCGCAATTCGCAATTCGCAATTATTTTAACTGCGAATTGCGAACTGGTAATTGCGAATTGTCTTGGAGCCTGCCCCAGAAACTATCGAGTGTAAAAAGGCGATTCGATGATTGGGGTGATATTTCAATATATTACTCATTGGTCAAATGCTGTAGATAAGATTCGATACGCCGAATCGGTTGATGCAGCAGTGGGGCTAGACGACTTCATGAAGGTGGCGAGGATATCAATAACGGCAACAGAACAACCGCCTACGGTAGAAGAGTTGCTAGATAAACAATTCGATTCGCTCACGAGTGAGGAATGGGAAAGGTTAAAGAGATACGTGCCGGAAACTAGAGATTTGGTTGCAGCGTAAGGAAACGGGTGGGCAGGAAGACCCACCTGTGTGGCAGGGAGCAAAACTAAATTATCAGTTTATCCGAATGCAACAACACAATTCATCGAACATAGCAATGACACCCATAGAAATACTGAAAGAATTCAACTCGTGCTACCTGAAGATTCAAGCGCTCGCTCAAGATGAAAATTGGCTCTTGTTGATTGCAGACAAGAAGATTGACCCAGAAGCTGCAACTCACTTGGGAGATGTTCTGCATTATTTGACTGAGGCGATGGGGTGTGTGGAAGAAATCATTGAGGTCAAGTTTAATCAGGAGGCAGAATAATGCAACCAACAATATCAATTCCACACGGTTGGAAATACCCTCGCTTTACTTTGGGGCAACGTGCAGAAAAAGGACTGATTATCGGCATCAAGTATTACCCAAGCAACAGTTTTTTAGCACATGAATATGGCGAAGGCTGGTGGTACATCGTCATGCCTGACATTAATTCTATTGAAGAAGAAAATCACTTAGAGAACGAAATCGAACTACTGACACCACAGGAATTGAGAGCAGAGATTCAAGCTGAAATAGAAAAATGTCTACGCCAACTTGAACTGCTTAACTACGAGTTAAAAGCAATTCCTGGCATTGTCATAAATAACTAAGTCGAACATTATCCAGTATCAACGCAATTTTTAGCAACAACAACGTAATTATGGAAACCATCAAAATCAACAACAGCATCTTTTTCATTCCAGCCAGCCAACCGAAACTACAAGCCAATTGCGCCAAAGAATACGGGCAATTCTTACTCGATTGTCCCCTAAAACTGACGGTTATAGAAGCACAAGCAGGAGGATATCTCATGCAAGGGTAGAATTAAATAACAATGCCACAAGGTAAAAGTGGTAAACACTACTCTTGCTGATGTGGCTTTGTCAAGAACCTTGTTAATCAAGCTAAAGTTATGGCAAAAACATCGGCACTTTGGAGCAAATAACAACTGCTGGTAAGAGCGATTTATGTAAAAGACTCAGCATTGAGATGGTTGATACTAACGAAGAGAATTAACAACCAATATTTACCAAAACCGAATCACATGAAATTCACAACTGTCTCTGTTAGCTACTCTAGAGAATTTAATCTCGGCGACTACGAATCGCTGGAACTGGGTTGTTCTTTATGGGCGCAAGTAGAAGATGGGGAAGATGGGGAAGACGCGGATGGAATAACCCAATTCCTCTATCAGCAAGCCAAAGCTTCAGTCAAATTTGCGGCAATGCCTGTCTTCAAAGCCTCAGAGTTTCAGATAAATAAAGCTAAGTCTAGCAAAAAAGTGTCCGGTGATCTGAATGAAAGTTACTGGTAAACAGGAGCCTGACGATGCAAGAACTAATCAAAGCTTTAATCAAGGCAAAGGCAGAGTTTAACCCCATTCAAAAAGACGGTACTAATCCTCACTTCAAGAAAAAGTATGCAACGCTAGATGCTGTATTAGATGCTGTCACTCCTGCACTTGGTAAACATGGATTAGTAATAATTCAAACCACCGAATTCTTTGAATGTAAAACCGTACTACGGACTCATATTTTTCATGAATCTGGAGAGAGTATCACGAGCACTTATCCTTTACCTGAGATTGGTGACTCTCAAAAGTTTGGTGCAGCTTTGACCTATGCACGCAGGGCAAACGCATCTAAATATAGTACACGTATACTAAGGAGACAAGAAAGGTAGCGATCGCTGATGAGATGGAGGTTGAGCAATGAGGCTTTGATGATAAAGTCATTCTAGAAGTAGAGGAAAGCCCCTAAAAAAGCGTGAAGCTCAAGCCGAAAATTACGATTGCTGACCACTTTGCCTTAATGGAAGACCCAAGAATAGATTGTACGAAGCGACACAATTTAATTGACATTCTCACAATTGCTTTATGTGCAGTGATATGTGGAGCAGACAGTTGGGTGGTAATTGAATTGTATGGCTGCACAAAATATGAGTGCTTGAAAACGTTTTTAGAGCTACCCAACGGAGTACCATCTCCTGACGGAGACGCTACGCGAACGCACGATACATTTGCACGAGTATTTGCACAGTTGAATCCACAGCAATTTCAAGAATGTTTCTTAAATTGGATAAGTCAATCCAGAATTATGTAGTTAAGCAAGACTCTTCAGCATATTGAATAAAAATGGAAATAACATTCTTTTACTGGCTAATGTTTTTTTGCTCTGGTGGGATATTTACACTTTGGGAAAAACAAATTCCTCTACGCCAAATCGAATATAAATCTGAATTTCTTAAGGAAGTTAGGACGACAATATTACCAACATTTCTTTTTTCAATTATCAACACCTTATTTATTTGGGCAACACTCGCAAAATTATTTATTGTCCCAGCAAATTTTATAGAATCTACAGGATTTTTAACTTTACCTATGT
This sequence comes from Nostoc sp. ChiSLP01, assembly GCA_034531195.2. Classification (GTDB taxonomy): domain Bacteria; phylum Cyanobacteriota; class Cyanobacteriia; order Cyanobacteriales; family Nostocaceae; genus Nostoc. The sequence goes on from JAVRBO020000106.1 coordinate 77,504, forward strand.
GGGTAAGACTAATTACTGCTTACTTGGTAAAAGATTTTGGTTCTTCAGTACTTAGTATGCTAAACTAACAAACAAAATGCCAATTTAATAAACATCAAACTCGGAAATTATCAAAATTTCTAAATCCATAACCAGAACGCTTAATCAATTTCAGCTTGTTATTAATTCCCTCAACTGTACCACTAGTTGTACGATTATCAAAGTAAGCAATAATTTCATCAAACCAACGAATAATAGTATTGTTACTTTTGGGAAAATATTTTTTAGCCTTCGATAACCACATACCTAGTTTAAAAACTACTGTATACCAATTATTAGTTTGATTAAAAACTTTTCTAATTTTTTCTTTTAGTTCATGCATTGCTTTCAGTATAGGTGATACATTTTTTACTTGAACAAGTTTATGCGTTTGCTCTTCATTTAAGCTATCTTCATTCTTAAGTAGCGGATACTTACTCTTATTCAAACCCTCTAATATCTGTTCGTATTCAGCTTTTTTTGATGTTGATTTTGCTTTTTTGATTAACTCTTCTATATTCCGTTTTTCTGTTTTTCGTTGGGTATCTAGCTCTTGAGTTATCTGTGTCATCACATGAAATCTATCTGCTACTACTTGAGCATTAGGAATTAATTCTGTTACTAAATTTTTATAGCCTTGCCATAAATCTATACTTACTTCTTCTATTTGCTCTAAAATCTTAGTTCCCCATCCTACAAGGGTTTCCTTTATTATTTCTTGTGTGCGTCCGCTCAGAATTGCAATTAGTTTAGATGTATCCAAATCTACTAACACAGCACAGTAGTTTCCTTTGCCTTTAACTAGAGCTATTTCATCAATCCCAAGTCTTTTTAAACTCGAAGGTTTAGAATTATCCAATTCTTTAGAGGCATCTTTTAACATTCTTTCTATTTCTTCAGTTGTCACAACTCCTTTTTGAGCTAGACTATGTATATCATTTTCTAAAACTTCCTTGATGATTTTTTTGGCAAGTCTTTTGGTAGAAGTTCTTCTTCTACTTCCAAAATCTAATTCTTCACTAAATGGCTTCTTACAACTTTCACATTTAAATTGTCTTCTATTTATTTCTAAAAATACTAGTTGCTCTCCCCAAGACAAATCTTTGACTACAAATCGATGGTTTTGGTGTAATCTATGACTTTTTGTACCGCAACGAGGGCAGATACTTTCCTGCAAAGTTCGCTCAATCTGTAGTATGATTCCAATTCCTTGATGTTGCCGATGTGATATAACTTTTACCTCTGACAAATTTAGAAGCTCTGTCAGCAGTTTAATTTCCTTTTTTGAGGACATATCCGCAAATCTATCTTTAAATTACGTTTAATTATAATTAAAACTCACATTAAGTTAAAGCTATAAATCAATTAAACCAAAGCTTTTGGTCATTATTTTAGACAAATATTCATGTTTATTTACTTGTTTAACTATATTTTTAGCATACTAGGTACTGAAGAACCAAGATTTTACTTATTATGTAATTCATCAGCTACAACATTCAAATATGTTTTTCTGGCTAACCCATCATTGGCATCATTCAAGCCCGTCAGTATGGTGGCTAGTTGCACAAAGAGTAAGCTTCACTAGTGCGATTTTCTATGTTGCTCCATTTATGTGGTTTCCATTGTTAGGTATTCCTCCAGAAATCATTTTGCTAGTATATCTACATCTGGCAATTCAAGATAATTGGATACATCTCAATGTAAAATGGCAACCTTGGATGAAAATAGTAGAGTGTGTTTATGTGACTCCGCGTTTTCATAGCGTACATCATTATGATTTTAGAGGTAAAAATTTAGGTGATACATTCACAATATTTGACCGCTTATTCGGTACTTATGTAGACCCCGATACGTATGATTTAAAAGAGAATCAAGCGGCTTCAAATAATGAACCAGTAACAGTAAAGATGATTGTGGGAATCTAAAAACTGTTCAAGTTTATTTACTCAGTGTACCTAGCAAAAATCAACTATAATTTTTTTGCTAGCTTGCATATCACAAAACATATATTTTTATAATTGAGATTATTTACATAACAGTTCTCCATTTTTAAACAGAATAAGCAAAACTTCTTTTTATTGTATAAATCATTTTACTTAATGGTAATTTCTAGCGTTGCATAAATTGTAGGGTGCGTTATGGACTCTTGTCCTAACGCACCGAAAATTATTGATGGTGCGTTGCGCTTTGCGACAACACACCCTACTCAAGCTAGGTACAAATTTTAAAACTTGTGCGTACACCGTAGCCCCTTACTAAGGGACTTCCAAAAAATAAATTATTCAAAATTATTTGTACGTTTGTAGGGGCGCACAGCTGTGCATACGTGTCAACTTAAGCTCAAACATTTATCCCACATGCGTTTTAGCCCACCCCGGTTTTGGCTTTAGACAAAACCGGGGTGGGGTAGTGCGGATCTTCATGGAAAATGAGTAAATCCAAAATCGAGTTTTGACAAGGGTTTCACGTTAAGTTGACACCAATGACAGCTGTGCGCCCCTACGATGGGATGTTTTTTAAACTGGAAGTCCCTAAGGGGAGGCGCGATACTGTTGTATTAGTTTTACTTATTTTAATATTTGCAAATATTTTAAAAAAAATGTATTTAAAAATATGGTTTTTAGACAAAAAATCAAATTTGCAGCTATATAGCATATAGTAATTTCAACAGTGTTTACCCTAGTTAATTGGGATAATTTCGGTTATTAAATGCAAAATATTACAGCAGTATTGCGTCTATAAGGATGCAAAAATATGCAAGCAGTAAATTGTATTTAATACTGCTTTTACAAGAACTTTGCAGATTAATTATTAAGAAGCTGATATGAGTAAAACTATTGAAAACAAAGTTGCTTTAGTAACTGGTGCGAATCGAGGAATTGGAAAAGCGATCGCTATTCGTTTGGCAAAAGAAGGTGCCTTGGTTGCTGTTCACTATGGACATGACAGTTCTGCTGCTGAAGCCGTCGTTAGCGAGATTAAGGCTAATGGCGGTTCAGCCTTCACAATTGAAGCAGAATTAGATACCCTCAACGGTGTACATCTTCTTTATGAATCGCTTGACATCGCTCTTAAAGAGCGCACAGGTTCTATAAACTTTGATATTCTGGTCAACAATGCTGGTATTTGTCCCCGTGCTGGTACCAGTTTTGAAGAAACGACTGAGGAAATATTTGACCAAGTGTTTGCTGTGAATGTTAAAGCACCATTCTTTTTGATACAGCAAGCGTTACCTCGCCTACGAGATGACGGTCGCATCATTAATATTTCTTCTGTCGTCACCCGAATCGCTTTCCCCGACAACGTTGCTGCCTACTGTTTGACAAAAGGAGCAATTAACACTTTAAGTTTAGTACTTGCCGCAAAATTAGGCTCACGTAATATCACTGTCAACTCTTTGGCTCCTGGTGTCACAGATACCGATATAAATGCTAGTTGGCTACATCGCCCAGACTCGCAAAGCTTTGTCAAAAGTGTTACAGCCCTCGGTCGCGTCGGGGAACCCGAAGATATTGCAGATGTAGCAGCGTTTCTCGCTTCTCCTGATGGCCGCTGGGTGACTGGTCAGTATTTGGAAGCTAGCGGCGGCTTTAGATTGTTCGCTTGGCACAAGGGCTAGTAGTCGATTAATACCATGTCCGTCATATCACCCTTAATTAGTCTATTGCGAGTGGAACGAAGTTAAACGAACCAATCGCAGAGTTTTTGGGATTGCTTTCCTTCGATCGCAATGACGTTTATTTGAACGGACATGATACAGTTCGCCCTTCAGGTTCGCTACTTTGCAAGACACTCGCAGGCTCGCTAACGCTGCGCTAACGACGGAAACCGCCAAGATTGCAATAGTATCTCGACAAAGTTAAATATTCGCCTTGAGAATTTCTCGCTGTTCATTCGTCAAAGTTGAATTAGTCGGGTCTAACTTCAACGGTTTGTAAGCATCGATGTCAATGGGAAAGCGGAGGGTTGCTACAGTCATGATTTTTCTTTACTTATACTATTTTTAATTTGAGATTTGGGATTGTTGTAATTATTTTTCAAGCATTAATACTAGAAGTAAAGTTCTTTTCCTGGTTTGTTGGAAAATATTTCTTAAGACAAAGAATAGGCTGCTCTAAACAATACCAGCTGACAAGAGAAACAGATAAAGTCAACAGTCCACAAAAGAAAAAATTAGCTAAATGTCCCACAATAAAAGAGTTACCGACGTATTCATAAATTCTGTCGCACAACATCCACGATATAGGAAAATGATAAATGTAAAAACCGTAGCTAATAGTACCTAATTTTTGTAGGGGCGACCAATTTAAACATTTGACTAAAAGGCTATTTACTGATTGTGTGATGGACAATATTAACAGTGAACTAAAGAAAATAGCTATTAGAGAAAAGCCGAATGAAAGCAGCACTGGATTTAATATATCAAGTCCTACTGAAAAAATTTCTATAATGCCCAAACTCATGCCAGCTACAAACAGGATTTTTGGCGAAATAGATAATAGCCGAGGAAGTATTTTATCTGAACGCATCCACAAAGCTATCAAAGAACCCATTGCTAGAGCATCCACACGGCAGACAAGATTAATGTAGATACTATTAAAAAGGTTATCAGTTAAGGGATGGGTCAATAACAACCAACAGCGAAAAAAAGCCGCGGACAAAATGACTGTACCAAAAAACCAGCTTAACAGTCTCGAAGGCAAAAAATAAATCAGTGCTGGAGAAATAAAATAAAATTGTTCTTCAATGGCTAATGTCCAAAAATGGTTGAGTGGCCCAACCAGAAAGTCTTGTTGAAAGATAAAGTACCAGTTTTCTAAATAAAACCAATACCAAATTTGGCTACTATCTAGGTGATTGGGAGATTCATAACTCCGAATTAGTGGATGTATTATTCCTAAAAAAATGCTCAAGGAAGCATAGTAAGCGGGAAATATTCGGAGTATTCGTCTGGCATAGAAATTTTGGAAATAATTAGGTTTTTCGCGGCTATCAAGGAGGATTCCTGTAATCAAAAACCCAGAAAGCACAAAAAAAGCATCTACCCCAAACCAACCTAAACCCATCAATTTTATGTAAAAACTTTCTACAAAGTTAACGTGTTCAGCAGCAGGTTCGGAAATACAATGACGCAGAAAAACTAACAAAATAGCAACGCCACGATAGCCATTCAATACGGGCATATAGCCACGTATAGTATTAGATACTTCCTTGACATTAGGAAATGATTTGAACATTTAAGGAAAAGGGGAAGGGGAAGAGAAAAGGAATTAAAGTTAAATAAAAGTATGCGATCGCCCTGGTCGTGAATATATTGATAAAATTCGGCTCGTTCTTGTTCGGAACCACCTAAAAAAGTGCCATCTAGGTCAGTTGCTAATAGTAATGAGTGGTTAGATTCCATCATAAAATTAGCCTAAAATTAATCCACTGCGGGGTGCAAGTGTAAAATTCAGACTTGTTTGTGTTGCTTCATCACTCCAATTTGCGTTACCAGAATTATAGGTAAATAACACTTGCTGAGGTTGCGATGACAATGAAGGCTGAATACTAACTTTGGCGGTTTCATCACCAGCATTAACAGCTATAATTAATATTTCTGCTTCTAATATCCGCGCAAAAATGTAAACTTGTGCTTGAGCATATAAAGTTTGATATTTACCAATTCGCAATGCTGCGTGAGTATGGCGTAGTTTAATTAATTGACAGTGATATTCTAAAGTTTCTCGATCCCATGCTTCTGGGGAAGGAAAAGCTTTACGACAGTCAGGATCGTAACCACCGGTTAAACCAATTTCATCGCCGTAATATATGCAAGGTGCGCCAGGAAAAGTAAATAGTAGCAGCGTTGATAAATATAAACTGGCGCGATCGCCTCCGGCAACATCGATTAATCTTGCTGTATCATGATTGTTGAAGCCGTTGAGTTGGCTTAACTGAATTTCCCAATCATAAAGTTGCAACAATTGATTAATTTTTTCTGCATATCCAGCAGCATCTATAGTAGGTGGTGATGGATATTCTTTGAAATGACCTTTGACTAAGCGATTGCCTACAATAAAAGAAGTGGTAGCAAGTAAAAAAGGTAGACTTGATACACCATCAAATTGTGTACCATCTAACCATTCATTCGCCTCCAGTGGAATTTCCCCGACAATATATGCTTCGGGATTAATTGCTTTAATTCTGTCACAAAACTCTTGCCAAAATCCAGGAGTTTTGATGTAATCAGCTGAATCTAAACGCCAACCATCTGCACCGAGTTTAATCCAATGTTCACCCACACGCATAATATATTCTCGCGCTCCTGGGTTATTGGTATTGAACTCTGGTAAAGCCCGATGATCGCACCATGAAGCATAATTAGCAGGACGAGATCCATCATAGGGTGCAAGAGGCCAGTCTAGAATTTTAAACCAATCTACCCAAGGGGAATTAGGGCCATTTTCTAGAATATCGTTGAAAAAATAAAATCCCCTACTGGCATGATTAAAAGTGCCATCTAAAACAAGTTTAATATTACGGCGATGAACTTCTTTGAGGAGACTTGCAAAGGCTTCATCACCTCCTAATAAAGGGTCAACTTGATAGTAATCAAGGGTATGATAACGATGATTACTTGCAGAGCTAAAGATAGGATTGATGTAAATTGCATTAATACCTAAATTTTGCAAATAATCAAGATTGTCAATCACTCCCCAAAGATTTCCCCCTTTATAACCTTGAACCGTTGGGGGAGCATTCCAATCTTCTAATGGTACATTCAATAACCATTTTTGATCTGGTGGAACACTTCTTGCAAAGCGGTCAGGAAATATTTGATAGAAGATGGCGTGTTTGACCCAATCAGGTGTTTTAAACGGCATAATTTTATTAATGATTGTGGGTGAAATTTCCAGCTTTGAGATTGAGGGCTGGGAAAATATTTTAACGTTGAGTTATTTTACGCTTTATGAATATATTCTAGTGGCTGTTGCTGAATTTCATCCCAATAAGTATTTACCCAATTTACAACTCCAGTAATGCCGTCATTGAGACAGACTTGGGGGAACCAGCCTAATTCAGTTCTGGCTTTAGTGGAATCAATTATATATGCTGCATCTTGACCTAACCGTTCTGCTACGCTCACGGTAGAGTCTGTAAATGAGCGATTCATCACTTCACAAATATTTTGCACTACATCTCGCACAGCGTAACCTTGGTCTGGTGAAAGGTGATAAATTTCTCCAATTTTTCCTTGTTCCATTATCAGTAGTTCACCTCTAGAAATATCGCGGATATGAATGTAAGATTTTTTAGCATATCCGCCACCATGCAGTTGAATTGTCTTACCCAGCTTCAGATAAATCACTGAACGAGGAATGATTTTAAATAGTTGTTGGTAAGCTCCATAAACATTGGTAGAGCGAACTATCACTAGGGAAAATTGGAAGTTCTTATAATAGGTGAAAAGCAGTAAATCTGCCGCTGCTTTAGAGGCTGCATATGGTGTAGAAGGGTTTAAAGGAGCAGATTCAGTGACAATACCTTGGCAAGTTCCATATACTTCTGGAGAAGATATATGAACGTAGCGACGTAAATATTTTTGGTCTTTTAAGTGATTAATTAATTGAGCCAACGACACTGTATTGGTTTGGTACCAATGGTCAGGATTAACCCAACTAGGGCCGACTTCACTTTGTGCGGCAAAATTGACAATGTATTCAGGTGCAAAATCATCAAGTACCTGGAGAATCTTCGCCATATCCAGGTTTAAGTCCAGTTGATGAAACTGAAATCGACGACTGTTATGTTGTAAATAAGGAAGGAAAAGTTTACTTTTTTCAGCAGAACGGCTAATGCCGATTACCTCATTTTTCTCATCTTCCAATAACAAATCAATAAAGTCACTACCTGAAAATGAATTACTACCAATTACGGCTATTTTGCGAGTGGGTATCATAAATGATTGGTAAAAAAATGGATTCCTAGACGTTAATTTTTCCTTGGGCTTTCTCTATATATCAATCTGGAACATAGTCGAAAAAATTGTCTTCTCTTTGGTAGTCAAAGCCCTTCAATTCAGCCCAATCTTTGACTGTCTGCATACACTTTTCCAACCAAGCAGGTGTTTCATCTCCGCAATAAGATTGATAAACAATAGTTTTCATCTCAACTATCCTCTGTAAAATCCAAAATACTCTAATCCTTCTAAAATTCCAGCTGCAAAATGATTTTTTGCCAAATAACGTTTTCCTAGTGGGGCTTTTTCATGCCATGCTAATACTTCTTTTTGGGCATTACCAACAATAATCGCCGGACAAAGCATGTTTTCAAACATAGATAAATCGTTACTCGAATCTCCGCAAATAATAGTTTGCTCATCAGGAAAACCTAAACGTTGTTGCACATAAATAGCAGCTGAAGCTTTATTTGCTGACTCAGGCAATATGTCTAAAAATCCACCACCATAACAATCTAGCGTTTGGACTGCTAAGCCTTGATTTTTAGCTATTGACTTTAATGGAGGAATTGTAACAGCTAAGCCATCTAAGGAGGTGTAATAGCTAACTTTGAACGAAGTCTGTTCTAGGGGAGGTTGAAGAACAAAACAAGGAAACCGCTTGGCTATTTCTACTACTTTTTCTCTATCCCAACCTGGAGAAATTTTAGCTGTCCATTCAGAATCAGGGGTGTCGCTGCTTGGGTAATAAATTTCTGTACCAACAGCCAACATTAATATATCAGGTTCTAATAGTTCTTTTTGGGCAATTAGTTGTTGATAAAGGGGAAGCGATCGCCCTGTCGTGTAAGCAATAACAGTACCATAGTTTTGACGCTGTTCGCTTAAGCATTGATTTAATTTCTCCAATGCTAAATCATCACCGACGAGGGTGTGATCCAAGTCGGTTACAAATAAAAATTTAGCCATTGTTACTCCTGAATGAGGATGTTGCCGATTTTATTTACATCAATACTCAAAATTTCTTCAATTATATAAAGCAGTAGACAATACTGCTACATGACAACATTTTCTCAGTTTATTTTGATGGTCAGCATTATTCTATATCTATATGTTTAATATCATATATCAAGCACAATTCAAATTACAAACTTTGATATTTGATTAACTAATGTAACACAAAATCAAATTAGGTAAAATTATTTAACTGTTTTTACGATTCCTGCCTGTTTTTAGCTCTTAACTGTCTTAACTGTCCTAAATGTCTTAACTGTCTGCTTAACTGTCTGATTTTACTATTGCATTTTCATCACAAAAATAAGATGATATGAAAATAGTAATTTGAAAAGCCTTGATGCCCAACCACCAAAAATAATGCATCTACCAAAACTTCAAGAGTTACAAATGTAAATAATGTTAATTTAATTCAATGTTTGCAACACGACTTTTCATGAACGACACAAATCGCGCTTACTAAAGGAAAGGTTTGGCTAATACATTTATTTTTTTAACTATACCAGTTAAAAAAATTATACTAGTTCGGGATAGCCATAAATATTATTGATAACTAAAATAATATTTATCAATAATAAATAGTTTTTTGGATGTAATAACAGTAGATTATCTGAGTTTTGGAAATGAAAATATGTATCTCTAAGAATAGTTAAGTAATTTCATGTCTGGTTAAGGAAAAATTGATGTTGTAATAATAATTTTATAATTTTTAGTATTGTATAAATATAAAAAGTAGTATATATGGAAAAGTGTAATTACTAATATCTAGAATCAATGCCGACAGTACAGCAACAACTATATTCATTTTCCACGGAATACTTTAGCCAACTAGCTAACCTGGGAGAAAAATTTCAAGTTACAAATTATCAACGCGAATATTTTTCAATTTCTGAGGGCATTAATTTAGCTGCTAATTTAGTAAGCCAGCAAAATCAGCGGCAGAAAAAAGTTATTTTTATTGGTAATGGAGGAAGTGCAACTGTAGCTAGTCATCAGGCGATTGACTACTGGCGCAATGGTAACATTCCCGCGATCGCTTTCAATGACAGCGCCTTAGTTACCTGCATTAGCAATGATTTTGGCTACGAACAAGTTTTTAGCAAGCCAATTTCTACATTTGCCCAATCTGGAGATATTTTATTTGCAATTAGCAGTTCTGGAGAATCAGCAAACATTCTTGCTGGTGTGCGTCAAGCAATCGAAATGAATTGTCATGTAATTACTTTATCAGCCTTTCAACCTCATAACTCCTTGCGTCAATTAGGACATCTGAATTTCTACGTTCCAACTATGTCCTATGGGTTTGCAGAAATCATGCATTTATGTATTTGTCACTGCATTATAGATGGCTTGATTACAGGAGCTTTTCCTAGTGCAGATATAGACGGTGCAAGTCATTATTAAGTCTCTGGTTCAAAAAACTAATTAAATGTCATTACGTATTACAAATGACTAATGAGGACCTTAACTAGTTAACTTAATTTGTATCAATACTAAATGAAATTAGCAATAAATAGCGAAAAGAGCCTTGATTTTGAGACTTGTAGTGAGGTGTTTGCTATCTACCGACAACAGGGACAAAAAATCGTTCTCTGTAATGGAGTATTTGATTTACTGCACCCTGGACACGTTGCTCACTTGCAAGCAGCTAAAGCAATGGGAGATTTGTTAGTGGTTTCTTTAACTGCTACTCCATACATTAATCGCGGCCCAGGAAGACCAATATTTAATAATGAATTGCGTTTAAATTCAATAGCTGCTTTAGCATGTGTTGATTATGTGATTTTAACCCCGGCAGTAACAGCTTTAGAAGTAATTGAAAAAGTGCGTCCCCATATTTACTGCAAGGGAGACGAATATGCACAAACAGACAAAGATGTCACCCACAATATTGATAAAGAAATCGCCCAAGTCAGAGCTTATGGTGGTGACATTCGCTATACCCAAGAAATTACTTTTAGCTCAACTCGGTTAATTAATAATTATCTTGATGTTGTTTCTCCAGAATTAAAACGTTACGCCAGCGAATTTAGTCAGCAATATAATTTCGATCGGATTAGAGATGCTGTAGATTCTATGCAGCAACTCAATGTTTTAGTACTTGGCGATATCATTATTGATGAATTTGTCCATTGTACTGTTCAAGGTTTGACTTCTAAAGGAAGAGCGCCTTCGACTCGCTTTGTCAAAAAAGAACAGCATTTAGGAGGAGTATTTGCGATCGCTCGTCATCTGGCCAGCTTCGCCAAGTCTGTGACTCTAGCTAGTGCAATTGGTAGCGAACCAGATGTACATCGCTTGATTGCAAATCATGTCAATGGTTCCTTGCATTTGAATTTACAGTGTGCAGAAAATTATTCCACTGTAATCAAGCGTCGTTATATTGAACAACAAGGAACAGCAAAAGGTTATACCCAACTGTTTGCCATCAACTCCATAGACGAAGACGGACTAGTACCCGAAGAACGGGAAAAACTCTTAGATTCTTGGGATAAGTTACTGCAAAATTGCGATTTAGTGGTTTTGGCAGATTATGGTCATGGACTGATTAATGCATCTGCTATTGAATTGATTCAAACGCAAGCACCGTTTTTAGCCTTAAATTGTCAAACAAATAGCGCCAATTACGGTTACAACTTAATTAGTAAGTATCAACGAGCCGATAGCTTTTGTATAGACGAGCAAGAAATCCGCCTCGCCTTTTCTAATCGTCACGGCGATCGCCAAGAATTATTGAAACGTTTGCAGTATCATCTAGGAGCAGAACAAGGCTGGTTAACTTTGGGTTCTGCTGGTTCAATTGGAATCCAATCCGATGGCGAGATGGAAATTACTCCAGCGATGACGCAACAAGTCAAAGATACCACAGGTGCAGGAGATGCCTTTTTTGCTCTAGCTAGTTTGAGCGCTAAGTTAGATTTACCTGTGCAATTGGGGTCATTTTTGGGAAATTTAGCAGGTGCGATCGCTGCAAACATGCTAGGAAATGAAAAGCCTGTGGAAAAAGGACGTTTGTTGAAGTTCGCCAAAACAATTAGCACATTCTAAAAAACTCCCAAGGAACTGAATCAATGAGTTCAATTAAACAAGTTTTGGTTACTGGTGGTGCTGGCTATGTGGGGGCTGTGTTAGTTCCCAAGCTGCTTTCGGCGGGATATCAAGTCAAAGTCCTAGACTTGTATCTTTATGATAAAGATGTACTCGCTGCTGTTAAAGACCATCCTCATCTAGAAGAAATTGAAGGCGATATCCGCGATCGCCATCTCCTCGAAAAAGTCATACCTGGATGCGATGCAGTCATTCATCTAGCTTGCATTTCCAACGATCCGAGTTTTGAATTAGACCCAGATTTAGGTCGTTCAATTAATTATGATGCCTTCTTTGACTTGGTGGATGTGTCAAAAGATGCAGGAGTCAAGCGGTTTATCTATGCGTCTTCCTCCAGTGTTTACGGCATTAAAGAGACAGAAAATGTCACAGAAGAGTTACCGCTAATGCCGTTAACAGACTATTCTCGTTACAAAGCTTTATGTGAAGAAGTATTGCTAAGTAAGCGAGAACCAGGATTTGTCACTTTAGTGCTGCGTCCAGCCACAGTCTGTGGTTATTCTCCCCGCCAGCGATTAGATTTAGTAGTGAATATCCTCGCCACCCAAGCAATTCACAATAAAAAGATTACAGTTTTCGGCGGTCAGCAGAAACGCCCGAATATTCATATTCAGGATATGACCGACCTTTATATTAAATCTCTGCAATGGCCGGATGCCGGGATCGACGGTAAAATCTTCAACGCTGGTTATGAAAACCACACATTGATGGAAATTGCAGATATGACTCGTCAGGTAGTAGGGGAAGCTGTAGAAATTGTCACTACACCTACTGACGACTTGCGCTCATACCATATTTACTCAGAAAAAATTAAGCAAGAATTGGGATTTGTACCTGCACATACCATTAAAAAAGCGATCGAAGATTTAGCAGCAGCATTTCAAGCCAATCAAATTCCCGATGCTTTAACAGATATCAAGTACTATAACGTCAAAGTCATGAAGCATCTTAACTTCAACTAATATTAAGTCCTAGCCTGAGTAGGGTGTGTTGTCGCAAAGCGCAACGCACCATTATAAGTGATTGACATTTTTGTAGGGTGGGCAATGCTTTTAGTACTACGAAACCCCAATAATACAATTGCAAGCATTACCCACCTCACGATTAATTGAAAATGGTGCAAGATATCAGCCTCTTACTAGCACCAGTACACGAAGCGCAAAATATGAAAGAAACACTTTCAAACCCCTACTCCCCACTCCCTGTGTTTCTTGGCAAAGAGAAGGTTACGGATACAGTGCAGAATTTTAAGCAGCTTCAGCAAACATAGCCACTAAACGATTTGCCGGTTCAGCCATTGCAATATATAAATCTGTTGATAAAGACCATTCATTACTTGGCTTATTGGGATTAAGATAAAAATTGGTTAAACCTTCACTAAAGTTTCTAATCTTAGAAAATTGATAGCCCCAGGCTTTTAGTGATGGTACAACATCAGTTTCAACTATTTTTAGTAAATCATCTCGCTTGCTTGTTACTCTCATCGCATTAAAAATAGTCCATGCCATTTCTAATGCTTCCAGAGTTCCATCATTATCTGTTGGATAAAACCATTCAATATCAAAATCAATCATCCGCACATTTCCTTGGGAGTCGATCATTTCATTACCACTCCAACGGTCAGCGTAAATAATTCCTCGACTGTGAGCTAAATGAATTTCTCGCAATACCTTCGGCAGAACTTCTACTACTCCATCCTGTAGAAATTGCAACAAAGGTTTGCCTTAAAAAAATTCAATCAGCATCCAATCTTGTTCTGCATAAATTAACTGAGGAACTGGTAAATCGACAGCCAATGCACGTTTTAAAAAATCTATTTCTTCAGCAATATTTCTAATTTTAAACGAACCACCATTTGCGATAAAGCCAGTAAATTCATACATATACCTCATATAAGCTTCTATTTCTTCAGCAGAACTTTCACGTCTGGCACGAAAAACGTAACGTTCTGTTGCTGTTGTAATATATAAGATATGATTGAACGAGCCTTCTGTTTTGGTCTTTTCAATTTTTGCTGTTTTACCTCCAGGTAAATAATCCAAAGCACGCTCTAACTGCTGAGCAATATTTGCTGGTAATGTGTCTTTGATATTTTCTTCAACTGTATTTTGCATGATTTTTTATCCACGCTCAATTAGACATTAACTACTAATACTTCAAAAAATTCCGAAAGTATTCGATCGTAATGAGAGGCAAATTCAAGTTGATTCGGTTCTTCTCGACTAAAATATGCTAATCTCTGACCTTCTTGTAGGTTTATTTGCGAAATATCTAAATCAAGTCTTGTCCAAAAAATGTGTTCGTCACACTCTTCCCAAAAATAAGACTTAAAGAAATTAACTTCGCCTAGTTCTATTTCTATTTCTAATTCTTCAACTAGTTCTCTACGAATAGCTACTTCTGGAGTTTCTTTTTCTTCTAAATATCCTCCTAAAAGCGCCCAAGTATTAGGAAAAGGGATAGAACTTTTATTATCTCGAAGTACAAGTAAAACTTGCTGCTGACTGTTAAGAATAATGATGTCTACCCCAGGGGGTTCTCTCATGGTAATTGTTAGTTAATAAGCTTTAGATATTATAGGATAAGGATATCGAAGTCAGAAAATCTTATTACTTTTTTTATGTTTAGCTGAAATATCAAAAAATGGGCGGTAATTTAGTAAAAAAACACCACTAAATTATCGCCCAAATTAAGCAAGCAAATTGAATTTTCAATACCAGTCAATATTTGTAGGGTGGCAATGCTTGTATTGTCATTAAACCCGGATATTTACGTTTTCGCATTGCCCGCCTTGAGGTGAATTGAGAATCTTGCAAATTCTCATTTAAGCAAATTTAATTTTCAATAGCAGTTAAAGAAACTGGCTCAACTTCAACCTGAGTACTCATAGATTTTTGTAAAGATTTTGGTAGATAAACCAGCAGTACAACCGTCTTGAAGAATAGGAACAATGACAGTGATAGCCACACAATATGATTATTGTGAAAATACCACACCGCCATTACACAAGGCAGAAATTCTAAACCAGCAGAAATTAAGCTGACGTTACGAACAACTTCCCCTTCTGCTAAACCTAAAAAATAACCTTCCAACATTGAGGAAACTGAAGCGAAGGCAAGCACGAAGAACAACCACCAACTATAAGTATTAATGGTGTCAGTAATTTCGGTATGATTGGTTAATATGCCAAAGACAGTTCGAGGGAATAAAGTGCAAATTGCAGACACACTCAAACCTACTATCAAGCTGCTGGTTACAGAAACTCTAAGTAAAGGTATAAACTTGTCTTTTGACTCTTGACCTTTATAGTTTCCGCTCAAAGTTTCTGTAGCAAATCCCAGTCCATTAGTTAGGTAGACACTCATAGTCGAGATTTGCGTTATTAAAGAATTTTGGGTAAAGATTATTGTACCCATCGTGGCACTTAAATTACTAAAAAATGTATAGACTGTTAACTCAGTTAAAGTTCTAATAAATATATCTCTGTTAAGAAGCAAAGTTTCTTTCAAAGCTGACAAATATAAAACTTTTGCAATGGCTTCTTGTATTTCTTGCCAGTTGAATTTTTGGCTAGCGAAGATCAGACCAATAAATAACATTAAATATTGGCTAGTTGCTTGAGATGCTCCAGCCCCCATACTGTTCCAACCGAACTGAATAATGAAGACGTAATCTAAAATTACATTGGCTGCATTGCCAATAATTGAAAGTATCAAAACTTGACTACTTTGCTCTCGTCCTAATAGCCAACCGAGGAGAACGAAATTGAGTAAAACAGCAGGCGATCCCCAAATGCGGGCATTATAATATTCTGCTCCTGCCAGTTTGACATCGAAATCACCACTCAATAGTGAAAAACTGATCTCTCGCAGCGGGTACTGTACAATTAACAGCAAAATCCCCAATACCAAAGCAATTAAACCATTGCGTAATCCCACCAGCAGCACAGCCTCTTGGTCATCTGCTCCAACAGCTTGAGCCGTCAAGCCGGTGGTTGCCATACGTAAGAATTCCAGAGTCAAATAGACGAGGTTAAATAAAATATTAGCTACGGCAACACCTGCTAAAGCATCGATTTGTGTCAAATGACCCAAAAAAGCCAGACTGATTAAACCCGAAAGCGGGATCATCATATTAGAGACAATATTGACAAACGCAAGACGATAGAAACGAGGCACGAAGTTGTACTGTTCTGAAAATGTTAAACTCATGAAATTAATTAAGTACTTTAGCTTTGTTGGTTGAAATTAGTTGACAAAATTTTTAGGGGATATTTGAAAAGTAGTCTTGAATACTGAAATTCTCAGTTTAGGGGAATGGTAAGTGCAAAGTAGTAGTAAGCGAACAATCTGTTAATTTTAGCTTTGTTTAATGTTGACTATACTGAAATTTTGCCCCTAATCAAAATTATTGATACTTTTCAAACAACCTCTAGAGATTGTATCAAAAAAACATCCTTATAAAAAAAAACCTCCATATTTTTCAATAGTATAATTGGCTGTTACGCTTTTTATGTTGCATAAAACTGAACTTGATATTGGTCTGTTAATTTACTATGGGCTTGTTTGAGTGTCATATTTATATCATGTTGTAATTGCTTAAAAAATGCAAGGACAGTTAAGACAGTTAAGCCTAGTTGAGCTTGCTTCACAAACATTTCTTTTTTCTGAAGAACACATGAAGGCATTTCTATTCTAAAAAATATCTTAAATTCTCTTGTAGGATAAATTTCCCCAGCCGTCCTTTGTATTCAGGGCAACCAGGATACCCACCCCATGCTGTGCATCGTCTCCCGACTTGAGAAGCCACTATTTGATAAAAAAATTTAGTAGCGGCGGGTTGATGAATATCCTCATTTGACAAGCGTGAAGATATTTGTAAACCCGCCCCTACTCTGAAAGCCTTAATGGAATGGCACGCTATTTGGTTGTTTTGGAGAATCTTTGTTTGATACACCGCGCATTGGTTTCGGTATACCCACCATACGGCTATAATGTCGCACTTGTGCCGCTTAGGCTAAGTGTCCGGCTTAAGTTAATAGTCTCCTTGATAATAAACTTATCAACTACCTCTTCAATATAATTAATCATTTGAACGGTAATTGTGGGAGAACATCCAACAAAGAAAACTTGATCTAGAACTTTATTAGCATTTTGATACTTTGTATAATCATCAACATCTTTATATGCTGGATGCATCAAAATATTCCCTGCAAAATAGTTTCTAGTTTGAACTCTATTGGTTTCTAGATGTTGTACTAAATTTCTTTTTTTCTCAGCAGATTCACAAATTAATGGAACACCAAACCAACTTGTTTCCGATTCTGGTAGTTCATTAATAGTTCTGACACCCCAAATCTTTTGAAAAATAGAATCTATTTTTTGTTTATTAGCTCGTCTTTTTCTGTGAACTTCATCAAACTTCTCAAGTTGAACAGAACCAATTGCTCCTTGAAAATCGGTTGGTTTTAAATTATATCCAATATTAGTAAATACATACTTGTGATCGACTATTTCCTCGTATCCAGGAATCCAAGTATCAAATCTTTTTCCACAAACTCCATTGGGAAGAAGGTTTTGTTGCCCAACACAATAACAGCCGCGACCCCACCAAGCAAAACTTCTGGCAACATCTACAATTTCTTTGATATTAGAGGAAACCATACCACCTTCAATTGTAGTGATGTGATGTGCTGGATAGAAAGAACAAGAAGCTGCAACTGCAAAATCAGTTACGTATCGATCGTTCCACTTACTCCCAAGGCTATCACAGTTGTCAGCAATTATCTCAAGACCAAAATCAGAACAGATTTGAATAAGTTTCTTCAGGTCATAAACATTTCCCAAAACTGGAGAAGAAAACACTGCTTTGGTTCTGGAAGTAATCTTTTTCTCAATCTCACCAATATTCCAGTTGAGATCATCCCAATCGATATCTACAAACACTGGTTTTAGGTTATTTTGAATAATGGGATTTATTGTAGTAGGAAAACCCACACAAGAAACAATAATCTCATCTCCATCTTGCCAACCAAAATATTTTTTAAGTGCAGCAATCATTACAAGGTTTGCAGAACTACCAGAGTTAACCATCACAGAATAATCTTTATTAAACTTTTTAGAAAACTCCCTTTCAAACTTATTAACTGAATCACCAGAAGATAACCATTTGCCTTTAAGAACAGTATAAAAAATTGCTTCAATTTCCTTTTCATCCCAATAGGGGCCTGAATAATAGACTGAATCTTTTTTACTGTTAAATGTTTCTTTATTAGCAATGAATGGAAAAAGATTTTGATCTTCTTGCTTTGCTTGATTAAGAAACTGTGTAATTAGTTCAGTTAGAGACATAGTGATTTAATACCTTACTAGGTGATAATTTTTAGACACAATAGAAGAAATTTGCCTTGACTTAGATGCAAATAACGTTAACTATTTAGGGTCATCATTGAGC
Organism: Nostoc sp. ChiSLP01; assembly: GCA_034531195.2. Lineage (GTDB taxonomy): Bacteria > Cyanobacteriota > Cyanobacteriia > Cyanobacteriales > Nostocaceae > Nostoc. The sequence goes on from JAVRBO020000106.1 coordinate 96,039, forward strand.
ATTTTTATTGCTAAAACAAATTTTTGTTGATGAGAAAATTAATAATGACCTGCGCCGATATTTTCGCTAAAAAAAGGCTTTTGTAATCAAGCCATCTATGATGCAGTGGTAATTTCTTAATTACACAATTTATATACACTATTTTTTTTATTTTGACAATACAAAAAGTATAAAGAATTTATTACAATATATTTTCTTTATCAGCTGATTCAATAGTTTATCTATTTCTGTATTTAGATATTTACTGCTTTTACAACCACACAAACATGTTTGATATTTAAATTAATATCAAACATATTTATATTTATTTACAAATGGTAAATTTTTCTACTAAACCAATTATAAAAATGCGTCAGCTAAATTTCTTCTTTAGACGCAACAATCTGCATTCATAAAGGACTTGCTGCAATCATCGATTTAAGTACCGTTATTTGCACTTGTAGCTATTGAGGTTTTGGTAAATGTAATATTTTTGGTGCTTGAATGTCAAGGCATCTCAAATCACGATATTAATATTTTCTAGCTTTTCTAATAAAAATGCAATAACAAATTGAGACAGTTAAGACAGTTAAGACAGTTAAGAAGAAAAATCTAGGCAGGGATCACAAAAATAGTTAAACTAATTTACTGACATTAAAGTTATATTACATAAATTAACAAATAAGTAAGGAATCGTAATTTTAAATATATTAGTTAGATGTTATTAAATATCTATAATGATGCAAAACATCAAAATAAATGAATAAAATGTTGTAATGTAATAGTATTGTTGACTGCTGGCTAACTGAAGAAAATTTTGAGTTTTGATGTAAAAAAATAGCAACATTGCAACATCCTCGTTCAAAAATGGCAGTGACTAACTTTTTATGGTTGAGATCTTAGATAATTGGAATAACAAACAAGTAGCTAAAATAGCTAAAAATTATCCAGTTTTTACTCTTTTATCGACAATTACACAAAACCCATTCCCAACTAGCAATTACGTTAATTAAATTTTCAAAGGACTACAAATATATGACTCCACCTTTGCGTATTTTTCAATACTTTCTGATTTTTAAACTGATATATCCTGTATTGTTAAAATTTATTTATAATAATCTCCTGATTGTCACTGAATCAATGGAGGAACTCAAAAGACAAAATGATTTTCCTAATTTAGAGGAAGAATATCAACAATTACCCTTTCTCAAATTTATTCATTTAATTTTATTTAATTACCTACGCCACAACTTCCTTGATAGAGCAGAGTTGATAGAAAAGTCTAAAGAGGAAAATCAACTTTATCAATTGCTTTATGATGAAAGTGTTAACCTGGCTCCAGTTATCTGTCACGAAGAAATATTGAGTGTATTAAAACCGAAAGAGGGATTTTTTAAATTCACCGACCCTTTTGCTGCGATTGTTAAAGATGTCGAATTATTTGGAATTCATGCCTTTGGATTTACTGAAGATAAAAAAATTATTTTAGAAACATCTATCAACAGAGTAGACTGTTTACAATACGGTGCCATTACCACATTCAAGCAAGGTTTTAATTTTCAATATATTACACCCATAGCTGATTCAAACTATATTGATTTAGCTTGTTCACTGGTTAATTGTTGGAGTCATTTATATGGTCATTGGATATATGAAGGCTTAACTCGATTAGAAGCTTTGGAATATTATTCTCAAAAGACAGGTAGAAAGCCAAAATTAATCATTGATAAAAACTCTCCAGCGTGGAAATACCGTACTTTGGAATTGATGGGTTATCACCCAGAAGACTGTATCCAATGGAATGGATATAGAGCTAAAGTTAACGAATTAGTGATTTGTTCTAACCGCCGGGAAGATGGACGCACTTCTGTTAAAGCTTGTCATTGGTTAAAAGAACGTATTCTTAGTAACATAGATAATTCTACGAGTTCTGACGCTATTTATAGTCCATATATTTTTCTTTCTCGGAAAAAAACAAATGCTCGACGTATATTAAATGAAGAAGAAGTAATAAATACTTTGGCTAAAATGGATTTTGTACCTTATGTTATTGAAGATTTAGATTTTTCAGAACAAGTGAAAGTATTTACTCAAGCTAAATTTATTATTTCTCCTCATGGAAGCGGATTAACAAATATTCTCTTTAGCCAAAACTTAAGTGTAATTGAACTCTTCGGGCCAAAAAAAATTAGTCATTTCTTTTATGCAGTATCTGAGGGTTTAGGATTTAATTACGCTTGTATGTTATGTGAAGTTAAAAATGGAGATATTATAGTAAATTGTGAAGAATTAAGTAAAATAGTTTATAAAATGCAAAAATAAGTTTTGAAAAAAAGTAAAGGAGGCGATCGCTCCTTACCCGTAAGGATTCAGGTCTAATATTGGGGAAGTAAAGAAGGACGAGACAGACTATAGACCTCTTGCATGAATCTATCCCACTAATACCAGCAATATGATAATCTGCTGTTGATAACGGTAAGTTTACTCAAGCCCGGATTTCTTCTAAGAAACTTCTTGTGCTGTGGGGTTAACGATTAAATCGCAACCGATTTTTTGAGCGGCTTTCTTGAGGTGATTAATCATGCGCTGCTTGTGTTTTTGTTCGTAGGAATCAGCACCAGGGTCTTGATAAAGCTCACCAGTAGACCCAGGGCGGCCGCATCATGTCAATAAGACTAGACTATTCTCAATAGACGGAAAAATAATCTCATTAAACCCTGCTTATTGACAAAGATTTTAGCGTTGGCGTAGCCCGCCGCAGGCATCGCTTTGAGCCTTGGAAAATAAATCAAGCCAGAAATACTGATTTTTTCGTTGATTCTCAATTCCAGTAGTCACTACGTATACTTTAGATGCGTTCGCCCTGCCAGTAGACCCCATCCACAATCGCAATTCCCCACTGCGGAAACTTCGCCAGCAACTTCTTGATCCCGATCTGTAAGGCAGGGTCATCATGACAGCATTGTTGGAGGAAGTCAAAACCAGGATTTTCCCCGACTAGAGAAGCCATCTTCAGTTTTTCCATTCGCAATAGTCTAGCTTTGGATCTAATGGCGATGTCTTCTCTACGAGACCTCCGCGAACGGCGGTAAACAACGCCTCACTAGATTCTTGCACTTGATAATTAACTACAGATATATTCCACTGCTTCTCAAATTTGCTGATTGTTGCCCTCGGGGCGTGAGTAGCAACGGAACAGAAAACCGGGATAAGAAAATTGAGTTGAAAAATCAGCCCTTCAGCCATGTATATACATGATATAGTAAGACATCATGTATAACTTAGGACAATGGATCAATATTCAGGCACTAGACAAAAATCTCAAAGACGACCGCGTACACCAGATGGTAAATTTGAAACCGATTATGGAGATTCACCCAAGCGGTTAAGGTCAATTCGCTTAACCGATGAAGTATGGGAGAAACTACTAGAAATAGCGGAGAAAAATCAGGTAACCAGAAGTGAAGTCATAGAAATTTTCGCTCGCGGTGGCGAATTATATTAAGTGTTACCTCTAGTCTATTTAGTAAACAAGTGTAATTTTTTACTAAATTTGGCATGAATTCATATTTCGATAATCAAGAGTATTGTCTATTCTCTTGATCAGTTTTTAATTATGATAGTTTTAATCATATAGTTATATACAAATTAAATTTATATTGATAAGTTATTGTCCTAAAGAAGGAATTTTTTCAAAAGCAGAAAGTGCTACTTCTTGCGCCCGCTGTGAAGTAATTTTAGAGTAGCGAAGAGTAGTTTGAATTTTTTCATGTCCCATCAAAGCACGAAGTTCCTCAATTCCCATAATTCCCACTCTTTGGGATGCAAAGGTGTGTCTTAGATGGTGAAAACCAACATCCTCTAACTCCGGAATATTTTTAACTGCGTTCTTGAGCGTAGAGTAAGCTGTTGCATAAGAAAGACGAGATACGTACTCTTGATTGGGTTTTTGAGCCGTGAATAAAGCATCTATATTGGGATGACGGTAATATTGGATGTAATTATTTAAACAGAAGTCAGTCTCTTCATTGTAGAAACACCATCTTTGCTTATTACCTTTACCGATAACTTGAAACTTACGAGCAGTAAAATCAATATCTGATAAATCCAAAGCTAGTATCTCTGCTATTCTGGCTCCACTGCTATATAGCAAATGCACCAGAGCAGAAAGTCTAGCATCTTTTTTGATAGCTTGGTCAAGAATACTTAATTGATTTGGTGTCAGATATCGGACAACATTATCTGAATTATGCTCTCCTATATGTGGATTTGGTTTACGCCGTTTGAGATGAGAAATCGGGTTTGATTTGATATAACGGCACTCAACAGCAAAGTTAAATAAGGCTGTAATTACTGCTTGATGGCGATGATGAGTGATATATGATACGTCATTTAAATTATTGAGATATTCAACTAAAATTTCTCGGTCAAGAATGGATAGCGACCAGCTACCGTAAAGCTGGAGCAAAGGCATTAAAGTTGATTCATAAGAGCGAATCGTCGAGTCAGCCAGTCCATGACGCTCTAAAAACTGAGTGACTAATGATGCTAAATTAACACTCATTTTTACCTGAGCAATTTAAATTATTTAACTAATGAATAAATATTAACTTAATATTAATAGGTAGCGAATTAGATATATTTTCATGAATGTATCTGTGACGGATGCGGCTCCTCAGCCAACAGAGACGTTGGGTGGTTACATTCAACGAATCCGTAACTCTCTATCTTTAACTCAGTTGGAGTTAAGTACAAAAGCCAAAATTCATGTTCAGACTATCCGCAAAATTGAAGCAGGAGGCACATCACGACTCAATCAAAAAGCTAAATCTGGTTTGGCTGCGGCGTTAGGTATCCCTCAAGAATATTTAGATGCTGTTGTTAAAAAAGTAGCACTTGAAGTTATCAATTCACTCAAATTTTGCCCCAAATGTTGGACACCAGGGACAACTCCTGACCCAATGTGGACTTCTTTACGCTCAAAATATTGCTTTGCTTGCGGTACGAAATTGCGAGATAGATGTTGGAGTTGTCATGAACCAATTGTGTCGTTCAAGTTTAAATTTTGTCCGCATTGTGGCAAATCCTATAAGCAAACTGAATAATTTTTAAGTACAAAAATCTTTCCCTAGATGCCAGTTGAATTTTTAAGTAGTGAACAAGAGAAAAGATATGGATGTTATAACGGTGAACCATCTACCCAACAACTGGCAAAGTATTTTTATTTGGATGATCTTGACTTACAACTAATTAAAAAACGACGAGGGAATCATAACCGCCTGGGTTTGGCATTACAGTTATGCACTGTCCGCTTTTTAGGAACTTTTTTAACTGACCCAACGGATGTTCCTGATTTGGTGATTAATTATCTGATGTCTCAATTGGGTCAGTTGGATGCAAACTGCTTAGAACAATACCGAAATTCCGAGACCAAATGGGAGCATACGGCGTTAATTAAACAACGCTATGGCTACCGAGAATTTCACTCCCAACCAGAACATTGGAAACTGGTGTGTTGGCTCTACCAACGGTCAACTTTAAGTCCAGAATCTCCCAGCGTTTTGTTTGACTTAACTACAGCACGACTGGCAGAACGGAAAATACTGTTACCGGGGGTGAGCGTTTTAGCAAGGTTAGTGGCATCAGTACGTGAAAGATCTGCCAACCGTCTTTTTAGGGTTTTATCTTCACTCCCCAGCCCTAAACAAGTCGGCACACTCGAAAAATTGTTACTGATACCAGAGAAAGCACGTTATTCAACTCTCGACCGTTTACGTCACTCTCCAACTCGCGTTAACGCCAAATCAATGTTAGCGGCCATTAATCGTTTATCAGAAATACGCTCGTTTGGGATCAGTGATATTGATTTATCGAAAATCCCACCCACAAGAGTGAAATATTTAGCACGTCTTGGGGCCGCTTCTCGGTCGGCAGCGATTGCCCGGATGCCTGATAATAAGCGAATTGCTACCCTACTAGCATTTATCCATTTACTAGAATATACGGCAACCGATGATGTCATCGATTTATTTGATTTACTGGTGAAAGGGTTGTTGTCCAAATCTAAGCGGGAGGGGGAACAACAACGCCTGCGGACGCTAAAAGATTTGGATGCCGCCGCACTGAAACTAACAGAGGCGGTCGAAGTGCTAATAGACACAGAGTATGAGGATATTAACGTCAGAATTGAAGCATTTGCCAGAGTTAGTCAGTCACAATTGGCTCTGGCTGTAGCTAAGGTTAAGTCATTGGCTCGCCCAGAAGAAGATGAGTATTATGATTTGTTACTGTCTCGGTGGCGTGGAGTCCGTATTTTTCTCCCCTCACTACTCTCCCAAATTGAGTTTTCTTCTACTGAGAATGCAGCGCATATCTTATATGCACTGTTATTTTTGCGTTCTATTGAGGGTCAAAATCGACCCGACATGAGTGCTGCACCCCTTGAGGTGATTACCAAAGGTTGGACAAGGTATTGTATTCTTCCCAATGGCACAATTGACCGTAAAGCCTATACTTTCTGTGTTTTACAATCCTTAAGGTCGGCATTGCGTCGCCGGGATGTGTTTGTGGCTAAAAGTCAGCGTTACTGTGACCCCCGTGCCAAACTCCTGAGTGATGAAGCATGGTCTTCCCAACGGGCGGGTATATGCCGGACTTTAGACTTACAACCCACCTTTGATTCATCGCTGTCTATCTTAAAACAGGAATTAGATGAGGCTTACCGTCGGACTGCGGCTAACTTTGAGAATAATACTGCTATACGCATTGAACACAAAGACGCAAAGGATAATTTAGTATTAACACCTTTAGATAAACTGGTTGACCCACCCAGTTTGGTAACGCTCAAAAGGCAAGTAGCGGCGATGTTACCCAAGGTGGATCTACCAGAAGTATTGCTGGAAATTAATGCCAGGACTGAATTTACCAAAGAATTTACCCATTTGAGTCAGGCCAACAGCCGGGTTGAAGATTTACATATTAGTATCTGTGCGGTGTTGCTAGCCCAAGCTTGCAATATTGGTTTAGAACCACTGGTACGCCCTGAATTACCTGCATTAACTCGCGGGCGATTATCTTGGGTACAGCAAAACTATATCCGTCAAGAAACTCTCGTAAGTGCTAATGGACGATTAGTTGATACCCAAGCTCACATTCCCCTGGCACAAATCTGGGGTGGTGGAGAAGTCGCGTCGGCAGACGGGTTGCGCTTTACTGTTCCCGTGAGAACTATTAATGCTGCACCCAATAGCAAGTATTTTGGTGTGGGTAAGGGTATTACTTATTACAACTTTACTAGCGACCAGTTCACTGGCTTCCACGGGATTGTGATTCCTGGTACTTTGCGTGATTCGCTGTTTTTGTTGTCAGGTTTATTAGAGCAATCGACTCTTCTCCAACCCGTGGAAATTATGACAGATACTGCGGGTTATAGCGATGTTGTGTTTGGTTTGTTTTGGCTTCTTGGCTATCGGTTTAGTCCGAGAATTGCAGATATTGGTGAAGCCCGTTTTTGGCGCATCGACAATTCTGCTCACTATGGTGCGCTGGATGGATTGACGAAAAACAAGATTAATACTGACCTGATTGCGAATAATTGGGATGATATTTTGCGGGTGGCTGGTTCTCTCAAGTTGGGAGTGGTCGGCGCAACTGATTTAATGCGTTCTTTGCAACGGGGTAATCAACCTTCTACTTTGGCAAAAGCTATTGGTGAATTGGGTCGGATTATTAAAACCTTATATCTGCTATCCTACATCGATGATGAAACATACCGCCGTCGCATTTTGACTCAAATCAACCGTGGTGAAAGTCGTCACAGTTTATCCCGAAAGGTTTTTCATGGTCAAAGGGGTGAAATCTACCAAAGATACCGTGAGGGTCAAGAAGACCAATTGGGGGCGTTGGGTTTAGTTGTGAATGTGATTGTGCTGTGGAATACTTACTATATGGATGCCGCAGTCAATGAGTTAAGTTGTCTTGGTCAGGCAACAAATAGAGAAGACATTGCCCGACTCTCTCCGTTGGGACGCAAACATATTAATATGCTGGGTCGTTATTATTTCTTGTTGGCAGAACCCATTTTGAAAGGAGAACTGCGTCCCTTGCGTGACCCTTATGCTCGTGAAGAATTTGATGATTTGTTGTAGGGTTAAGGGCTTATCCCGGTTTTCTGTTCTTAAGTTATGTAACAAAACTGTCATGTATATACATGGCAAAGCGAGAATAGTGACGCATTTTCAATCCTTTTGCCTATGTATATACATGGTGCCGGGTTTTTCTAGTTTTTCAACTCAATTTTCTTATCCCGTTTTTCTGTTCCATTGATACTCACGCCCCAATGACCGACGCATCATTGGTGAGATTATTCAAGTAGAACCAGAATCAATCCGTACAATCTGGATAGAAGGCGGAATCACCGTATGGGTGCAATTAGTTGATGGCGGACGATTACCATTCGACCGCAACTGGTTTGCAGTAAGGGTTGCAGAGGTTAAAGCAACACTACCCGAAACACCAAGAGAACGCAACGAAGGCCTTAGCGAAGAACTGGAAACAGCTTGCAAGAAATTCGGTTTAACTCACGTAGAAATTGACTGGCTCTCCTTCAGCACCACCCTATACCGCAACCGTCAGCGTGTGGGCTTCCTTGGCTGCAACCTTGAAGGTAAATGGTACAGCAGACAAAGCCAATTGGGAGACAGTCGCACGGCTATCAATATTGATGCGGCTATCCGTCAGTTGGGCGTTGGACAACCAGTAGCGGCGTAATTATCAAACGTAGGAAAGGCGATTGCTGTTCGCTCAACAGCCAAACAGCACTTGCCAATACAACGAAAACGATAGAAAAATCATGGCACAAATTAACTATGTCAATCCTTCAAAATCCCAATTGGGGTGAATGCTGCGAAAAAACACTCCTGCCACCTACAGATCCAAACGCAGAGTTAATCGAAATTCCCGGTTATACGCTGGTTTACTGTAATGGAGCTTGCCCCAAAATCTACCGTGTATACAAGAGTAAATCAATGCTTGGGTTGGTTTTTCAACACATTACGCATTGGACAAACGAAGTAGACGAGAAACAGTACACCAAACCCTTGAATGCAGTAATCGCACTTGATGATTTTCTTCTGGCTGCAAGTATGACCAACATAACTAACGAAAATATTGCAGCGTAATTCAGATTTTCAACCTCAAATAATATCTTCACTAACTAAAACAATGGAACCCACAATCTCAATTCCAAAGGGTTGGCAATACCCTCGTTTTACTTTTGGACAACGAACAGAACGGGGTCAAATAATCGGAATGAAGTATTACGCCAAGGACACATATTTAGCCGATGAATATGGTGGAGGGTGGCGTTACATTCTGCTAGCTGACAAAAATCGTGAAGACGAAGAATACTGCATTGAGGATGAGTTAGAACTACTCTCGCCACAGGAATTAAAGACTGTTTTAGAAGCAGAAATCAGCAACAATTTGCGCCAAGTTGAATTATTGAAACACGAATTAAAAGCAGTTGGTGTAAGTGTTGTGATAACTGAAACTACTCCTGAAACACAGTCAGTAAAGCAGACACAGTATCAATCCTCAATCTCTCCCCCACAATTGAACAATTTGATTGATGCTGGGAAATTTATCCTCAAAGAGATTGCGAAACACCCTGATTATCTAGCACTTGAATATCAGCCGGATTTAACTATTGGCGATGCTGAAACTGCGCTTGATTATCTGGAAGCAGAACTGGAATCGAATCAAAATTCTGTATTAGATATTGCTGACTAAAAATAAGTGCCTGAATGATATGACCTTTGCTGCTGGTGTGTAACAGCTAGAGGTGCGGAATGTGGGCTTGATACTCAAGTTACTAATCTTACAAGTCTGCAATCAGCCTCGCTTTCCTGAGAAAGAATTGCAGCACAGTCTCTTCTTTAGAAATAATATCAACTGTACCCTCCATCCCTAATTGGAGCGCACATTGATGTTTATCCCTACCTAAAGAAAGGCTTTCCGGCTCAATTGTTACTCTATAGAAGCTACCGACATCTGCCATCTTTTGGCTGGCAGGTGTAGCAGTAGCAATAGTACTGTTTCCTTGAGGTGCAATCGCATCTGTGAAATTGTCTTAACCTTGCCTTTGAGAGTGCCGTAGTCTGGATAAGGACAGGCAGAAACCCGCATTTTTACCGTTTGACCTGGTTTCAACTTATTTTTATCCTGAAGTGCTACTGCTGCCTTAACTTCCAAAGGAGCATTACTAGGGGCAATCTGGGCAATCTCTTCTCCAGCAGGCACAGTTTGACCTGAATTTCGCAGGTTCAGCTTAGCAATGATACCGTCTGCTGTGGCAGTAATCACAGTCTGGTTAAGGTCAGTATTTACTTGTTGAAGTTCACTCTTGTCTCGCTCTAGTTGTTTTTGAATTTCAATTCGTTGTTGAATTAAGGATTGGCGTTCTTTATCTAAAGTAGCAATACTGGCTTTGCCCGCAGCTTTTTCTTGGGCAATACGTTGAGAGGCGACCGCGACTTCTGCATTACTCGGATTGAGGACAGCTTGGACGTGTTGCAATTTGGCTTTAGCCGCCTGAAGAGCTTGTTCTTGCTGGCGAACAGCTAATTGTGCCTCCTCAAATTGATCTTGAGACAAGGCTCCGACTTTGGCTACACTCTCATATCGATTTCGTTTTGACTGAGCTGCTTTCAAACTAGCGATCGCTGCTTTGACATTGGCATCCGCTTCTTTAACATCAGTAGTAGTGGTAATAAGTTTATCTTGATAGTCTCGGTTGCGACCGCTTAATTCAGCTTCAGCACCAGCGATCGCACGGTTAACGCGCTCATTTTCAGCTAAAATCTGGTTATTAATAGCATTAATCTGTGCATTAATTTGAACAAGTTGTAAACGACTTTGCCCAATGTTACTTTGTAGTTGGCTTTTTTTGGTTTGTAACTTTGAGTTGTCAATAGTAGCAATGACATCCCCTTTTTTAACAGCTTGGTTCTCTACAACAAAAACGTGCATTACCTGACCCTCTGTAGCAGCTTGAACGAGCCGCAATTCACCAGCAGGACGGACGACAGCCTGTCCTTTAACTGTTACTTTATATTTGGTAACAGAAGCCAAGGGAATAGCTAGCCCCACAGTACAGACAACCACCAATCCGCCCAGAGTAGTCCAACGACCAAGAGGCGGCAGAAACTCGTTGTCTTGAATTGGGGGCAGATAGTCTGAGTTGGAATGACTAAGCATAATGGTTTTATTTGCTAATTGCGCTGAATTTGCCGTTAGAGTGAGAATCAGAGGATTTAGTCATTAAAGTATTTGTTAATGAGTCAACGCCATCGAAAAAGTCTAAGTGTTCGCCAGCTTGGTGGCGCAGTGCCTCTGGAGTGCCTTGGATTTTCAAGCGGCCTGATTCCAGTAGTACAATCCAATCAGCTCTTTGGATAACTTTGGGGCGATGGCTAATCATAATTGTGGTTTTGCCATGCCGATGGTCAAGCAGTCTGTCTAGCACTTCGGCTTCACTTACCGGGTCAAGAGCGCCAGTGGATTCATCTAAAATTAAAATTGGCGGGTCAGTAACTATAGCTCTAGCGATCGCTAATCTTTGCCGTTGCCCACCAGAAAGATTCGCGCCAAATTCACCTAAAACAGTTTGATACTTATCAGGCAATTTACTAATAAACTCATCAGCACCAGCAATCGAGCAAGCCTGCACAATTTGTTCAAATGTAATTTGAGGATAGCTAAAGCGAAAGTTTTCAACGATTGAGCGGCTCCAAAAGTGCGCCTCTTGAGGCACTAGCACTACCTGTTGTCGCAGACATTCCATTGAAAGGTCTTGCTGATTATAAATTCCATAACGGATATTGCCAGATTGGAGAAAATACAAACCCGCAATTACTTTGGCGAGGGTACTTTTTCCACAGCCGGATTTCCCAATCAGGGCGATGACTTGGCCGCCAGGGATAGTCAAAGAAAAATCTTGTAGCAAGTCCACTCTACCTGAGTGGTGGAAATTAAGATTAGTGCAAGTAATATCTGCGTTGCCCTTAATTTCTGCAATCGGCTTTTTCTCACCATTTTCGTCTTCTGGAGTAGCATCAATCACTTCCGTCAGGCGTTGAATGACAATTTGAGCGGTAATAAACTCATCAACTAAACCAATGACTGAACCCAAGAAGCCAAGAAAGTTGCTACTCATGCCGCTAAATGCTAGCAATTGACCAATGCTTAAGGTGCGATTAATCACCAAGTACGACCCTAACCACAGTAAAGCAATATTAGTGCAAGTGGAAAAAATACTAGTGATTGTGCCACTGTAAAGCCCTAATTTCATCGTACTCCAGCCCAAGTTAGCGAGGCGACCATAATTAGTCTGATACTCTTGCCAAGCTTGGGGAGTGGCTTGGGTAGTTTTTAGCACCTGAACACCACGAAAAGTTTCAACGAGAAAGCCTTGGTTTTCTGTACCCAACACAATCGCCTGACGGGTTTTCTGGCGCAAGGCTGGGAGAAAAAGCAGATTGACTCCGGTGACAAGAATGAAGGCAATCAAGGATGCCAAAGTCAGCCCCCAACTGTAAAACAGCATGAAGCCCAAAGAAACCAAAGCGATAAAAAATTGACTGGGTAAACCGAGGACAATTTGACCAACTAGCTCATTGATGTGATTCACATCAGCAATACGACTAACTACTTCCCCACTGCGCCGTCCTTCAAAATATGACAGAGGCAAACGCAACAGTTGTCGCCCGTATTCAAAGATTAGCCCTAATTGCAACTTTTGACCGAAGTGACCAATTAAGTGAGACTGTACTAAACCGATCGCACTGCTAAAAAGACTCATAGCGATCGATCCAATTGCCACAACACTCAGCAATTGAGTATCCCCTCGCACGAGTACATCATCGGTCAACAGTTGCATCATCAAGGGAGAGACAAGCGACAACAGCCCGATAGCGATGTTGATTGCGATCGCTTGGATAAGTATTGCCCGATAAGGTAAAACCCGCATCAGATAACGCCCAAAGCCGCCAATTTTATCATCTGATTGCTGATAAAAGCGACTGTCATCTGGCGTTAGCAGCAGCATGATGCCATTGCCCCACCCTTCGATTAAATCTTCTCGGTTGAGATAGCGGATGCCTACACCAGGGTCAGCAATTACATACTTTCTCCCCTTTTGTCCGTACAACACTACCCAGTGGTAACCTTTCCAGTGAATGATGGCGGGTAGAGGAGCTTTATGCAATTGATCGAGCAGTTGCACTGAGCCTTTGACTTGACGCGTATTAAATCCTAGAGTTTCAGCACCCCGGCTTAAACCCAATAAGGATGTTCCTCGCGAACCTGTACCAACTGCTTCTCGCACCCGACTAATAGCAAGGGTGCGTCCGTAGTGTTTGGCAACCGTAGCGATGGAGGAAGCACCACAGTCTTCTTCACTGTGTTGTAGGATGGCTTGATATTTCATCGTTCAGTAATTGTGTGAAGAAGAGTTGAGGCTAATAACCCCAACTCGAATCAGCGTTTAGCTTGTAAATCTAACTTTTTTCAAACTTAGAGAAACCTAATCAAAGATTAGGCTATGCGATAGAGGTTGATATCCCATCTGTAAGGAGTCGTAGTGTCGGGTCGAAATGCATACTGACGATTATTAGACAAATTGTATCTGCGTAATTGGACTCCTGGACGACGAACATCATAGTCAAAAGCAACTATTCCTCCCCGTCCAGTAGTCCATCGAACCACTGCACCAGGATTCGGGTTAGGTGTTCTTGTTCGATCAAGTGTGTAAGGTATCCGAGCATTCGTCTGGTTAGCAATGATAAATCTCTCTATTGCGCCTCCGCTAACTGTTTCAGCATCTTTTTCGTTTAAATCGACAAATAGGTCTTAATTAGCAGAAGTGCTTTCGAGCATTTTGTCAATATTCGACATGGTTTTTCTCCTAGTTTTAACGCTTGACAAGCTACTTTTTTAGTTAGGTGTCCTCATAAGAATCAAATTTGATTACTAGAAAGCTTTCAAGATATCAGCTTAGGTAGATAGAGCTTTTAGCTTTAATATGCTTTCAAGAATTAAGTTTGATTTCTATTAAGGCTTTAATCTAATCAAAACAAATTTTTTAATAAACCTCTAGATACATTTTTATCTCAGTTTTTTCAATAAAAATCAGGAAAACCACTGAGCAAAAAGTGAGCTAAACTAAGCTGTTTAGTGAAACAAAAGATACTACAATATTATTACTGTGCATAGAGTAAGTCATTATGCCTAGTCTTCATGTGACCAAGCAAGGAAAAAACAAAATTAGACAAGCTAGAAATTTTAAAGGATGGATTATTGAAGACTCTCAATGGTTGATAGAAGCTAGTAAAGTTTTAGAACCTAACAACCCTTGGACAATGGAAAGCAGGTTTTTTGCTGAGGGAATTTCACTAGCCACTTGGAAACGTTTTTTACAGGGAGAAGCAATTAGAGTAGAGCCTTTTAAAGCGTTTTGCCAAGTCTTAGGGTTAAATTGGCAGGAAATTTGTGAAACAGATGAAGAATGCGATCGCGCCAATGTTAACGCTCGTTTTGAGATTTTGCGAGAGCCACAAGAGTTTAGGTGCTATCAAGCTATCTTGCAACCAGGTTCTTTTGTTCGGATTAAAGGACCGCAGTATATGGGGAAGACGCGACTCTTAAACCGAGTATTAGCTAAAATTCAAGAAGACAGACAAGATCGTTGCCACATTGTCATTCTTGACTGGCAAAATGACTTTGATAGTACAGTTTTTCATAACTACGGTCTATTCTTAGAAAACTTCTGTGCGGCGGTTAGCCGCTATTTGGGACTACCAGACAATTTAGATATGTATTGGAACCAGAGAGGGTCTCCCAACAGCAAAACGACAAATTATTTTTGCGATTATCTTCTACCCCAAATTGAAAATCAACTAATTCTAGTTTTAGAAAAAATGGAGCGGGTTTTTGAATATCCATCAATAACTCAAGACTTTTGCGGACTTCTTAGAGGTTGGCATGGGCGTTCTAAACGAGATAAGCTTTGGCAGAAATTTAACCTAGTTATCGTTCATTCAACAGACCCATACGCTGCATTTGATATTCAAACCTCACCCCTGTGGAATCTTGGAGAAACCGTTACTCTTGAGGAATTTACGCGTGAACAAGTCAATGATTTAGTTAGAAAGTATGGGCTATCTTTTACCCATGAACAAGTTGCACAACTTATGGAAATGTCTAATGGACATCCCTTTCTCGTCAATCATGCCCTTAAAACAATGGCGGAACAATCTTTGGAACTTGAGAAAATTTTAGCCAAGGCCGCCACACAAGAAAGCATTTATCACAACCATCTCTTAGAGCTTTGGACTATTCTCAAAGGTAGCCCCCTTTTAAAAGAAGCCTTCAAAAGACTCGTCACCGAATCTCCTCCAGTCCCTCTGAGTCCAGACATATTATTCAAGCTTGAGAGTCTGGGATTAGTAAAGGTGAATGGGGACTGTGCCTCACCACGATGCCAACTCTATCACCAGTATTTCGCCAACCAACTTCTAGAGAACAAAAGAACATCATGAATCAATTCTATTCCTATCCTGACTTTTCACGGGATGTTAGGAGATACAACTTTTTAAAATTACAAAAAAATCTTAGATATGGGAACCACTCCTCCTTATTCCTATCAAGTCGGCGGCACATTAGAGTTTCAAAATCCTACTTATGTCAAGCGACAAGCAGATGAAAGTCTTTTTGAAGGACTCAAAGCTGGAGAGTTTTGCTATGTTCTCAACTCCCGTCAGATGGGCAAATCTAGCTTAGGAATACACACTATGCAGAGGTTACAAGAACAGGACTATGACTCTGTATTTATCGATTTGACAAATGACATTGGTATCGCAGCAACCGCTGATGAATGGTACTATAGCTTGGCTGATAGTATCAAGCGAGAATTTAAGATTTATCTCAATTTATCAAGTTGGTGGGAACAATATCCAAAATTATCTGCATTAGGGCGATTTCGTCAATTTATCGAAACAGTTCTTCTCAAAAAAATCACTAAAAACATTATTATTCTACTCGATGAAATCAACAATGTTAGCTGTCAACAGTTTAGCTTAGACGATTTTTTTGCCTTTATTCGCTCTTGCTACAATCGTAGAGTCACCCAACCTGATTATCAACGTCTTGCTTTTGCTATCTTCGGAGTCGCTACCCCCGCAGATTTAATTGTAAATCCTAACCAAACGCCGTTCAATATTGGAAAAGAAATTGAACTGCAAGGTTTTCAAATAGAAGAAGTACAGCCACTCATGGAAGGACTAAAAGCAAAAGTGAATTGTCCTCAAGTAGCCATGAATCAGATTCTTTATTGGACAGGTGGACAACCATTTTTAATTCAGAAAATTTGTAAACTAGTTGTTCAACAGAAAAGTATAAACCCTGATATAGATAGATTAGTTCAACTACAAATAGTTGATAATTGGGAATCTCACGACCACCCGCAGCATTTAACTCATATAAAATACCGTATATTAAACAATCATCGCCTGATGGGAAAGATGTTAACTATTTACCAAAGCATTTTGCAGGGTGAGGATGTTGATGTTGATAATAGTGATGAACAAAGGCAATTGCTTCTTTGTGGTTTAGTGGTTAAAGAGCGGAACAAGTTGAAGGTTTATAATCCTATCTATAGAAAAGTTTTTAATGAGAATTGGGTTGAGAAGCAATTAGAAACTGTACGAGATGCGGAGAATCTTAGAAGAGAATTATCTGAATTGGGAATAAAACTTCGTAATCAAGGTCACAAACTTCAAGGTGATGAAGCATTAAGACTTGCTAGTTTGGCAATAGAATTTCAAGATCCTAAAGTTGAAAAACTGATGTTACTAAGTCATATATCTTTGGCTTATCTGCAACTTGAAGAATTTCAGAAAGCAGAAGAAGAAGTTAAGATTGCTTTAGAGTATTTAGACAATATAGAAGCAGAAATTAATAGTTATGTGAATGATTTAGACAATAACATAATGATAGATTCTGTTTCTCAAAAATTACAAACTCTAGTTCATGCTTATTACGCTCAAGGGAGTTTATCTAAAAAGCAGGGCGATCTTAAAAATGCCCTACAAGCTTATACGAGAGGCTTTACAATTCTCAAGAATACCTTGGCAAAAGAAATAGATATCTTAAATAAGGAAATTCTTCCCCTAGAAATTATAGAATCTGTTCATAAAAACTTAATTGATTTGTTTGATAATAAACAAAATACTGATTTTACGACTAAAGATGTTATATTTTCTTTAATTGAGTATCTCTTTCTTCATTATACTCCAATTCAAAATTTACTTGAAGCAAAAGAGTGGAAAAAAGCGGATGAAGAAACCTATCGCTTGATGACTCAAAAGGTGGGTAAAGAAGGAATACAAATGCTTGTGAGAAGCGATTTTGAAAAATTCCCCCTTGAGGATTTATATGTTGTAAACGCTTTGTGGGAAAAATATAGTCATGGTAAATTTGGGTTTAGAAAACAAACAGAAATCTGGTTGAAAAGTGGCTCAATTGGAAAAGCAAAACTTCTACCCGCGATCGAGTTTTGGCAAGCAGTGGGGTGGGTTAGTGAAGGTGAATTAGAAGAAATTGAGTTGAACGAAATTAATTATCAGTTACAAGAAGAAACACCTGATGGACATCTACCGACAACTGGGCTTCGTTTCCAAGAGGTTTCTCTCCTCTCTCGCTTTGCTAGTTGTGATGTACCTTTTTTTGATTCATTGAGATTCAAGTGAATATTTTACTAATGGTGCAAAGTAAATTCCGGCTGTGGTAGTTGTAATCGCTCCTCTAACAATTCCATCAAAGCATAGGCAGCGACTAATCGTTCTGGGGCATTTGCTTCACTTACAACCACTTTCAACAATAATCCCAGGCTATCAACCAAAGTCTGCCGATGAAAGCCCTTTTACCTTTTTACCGTCATCAAAACCGTACACATCCCACGCCAGTCGCTACAACGGGGGGAACCCCCGCAACGCGCCGGCTCCTTTTTTGGATTGATTGCAATCGCCTACACAATTGCAGTTTTAGCTGGTCGCAAATCCCGAAAAATGGGGCTACAACAATATGTTGGTCGCCTTCAAGAATTAAAGCGTTATACACGCCGACATAGTACTTTTTGGATTGGATTATATGGGTGTTTATGGATAGGTGCTATGGAGTTTTGGTCAGATTTGGCGATCGCACTTGTGCATCTCAAGCCTGGTAAACTACCCTATTTTCAACAGGGTCTACGTGCTATGACCCTTATTCAATCAGCCCTATAGCCTCCTTGTCACCCCGTCAGCTACAATAGTGCCTCACATTTAATTTCTCAATGTAATTATTAGATAATTTATTGAAGCGAATACATCCTGATACATTGGAATTATTTTCCTGCCTATATGGACCTAGCTCTCTGTAGGCTTCTCTGCAATCCAAAAATCAAATATCTATTCTTTTTTCATTTCTGGAAGTATCTGTTTCAGTAGTTATGTAAAGCATTGACTAAAAAAATATTAAGAATATATGAAAAATTATCCCATCAAATAATTATCAGAAAATAGTTTTTTCAATTATGTAAAGATATTTTTTGAAAATCAATAACTGAGTAAATATTCTGTATAGTGCTTATTAGCAGGATATTTCAATGTTTTTAAAAACTGGTTTGTTTATACTGTGTAATCGGTTCCCTGTTTTTCAGCTAGATAGTCAAGACCAATACACTAGAACAAGAACATAAATAACTGTTACCTAATTTTCAACTAGTAAGGCTTAGGCATTGGCAAAAAACTAAATATAGGCGTGTTTTGAAAAATTCAAACTTGATTTCGATAATTTTTGAGCAATGTTTTAGTTGGCCTTAGCCTGATGTATTGCTCATAAACGATGATTCAGTACAGTTCAAGATGACTGATTTTAGAGGATGTATACGCTTATAAATTTGTACAATGCCTAAGACTTATATAGCCCAGAATAATTGGATCGGTAATCCTTACAAATCAATCCAAAGGAGAATATTCACAACAAGTTTGTAATTACTAATAGTGACATCAAATATATCAAAAGCATCAAATTTTGAGAGATTTTGTGCACCAAAACAATACTAACAGTTGGTAGTTTTAATTACTTCAAAAATAGATTTACGTAGGAAAAAGTTATGCCAAATATCATTGGAACCAACGATAACGATACTCTACTAGGCACTATAAGTGCGGACACAATTAACGGTAAAGCTGGTAACGATACTATTACAGGTGATGCAGGCAACGACACCCTAACTGGTGGGGGCGGCAAGGATACATTTATCTACGACTTTGACAGTTATACAGATATCATTACTGATTTTGGTGGAGTGGGTAAAGGCACAAACCCGACAGCATCAGTCATTGCCGAAGTTGATACCATTCAATTTATTGGGGAAGGATTGAGTGCGCGAAATCTGCTCCTCACTCAGAATGGCACAAACTTGGAAATCACCTTTGAAGGGGTGTTTGGTACACAAGTCGTCTTGGAAAACTTCAACTTAGAAAACTTGGAGAACTTGAAAGCTTCTCCAACAAGACCAGCTATTGGCAATATTATCTTTGATGGACAAAGTAGCATCATTGATAGTTTCAATGTCCTAGATGCCAACTCTACAGAAACAAGCATTGGCATCAAGAACGCAGTCACCTTTCTCAATGACCTTGCTAACAAAATTACCGCTTTAGACAACTCAAATGATGTGGTAAATGGTCAGGGGGGTAATGACAAAATTGACGGCTTAAGTGGCGATGATTTACTGCGGGGTGGTGCAGGCAATGATACTCTCATTGGTCGTGCAGATAACGACGTGGTACTTGGTGATACGGGAGATGATTCCCTCGAAGGCGGTCAAGGAAATGACTTGCTCAACGGTGGCGAAGGCAGAGACATATTGCGGGGTGATGTAGGCAATGATAAGCTTCTCGGGGACAATGGCGATGATGTTCTTCTTGCTGGTAGTGGTAATGATACCCTTGTTGGTGGTACTGGTAGCGATCGCTTGATTATTGAATCTTTGGATTATGATTCTTTAGCAGGCAATCAGCTGCTTAATGGCGACGATGGCAATGATACTCTCTCTGCTGAAGGCTACGACAGCTCATATGAAACAGTTTACGTAACTGGCAATAATACTCTAAATGGTGGCGCTGGTGACGACTACTTCATTGTTAACTTTTCAAAAGCCAATAACCTGCTTAATGGTGGTACCGGCAACGATACATTCTTCAAAAACTACAGCGGCAATGATACGGTAGATGGAGGCGCAGGTGACGATTTTTTGTCCTATGATTATGATTCTTATTATTACAACGGTGATAAGGGAATCACTTCAACTTTCAATGCCAAGACTAACACTGGATCGATTACGCTAGGCACGAATCAGCTTAGCTATAAAAATATTGAACGATTAGCAATTGAAGCTACATCCTACGATGACAAAATTGTAGGCAGTAATGGTGACGATACTATTAAAGCTGGAAATGGTGGCAATGATACGGTAGACGGAGGCACAGGTAACGATTTGTTGGTCGCCCCTTACTATAATGCTACTGGAGGAATGACAACGGTATTCAATACTACCACTAACACTGGCTCGATTAAGGCTGGCACGAGATTAGTTAGATACAAAAATATTGAACGATTAAATATCACAGGTACAAACTACAATGATTTGATTGTCGGAAATGATGGCAATGATACCCTCGATCCAGGCAGTGGTGGCAATGATACGGTAGATGGCGGAACAGGTGACGATTTGTTGTTGGCCTACTATAGTGCAACCGGAGGAATTACAACGACATTCAATGCTACCACTAACACTGGATCGATTACGGCTGGCACGAGATTAGTTAGATACAAAAATATTGAACGATTAAATATCACAGGTACAAACTACAATGATTTGATTGTCGGAAACAATGGCAACGATACGCTCTCTGGAGGCAATGGTGGCAATGATACTATTATTGGGGGTAGGGGGAACGATTACCTAAATGCTAAATATTCTAGTAAGTTCTCTTCAAAGAATAACACCCTTAATGGAGGTACTGGCGATGATACCTTGGATGCTCAGTATTCTTCAACCGATAATCTACTCTCTGGGGAGGAAGGGAATGATTCTCTGTTTGCCTCTGGTTACTCCTCTGGAATCATCGAGTACGATCGCGGTTCTCCAAGTATTTATTTTTATCAAACCTCAGGCAATAATACCCTGAATGGTGGTGCTGGAAATGATTCTTTGAATGTTGACTATTCAATAGGTGATAACTTACTGAATGGGGGCGATAGCAATGATTATCTCACAGCTTCTGGTTACGATTACGATAGTTTTTACGAAGTCTATCGTCAGGCATCTGGTGATAACACCCTCAAAGGTGGTGCTGGTAGCGATTCGTTGATTGTTGATGATTCGATAGGCGATAATCTCTTGGATGGTGGGGATGGTAATGATATTCTCTCTGCTTCTGGTGCCACTGGTAAAAACACCCTCAAAGGTGGCAATGGTAATGATAGCCTAATTGGAGGAAGCGGGATTGATACCTTTGTTTTCAACAGTTTTAATGAAGGTGTTGACAAAATTTCTGATTTCAACGCCACTAATGAAGTGATTCAAGTATCGGCTGCTGGTTTTGGTGGCGGTTTATCAGCAGGTGTACTTTTAGCTAGCCAGTTGAAAATCGGTACATCTGCAACCACTAGCACTCAAAGGTTTATTTATAACTCCACAACAGGTGCATTGTTCTTCGACCAAGATGGCAGTGCAGGTGCGTTTGCTCAAGTACAATTTGCTTTAGTTACTACTGGTTTGTCATTAACCAACACCAATTTTGTGGTTGTTTAATCCGAGCAGAAAAAATTATCAACTATCGGATTACGGAGTGTATAAAACAGATGGGAGGATGAGGAAGTATTTCATTTCCGATTTCTCCATCTCTTTTTTCCTAAATAACCCAATCTTGAAATCCTGAATTGGTATTTTAGTCTGCCAAATAAGTTACTTCAGTTTTTCGTAAGCAGCCAAAATAATTTTCTCTGTTTCTTCTCAGTTAATACATTTGTCAATTACAGAAACACCATATTTTAATTCTTCTTTCTCTCCTAATTGGTTGATTGGCTTCATCTATATTCGATTCCAGCATCATACTAACTATCTAAGTGGGCAACATACAGCTCACATTTGAGAAATACTATCATAATTAAGTTAAGAAATATAATGCCAACAGAGAAAGAGTATGATTAACCATGACCGTTTATTTAAAGAATTATTATCCACCTTTTTTGTTGAGTTTCTTGATTTATTTCTCCCGCAAGTGGCTAGTCAAATAGACCGCAATTCTATTCAGTTTCTCCCCCAAGAAGTGTTTACTGATGTAACATCTGGAGAAAAAAAAGAAATTGATTTGCTTGTTCAGGTACGTTACCAAGGACAAGAAACTTGTTTTTTAATTCACGTAGAGAATCAATCTTACACTGAGAAAGCATTTGCCAAGCGGATGTTTAAATACTTTGCTCGGTTGCATGAGAAGTATGACCTACCAATTTATCCAGTTGTTATTTTTTCTTTTGATGAACCAAAGCGTCCTGAACCTCAAATTTATCGCGTGACTTTTCCTGATTTAAATGTAATAGAATTTCAGTTTGTAGCCATTCAATTAAATCGTTTAAGTTGGCGAGATTTTCTCAACCAGCACAATCCAGTAGCCGCAGCTTTAATGTCGAAAATGAATATTCCGCAGCTGGAACGTCCCTTTGTCAAGGCAGAATGTTTGCGATTGCTGGCAACGTTAAAATTAGACCCAGCGCGAATGCAATTAATTTCTGGGTTTGTGGACACATACTTGCGCCTGGATACAGCAGAAGAGGAAACTTTTCAAGCAGCTATCGATACAATGGGGTTAACACAGCGAGAGGAAATTATGGAAATTGTCACTAGTTGGGAACAAAAAGCTTTAGAGAAAGTAGCGATAAATTTATTGCGCGAGGGCATGGCAACTGAGGCAATTGTACGAGTCACAGGGTTAACACCAGAGCGAGTACAGCAGTTACAGGCACAGCTAAATCAAGAGAATTAATGTACCTGAGACAACACCACCGCATTTTTCAAGAAGTTAAATACTGCCCAATAGACGGTTGTTGATGGCGCAGAGCAGCCAATTCCTGTACAAAAAATGGATTACTCAACCGCGATTCAAAAGCTCAAAACCACAGATCCAATCTTGGCAAATTTAATAGAAATAGTAGGAGATTACAAACTACACCAAGCGCAACAAACCGGAGATTTACTGTTTTCGCTGTCACGGGCAATTCTTTACCAACAATTATCTACTAAAGCTGCTGCTGCCATCCATAGTAGATTTTTGCAGCTTTATTCTGAAAACCTTCCAACAGCTTTAGATATCCTCAATACCCCAGATGAGGTTTTAAGAGGTGCTGGGATTTCACGTCCTAAAATTTTATATTTAAAAGATTTAGCTCAGAAAGTTTTGGATGGATTGCCTAGCTTGGAAGAATTGCAAACAATGGATGATGAGAAGATTATTGAGATTTTAACCCCAATCAAAGGTATTGGACTTTGGACGGTTCAAATGTTATTGATGTTTCGTCTACATCGATTGGATGTTTTACCTGTAGATGACTTAGGTATTCGTGCTGCCATTCGCAGGCTGTATGGTTTAGCAGAACTACCCAAGAAAAAAACTGTCCAAGAAATAGGGCATACGTGGAAACCTTACCGTACTATTGCTTGTTGGTATCTGTGGCGAAGTTTAGAAATAAAAGATAACTAAGCACAACAATAATCTATCGTTTTCAAGATTTACTCGCTCAACATTTCTGCTAAATATAAAATTAAATTGTGGAGGGTTGAGAATTATGAGGTTTTATTCACAAGTTATTTTCCCGCGTCTTCTCGACTGGAGTTTGTCAGATCCAGTCTTAGCTAAATATCGTCAAGAATTATTAGCTAATGTAACAGGAGAAGTTCTAGAAATTGGGTTTGGAACTGGGTTAAATTTGCTTTATTATCCATCTGGAATTCGCAAAATCACTACAGTGGATGTGAATCCTGGAATGAATGCTTTGGCAAACAAGCGTATCAGTGACTCTGGGATCGCAGTTGAGCAACTCCTCCTATCAAGTGAAAATTTACCGATGGCAGACAATACATTTGATAGCGTGGTCAGCACTTGGACTTTGTGCAGTATTGCAAATGTACAACAAGCACTTAAAGAAATTTATCGGGTACTAAAACCGGGTGGTAGATTCTTTTTCGTGGAACATGGGTTGAGCGATAAGCTTAATATACAAGTATGGCAACATCGCCTAACACCAATTCAGAAAGTCATAGCTGATGGATGTCACTTAAATCGAGATATTCAAAAATTGGTAGAACAGCATTTTGATTGTCTAGAGCTAAAGCAGTTCACACCTGAAAATTTTCCAGATTTGGTGGCTCATCTCTATCAAGGAGTTGGAACTAAATAAGCATCGTAAATTTCTATCAGTTAGGCAATGGTTACATAAACTTTCACTTTCAGCCAAACAAAGATATAACAATAACATGAACAAAAGGCAGATAGCTAAAAACTGATGACTAACCAAAAAGTCGTGCTAGTAACAGGTGCATCATCTGGGTTTGGGCAGTTAATTGCTCAAAAACTCGCTGCTGTAGATTATTGTGTTTTTGGTACGAGTCGTAAAGAACATCCGCCCTCACAAGGTGTGGAAATGTTGAGGCTGGATGTTACGTCTGATTCTTCAGTACAATCGTGTATCAATGGGTTAGTTACACGCACTAAGCGCATAGATGTACTGGTGAATAATGCTGGACAAATTCATGCCAGCATGATTGAAGAAACTTCTTTAGAACAAGCCAAAGAAATTTTTGAAACAAACTTTTGGGGTGTTGTGCGTGTGACTAATGCTGTCTTGCCCATTATGAGACAGCAGCGTAGTGGGCATATTATCAATATGAGTTCGGTAGCAGGATTGATCGGCGCACCCGGTCAAGGTTTTTACTCTGCAAGCAAATTTGCACTTGAAGGTTATAGTGAAGCACTGAGCGTAGAATTAGACCCATTTAATATTCAAGTGTCTTTAGTGTTTGTCAAGAAATAACTTTTACAATTACAGATATAGATGCTATGCTCAAACGATAGC
>JAVRBO020000107.1:0-64363 GCA_034531195.2 Nostoc sp. ChiSLP01
GTAAATCCAAAATCGAGTTTTGACAAGGGTTTCACGTTAAGTTGACACCAATGCATAGCTATGCGCCCCTACCGTGTAACTCACTATAATCAGAAATGCAATAAGTTATTTTCATTCTTCTCTACTCTGTAGCCCACCTCTGCGACTGGCAAGTTCTTTTTCGATTTCATCTTCATCTAATAAATGTTTACCAGAACCAACAATATTAGTGCGAATTTGCTGCAAACGTTCTCCCTTGGGAGTTTTATTTGCAGTGTTTTTCAAACTAAGGAATTCAATAAAATCTAAAACTTCCTCTTGTTTTTCCTCTGATAGATAACGCCACTTTGTTAATAACTCTTGTTCTTTACTCATTAGTATTTACCCACTACTATTACTACTTCTATTGTGATTGGGTATTTTTATTCTAGAATGACATTTAACCCTACTTGTAAACAAGAAGATCCCCAACTTCTTTGAGAAGTCGGGGATCTGAGCCTTTGTTAAAAGTGACTCACCTTGTGCGCTATCCTTCTTACCGGCCACTAGGAAGCTTCAAGCCTCGACGCTCAAGCATTTGCCGCACCTGTGGGCTAGGAGTGTAATTATAGCCGTAGGAGGAGTTTTCAGAGTCATCCATAATTTGAGGTGTGAGCAACACAATTACCTCATTCCGTTGGTTTTGTCTGTTTGTACTTCTAAACAGCGAACCTATTAACGGCAGATCTCCTAAGATAGGAATCTTAGAGACAGTTGTCCGGTCTGTGTCTTGAATAATCCCTGAAAGAATTAGTGTCTGACCATCACGTAAGCGAATTGTCCCAGAATTCAGAGAACGCTCAGACACTAAAAATATTTGTTGAATATTACCTCCTCCAACATTTAGATTAGCTGAAGATTGGGGTGCTTTCACAACGGGAGCTACAGACAGAGAGATAAAACCATTGTCATCAATCCGATCTACTTTGACAGCTAGAGTTAAACCCACCTCTGTTTTCTCAGCTGTAATTGTTTGTGTAGCAATACCATCAGCACTACTTATTTCAGTTATGATGTTCCCAAGCACTTCCTGTGTCAGCTTGACATTAGCCTGCTGACCTTCTTGCACAATTAAGGTGGGGTCGGTCAAAATCTTGGCATTACCATTTGTAACCTGAGCTTGCAAGCTAGCAAGCAGACGTTTGGGGAACTGGTACAAACTTGGTAGGGCGAATGTATATTGATCGGGAGTTCCAGGGCTTGTGGTTGTTGGTGGAGTTCCGGGAGTAAATGCTGTAATACCTGGTTGTAGTGGGTCACCTACATCAGCAGTAGCCGATGGTCTACTACCTGCTGGGGGGTTAAAAAACCCATCACCTAAAAATGTTCCTCCTGTAACAGGATTTTGGATAACTGGTGTACTACTCACACTACTTGATGCTTCAGCTTGAGTGGCTGGTCTGGAACCACCGAAATTAAAAGATGCTGCACCGCCATCACTGCTAAAAAAGTTATTACCAATTCCAAAAGAAAAGCTAGTATTGTAATCTTGGGTGTTCAAGAGGTTAACATCGATAATCTTGACGTTGACTACCACTTGACGACGCCGGATATCCAACTGAGTTAGTTGAGCCATTGCCATCTCAACTAGTCTAGGAGGCCCAATTAAAGTCAGAGAATTGGTGCGCTCGTCTCCTAATGCCTGTAAACCTCTGAGTAATGGGTTTGAGTCTTTAAATTCAGCGCGTTGAGTTTCGAGTCTGGTTTCTGTAGTCGTCTGAGTTTGGGTGATGGGAGCAACTCCAGTACCTACAGGAACAGCACTAACGCTAGTAACTTGTCGTTCGCGGCTGACGGCGCTTTCTGCCCCCAAGCCGACTAAAAAATTCAAAGCGGTTCCTACCGTTACCTGATTGAGCCTCAGGCTACGCATAACCATGTCACGGGTTGCATTGGGTAGTTTTGGCCCTACGAACACTGTGCGACCACTGCGGTTAGCTTCCAAACCACTCAGGCGCAAGACGTAGTTAAACACATCTTGCACTGGCTCGTTTTCTATATCTAACGAGATTGTTTGAGAGGCTGCTTGTGCTGCACCACCTTGCTGACCCCCACCACCTTGCTCACTTCCTACATAAGCCAAATTCAAACCAGCCGCACGGGCAAGTAATGACAAAACCTCGCGCACCGGTGCATCTCGTAGTACTAAACGGGGTACGCGTTCTTGTGTTGCTAAGTCGATGGTGCTAGGAGAAGCGTCGGTAGCAGAAATAGCAATATCTCCCACTGGTGGGGCGACGGCTCTGGGTAAGAAAGGTGGAGCTTGGCTCACGGGCTGACCCGGCCCAGCTGCTTGTGCTGGTTGTCCGTCGATGGTGACTTGGGGGTTGGGAACGAGAACGTCTGGCTTTTGACCTGTTTGGGCGGGAGTAGAAGCAGGGGGCGCTGTTGCTGTAGATGTTGGCGTTGTTGGTGTTGATGCGGTGGTGCCAGCAGATGGGCTAAAGCTGAGTGTAATTCCATTTGGCGATCGCACTACCGGTTCGCTGCCAGGTACATTGTTGCTGCCAGTTACCGTCACCCGGACACTATTGGCATCAAGTTGATTAACCTCTACCGAAGCAATTCCCGGTGCTGGACTATCTTGACGGAAACTATTACCTTGTGGTAGGCGTAATTGAGTGTTAATAATGTCTGCAACTAAAGCCTTACCTCTTTTAGTGGTAAAAACTTGGGGGCGCGACCCTGAAGAAGTTTTTAAAACAACGCTAACTCCACCATTAGCTTGATTTAACTGTACGTTAGTAACTTGAGCAATTTGCGCCCAAACTGGTTGAGCTGCCAAAAACACAAAAGCAGCAGTGCCTAATATAAAACTATTACCGTGAACCTGTTTCACAGTTCATTCCTCACCTAAATAAAACCTTGTTTAGAATCAATTTTTGAGTAGTTAGTTATGAATATTGAGTTTAAAAAATGAGGAGTCAAGAATTTTAGATTTGGGATTTGGGATTGAAAAAAATCTAAAACTGAATGTCTCATCACTCTGTCAATTTTAGATTTGGGATTTGGGATTAAAATGAAAAATCTAAAATCTAAAATCCAAAATTCAAGGGATCGTAACTACTTTTTCGGCGCAGCTTTAGCGGCTGCGGCTGCTACTTGTTCTGGACTAAGTGGCATCAATACCTGTAATTGGAATGATGTATTAATACCTGGTGGCCCTACTCGCACGGGTGTTTTATCTGTTGCGGATCTTGACTCGGCTGGAGCTAAAGTTGATTGATAATCTTTAACTATCAACAAAGGTTGTAAACGCTCGATATTACGAATTATCGATTGAGTTTGTTCATAGGTTCCTGTAATTTCGGCACTGATACTGCTGCGTTGCAGTTTGCCGTCAACCTGTTTTCCTAGACTTCCATCAATAATCGGTTCTGGTTGTTGGGAAATTGGCACGAACTTATTAAGTTTGGCTCTAACTCCATTAATAGGAGTTTGAGCATTGCCAGATTCAACTAAGCGGTTGAGATCTAACAGCAATGTATCCAAACTTTTCTCGTTAGCAAATAAACCTAAAACTTGAATTTTTTGCTGTTTTGCCTGTGCTAGTTCCTCTTTAACTTTGTCAATCTGTTTGATATTAAGTTTCTTTTGGTCTATTTGCCCTTGAAGTTCTGAGACTTTTGCTTGCTGTTGCTGATAGCTTTCCCAAGCTGGCATCAACAGGTTTAATACTATATAACCTGCTCCTGCTAAACCAATTACCCCTACTAAAATACCAATGATTTTTGGTGTGAAAGCGATGCCAAATAGTACCGGATGCGCTGGGGTTGCTGCATCGAATTCTCCGGCTTGGTCGGCAAAATTTAAATCATCACTCAGCGTCATTTTGAAATGACTCCCGTTTGTTGCATACTACGAATTCGAGCTACTAGTCCCACTGTGCCTTTTTTCTCCAACTCTCGAATTAATTCCGAAGCAGGAACATCATTCATCGCCGATTGAATGGTGTATTTAACGACTTGTGGAGGCTTAATTGTTACACCAGGAACTAATTGAGCAGCACCTGGTTTTATAGGAGCATCTACTAAGGTTGCGGTAATAATTCTGCTTTCTGAAGACTTCAAGAACTGGGACTGTTGCAAGCTCAATAAAAAATCATTGACATCATTAAAAGAACGAGCCAATCCGGTAATTTCTAATCCTCCCGCTGGATTATTTGGGGGTTTACCTTCCGCCACAACAATAGGTGGAATTTGCCTGATGTTCTCAATTTGCACTGCTGCGGGAATGCGATCGCGTAAATCTTGCAGCATTGCTGACCAAGGGCGAATCTGATCGAATACAGTCACTAAAGCCTGGGTTTCACCCTTAATTGCGCTCGTCTCGGCTTTGATTTTATTCAAGTTACCGATTTCTGTATCTAGCCTCTTGCTTTCCTGATCTAGTTGTGCTATTGTGCCATCTAGCTCAACGATCTTCCCTTGCAACAACCACCAACCGACTCCTAATAAACCTGGCAAACCTACACCAAGTGCAACTCCCACATATATTGGTGTTAAATTCCCTCCAGGAAGGCTAAGGGCTACTTTTCCCTTTTTGTCAGGCTTTTTCTGATATGCTGGGCGGTCTTTTAGAAAGTTAACATCCAAACTGTACATTTTCTCACACCAACTAGAGATAAATATTATGGTTTGAGAACTCTCAAACAGCGTGACTGTCAAAACAGACAATCCAAAATTTAAAATCCGTCTTGAAAAGCTTCGATCTAATGAAGCCTTAGCTCAAAGTTTTCTCAAAATCCAAAATTAGTTAGACCTCCCGCATTCCTAGACCAAGTACGACTGCCAACCCAGAGCGTTGTACTTGTGGATATTTGTCGCTGTCAACTTCCAAAGACAAAGCACCGATTGGATCTATTTGGACAGTTGGCAAGCTTAATCGTTGGGTAAAGAATTCATCAAGCTGTTGGAGTCCACCTCCAGGCCCAGCTAATAAAATCTGCGCTACTTCCAAATTTTCACTTTGATTGAGGTAAAAATCGATGGAACGGCGCAGTTCATCTGTTAGTTCGCCCAAGACTCTCAATATCGCTGCCATCCCAGGATTGAGTTCGGTGACGCCAGTTTTGCCGCCGTCTATGGGAGTTGGGGTAATGACCATCCCATATAACATTTCCATATCTCGTGATGCAGGTAAGCTCATTGCCCTAGCGAGGGCAGTTTGCATTTGATAAGTTCCTATGGGTACTGTGCGGGAAAATTGCGGTACACCGTTAACGATGATGGCAATTTCTGTGCTGTCGAACTCTATATCAACTAGTACTGCTGCTTCTTGCGGGCCAAATTGTCGCAATTGGTCGCGAATAGTCCGAATGAGAGCAAAACTGTTAATTTCTAAAACATCGATTTGTAATCCTGCTTGCTCGAATGTACTGATATAGGTATCTGTTACCTCCTTGCGGGTGGCAACTAAAAGTACCTGTACTTTTTCAATGCCATCTTCATCTACAAAGTACCCAAGTTTCTGGTAATCTACATCAGCTTCTTCACGAGGATAGGGTAAATACAGACCTGCTTCATGGTTTAGTACCATTTCCCGCAGTTCCTTGTCATCTAACTCTGCTGGCACTGGTATCAGACGGACGATAGAATCTCGCCCTGGTACACCAGTAGCAACATGAGAAGCTTTGATTTTGCTTTGGGCTAGCGCTTCTTGAATTAACTGCGCCATTGCTGGAGGATCGGTGATTTGACCATCGGTAACTATACCTTCGGGAACTGCTACCGATGTCAAAATTTCTAGTTTCAAGCCTTGACGCTGTTTGCGTAGCTGAACTACATTTACTCGTTCGGGAGCAAGTTCAATGCCGATCCCTTTATTTGATTTGCCAAACAGACTATTGAAGCTTTTCACCACAGTTGTGCCCGCTGGACTGCTAAATTGAATTGGGTATTGGGGATTGGGTATGGTGAGTGTTGAGTTAGGAGTTAGGAATTAGGAGTTAGGAGTTTGAAATTTTCCCCATCTCCTTATCTCCCTCATCTCCCTTATCTCCCTCATCTCCCTCATCCCTATTCTCTAGTTATGTTTACTACTGGTAATTGATTTAGCCTATAATCTCGTCAATTCTGCATAAGATTTTCACCACGAACAAGCGTAAAAATACTGGGAAGATGATTCAATTGCGAAAATTTAAACAACTTATTGCTTTACTACTACTGGGCTTGTTAACTAGCTGGATTGTAAGCTGTGGTACAGGTAATAATGGCACAAATACAAAACAAACTACTTCAGGAGTAGCAACTGTTGAGTTTTGGACGATGCAACTGCAACCTCAATTTACTGACTACTTCAAAAGCCTGATTACGAATTTTGAATCACAAAATCAAGGTATAAAGGTTAACTGGGTTGATGTACCTTGGTCAGCAATGGAGAACAAAATATTAACAGCTGTCTCCGGAAAAACGCCACCTGATGTTGTTAACCTCAATCCCGGTTTTGCTTCCCAACTTGCCGGACGAAATGCTTGGTTAGATTTGGACACAAAGGTGTCAAATGATGTACGTTCCTCCTATCTACCGAATATCTGGAAAGCAAGCACGCTTAATGGTAAGAGTTTTGGAATTCCCTGGTATCTCACCACAAGGTTAACCATTTATAACACCGATTTATTAAAACAGGCAGGTATAAATAAAGCACCTACAACCTACGCACAATTGGCACAAGCAGCGCAACAAATTAAAGATAAGACTGGGAAGTATGCCTTTTTTGTGACATTTGTACCCCAAGATTCCGGGGAAGTGTTGGAATCTTTTGTGCAGATGGGAGTGACTTTAATAGATGCTCAAGGTAAAGCCGCGTTTAATTCGCCACAAGGGAAAGCAGCGTTTCAATATTGGGTAGACTTGTATAAAAAAGGTCTGCTGCCTAAAGAGGCTTTGACCCAAGGGCATCGGCACGCGATCGATTTATACCAATCTGGAGAAACGGCTTTTCTAGCTTCTGGGCCAGAGTTTCTCAAAGCGATCGCTAATAATGCCCCGAAAATTGCTCAAGCTTCAGAAATAGCACCCCAACTCACCGGCGACACAGGTAAGAAAAATGTTGCAGTGATGAACATAGTTATTCCCCGTGACAGCAAACAACCAGACGCCGCCGTGAAGTTTGCTTTATTTGTCACCAATGACGAAAATCAGTTAGCCTTTGCTAAAGCCGCGAATGTTCTTCCTTCTACAGTCAAAGCATTGTCTGACAGCTACTTTAAAGATGTTCCAGCTAATGCCTCAACAATAGAAAAGGCGCGAGTTATCACTGCCAAACAACTCCAACAAGCAGAAATATTAACTCCTACTTTGAAGGATTCTAATAAATTGCAAAAAGCAATTTACGAGAACTTGCAAGCAGCAATGTTAGGCGAAAAAACAGTAGATAAAGCTGTAGAAGATGCCGCACAACAGTGGGACAACAGGTAAATTCGTAATTCGTAATTATGATTTACGAATTATATTTGGTAGTTGAGAAAAAATCTCCTACTAAATAAAGCGAACCACACACAACGATTAAATCGTTTTTGGTGGCGGTTGAGGTTGCGGTTTCTAGTGCTGTGAATAAGTCTGGATGTATTTGGCGATCGCTTAATTGTGGACAGAGATTGTAAGCTAGATTGGCTAGTTCGTCTAAATTTGCAGAAGTTCTACCAGGCCAAGGTTCTACTGGTATTGGGACTAAAAAAAGGCGATCGCCACTTCGCAATAAAGCAGCAAAAATATCGGCATGATCTTTATCAGCAAACATTCCCATTATCCAAT
This sequence comes from Nostoc sp. ChiSLP01, assembly GCA_034531195.2. GTDB lineage: Bacteria > Cyanobacteriota > Cyanobacteriia > Cyanobacteriales > Nostocaceae > Nostoc. The sequence continues at coordinate 7,773 of JAVRBO020000107.1, forward strand.
TTACGGGTTTATGTTTTACTGTGTCTAAGCTATCAACATACTGGCGGAGGACTTGGGCTGCGGCTGTGTTATGAGCGCCATCAAGTAATAATTTATGATTTTTCCAACTAGTCCATTGCATCCGCCCCGGCCATTTAGTTTTAGCCATACCGTTAATTATGGCTGCTTCAGAAATCTGCCAACCTTGTTGTTGGAGAATTTCTAAAGCAGCTAAAGCCAAAGCTGAATTATTTAACTGAATTTGCCCGGCTAACGGCAAAGGATATTTTATAAATTTTGAATTTTGAATTGTTTCATACTCCGCCCAGCCTGTAGCGATTTGGCGGGCGGGTTGAGGCGTAAAAATTGGGCATTGTAATTCTAAAGCACGCGATCGCACCACGTCTTCAGCATCTGCTGGCAATTGTCCAACTACAACAGGACACCCCGGTTTGAGAATACCTGCTTTTTCTCTAGCAATATCAGCGATAGTCGGGCCTAATTGTTGCCAATGTTCCCGGCTGATAGAAGTGATAATTGTAACTAAAGGTTCCAAACAGACATTGGTAGCATCCAAGCGCCCCCCTAGTCCCACTTCTACCACTGCGATATCGACTTTAGCTTGGGCAAAATATAACCAGGCTGCGGCAGTAATTACTTCAAATTGAGTTGGCGATGGCTCATTGGGAAGAATCGCCGCTTGTACTTGTTGAAATAATTGGCTTAATTCTTCAGAAGAAATTGGTTGTTCGTTGAGACAAATACGTTCTGTCCAATCAACTAAATGGGGCGAAGTATAACGTCCTGTACGATAACCAGCCTCAGTAAGTACCGAGGAAAGATAAGCACAAACTGAACCTTTGCCATTAGTACCAGCAACGTGAATTACTGGAACTTGGTGATGGGGATTGCCAAGATTTGCCAAGAGATTGAGAATGCGATCGAGTCCGAGATGGACGCCAAAGCGTTGAAGAGGTTGGATTACAGAATCGATATCCACAAAGAGAGGAGTGGGGAGTGTGGGGCAGAGGAAGCAGGGGAGCAGGGGAAGCAGGGGAAAAGGTTAAAGGTTAAAGGGAAAAGGAATAAATTTAATCTTTCCCTTTTCCCCTTACCCCTTTCCCTGTTTACCCCATGCTCAATAAGAATAAAACCGACTGTCCTAAGCAAAAAGAAACAGTCGGTTGAAAAGTAATGATATTAAGCCTAATTTAGGCTTCTCTATCCAAAAAGCCTTGAATTTGTCTTAAAGCCGCAGCGCCAATATTAAACACTGCCCAGCCAGCGGCAATAGCAATTGGAGCTAAAACGATCGCTAAACGAAAATCGATATCCATATCTAGAACCTCTCTTTTAAGAAGAAATTAAAGTTTTGTCAACTGCTCTCATTTTTATTTTTAGCTGAAGTGGGCAATTTTTCCTAGCTTATATGTAAAGAATGTTTAAATTTTGGGCATTGGGCAAACAGGGCATGGGGAAAGGGAAAGGGGTAAAGGGAAAAGGGGAAAGATTAAATTTATTCCTTTTCCCTTTTCCCTTTAACCTTTTCCCCTGCCTCAAGAGCTCCCCCTGCTCCCTTCCCTCCTCATCCCATACCCCACTCCCTAACCCTTACTAAAGCCGATATCAGTCCCTTTACCTGCATGAACTAAAGCTAACTTTTCGTAACGGTTGGCGTGTTCGATGAGTTCTGCGGCTTCAACTTCTGTTACTTGGCGTTGTACTTTGCCAGGAATACCGACAACCAGGGATAAGGGGGGTATATCTTTAGTTACGACTGCGCCGGCGCCAATAATGCTACCAGCGCCCACTCGTACACCATCTAAAATCACTGCACCAATGCCAATCAAACTTCCACGCTCAATGTAAGCAGAATGTACCACAGCACGATGCCCTACGGTGACACGATCTTCTATGATTGTGGGAAAACCAGGATCGCAATGTAAAATTGCGCCATCCTGAATATTCGTGCATTCGCCAATGTCAATGCGTTCAACATCTCCCCTAACTACTGCCCCGTACCAAATGCTTGCTCCTGCTGCTATATTTACCGAACCTATAACAACAGCGTTGGGTGCAATGAAGGCAGCTTGAGAAAAATCGACAGATGTCCAGTAAGAAGCGGTATACACGATAGAATATTAATATGGTACCCAGGAACACTGGAGAAACTCCAACCTTTGAGGCTGGTTGCACAACCAGGATATCACAGCGTCAAGCCTCTAAATTCACGAGTGCTGAGTGCTTAACTAAATACTATGAGTGTTGAGTTATAGGAAAGTTTTTCATGAAAAACTTAAAACTCATGACTCAGAACTTATTTGTTGAGTTAGCAGTGAGAAAATATCCCAAAGTGGCGGAGTCGAAGTGTATAACCCAACCTACTAGTGCCTAGTGCTGGTAAAGCAAAATTATGTTTGTACGCACTTCATGATGAATCCAGGCTTGCAGTACCCAATATTTGGCCCTGAAATACAGTGTCCCCACTGTCGCCAGACTATTCCGGCGTTGACACTAACAGATACCTATTTATGTCCCCGTCATGGCGCTTTTGAAGCTAACCCGAAAAATGGAGAGTTAATCCATTTACAGTCTGGGCGTCACTGGCGGAGGTGGAATAATGAATGGTATAGACAGCATACTCATCCTGATGGTATCCGGTTTGAAATCCATGAAGCATTAGACAAGCTGTATACCCAAGGCTTTCGAGCAACACGAGTTATTATTGCTCGACGCTATCAGGAATTGATGAGTGGCTACTTGGAACGCAGTACTCCTTGGCGGTCTGGACAACCGGAAGCATCAGCCGCGCGACTCTACGGTTTACCGGTAGAGTTTAGTCCTGACCCTCCAGAAGATCCCTGCTGGGAAGTCATTAATTTTGACTTGGAAAAAGAACCTGGCGTCCCTGTACGCTACCCTTATTTCAGGTTATTTGAGTAAAGTTAGGAGTTAGGAGTTAAAAGTTAGAAGTTAAAGTTAGGAGTTAAGAGTTAAATTCAATTCATAACTCTTAATTTATAACTCCTAACTCACAACTCACAACTCCTAACTTTTGTTATGCACCACGCTTCTATTCGGACAGCGAATATTCATCGAGCGATCGCTTTCTACGAACATTTGGGGTTTACAATTTCAGAACGCTTTACTACAGGCTACACACTAGCTTGTTGGATGGAAGGATTGGGCGGCAGAATTGAACTTATCCAAATTCCCGAACCAAAACCAGCCCCAGATGCTTTTGCTGACGAACATTATGTGGGATATTATCATCTCTCTTTTGACTTAACTGAGATGACGCCAGATCTACCTAGCTGGTTGACAAATTTACAAGAACGTGTCTCAAAATCAGAAGAATTGCAACCGTTAAAGGTATTATTAGAACCGACACAACAGCAAATAGGCGATCGCATTTATGAAGTCGCTTTTATTGCTGATACCGATGGCTTACCTTTGGAATTTATTCGCGTTTTAGCAAAACTTCCATAGTTGAGCTTTTTTATTTTTTAAAATTCAACTAATGTCACCCCTGCAAAGTAATACCAATTTAAAAACTAAATACAACAGGTGATTTCACAAAGCTATCTAATAGAAATAAATTCTCAATCCAAAATATAAAATCTAAAATTATAAGTCTTGCTTGCTAGCAAAAATAATAATGGTCTCAACACTGACAGAAAACGTCCGCAAGACAGTACTGGAAAATGGTTTAATTGTCCTCACTAAGGAAGTGCATACTGCGCCAGTGGTAACGGTGCAGGTCTGGTATAAGATTGGTTCGCGCAATGAAGAACCAGGAGTCAATGGTATTGCTCACCAATTGGAACACATGATGTTTAAAGGCACAAAAAATCGTCCGATTCAATTTGGACGATTGTTTAGTGCTTTGGGTAGTGATTCTAATGCTTTTACCAGCTATGACCAAACTGCATATTACGGTACTGTGGAACGAAGCAAGCTCAAAGCGCTTTTGGTGTTGGAAGCTGACAGAATGCAAAATTCCCAGATTGAACCAGAGCAACTAACAAGTGAAAAGCGGGTAGTGATTTCGGAATTGCAAGGTTACGAAAATAGCCCGGAATATCGCCTCAACCGCGCCGTAATGCAAGCAATGTTTCCCAATCATGCCTATGGATTGCCTGTAGGTGGTATGAAGGCAGATGTTGAAAAATTTGAACTTGAGCAGGTAGAAAAATATTACCGCAATTTTTACACTCCCGATAACGCCGTCTTAGTAATTGTTGGAGATTTTCAAACCGCAAATACCCTGGAAATGGTTAAAGAAGTGTTTGGAGAATTAGCAAATAGGCAAGAGGCAAGATTTATTTCTCCTTCATTTCCCTCACTCACCACTCACCACTCACCACTCCCCAGTCCCATAATATTGCGAGAACCAGGAGTAGGGCGTTTGTTACAGGCGGTTTATCCGTTACCAAATGTAAACCAGCCGGATGTCCCAGCGCTGGATGTAATGGATTATATTTTGACTGAGGGACGGAATTCTCGGCTTTATCAGGCTTTGGTAGAATCAGGCCTAGCTCGTGAAGTTACAGCATCGGTTACCAGTTTGCGGGAATTTGGCTGGTATGAAGTGTTGGTGACGGCTGCATTTAAACAAGATTTGAAAAAAATTGACTCGGTGTTGAACAGTGCGATCGCCAATGTAGCAAAAAAAGGTGTGACTTTAGAAGAAGTGGAACGAGCCAAAACTCAATTAACAGCAGATGTCATTTTGAGTAACCGTGATATCACTTCTCAAGGAATGCAATTAGGCCATGATGAAACCACTGCTGATGATTATCGCTATACAGACCGCTATTTAGCAGCTGTGCGTTTGGTTAAACCAACGGATGTTGTCGCTGTAATTAACAAATATCTGACAAAAGAAGCACGTACAGTCGGCTTTTTTGAACCAACTCACAAGCAAACAACAGAAGTTGGTCAGAAACCAGATTTAACCCAAACCACAGAAAATTTCTCTGCTGTCGCACCTGTACTTGTTAGTGAAGTGGTGAAGTACTTACCGAATATAGATTTGGTAAGAGATGGGTTGCTTGCCGTGGTTGGCCAAGCCTCTGGTAGAGAAGACATCGCCCAAACACCACCACAGCAATTCCAATTTGACAACGGACTGCGGCTATTGCTGTTAAGGGATTCTAGCACTCCTACTGTGACCCTGAGCGGCTACATTCAAGCAGGAACAGAATTTGATTCAAACGAGCAAGCCGGACTAGCTGCTTTTGTGGCAGAAAATTTGCTTAGTGGCACAAAAACGAAGGATGCCTTAACAATTGCCAAAACCTTGGCAGAACGAGGCGCAAGTCTAGATTTTCATGTTTATCCCGAAGGTGTGCAGATTGAAGGTGATAGTTTAGCACCAGACTTGCCGATACTCATCGAAATTTTGGCAGATGTTGTTAAAAATAGTACATTTCCAGTCAAAGAATTAGAACTGCATCGCCAACAAACTTTAACAGATCTGCAAATAGAATTAGACGAACCGTCAGAAGTAGCTAGAAGAATATTTGTTCAGTCAATTTATCCGCAAAAACATCCCCTAAACTCCTTTCCTACAGAGAAGAGTTTACAGCGGATTAAACGCCAGGATTTGATTGATTTCAAAGCCAGACATTATCGTCCTGACACAATGGTGCTAGTAATAGTGGGAGATTTTGAGTTAGAGCCAGTGCGATCGCTCATTGAGTCGAAGTTAGCTGACTGGGAAGTTAGCGGTCAACCACCGACATTAAAATATCCTACAGTGTCACTGCCGGAAAAAATAGTCAGTGTTAACCGAGTCTTAGCAGATAAGGCTCAAGCTGTGACTTATATAGGCCATCCCAGTATTAACCGTTACGATTCTCGGTTTTATGCAGTTTTGCTGTTAAATCAAATTTTGGGAGGCGATACCCTATCAAGTAGACTAGGAACAGAAGTGCGCGATCGCCAAGGTTTGAGCTATGGAATTTACAGCTACTTCCTAGTCGGTAAAAATGCGGGCACATTTTTAATAGAAATGCAAACTAATCCTGAAGATAGCACCAAAGCGATCGCCAGTACCCGCCAAATATTGCAACAAATCCATCAACAAGGCGTCACTGCCCTAGAAGTAGAAACAGCTAAACGTACCCTCATCGGTAACTATAATGTTTCCTTAACAAACCCAGAGGATTTAACAGATACAATTCTGATGAATGAAGTCTACGGACTAGACCAAGTAGAATTGCACTGCTTCACCCAAAAAATCCAGCAAGTCACCCTTGAGCAAGTCAATCAAGCAGCTTGGGAGTTAATTCACCCCGATCGAATCGTGATTGCTACTGCTGGGCCAGGGGTATCATAGCATTAACAAAAATCTTGACAACACATAAATCTTTTGTAGGAGCGTACAACTGTACGCCCCTACCTACGTATCTGTATAACAACGGTTTTATGGGTAAAAAGGCAAATTGAGAATGGGGCGATGGTCATGGATAATAAACAATAGGTAAAGGTTTTTCTCACTACCTAATTAATTATTCCTCCTCGCCAGTATTACCTTTTAAAAACTACTTATGAAAGTTTACAAAACTTTATATAAAATGCCAATTTTATCCCTTAATTTCGCTACTTTTCAACTTCCATCTTTTTTTAGATTGCTACAATCTTTACGGCGTAGTTCAGTAATATTAATGTTGTTCTTCTGCTTGAATTTTATCAATGCAACTCCAGTAGCTGCGGCGAATTTATCTAGTGATTTGCTCAAGCAACCAGCTACAGAAATTAAAGTTAGCTTGGGTAATGCAGCTAACGAACTCAAATTTGAACCAAATCATCTAGAATTGCAGGCTGGCAAACGCTACAATCTGCGGCTGACTAATCCCAGCCAGCTGAAACATTATTTTACTGCTAAAGATTTTGCCGATGGTATTTGGACACAAAAAGTTGAAGCAGGGAAAGTAGAAATTAAAGGAGCAATTCACGAAGTAGAACTTAAGCCAGATGCCGAGGCAGAATGGGTGTTTGTGCCTCTGAAATCTGGTAATTATAGTTTACGTTGTCCAATAGCTGGACATACAGAAGCAGGTATGATTGGAGAAATTGTTATTAGTAATTGAACAAGAACTCTCCAGGTCAGAATCAAAGTCAGTTTTAAGTTTTGAAAAAACTCACTACACTTTATTTATTGCTTAGTGTTAAGAGTTACTGTCTCTACTAGTTATTCAACAATCAAATCATATGATGTAAAATACTTGGTTTCTTTTGTGAACCTCCCAGAGAAATCACTAACTGAGCATCCAAATCTTCACAAGCTAAGGCAATAATCTGAAAAACCCAAATCAGACGATTTTGTAATGTCCCCATCGAAGCATAAATTAACGGTTTCCCTGTCAATTTTTCATAAGGGAAAGAAACAGGTATTCGATTGGCTGAAGTATGATAACTTCCTGTGAAATGGAACCAAGGAGGTAATTCTTCTCTGGGAAATTCAAACTCAGCAGGTGCATTACTTATTTGAGCTAGTTGAGAGTTGCTCTCGTTAAGACTAGAGTACAAGGGTAATTTCCACTCTCGACGATATTCATTAATCAAATCTTCAAGTGGTTTGATGACGCTATTAGCTAACGTGTAACCTATTTGGTTGCGTAAACGTGCCCACGCAGTTGGGCTATACTTCCAAGTTGTGAAACAAGGAGGAATGCAAGGTTCTTGATTCAGCACCACAGCGCTGCATACAGTGATGAAAGGAATTTTGAGAAACTCTGCAATTGTCCCTCCCTCTGATGAACTTTGGTTTACTAGCAAAGCTTCTACTCCTGCTGCTTTAATTAATGCTGGAGCCTGCTGAAGTGTCATAGATGAGACATCCTTGAGCAATTCAATAGTGTATCGAAACGCGGCAAATCCACGTAGTTTACCTAATTTGGTAAACGACTCTAATGTTGAGCCAGAGGGGAAATCTTTCTCACCAATTGCTTGGAATTCTATTCCTGCTGCTAGTGCTTTAGTTTGAGTATCGAGTGTTCCAAAGAGAGTGACGCGATGCCCACGTTGTTGAAGTTCCTGCCCCAAGGGAAGCATAGTGTTGAGGGGGCCGGTTGCTGCACTAAGACAGATGATGCCAAAATGAGTCACGATTAATGCCTCTATTTGATTTTCAAGAATTTATCTAGAGCTACCACCATACTCGCAGGCCAACGACGGATCTTTTTTACCCAGTTGATGTCCTTATAACGGCTATCCAATCCATAAGCAGCCACCCAGTTACTTTCAGCTTCCCCTTGTTTTCCATTCACCCAGTAGGCAGCTGTAAGGGCAGCACGCATATCCGCAAATTTGGGATATTTGCGGACGATATTTTGCATTTCTTTGATTGCTTGCTCTGTTTGACCAGTTTCATAGAGGGCCAGGGCATAGTTAGCGCGGGCGAAAGCAAAATTTGGGGCTATTTCCACTGATTTTTTATAATCAGCGATCGCCGAATCCCATTTTCCTAAACCACCTTCGGCATTACCGCGATTGTTATATGCCATCGCATCGTTAGGATCGAGTTCTAGGACACGATTATAATCAGCGATCGCTTCTTCCCATTTTCCCAATCCTTCCAAAGCCGCACCCCGATTCAAATAAGGATCTGTAGCATTTGGGGCAAGTTCTATAGCTTTGTTATAATCAGCCAGCGCCTCTTGTAATTTGTTCTGACTTACGCGCGAATTTCCTCGGTTACTCCACGCCCCTGCATTGGTGGGAAATTGCTCAATAATCTTTGTCCAATATGTTTCAGCCGTGGCAAAATCACCCTTATTTGTCGCAACAAAAGCCTGATTTGCCCACTCATCACCTTGTTTTAATTGCTCTTGAGTAATACTTGGCAATTGAGATTGTGCGATCGCTGGCGTACCCCAGCCAAACACAACTAACAAACTCAGAAAAATACAAATCAACTTCATCATCTGGATTTACCGTAAGTGAGTGGGGAGCAGGGGGAGCAGGGGAGGCAGGGGGAGCAGGGGAGGCAGGGGGAGAAAATAACTCCTAACTCCTTACTCAGCAATGGCTCAACGCCCCGCTACCGCTAACAGGACTCCCAATGCCCAATTTATCGTAATTACAATAACGACAATTGTTCGCTAGGCGGCGTAAATCCCAAATGTTTGTATGCTGCTTTTGTCGCCATTCTGCCACGGGGAGTTCTGGTTAAATAACCAATTTGCATCAGATAAGGTTCGTACACTTCTTCAATTGTTTGGGTATCTTCACCTGTTGCGGCTGCCATTGTTTCTAACCCGACTGGCCCGCCATTAAATTGTTCAATGATTACACTCAGCATCTGACGATCTGTCCAATCCAAACCACAAGGATCTACTTGGAATAGTTGCAATGCTTCAGATGCAACGTTTTCAGTAATCTCTCCAGATAATTTTACTTCCGCATAATCACGTACTCGCTTTAGTAGTCTATTAGCAATACGTGGTGTTCCCCGCGATCGCCGGGCTATTTCTGCGGCACCATCTTCTGTAACGGGGGTTTTAAGCAATTCTGCGCTTCGCAGTACAATTTTACTGAGTTCATCAACTTCATAAAATCGTAACTTTTGAACTAAGCCGAAGCGATCGCGCAGTGGTGAAGTTAAAGCACCTACGCGGGTTGTAGCTCCCACCAAGGTAAATTTTGACAGCGGCAAACTTCTAATCCGAGCGCTCGAACCTTTACCAATAGTAATATCTAACCGATAATCTTCCATCGCCGGATAGAGAATTTCTTCTGTCATTCGGGAGAGGCGATGAATTTCATCGACAAATAAAATATCACCTGGTTTCATGTTTACCAGTAGCCCGACAATATCTCGCGGACGTTCCAGGGCTGGGGCACTAGTAATTTTGTAATTTACCCCCATTTCCGATGATAAAATCATTGCCATTGTGGTTTTACCCAATCCTGGCGGCCCGTACAGCAGTAAGTGATCCAGCACCTCACCACGAGACTTAGCTGCTTTGATGGCAATGTCTAATACATCCTTTAAATCTTTTTGCCCAATGTAATCGGCAAATCGCTGCGGTCGAATACTTTCTTCCTGTCTGTCCTGTTCATCAATAGCAGCTTCAGGTTGCAAAATATTGTTCGTGGATGCTGCTTTCGCCGATTCCCGACGCTGTTTTGGTTCTCCGTTGGGTTCTGGAGGCTGTTTTTTCGAGGAGATTATCGCCATAATTCAGCTGTCTACTTTTTAGGGGACTCTTTACTGGGGAGACGCGGGGACGCGGGGACGCGGGGACGCGGGGACACGGGGACACGGGGACACAAAGAAAAGGAAGATTGGGGAGATGAGGGAGATGAGGAAGATAGGGAAACAACTTCCAACAAGTCTTTCTCCTTTCTCATTCTCTTCTTTCCCGGTGTCCCCACGTCTCCCTGTCTCCGTGTCCTCTTTTTTATTCCCCATATTTGAAAATTTTCGTTTGCGAATACCCGCGCCAATTTAAAATTTAAATTCCGGCCAATTACCTAGAAGTACAAAAATTACTATGTTATCTAAAAGAATCTTACCGTGCTTAGATGTGAAGGCGGGACGGGTTGTAAAAGGAGTTAATTTTGTTAACCTGCAAGATGCAGGCGATCCTGTAGAACTGGCAAAGGTTTACAACGAAGCTGGTGCTGATGAGTTAGTATTTCTGGATATTACAGCCACTCATGAAGACCGAGCTACAATCTTAGATGTTGTTTACCGCACTGCCGAACAAGTCTTCATTCCATTGACTGTGGGTGGTGGTATTCAATCCTTAGAAAATGTTAAAGCTTTGTTACGAGCTGGAGCAGACAAGGTTAGTATTAATTCTGCGGCAGTGCGCGAACCAGACTTGATTAATCGGGCAAGCGATCGCTTTGGTAATCAATGCATAGTTGTTGCTATTGATGCCAGACGCAGAGTTAACCCAGAAAATCCAGGTTGGGACGTTTATGTCCGCGGTGGCAGGGAAAATACAGGCTTAGATGCCCTACTTTGGGCACAAGAAGTTGAAAAACGGGGGGCTGGAGAACTGCTAATCACAAGTATGGATGCTGATGGAACCCAAACCGGATATGACCTAGAGTTAACCCGGACAATTGCTGAACTTGTGGAAATTCCAGTCATTGCTTCTGGTGGCGCAGGTAATTGCGAACATATATACGAAGCGCTAACCCAAGGCAAAGCTGAAGCAGCACTACTGGCATCACTCTTACATTACGGCCAACTAAGCGTAGCTCAAATCAAAAATTATTTGCGCGATCGCCAGGTGCCAGTACGTTCGTTTCAATAAATGCGTATTTATTTATCAATTGCATCTATCTTTAGTTAGACACAGTTCCACAAAAGGATGTTAATATAAGTTTACATCTATTAATAAATATTAAGAAATATGTTGCTTCCTATTTTAATTTTTGATGTAGCCCTAGTTGCATGGTCGCTGCACCTCATGGAAAGAGCCTACGAGAATAAAGAATTTTCTTTGATGTTGGCTGGTACATTGGTCGCACTGGCGGCGGCTGCTATGTTAGTAGTTTACTTTCTAATGGGCCACTGTATGGCTTATTTGTTGCAAGTCTCTTAACCATTGCTCAGTAATATGAGAGATAATTAAAATTTAATCTCAAAATGTTGACAAAAGAGCGCCGACTAGGTTAAGCTAGTTCAGGCAGTTAAGGGGTTATAGCTCAGTTGGTAGAGCGCTGCAATGGCATTGCAGAGGTCAGCGGTTCGAACCCGCTTAGCTCCATTCAAACTTACAACATTTATACATCAGTTTGTGACTTGAAGGTCAACTGTTAGCAAGTTCGAGAAGGATAATTTATTGGAGTTTCCCAACTGAAAAAGTTTCACTTGGGATTATCTTTCTTTGGATTTACCTTAACTGGTGTTTTATCTAGCCCTAGTGGTCTGCCAAGGAAACTTGGCGGGGTAAAGGGTAAGGGGTAAAGGGAAAAGGTTTTAATTCTTTCCCCTTTTCCCAGTACAAACCTAGCAACCTACAAGACGAATTGCTCAAACCTGTAATTACGAATTTACTAAACCAGAGTTAAATTTACTATGCCAAAGAAGTGGCTATTTTTCTGGAGTAGACTTTTGTCTGTCTCCCTTTAGTTGGCGTAACTTTTGTAGTAATTCTTGCTCCGATTCTGGAGTCGGCTGATTTTTATTAACTCTTGGCGTTAATAGCGGCTCAGAAGAACTACTAGCTGCTGGTGATGATGTTTTAGAAGTAGCTGCTGGTAAAGGCTGAGTTTGATTGGTATTGATTTTGGGTAGAACTAATGGTTTGAGAGTATTTGTGGGTAAGGAGGCAGGCTGATTATTTTTGATTTGCACTTCGGATGATGATTTTGCATCATCTGTCGGTGAGTTGTTATTGACTCCTGGCACAACTAACGGTTTGAGAGTACGTGCGGGTAATGGCGTAGACTGATTAGCTCTGATTGGCGCTTGTGAAAATGGTTTAGAACTAGCCCCTGGCGATGATGGCGTTAGCTGATTGCTGTTACCTGCTGGTGCTAAAGGAAACGGCTTTTGGTTTTGAGTCGTTCCAATTGTGTTGCTACCGTTGTTTTGAAAGACTAGGTTAAATGGATAAGAACTAATCTTTTTATCTCCCTTGGGGGATTGTTTATTAAAGTATTCCCTTGCTTTTGTCCGCAATTCCGGAGAGAGTGACTTGTCTTGGAACTTGATATCTAAGACTTTACCATCAGGATCTACCACTAATACTCCCAAAACAGACCCTTCCACATTCTGCTTATCTGTAGCTACTATTTGCCGAATAACTGGTTTTTGTTGTGCATTGGGGTATTCTTTCTGGACTTCTTTTCTAAGAGCATCGTAAGAATCCAGTTGTGCGATTGTCTGTTGAGTTCCTTTGGGGGATAAATCGCTTGTTTGGGATACAATTCCCCTAGTTCCCATTAAAGTATTGCTATTTGCTCGACCTTGTTTTAGAGAACTTATCAAGGAGTTTTGAGTAGTTTTAGACGCATTATCAGCTGGTTGCGTCATTTGTGGAGTTGGATTTTCCTGTGGTGTTGTAACGGGGGGAATATCAGAAAGGTTGCGAGATTGGGCATTTTGCAGAATATCATCAGGTATATTCTGTGACTGCAATTGTGGCAATCTATTTACAGCTAGCGGTTGAGGTGACTCGTTTTTGCGATCGCTTTGACTCAAACGAGGAGCTGAAGGAACTGATGGTGAAAATTTCGGGGTGTTATTGTATTTAGAACTATCAAATTTAGAAGCATCAAACCCAAAATTATAATTGGGAATCCTCCGCAGAGACTGTCTTGTAGGCACAGAGGAAACCCGATAGCTATTAGCTGATGGAGGTAAGGGAGGCAGTACTAGCTGACTTGTTTGCGGCGCTCCCAATGGAGGTAATACAGTCTGGGCGTTAAAATTCGGTGCGGAAAGTGGCGCTATTGGCGGTAATTGTTGTAAACCTACTTGGCTTTGGGGTATGCTTTGGGGCAAACGGCTTTGGTCGGCTTGACTCAATTCCGTAAGTCCCACCGTTTTTGATGATGCCGTTTCCTGAGGCTTACTAGAGTCTATGGGCATCAATGGTACAATCATGGCGATCGCACCGTGGATACCAACAGAAGCTATAGCCGCTATCCCAATTGGCTGGGTAATAATTTCTGGTATATTTTTCAGCAGGGAGACGTAAGACATGGCTGTTATCGTTCACTCGACTCAGTTGCAGTTGGCTGACAATTTTCTCTTTGGTGAATATATTGCAATATATTCCAAGAGATGCGTCCCTCTAAGGAAATAATAACTTCCTATGCTGGCAATCCAGACGCTAAGATTACCATTTCCTCAACTTTTGAATTTCTTAATGATGCTCTATCATATTGTTAAGTTGGGCTTGCTAAAAAAAGTTTTTAAACGAACGCTAGTTTTGATTTTTTTATTGTTATAAAGCGCACTCTTCAAAGTAATATTTCGGATATTTATCAATTTCATATTTTTGATAATTTCCAATAGATCGGAACATTCGATCTATTTTTTGGTCTTTTCTACTGCCTTTTTTTACAAATATTACGTAAAAAATGGCACGCTAAAATGATAGATATTACGCCCTTTGTGACAATGTTACCACATCAGCCGACCCTAAAACTGTTGTGAAATGTACCATTTTCTTGACAGTGTGGCTCTAAAACCCATCAACATGTATTTGAGGCTTTCAAAATTGAGTCAAACAATGGCTAGGTTTAGCCTCTAACTACTGACTATTTCTTTGTTAAAAAATTCTAAACTTTAAGTCCTTGCAGGCAAAATTTTAAATGCCGTTACCGACAGTTATTGTCCCTGGTTATCTAGAAAGCGCGATCGCTTATCGCCAACTAGAACAATCTTTACAACAGTTAGATTTTCCCACTGTCACAGTACCACTACGGCGTCGTGACTGGCTACCCACTATTGGCGGAAGAACTGTAACGCCGATTTTGCAACAACTCGATAGCACTGTCAAACAGATGTTGCAGCAATATAACGCTACTCAAATTAATTTGATTGGTCACTCAGCTGGGGGTTGGATATCGCGTATCTATATGGGAGAAAAACCCTATTTAGCACGCGGTGATATCAAGCCATTCCTTTGGCAAGGCCATCCCTTGGTTGCTACTCTCATAACCTTGGGTACACCCCACACTAGCCAAGAACGCTGGACGCGTTCTAATCTCGATTTTGTCACCAATAACTATCCTGGAGCTTTTTACAAAAATGTTCGTTACGTTTGCGTGGCGGGCAAAACTATTTTTGGAGAAAGGCAGCGTGGTAGCTGGTTCGCTTACAGTAGTTACAAATTAACCTGTGGTAAAGGTAACACTTGGGGCGATGGAATCACGCCCATCGAAGCAGCTCACTTGGAAGGTGCAGAAAATCTGGTGATTGAAGGCGTCAAGCATTCTCCCAGAAGCCCTGGTATTTGGTATGGCTCGCCAGAACCATTGAAAACTTGGGTACAATATTTAATTTAAAAAACTTTATTTTTATATAAGAAAAACAAAATTTCTTAAAATTTCTTAGCTAAAATAATTGTATAAGAATAAATACCTACTTAAGAACAGGAGGGGTGAGTTATGCAAAGCACCCAGTTCGATAGGATTTTGCGACGAGTAGCGACGATATTATCAGTTGTAATTCTGACTCTGTGCTTAGTTTACATTTCTACCGGAGTTTTGCTTTCTTTTTACTACGAGCCGACAGCCGGCGGTGCTTATAACTCTTTGAAGACGATTAATACACAACTGTCATACGGTTGGTTGTTTTGGAGATCCCACGAGCTTGCTGGTAACGGCCTAATTGCGATCGCCCTCATTCAACTAATAGTCATGTTTTTGAGTCGCCAATTTCGCAAGAGTTGGCTGACTGCTTGGATTAGCGGCATTTTGTTCACCCTCAGTGCCATCGGCCTAGATTGGACGGGGATGATTCTAGACTGGACTCAAGAAGGATACTGGCGTTTTAGCATTGAGCTGGGAACCATCGAAGCGATTCCCCTAATCGGTGGACAACTGCGAGACATCCTTACGGGTGGTGGAGCCATTAGCACAGTTACTGTTGAACACCTTTACACAATACACACTTATTTGATTGCTACGACAACACTAATTCTGGCCATAGTGCATTTATCTGCTTTACTCTGGCAAGAATGGCAACAGAGTGCTGAGGCGCAAAGAAGTTAGGAGTTAAGAGTTAGGAGTTAAGAGTTAGGAATTAAGAGTTAAGAGTGAGGAGTTTTATCCTTCCCCTGCTCCCTTATCTCCCAGCACTCTCAGTAGTGGAAAGCTCAGATAACTGCGTCAGGGGTAAGTCTTCGACTTCTGGTAACTTTTCTAGAGATAGGGGAGTGGATTGGGTGACACCAGATAAACGTTTTAAAAGGCTAGGTCTGGGGTCATGCAAGAGGTAGATAATGCGATCGCCAATTTCCCATTCTTGGTTAGCAGGCATTACCTGTAAGCGTTCTTCTCGTTCTACCAATAGCGGTATTAATACCCCAGTCCGAATTTTCTCTTGAATGCGATCGTATTGAGTGGAGAATTCCGACTCATTGAGCGTCGTTGTTCCCAGCTTGACTCGCCCATCATTGAGATATTCATTCCAAGTCTTAATGGCTAAATCTGGAATAAAAGCTTGATTAACTTTATTATGAGCCGAGCTACTCGCTTGGGGGTCACGGGGAAAAACTGCTAACACACGCGGCGGATTAAACTCCTCAGCTGCTCGTTGAGCCAAAACAAAATTCACCTCACCATTACTTGTCATTGCCAAAAAAGTACCCATCGAGGCAAGTCCAGCTTCTTCCAAAACAGCCGCATCTAAGGCACTACTAGCAATCACCCGGAGATTTTGGGACTCGGCTTGCAGAAGACATTGGGGGTCAGTATCAATCATCACGACATTTTCCCCCCGTTCTTGAAAGAATCGGGCAATCAAAAGACTCAAAGGATTGCAACCTACAATTACTGCCCCAGTTGCATCTTTCGAGGTAATTTCTAGAAACCTAGCAACCCACCCAGCCGTTAGCCCTTGGCAGACGACAGTCATGATAATTGTCAGGAAAACTAGAGCTTTGATGGAGTCACCGCCATTAATACCCCGCTGTGTCAGCAAAATCGCAAATAGAGAAGCAACGGAGGCAGAAACAATTCCTCTAGGAGCAACCCAACTCAAAAACAATTTCTGTCGCCAGTTTAAGTCACTGTTCCAGGTACAGAACAAAATATTAATTGGGCGAACGACGAACATTAGTACCAAAACAGTGAGTAAACTACCCCAGCCCAAAGCAAATACACTGGCGATGGATAGGTCAGCTGCTAATAGGATGAACAGTACCGAAACGCTGAGAATTGTCAGCTGACCCTTAAAGCTTCTTAACAGACGTTCTTCTGGAACTGAGGAGTTAGCAAACACCGCTCCGGCGACTACTGTCGTCATTACTCCCGATTCACTGCGGATCATTTGCGATAAGGTAAACAGGCTCCAAAGTATCGCCAGCACCACTAGGTTTTTCAGCTCGAATGACAAAAAACTGGCGCGTTTGAAAATCAAACTCATCAGATAGCCGCCAGCGCCGCCAATTGCCGCACCAACACCCAACCGCATCAGTAGACCAACCATCGCATTGATTGGTTGAGCATCGCCGTTCAAAATCGTATCGAGGACAACGAAAGCCAGGATTGCCCCTACAGGGTCAATTAAAACTCCTTCGCCTTCTAAAAGTGTCGCCACCTGTCGGTCTACATTGATTTGTTTGAGTAGGGGGCCAACCACAGTCGGGCCTGTAACCACGACTATGGAAGCATAGAGAAAAGCTATGTTCCAAGGAAATTCACCCAGCCAGTGAGCAGCCATACTCCCACCAAGCAGTGTGATTAGGGTTCCGAGAGTGACGAGCAATTGTAGGCTAAGTGAAACTCTGCCTAACTCTCGCAGATCTAAATTCAGTCCACCTTCAAACAAAATAATTGCCGTTGCTAGGGCGACAATAACTTCCAGCCCAGTGCCCAGCAGATGGGGGTGCAACAGCCCTAAACCATCAGAGCCAAACAGAATGCCCAATAGCAATAACAAGACAATGCTGGGTACTCGCAGGTATGCAGCCAAAACTTGGGCGCTAATACCCGCTAGCACAGCGATCGCCATCTGGAGAGTGATTTCAAAAGATGCTTCCATGTTGTAGATTTTGAGCCATTTATTTCAAAATCTTTTGTAAAAAAACTGTAGGTATTAACTCTACAGGGTACAACATCATACCCTTTCTCCTTTGGGGAATTTTGCGTTTTTTGTATTTAGGCATCCACTAGAATAGGCAGCCTTGGACGTTGAGCCACTCTGCCCACCGGACAAGCGCCTACGGACTTTTTTTTGTGTATCCATATCTGTGTATCCTTTTCAAACTTTCGTCTCCACCCAGTTTAGCCGCCACCAACTTTTTTTGGCAAAACCTATTGACATCCTTGAGAAAATTCGTTAATTTATAAAAGGTCTGAGTCCGATGCCCCCATCGTCTAGAGGCCTAGGACACCTCCCTTTCACGGAGGTAACGGGGATTCGAATTCCCCTGGGGGTACTAAAAAAGCAAAAATCAAAGATGTTATTGAAGAGAAATTGTTAGTAATAACTATCACTCAGAATTAACTCTGAATGATAGCTTACTGAAGTTCAACTTTTTTGACTGGCTAGTTCTTCTACACGTTGGTAGATAGCCATCAGATTTAACCGCAAATCTTTACTCAGGCGGTTTTCAATAATTGACACTGGCATAGTGAGCTTAGGCCAAACTTGAATTGTGTAGCAGAGATTGGTTCCTATATGCTCGCCAAGGGAATAAGGCTCTAAGCACCAGCTACCAGAGAAGCCTTTAAAATCTCCTTCTACCATGCGGAAATTAATTTCTTTAGGAAAGTATTCTTCCAGGTCTAAAACTACCCGCGCACAAAAGTTGAAATTTAAAAAACGCTGGGAGCCTATCTGTTCGACTCGAATACCGCCATCAGGGTGCTCCATGAGACGGCTTTTGGCAAGGTTGGGAATGAAGTCAGCCAAAGCTTCATAATCAGTCAGAACCTTCCAAATTTGTTCCACTGGCTGGGGAATTTGAACTTTAGCACTGATTTGTCGTTGCCGCTGTGCTAGTTTGTCAATTTGGACTTCAACTTTAGCCAATAAAGCAAGTGCATCAGCAGACAAATCAGCTTCTAAATTAATGTCATCAGTGGAAGACTGAAGATCTAGGTTCTCTGTTGTGTTGTATTCTTGAGTCACTTTCCGAATTATGGTTTGCTTTCGTCAGAAAATTGGGGCAGAGTCAGGGTGAAGCAAATTTCGCTCTGTTGAGAATCCGGTATTGGTAGACTTTCAACTGCGATCGCTCCATTGAGATGCTGCACTAAAGACTTGACTAAAGCAAGTCCCAAGCCTGTTCCTGGAGTCCAGCGTCCTTTTCCGCGACGGAACTTGTCAAAGATGTAGGTCGCTTCTTCTTCAGAGATGGCACGTCCGATGTTCCTCACCTTCATGATAACTCGATCTATTTGTTCATCGACTTGATGAAAGGCGTGTAGGTGAACTATAGTATCATGCTCCGAGTATTTACATGCATTGGTGAGCAATTCTTGGAGAATGCGGTCAAAACTTTCTAGTTCGGTTTGCAGTCTTAGCGACTCTTGTGGTAACTCTAAGGAAATCTTTAATCCCTTGTCGGCAAGTTTTTTATCAAAAGATGCCGCTATATGCTCAATTCTGCTATTTAAATCTATAGTTTCTAATTGCGGAGCTTCGTGAGGCGACTCTAGCTTCTGGAGTGTCAACAAGTCATTAATTAAGTTAATTTCTTTTGTACATTCCTGTTCTAGGATATCCAGATATCTCACTTGACGCTCTGGTGTTATTCCTGGGAAACGTAAGTTGCGAATTGACAACAGCATGTTTGTCAGGGGGTAGCGTAGGCGATCGCTCATATTACTCAAAAATTCATCCTTGAGTTCGTTAAGCTGCCGCAACTGCTCAACATATTGCCGGGTTCTTTCATGCAACTTTGCTTGAAGTTCCAGACTGCTCTGTAGTTTTGCTGTTCGCTCATCCACCAACGTTTGCACTTGACGCAAAGTCTGTGACTGGATGATGGCGTTACTCACTTGAGCGCAAACCATTTCCACAAGGTTTAATTCTGCTGGCTGCCAACTGCGAGTAAAAGATTGCTGTAATACCAAAAATCCTAAGATTTTACCTTGACTTTCTAATGGCATTAACAGTACCGCAGGCAATTCCTCTAGCGCAAATAATGGAACGCCACAGGAGATATCGTTTTGGGCTGTATAATCATCGAAAATTACTGGTTTTCCAGAATCTATGAAGGCACGCTGGCATAAACCACACTCGGAAAGCGAAAAAGACTGATTTAAGATTTCTGTTTTACTGGTGCGGGAATTTTGTGTTGCTTTTGCCCATTCACCAACTACCGTAGCTTTGGCTTTGGGAATTTGTTTCTTGGCTTGAGTTCTAAATAGTGGATCTGTATATTTCAACAGGATCAGCAAACCCCGATCTGCCTGTAGAGATTCAGCAGTAGAGGCAATAACTACTTGGAACATTTGATTAAGCTCCAAGTTGCTGCGACTTAATATGGTTAATTGCTTGATCAAGTTTTGATGTTGGTTGCTTTTTTGCAAATCCTGTTGTTGACTAGCAATTAGCTGGGCTTGTGCAGCTCTAGAAAAAGCGATCGCGCAAGATGACTCTACTTCTTTGAGGAGTTGTTTTTCTGATTCGCTCCAATCATATGGTTGGAATTTAATCAGACAAATCACTCCATTATTATTGCCACCAAACCGGGTAGGAATTGCCAAAACTGCTTTTATCGGCAGTGGCAGATATTGACATCCAATTACCAGACTGTTCTGAATGATGGAAATATCTTCAATAGTCAATGGTTCAGCAGCACATTGCAGCACCGGGGAGTGCATCAGCAACTGTTCCATCGAAAATATCTCTTCTGGGTGTGGTAACCCTAAATAATCATCAGCACACCAATTAGTAGCAGTTGGTTCGTCGGAGATGTCACCTGTTACTGAAACCAAGCAACAGCAATCTACTTGAAAAGTAACTCCTAGCAATCGGGCAAGATCTTGCAGCATCAATGCCGTTGCCGAGCTATTAGCAATGATTTGGTTGATTTTGTGTACCAACTGGCGGGCTGGTTCTTCCTGATGCTGCATCAGCTTGGCTTGGTAAGGTTGTAGTCGATCGACATCATTCAAGTAATGTGGCGGCGACGATAAAGGCTTTTTCATTCTTGGCACGCCCTTGGATAATAAATCCGCTGTTTTTGCACCCAACCTTTTGGCATATTGTTCACCGTTAGTTGTGTTGCTCCACCCTGATAATTAACAAATTTTGTATGAATACTTTCTCTCACCTGTTATAGCCCTTTTCTATGTCAGATGGCCAAGTTTCCAAATATATTAAGCAAATTGCTACATGGATACTTAGATAATTAAGATATGCTAAAATCCCTTAGCCAGATTATTTTTGCTTTCTTTATATTGATATGATTAACTAACTTTGACTTAGAATATCCTGTCTGTAAGTATACATAAACCGTAATTTCTCTGGAATCAAACCCCTACCATCGGTAGTTTTGCCCGTAATATTACTTAAGATAATTTAATTTACTTGTAAAATTTGTTTACTTATTAGTATATTTACAAGCTGTCTTTGGCTCTGTGTTAGTGCCAAAAGGATATACAAAAGCTAAAGCTATAAAAAATAGACATATAAACGATCCCAAAGCTCTTATGCAGAATAAGGCAAAGTGAAATTTAGACGCAAAGTGCTTTCTATAAGATGGGATCTTTAATAGTAACTTTTGATAACACGTAGGGGCGATCGCTAGATTTCGTTTTTTTTGGCGAGCGATCGCCCAGGGTTTTTAGTAAATCGGTGTATATCAGGCAGTGTAGCCTTTGGTTTTGGTAATTGGAAAGAGATTATTAAACATTGGCGCTTATCCATTACCAACTTCACAATTATAACTATAAATAAAGATAAATAAATAAACTATAAGCTTTAACAATGTATTGAATCGTTAAAGAAAAGAGAGCTAAATTTTGAATGCAGCCCGATTATTTTAATTAAAATAACCGAGCTGCATTCGCCTGGATATAAGGCTATCCAGCCAAACTTTCGACACTCAGAGGAACCATATCGCCATTTCTCGTCAGTCCTAACAACATCGGCTGTTGGGGTTGGATGAGTTGACCTGTGAGGACACAACGTTCTTCTTGCTGGGCTGTAGCCGCTATACTAGCTCGAATATCGGATCGCGAAAATCGCGGCTTCCACTCACCTGATTTTTGCTGGACATAATTCCAAAGAATATCTCGGATCAGAGCTTGATATCCCTGATTGCCAGCGATTTCTTTGAGTTTATCTTTGAGTTCGCGTTCTAGGCGGATGCTGGTAACTTCCATATCGGTGGTTGGGGTGCGAGCGATTGTATGCATGACTTTTTCTCCTTAAAGGTATAGACAGGATAGTAATACAAGTGTAGTATGTTTAAAGGAATGTTCAATAGGTGAAATTTTCTGTGAAATCCATTTACCCCATCTCTACTTCCTTATGCGCTACCAATTGCCGAGCCGATTGGGAATCAGCTGCTGTGGGAGTGGAGTATTTATTTATGGGCGGTAGTAGCCGAAATCATGGGCAAATCACAGAGGGTAATCATGAGTTTAGATATCTGAGCATTAGTTGGCCGATCGCAAAACCACAAATAGATAAAGAAAGCGGGGGGTACAGGCGAAGGAATTCTGTACCGATATAAGACCAGAAAAATTTTCGGTCAATTTCCAACCCCCGCTTCAGGCAAACAAGAAGCGGGGGTTTTTTATAAGGAGTGAAGCTGTGACGACTGCAAGGCAAGTGTTAGGGCAATCCGTGGTGATGTTTTATCAGAATTATTTACCACTATGTCAGATCAATATCAAGCGGGCGATTGTTTTATTAGTAACAAAACAAACTCCAGCATTGGGTTTTACCACGGAAAGTGAATGCCTAATTCACTCGCTCAAGTTGGCAGCGGATGTGGAAACTTCCAGCAGCTAATTGGCGGAAAGTGTTACCACAAGGGGATTGCATTTACCAAGATTGCGGTAGGAGCAGACATCTAACCCTAGATTATCTGATACCGCGATATACAGGTTGAATTTTGGATAGATGTGCAAGCAAACCTGGAATAACAGGAGAGCATAAGGAATGCTGAAATTAACTTACACTGAAAGCAGCTTTTATTTAGAATTTCTCACTCAGTCGCTAGAAGAATGGGTAGCGCAACGAGTGATTTTGGCACTGCGGGTCGGCCAAACTCTGAGCGTTGAACCCAGTACAGCTTCCTTTTTGCTTCCTGTTGATTTACGGGGAGTGGAAGTGTTGAAGGCTGAGGTGAAAAGAGATGACAGAGAAATTATTGCTTTGTCTGTCTGCGATTCCGAATATGTGGAAGTCACCTTGCGGGGTTCTTGGCTATCAGATGGTTCTGAGGATGCTGCCGGAGTGTTTATTACCACAATGAGCGATCGCGCTGAGTTCTTTTTGCACAAACTTTGGCAGGAAGCTCAAGCTTGTACTTCTGTGATGAGTGAATAAACGAAATCAAAGGGTGAGTAAAATTTCTCGCCCTTTGTTGTTTTGTAGCAGGCAATAGGCTCGAAAATCTTTTTGTGTCCGAGTTTATGCTAGGTTGGTCTTTTAATCTACCTGGAAACTGCTATATTTCTCAAACTTTGAGAATTGCCACAAATTGGTCAGCTTGGTGTTCAAGTAATAAAAATTTCTTTTTCCTACTCCCTATTTTCAAGGCACAATCAAATAAAAATTAAAAAAAAGTATTTATACGTGCTTTTGATTCAATTTCTTGTATGTTGATTGTGTTTAATAATTCACAAACAAAAAATTATGAATTTTAAGCAGATTGGTGAGGTTGCTAGTTCACTCTTAACTCTGTTTGGACTGAAAATTTTAGGTGCGATCGCTCTATGGCTGATTGCTCAACGCTTGATTGATTTTGGATTAAAGCTACTACGACGTGCTTTCCGAAGCCAACAAGTCGATCCGACACTAATTAACTATCTTCTGAATATCATTGGCGTAACGCTGAGAATTGTTCTAATTGTGGCAATTCTTGGCTTTTTCGGCATTGAAACAACTTCTTTTGCCGCACTGCTAGCAGCCGCCGGTGTGGCAATTGGCGCAGCATGGGGTGGATTACTGGCGAACTTTGCAGCGGGCGCATTTTTAATTGTTTTTCGACCCTTTAAAGTTGGTGATTTCATCACAGCAGCAGGTGTAACAGGCACTGTTACAGAAATTGGACTGTTCACAACTAATATCAATACACCCGATAACGTGTTGACAATTGTCGCAAATAATAAAATATTTGCTGATAATATCCAAAATTATTCTGCCAACCCTTACCGTCGGGTCGATCTGGTGGCTCAAATCCATCATGATGTGAAACATAATGAAGCGATCGCACTTTTGAAAGCCAAAATTAGCCAAATTCCAAATGTTCTCCAAAATCCAGCACCAGACATAGAAATTCTGGATTTTAATTTTGCAGGGCCTGTGCTAGCAGTACGTCCTTATTGCAATAATGACCACTACTGGCAGGTTTACTTCGACACTAATAAAACTATCCGTGAAACCTTCGGTGAAGCTGGGTATCCAATTCCCGAATACCGTTATGCAATTAGCGGTTCATCTGGTAATGAGATTAATAAGGTTATCCCATCACTATCGGAAATAACTTGACAATAAAGCAAAAAGTCAAGTTTGATTTGCAAATCTTTGTTAAATATCTGAATCAGAATTAAAAAGTAGTTAGGGTACATGCCTTACCTACTTTTTAATGTCACAAATTTTTGAAAAAGCCAGTTTCAATTTCCGAAACCAGCCTGACAAATGGTGTAGAAAAAGGTTAGCTTAACTGTTAATCACAAGCGGCACCCCAGCAGCGATGGTAAAAGAATTAGCAATTTGCACTCGTGGACTAACTAAGCAATTTGACCGACACGTTGCTGTCAATGATGTTGATTTAGAAATCCAGGCGGGTGAAGTATATGGACTAATTGGCCCGAATGGCGCAGGTAAAACGACTCTCATCCGGATGTTGGCGACTGCTGAGGAACCAACTACGGGTGAGATTTATATTAATGGCGATCGCCTTTTACGCGATAAGAGTAATCCGAAACTCAAGCGTCGTCTTGGTTACTTACCTGATGACTATCCATTGTATGAAGATTTAACAGTTTGGGACTATTTAGATTATTTTGCGCGTTTGTATCGTTTGCGGGAACCACGCCGCACCCAACGGCTACATGAAGTTTTAGAATTAATCCAACTTGGTAACAAACGCCACAGCATGATTTCTACTCTCTCACGAGGGATGAAACAGCGTTTGAGTTTAGCGCGAACCATTATCCACGAACCGATTTTACTATTACTAGATGAGCCTGTTTCTGGACTCGATCCCATCGCGAGAATGCATTTCCGTGAAATCATTAAAGCTTTACGAGAAGCTGGGATGACTATCTTAATTTCTTCCCACGTTCTTAGCGATTTAGCGGAATTGTGTACTTCTGTGGGAATTATGGAACTTGGCTTTTTGGTAGAAAGTACTTCCCTACAGCAACTTTATCAACGTCTTTCACACCAACAAATTGTGTTATCTACTTTGGGAAAAATAGAGGCACTTTTGAGTGAATTGAAGCATCATCCTTTAGTAGAACAGTGGGAGGTAATACCAGGAAAAAACAGCGTGCGGGTGAATTTTTCAGGAACGCAAGAAGATTGTGCGGATCTTTTGCGATCGCTTATTCAAGCAGGCATTCCTTTGAGTGATTTCCACTGCACGCAAGAAGACTTAGAAACTATTTTCTTAAAACTAGGTCACAAACAAGCATCTTGATTCGTCAATAACTATTGCTCCCCATTTTTGGAGGATTTTTTTCCTATGATGCTCAATTTGATAGACAAAATCGGCGATGCGAATCCCCAATTATTGCGGGAATTGAAAGGACGCCTGAAATTTTTTAATGTGGCGATTGCTGTTGCAATTTCCCTACTACTGCAACTAGTAGTTTATTTATATCAGTTTCGTGAATTTCCTGATGAAAAATATTCCCTAACTGGCACATACTGTCTTTTGCGTCCAATATACGAGCAGCGACAAAGAGAGGTTTATCGGCAATCAAACCAATCTATAATTAATGAATTCAATAATTTTCTGTCCAATAATTTCTGTCCTGAAAACCAAATTGATTGGCAGTTGTGGTGGCGAGACCATTGGGAATATACATTCCTGTCTTTGAGTGTAATTTTTATATTTACACTATTAGTTGCAGGAACTTATTTACTGATTAATGATTTAGCCAAAGAAGAACGTCGCGGTACGTTGAATTTCATTCGTCTGAGTCCCCAATCAGAAACAAGTATATTGACTGGCAAATTGCTAGGAGTTCCGAGTTTTATTTATCTCATAGTGTTAGTAGGCCTTCCTTTACATTTGTGGGCTGGAAATTCTGCCAACATAGCTTTTAGTCACATTTTGAGTTACTACGCTATTGTTGTTAGTAGCTGTATGTTCTTCTACAGTGGTGCGTTACTCTTTGGATTAGTTACTCGCTGGTTCAGTGGTTTTCAGCCGTGGTTAGGTAGTGGCGCTGTCTTATTTTTCTTGTTTATGACGATGATAATGGCATCGTCTTATAGCAATAGTTTAAATAATTCAGGTGCTTGGTTGAGACTTTTTAATCCTTGGGATGTAACCAATTATTTGTTCCCGAACTTGTTCCGCGTACACAATGGTTCTCCCTTGAAAAGCTTGGAGTTTTTCTATATACCGTTGGGAACAAATATTGTGAGTGTTGTCGGCTTCCATATATTCAATTATGGAGTGTGTACCTACGGGATTTTCAAAGCACTGAAACGTTGTTTCCGTAACCCTCAAGCTACAGTAATCAGCAAGGGACAAAGTTATATAGTAGTGGCTTTTTCCCAGTTGATGATGTGGGGATTTACCTTGCAATATTGGGGCAAAGTTTTTGATTTAGACCGACAAATTGAGCAGAATTTTCCTTTGATAGCATTATATAATGTGGGCTTACTTGTCAGTTTGATTGCAATTCTTACGCCTCATCGTCAAACTGTACAAGACTGGGCAAGATATCGACATCAAGGTAGCAACAAGAGTATTTGGTGGGATTTAATAGCGAGCGAAAAAAGTCCTGCATTAGTGGCGATCGCCATTAATCTTATAATCGTTAGTATCCCTTGGGTAGTTTGGGTTTCACTGGCATCTACTTTCAACACAGACACTACGCCAAATTGGGCGGGTGACAATATTGATAGGTTGAAATGTCTTTTAGCCCTAGCTTTGTCTATCAGCATGATTTTGATTTATGCCACCATCGCTCAATTGGTTCTGTTGCTCAAAACTCCCAAACGTTCTTTCTGGGCAATTGGAACTGTTGGTGGAGTAATGTTCCTACCTCCAGTAGTTTTAGAATTGCTCGGTATCTCTTCGTGGAAAAATCCCACTGTATGGCTGTTTTCAACTTTTCCGTGGTCAGCGATATCATATTCTGAGGCGACAACAATTTTTATGGCATTCTTAGCCCAGGTGAGTGTTCTTGGATTGTTAAACTTCCAGTTAAGAAAACAGGTGAGATTAGCAGGCGAATCTGCTACAAAAGCATTGCTAGCAGGACGTTAGTTTGATACAGAAGGATTCAGAATTCCGAATTCCGAATTCATAAGTAAAACAGGGTTTCTAGCTAGGTTTGCGGCAATTAATACGCGTTAGATAAATCCCCGACTTCTTTGAGAAGCCGGGGATTTTATTTTTGCTATATTATTTAGTTAAATACGTCAAAAGTTATAGCATTTTCAAAAATATTGGCAATAAATAGAGCAGTTGTAAAATTTTATTCATCTATCTGTAGTAGGAATTTAATTACAGCGTATTTCGGGTAAATGAAGTACACGGGTAGGGGCACAATATATTGTGCCCCTACGATTATCTGTACCTCATCAAGTTGCAATATGCTGTAAATAATTTGAAATTTTTAATCAACACAACTAGTAGAGAATTTAAAAATCATGCTAGATCCTTCTGCTGAAGACCTACGCCATATAGCCATCGAGTTTTTAGAACAAAACTCTGCACAACGTCTGCAAATTCTTAGGGGATTGGGCATAGCTCGTTATGAGTTTTTAACTAAAATACGTCTTAATGAAGCAAATATAATTTGCATAATGCGGTTTTTAAAATATCCAAGTAGCCTAAAATTTCCTAATCTTCAAGAAGCAGATTTATCTGGTTTAATTTTAGATGGACTCAATTTCATTCGGGCAAATTTATCAGCTGCAAATCTACAAGGTAGCAGTTTATTTAATGCTGACCTCTTATTTGCAAATTTGACAAAAGCTGATTTGAGGAATGCAGATTTGAGAGGTGCAACTTTGAATGAAACTATTTGGTTAGATACTTTAGTAGATGGATGTCAGTTTGATGCAGGTGCTGGTTTAACTCATCTGCAACGGCAAGATTTACAATTGCGTGGAGCTAAATTTAATTAGCTGGAAACAGAGAGTGGGAGGTAGGGAATAGATGAGGAGCATCCTCAGGCGCGAGCTTTTGTTCATGGATGTATCTTGAGAATAAAGATTATTCAAATACAAAAAGTTATAAAATTATGAGATTGAGATTGGCTTGGATAAATTAATGAGTATTAAACTGCCTCAAAAATTGATGTTGCTTGGTTCTGGGGAACTAGGCAAAGAATTTACCATCGCTGCTCAGCGTCTTGGTAATTATATCATTGCTGTTGACCGTTACCCTAATGCTCCAGCGATGCAAGTTGCTGACTGTTTTGAAGTGATTTCTATGCTCAGTGGCGATGATTTAGAAGCTATAGTTGCGAAGCATCAACCTGATTTTCTTATACCAGAAATTGAAGCAATCAGAACAGAAAAGCTAATCGAATTTGAACAGCGGGGGATTACAGTTATCCCGACTGCGGCTGCTACTAATTATACAATGAACCGCGACAGAATTAGGGAACTGGCACATCAACAATTAGGCATTAGAACAGCTAAATATGGTTATGCAGTAAGTCTAGAAGAATTGATTGCTGTTTCTGATGAAATAGGATTTCCTAATGTTGTCAAACCCGTGATGTCATCATCAGGAAAAGGTCAGTCTGTGGTGCAAGATAAGAGCGAGGTGGAGAAAGCTTGGAATTATGCGATCGCTAATTCAAGAGGTGATAATCAAAAAGTAATTTTAGAAGAATTTATTAATTTTGAAATAGAGATAACTTTACTCACTATTAAACAGTGGAGTGCCCCAACAATTTTCTGTTCTCCTATTGGTCATCGCCAAGAAAGAGGCGATTATCAAGAATCGTGGCAACCCGCAGAAATTTCTGAAGATGAGATATTAAAAGCTCAAGAAATAGCCATCAAAGTTACTGACGCTTTAGGAGGAGCCGGAATTTTTGGTGTTGAGTTTTTCATTACCAAAGATGAAGTAATTTTTTCTGAACTTTCTCCTAGACCTCACGATACAGGTATGGTGACATTAATTTCTCAAAATCTTAACGAATTTGAATTACATCTGAGAGCTATTTTAAACTTGCCAATTACTCATATACAACAATTAGGAGCATCAGCTAGCGCAGTAATTTTAGCTTCAGAAAAATCTGATTCTATTGCTTTTGCTGGTGTAGCTGATGCTTTGTCAGAAAAAGACGTAGATATTCGATTATTTGGCAAACCTAATGCCCATCCATATAGGCGAATGGGAGTAGCTTTAGCAAAAGGTTTGAATGTTAAAGAGGCTAGGGAAAAAGCTACGAAAGCTGCAAGTAAAATTCAAATTATTTAATTTTTGGATATAAAAAAGTAGAAGAATCAAGAATATTTACCGCTGCATGAAAATTTTTTCCAAGCATATATCGATTACTATGGGGTAAATTTTCTAAACTTAATAAGATTGTTTTTGTGCCCTGAGAGTCGCTTTTTTGGGGTTGAATTATAATTGCTACCTCATTTTCTCCAGCCGGAACCATCGCAAAATTAGCAATTGGCTGGTAATCTACTCCATACTTAGCTGTTCCCTGGATGCTAAACTTAACTATTAAATCTTGAGTCGCATCGCCATTACGAGTAATTACAAACTCACCAATGTCTCCAAATTGAGACGCGCAGTTTTTTGTGGCTGTAATGTTTACAATGCTTGGGTAGCTGAAGGTAGAGTTTAATTGATGATATTTATTTTTGTTTTCCTTACTGGATATTAGACTAAATTGAGTTAATAGTTCGTTCTTAATAGAAAAATTGTTGAAATTGACAGTCTTAGTTAGTTGTGAACTATGAACCAGGCAATTTAATTCTGGCAAGTGATTTTTGATTTGTAAATTCTTCATTATTTTCTTCATTGGAGTAGTAATAACTGTAGCGTTCGTGCTGGGGAACAACTCCGTTGACAACCTGTCCCAAGACATTCTGCCCAGATTTTTCTAAAAGTTCTTTTGCAATAATGGCACTAACACAATCAACGACTCCCGGACGAACGACAAATAATACACCGTCAGCCATTTGTCCTAGAGTAGCAGCATCAGCAGCAACGTTTAATGATGGAGCATCAATAATTACAAAATCGTAGTAAACAGAAAAGGTTTGAATTAATGCAGCCATTTTTTTTGAGTCAAGGAGAGAACCCGGATTAGGAGGTATGACTCCACAAGTAAGGACATACAAATTATCCATTACTTGTTTGATAGCTGTATTAATTTCAGCTTGTCCAACAATCAAATTACTAAGACCTTCATTATTAATTAATTCCCAAATTTTATGCTGAACAGGACGCCGCATATCCGCATCCACTAGTAAAATTTTTCGCTCCATTTGAGCCATTGTAATAGCTAAATTAGCTGCTACTGTGGATTTGCCTTCTTTGGGTACAGAACTAGTGATAACTATAACTTTTATTTCCTTATCAGCACTCATAAATTTGAGATTTGCCCGCAGCATTCGGTATGCTTCATTAATAGGCGATCGCGGTGCATCTCGAACCATAAGCCTTTTACTATATAACTCCATTTCTTCATTGCCATGAAGAGAGTTTTTCGGTTTATTGAAAGCAGGAATAACTCCTAATAAAGTAAAATTTAATAATTCCTTTGCTTGCTCAGTTGTCTTAATTGATTTATCTATTTTTTCCAAAATATATACAATCCCCAAAGCAGCTAAACTAGACAATAAACCTGTACTCAAATACAAAAACATCGGAGAAGAAATTGAATCTTCTGGAACTTCAGCTTGCGATACCACGCTAGCATTACCTAAACTTTGATTTTCTGCTATGCGGCTTTCTTGGAGTTTTTGTAATAAAAGCGAGTAGGTAGATTGTGCTGCTTGTACTTTACGTTCTAATTGTCGCTGTTGCTGTTCTAATCTGGGGAGATTGTTCAAGCGTTCTTTATAAGCAGCTTGTAAATTAGATAAAGTGGTGATTTGGCTTGCTAAACCCAGACGGGTTGATTCTAAATCTACAAGTCTTGCAGAAAGCTGCTGCTCTAATTCTCCTAGTTGCAAATTATTTTGCGGCTGTATTAAATTTGTTCCTACAACATTTTTTATTCGCCGTTTTAGCAACTCATTTAAAGACTCTAATTTATATACTAAATTAATAATTTCTGGATGGTTATCTTGTAAAATCGTCCGCCTAGCCGCTAGCTGCGATTCTAACTGTTGGATTTCTTTAAGAATATCTTGTACGCCTGAAGTTTGGCTAAGAGAAGTCATAATTATAGCTTGCTGAGAGTTCATTCTTAATTGTTTTCTGATTTGTTGACTTTGTGCCTCAGCATCAGCAAATCTAGATTGAGCCTCACTAATTTGCTGTTGTAACGCAGTGATGAGTTCAAGCGATTTATTTGCTTCTTCTTGTAGGGATACAATTTTATTTCTTTCTTTAAATACTGCTAGTTCTGCTTCTGCTTGTCTAACTACTAATTCTGCATTTGGCAGCTGTTTTTCTATAAACTTGCGAGCAGTTGCAGCTTGATTTCTATGACCAGATATATTGTATTCTAAGTAAATTTCTATTAAAGCGTTAACAACTTGTGCGGCTGTTTCTGGGTTTGTATCTTTGTAAGAAATACTGAGAATATCAGCTCCCTTTATTTCCTTTACCGTCAGCTGTTGTAGAAATTTTTTGGTTGTTAAAGGTACATTTTTATTGTCTTTGAGATAGAGTTTATTGATAGTAGCTTTGACAATTGGGATAGAACGAATAACTTCTGCCTCTGTATTGAGAGGATTACTTTTATCACTCACTAATGGCTCTAATTTACCCATTTCTGTTCCTACTCCTGTTAAAGAAGAAGTAGTGTTTGTTCTTTGGAATTTTAGTTTTCCTTCTGCCAAGTAGTAAGGTTTTTTGAACAATGTAGCTATCTGTAAAATTATGAATACACAAACAAAAACACTTAAAGCAGCAGGCCAACGGCGCTTTATGGCTTGCCAATAACTATCAAAATTTCCAGAAGACTCTTGTGTTTTCATAAAATAATTACAAGTTATACGATTTTTGATTTTAGATTTATGATTGAGAATTGCCTTCTGTTTGTAGGCTAAATAAATAAATTTGTGGTAATCATTTTTAACTTGGTTTATTCAAAACAGAATTCATGAGCTATATCCGTCATAAACTGACTCAAAAAGATAAAAGATAGAAGAACAATTTTTGGATTTATTTGTAATGATTTATCTAAATTATCGCGAGTGAAGAGTTGAAAATATTTGTGTTATTTTTTAGATTTTCATAATGAAATTTTTGAATTTGGCTAATGACTGTTTTTAAATCTTCATTTGTAAGATTAGAGCCAGAAGGTAAGCAAAGACCGCGTGCAAATAAATCTTCAGCCACTGCACCACCAAAACTTTCACATTCAACAAAAATAGGTTGAATATGCAAAGGTTTCCAGACGGGACGAGATTCAATTTGCTGTTCAATAAGTGCTAGACGGAGTTGTTCTCGGTTTGCGCCAAAAGCTTCAGGATCTATTGTTATACAAGTCAACCAACGAGTAGCATATCCATAATTAGCTTCTGGCATAAATTCTATTCCTGGTAAGTTTTTAAACGCCTGAAAATAAATTTCAAAATTACGTCGTCTAGCTGCTACTCGTTCATTTAAAACATTTAATTGACCGCGACCAATACCAGCTAAAACGTTACTGAGACGATAGTTATAGCCGATTTCTGAATGTTGGTAGTGAGGAGCGCGATCGCGTGCTTGAGTTGCGAGAAAACGCGCTTTTTCTACTAATTCTAAATCCTCAGAAACTAACATTCCCCCGCCAGAAGTAGTAATAATTTTATTACCATTAAATGAATAAATACCAATGCGTCCAAAAGTTCCTAAAGCACGTCCTTTGTAGGTAGCTCCTAAGGCTTCCGCAGCATCTTCAATTAAGGGAATATCATATTGATTACAAGCTTGCAAAATTGGCTCAATATCTGCACTTTGACCATATAAATGTACGAGTACAACTGCTTTAGGTAATTTACCTGTTTTGGCACGGCGATCTAATGCTTCTGCTAACAATTCGGGATTCATATTCCACGAAGTGCGATCGCTATCAATAAATACTGGTTTTGCTCCTAAATAAATAATTGGGTTAGCACTAGCAATAAACGTTAAAGTAGAGCAAAAAACTTCGTCCCCAGCCTCAACACCAACTAATTGCAAAGCCAAATGCAAAGCTGCTGTACCTGAACTTAAAGCAACAGCATAACTAGCATTAGTTACTTGACAAAATTCTTCCTCGAAAGCGTCAACATTAGGGCCAATAGGAGCAATCCAGTTTGTTTCAAAAGCTTCTTTGACTAATTCTAGTTCGCGATCGCCTATGTGGGGTGTTGAAAGCAAAATTGGTTTATTCATGCACATTACCTGAATCCGTTTGCCAGTTTTCACTCAATTCAAAGAACGATAAGCAGGGAAAAAACTTGACTCAAATAAATTTTTTTCTTCTGTTTTTAACGACTTTGCTCGTAACTCAACTAAAGAATTATATTTTTCTGGATCTGTAATTAACCGTAGTGTCAAAAATAGATGTCTTTGTTTAGAAAACCCTGCTTTGAAATTGTAGAGGCTATCTTTCGCTGAACCAACACCACCACCTAAATGCAAAAATTTATTTCCCCGTTCTTTAGCCCAAAATCGAACGTAATCAAACATTAACTTACTAGGAGCTTGTTTCAAAAACTCGTTTTTTGTACCTCCAAGGTGATATTGCACTATTTCACAGCATTCCGTAAATATTCCAGCACAAGTAATTTGATGATTCAATTCTATGAGGCATAAATAAATGTTTTTATCTAAGTTTGCTAGATTTTGAAAATAATTATAATCAAAATAAAAATAGTTTTTTGCTTCCACGCGGTTCATGGTTTCATGATATATACTCATAAATTTATCTATATATTCTTCTAATCTCACGATTTTGGCGGTAAAACCATGACGTTTGCATCTATTGATATGATTGCGATGCTCTGGTCTAGTTTGATGCCAAATTTCTGATGTTGATAAACTTAAATCTATCGATACAGTTTCTCCACTGATTTGACATAATCCAAGTGGTAAAACTTCATGTAGTCCTTGATTTAGTATTGGATGTAGCCTTAAAAACGCTGAACAAATTTGGCGATCGCGTAATGCAAATATTAACTGATTTACTGCCAATTGCAAAAACTCTGGCGTATTAGCTGCGGCTTGACTCCATAAAATTCCAGGGTAGCCATAAGGAGAGACAATATCCCAAATCAATGGAATTTCAATATTAGCCTCAAATAAATTATTGACACAACGTAATAAATAAGGCAAAAACAATATTTTTTCCTTTTCAAATATTAATATACCTTCCGGAATTGCATTAATTCTCTTAGCTTCTAAATCTATGTATTCCGGTAGATGATAAATATCATGATTTAATTGATTTAAAGTTTGCAGCCATAATGGATCTGACAAATTAATTATTTTATAATCCATTGATTTCTCCTATATTCAATATTTAGTTCAATGGACATCTTTTAAATGAGCAGTGTTTTGTGAATTTCAATCGTGCCCAGTTAAACGATAGTATTTATGTGGATACTTCCAACGGATAAATTGCTCAACGGCAGGATTTATCTGCACTTTGGCGGGTATATATACAATAGGAAAACCCATTCCTTCTTTGAATTCAACTATTCCCGGTTTTTCTCGCCAGTGCTGACCGATGGCAAACTCATAAATTCCACCAGAACGACGACAAACTTGCACAAACTCAAAAACCAATATTCTGTTGAGGTTGTATTCTGATGCTTCAGTGGTGATGTACAGATCCTCTCCGTATGCAGTACCGTTGATAGCATAACCTGTGATATAACCACAAAGTTTTCTATCGCTAATTCCTGCAATAATTAGGCGACGTTTTGGCAAAACATAGTCTACAAGATTCACCATATATTTCTC
This sequence comes from Nostoc sp. ChiSLP01, assembly GCA_034531195.2. Lineage (GTDB taxonomy): Bacteria > Cyanobacteriota > Cyanobacteriia > Cyanobacteriales > Nostocaceae > Nostoc. Next base: position 42,854 of record JAVRBO020000107.1, read on the forward strand.
TCTAGAAAGCGATGATTTCCATTGCGTTCGTGTAGTTGCCGAGAGAAAAACATCATATCCTTGCTCTTGTAGCAGCTGTGTATCAGTTAACTCCACAATATTAAATAAATGACGATTTTTGCGGATATTTTGTCTGCTGTTTTTGTTAACGCTATACAAATTGTAGTCTTCAACATTAGACAATAAATGAATAGGAATCGCACCGTTAGCACTGACCGCATCATCTTCACACAATGATGCTAGGAATCCCCAGCAAAATTGCAGCGGACGAGTTACCTGTTGAATCTGCAAGCGAGCTAACAAATGGATTGGCTGATAAAAACCAAAACGTCGTTCTTCCCAATAGCACCCACGATGAAAGACAACATTTGCACCTTCCTTGCAGCGCCACCTGGCAAATTCTTCTTCGGTCATTGAGGTTAGCAGTGCTTCGGATACATCTCGCATTTGTTGAAAACTCATACTCCTTTTTGATTACTTGTGAAAAACTTTCTTTGGTGCGATGTCTACGACGGGCTACGCCTACGCAACTGACAACCAACCAAGCGATAATACTTATGTGGATATCGCCACTGGATGAATTGCTCAATGATGGGATTCATCTGCACCTTTGCAGGAATATGCTTGACTTGAAAACCCATTCCTTCTTTGAAGACACAAAGGTTTTCATCTTCTCGTGAGTGCAAACCGTTAACCAGTTCGCGAATTAACCCAGACCGACGACACACTTGTGCAAATTCAAATAGCAATCCCGTACCAATGTTGGTAGACAATGCCTCAGTAGCAATGACCACTTCATCAATATAAGCAATACTATTGACCGCGTATCCTGTGATATAACCGAGAAGCTGCTCGCCGTTGACACCTGCAAGAATCAATCGCCTCTCAGGTGTAGGATAATCAGCAAGTCCTTTTAAATAGTCTTTTTTTAAAGGTATCTGACGATAAGCTGTTCGCTTCAATGCTGACATAAAGACTTCATATCCCTGCTGCTGCAAAAGCGTAGGTTTATCTAGATGCACGATATTGACTCGCTTGTAGCACTTACGCAGATGATTTCGGCGATTTGATGTCAGACTTTGGAAATCATAGTTTTCCAAGTTAGGTAACCAATGAATTGGCATTGAAGCATTAGCCGCCGTTGCATCAATTTCAGATAATGTTGTTTGAAATCCCCAAGATAAAGGCGTCGGGGAGTTTGCTTCTTGCACACTCAAACGTGCTAACCAATGCAACGGCTGATAAAAACCCCGTACTGTTTCCTTCCAGTAGCGATCGCGATGGCGAATCACATGTATTCCGCGTTGTCGGTACCAATCGGCGCATTCTTCTTCTGTCATTGAAGTTAGCACCGCAGCGGATACATCTGCTGTCTGTTGAAGACTCATAAGTAAAACGGCGTAAATATTTGTAGTTGGGAGCAGGCAGGAGGCAGGTGGCAGGAGGCAGGTGGCAGGAGGTAGGTGGCAGGAGGCAGGAGGCAGGTGACAGGTGGCAGGTGGCAGGAGGCAGGAGGCAGGTGGCAGGTGGCGGGAGGAAAGAGGGTTGTAGCCTAATTTATTTTTATTAACATAGTTGTGTTTTTTCCCACGACTTACTTACTTTTTTAGTTCCTGTACTTATATAGCCAATGGAAACCCTATTGTTATTTAAGTTGGCCTGTGAATTCTTCTGAAGTAACGTGGCCTTCCTGGCTGATACTTTTTCGCTGAATTACTTGGGATATAGTCATCAATAAAATTTTCAAATCTAGCCACAAACTCCAGCGTTCGATATACCAAACATCCAACTCAAATTTTTTATCCCAAAACCGATCTAATGTGCGGCGACCATTAACTTGCGCCCAGCCAGTAATACCCGGTTTCACATCATGACGACGTGCTTGTTGAGGTGTGTAGCGGTCAAGATATTTTACTAATAATGGACGAGGCCCAACAAAACTCATGTCTCCTTTCAAGACATTCCAAAGTTGAGGTAATTCATCAAGGCTCGTTTGACGTAAAAATTTACCAAAAGCTGTGAGGCGTTTTTCATCAGCAAGAAGATTGCCTTGGGCATCACATTCATTTGTCATAGTGCGGAATTTGTAAAAGTTAAAAATCCGAGCATTTTTACCGGGACGAGGTTGGATAAAAATAACTGGACTACCCATCCGCAAATAAATGGCGATCGCTACACCCACAAGTAAAGGAGAAAGAAAAATTAAAGCGATCGCCGCCACAACTTTATCCAATATAAATTTTATTACTCTACTATATTTTTTTAAATTACCATCCATACACCCTCCAATCTCAAAATCCTTCTCATTCTTCCTCTCTGCGTACCTTTGCGCTTTACTTCGCGTCCCTTTGCGTTTCAAAATATTATCTCTATCTCACTTAACCACGAATCGCTATAATCAAGAAATTCCTAATTCTTGATAATACTTATTCAGCCGTTTGAAAACTAATTCTTCATCATAATCAGCTTCAACACGTTCGCGACCAGCTTTCCCATAACTTTCTCGCAGCTGATAGTTAGACAATAGTATCCCCAAAGCCTCAGCTAACTTTTCAGTATTTTTAGGTGGTACAATTAAACCTGTTTTTCCATGAATTACTGCTTCTCGACAGCCGCGAATATCTGTAGCGACGACTGGTAAACCCATTGACATTGCCTCAAGGATAGAACGCGGTAATCCTTCATGAGTGAATGTAGGCAAAGTGAAGATATCTAATAACCCTAAAACTTCTGGAATGTCTTGGCGTTCTCCTGTTAAAATAACATTTTTCTCAATTCCCAACTCGTGAATTTTTTGAATTAATTGTTGTTGGAAAGGTTCAGGGTCGCTGCTAAGTTGAGAGCCAATTACTAAGACTTGCAAATTCGGAAAATAAGGGAGTAGTTTGGCTGCGGCTTCAATTAAATATCCACTACCTTTTTTATGAGTTAAGCGTCCAATTGTGCCAATGATTAAGTCGGTAGAATCGGGGATGCCTAAAGATTTTCGTAATTCAATTTGATGAGTGGGATTGAGGCGATGTCTACGACGGGCTACGCCTACGCGTTGGAAGCGATGAATATCTATACCGTTACCTAAATAACGCAATTTTATCGGCGGACAAAGATTTAATTTTTTAGCCGTGGCAATATCTTCATAATTTTGGGTCAGAATCAAATCAGTTATCAAAGCAGTAAGTTTCTCAACAGTAAAATAAAAACGATATTCACGAGGTGAGGAGCGATCGTGAAACGGAAAGCCGTGAGCAGTATAGACAATTCTTTTCACACCAGCTAACTTAGCAGCAATCCGACCTAACACAGCAGCAATAGGAGTGTGTACGTGAACGAGGTCATACTGATTTTGCCCGATTAATTGTGTCAATTGATAAATACTTCTCAAATTTCTCACAGGAGAAATCCGGCGGTCAATTTCAATTGGGTGAATTACATAACCCTGTTGTTGGAGTTTTTCAACTTCTGCACCTGGAGAACAAGCTATTTCAACTGATAGATTTTGAGATAAAAAATAATCTATTTGAGGCCGTAAAAGCGTCTCAACGGTGCCTCCAATTGCACAAATATGCAGTATTTTCATTATTCCCTACTCCCTACCCTCACTCCATAATTTTGGATTGTTCTATGACTAGCTTTTTGGTAGTAAGAACAATACCAAGCTACAAAACGTTGAATTCCTACTTCAATAGGTGTGCTGGGTCTAAAGCCTACATCTTTGACTAAATCATCAACATCTGCATAAGTAGCAGGGACATCACCTAGTTGCAGAGGTAGTAAATTTTTTTGTGCTTTCACTCCCAAACAATTTTCCAATACTTCTATAAAGCGCATTAATTCAACTGGTTGATTGTTACCGATGTTGTAAATCTTATAGGGAGCTTTACTTGTTCCTGGGTCTGGTGCATCTCCTGACCAAGCAAGATTTGGCTCAGGAATTTTATCCATCACTCGCACAACACCTTCTACAATGTCGTCAATATAAGTAAAATCTCGGCGCATTTTTCCGTAATTAAACACATCAATTGGCTGTTTTGCCAAAATTGCTTTGGTGAATAAAAACAGCGCCATATCTGGACGACCCCACGGCCCATAAACAGTAAAGAAGCGGAGTCCAGTTGTTGGTAGATTATATAAATGGCTATAACTATGAGCCATTAATTCGTTAGCTTTTTTAGTAGCAGCATATAAACTAACTGGATGGTCTACATTGTCGCGAACAGAAAAAGGCATTTTAGTATTAGCGCCATAAACAGAACTAGAAGAAGCAAATACTAAATGCTCAACGCCTGAATGACGACAACCTTCGAGGATGTTAATAAAGCCCACTAAGTTACTGTTTATATATGCGTGAGGGTTCTTGATGGAGTATCGAACGCCAGCCTGTGCTGCTAAGTTAACCACCACATCGAAGCGTTGTTCGGCAAAGAGTTGGGTTATAGCTACCGAGTCTGCCAAGTCCAGTTGATAAAAACTAAAACCCGGTCTTTCTTGTAATTGAGCTAAACGGTCTTTTTTCAACAACACATCGTAGTAATCATTGAGGTTATCCAGACCAACAACTTCGTCGCCTCTGGTCAATAGACGTTGGCTGAGGTGAAATCCAATAAAACCAGCAGCACCAGTCACTAAAACCTTGACCATAATGTTTCTCCTATAAGCTCCAGTAATGAATATGGGATGGTATTGTAGCTTGGCTGAAAATAGATTTGATATCCATCAGTACTCCACCTGGACGCAAACAGTTCAGAAGTTGTTCGCAAGGCATATTTAAATAGGCTTGATGACTGACTGCAAGTATTAACCCATCTAAATCAGATAGGTTATGCCAATCAACTAAATCAATCCCATATTCTTGCTGTGCTTCATCAGGATCTACCAGAGGATCGTGTAAGAGTGGTTTAATGCCAAATTGCTGCAACTCTTTGGCCATATCTGGTATGCGACTATTGCGAATATCGGGTACGTTTTCTTTAAAGGTGAGACCGAGAATTCCTACCCGTGCTTGTTTAATCGAGAGGTTAGCTTCAACTAGGAGTTTGACAAAACGCTGGCCGAGGTAAGTACCCATACTGTCGTTAATTCGACGACCAGCTAGGATGACTTGGGGATGATATCCCAATTCTTCTGCTTTGGTAGTCAGATAGTAAGGGTCAACCCCAATGCAGTGACCACCAACAAGTCCTGGAGTAAATGGTAAAAAGTTCCATTTGGTGCCAGCAGCTGCCAAAACATCATGGGTGCGGATACCAAGGCGATCGCATATTAACGCGAGTTCGTTCATCAAAGCAATATTTAAGTCTCGCTGAGTATTTTCAATGACTTTGGCAGCCTCAGCTACTTTAATTGAGGAGGTGCGATAAACGCCAGCATCAATAATCGCTGTATAGACACTTGCAACTCGTTCGAGAGTTTCTGCATCTTCTCCAGCTACTATTTTGACGATCCTTTCTAGTGTATGAGCTTTGTCACCCGGATTTATTCGTTCTGGAGAATAGCCCAACTTGAAATCAATACCAGGTTGCAAGCCTGAGACTTTGGCTAAAGTTGCTTTGCAAATATCCTCTGTTACTCCTGGATAAACTGTAGATTCATACACTACAATCGCTCCACGTTGTAAGACTTTGCCAACGAGTTCAGAAGCTTTAATTAGCAAGCTCAAATCAGGATTATGATTGCGGTCAACTGGTGTTGGTACAGCAACTACAAAAAAGTTAGCGTCTACTAAATCGTAGAGTTCTGAAGTAACGATCAGACTAGAATTTGTTAACTCATCGCTGGAAATTTGATTGGTGCGATCGATGCCTTGCTTTAAACTTTTAACTTTCTCTAAATTGATATCAAATCCAATGGTATGAGGAAATTTTTTAGCAAATGCCAGGGCAACAGGTAGACCAACGTAGCCAAGTCCAATAACTGCAATGCGGTTGCTCATATCTTAAAAAAAGTAGATTTAGAATATTTCATGAGTCTTTTTCTGCCTTTTATGAATTTTTTTGATAACAATTCAACAAGGATTCAGAAGAGTTAAAAAATTTAGCAAAAATTTGATGAATAAATATAGCAACTATACTAAAATGCTAGATTTATTCTGATTAAAGAGTCCTGGTTGCTGAATCTTTATAATTTTTGATTAATGATAGGTAAACAATCGAAGCTGACCAAGTTGAGTAATTGTACAATCAATATGTGTGTTAGCTAATTTTAAATATTAGCTATTGTTGCTTTTTGATTTCTATTTCATTTTTGTAGCACTGTTTTCTTATTAGAGTTATGCCAATTTGGCGCAGCTTCTACAAATAAAAAGACATAACCGCACTTACGGAAACGCCTGCAAGTAGTTATTCTTATATAGGACTACTATTTGATTTTTGAAATATACGTAGTTATGCCAAAGGCTAACGCACCAAATCCTTAAGAAGGGTGCGTTATGCTTCGCAATAACGCACCCTACACATACTTAAATTTTTTCAATAATCAAATCGGATTACTATATCTAGAATTTATAATTCAAAATGATATAAGTGTTGCAAACGCTTTGCCCAATGGATGGACGAGAATTTTATTCAAGCTTAATTCGACTTCACATCCTGCATCATGCAGTTCAGGAGCCAATTTTTGGGCTGGGCATTATTGAAGAGTTGGCACGTCACGGTTATAAACTCAGCGCGGGAACGCTATACCCAATGCTGCACGAGATGGAGCGTAAGGGATATCTATATTCAGTTGAAGAAAGATCCGGACGGCAGAACCGGCGTCTATACCGAGCTACGGATTTGGGAAAAATGACCTTAGAGGATGCTAAAGAAAAGGTACGAGAATTATTTGGGGAGTTGTTTGAGAAGTAGGGAGTGTGGGGAGATGGGGAGCAGGGGAGCAGAGGAGAGTTTTTGTACAAGTTCTTTCTCCTTTGCCCCTCCGCCTCTTCTGCCCTATGCCCTATTCCAAATTTTCTAAAAACTGTTTGAAAAGAGCATATAGATTTACGATATCGAGATTCGATATATTGATGCTATCAATATGATTAAATCAGGAAAATCACAGTGACTCAGGAAGCTGAGGATATCCAGAAATCCGATAATAATCTGACTCCCAAACAGCAGAAGCAGCGATTAACGGAACTGGCGATGGTATTTTTGCGCCTGGGGACGATCGCCTTTGGTGGCCCTGCTGCCCATATTGCCATGATGGACAATGAGGTGGTGAATCGCCGTCAGTGGATGAGCCGGGAGAAACTACTAGATTTACTGGGAATTACGAATTTAATTCCAGGCCCCAATTCAACGGAATTAGCAATTCATATTGGCTACGAACGAGCCGGATGGGGTGGTTTACTGGTTGCGGGAAGTTGCTTTATTTTGCCTGCAATGCTCATCGTATGGATATTAGCCGCCATATATGCTCGCTATCAAACTATTCTCCAGGTGGAATGGTTGCTTTATGGAATTAAACCTGTAATTATTGCTGTGGTGCTTCAGGCTGTGTGGAATCTGGGCAAAAAGGCAGCCAAAGATGTACCGACAATTATTGCGGGGGTAGGGGCAATCGCCGCCTACTTTGCTGGATTGAATGAAATTTTGGTGCTGATTTTGCTAAGTGTGGCGGTGATGCTACTGAAGAATTGGCAAAGTAGAGGAAATATAACGGGAGCATTCTTATTGCCATTTTCAGGTGTTTTGTCTCAGGTTGGTAGTACAACACCAGTCACATCACTTAGTTGGATTAATGTGTTTTTCTTCTTTCTCAAAATTGGCTGTGTTCTTTACGGCAGTGGTTACGTATTGCTGGCATTTCTGCAACGGGAATTAGTTGAGCGCAACCAGTGGCTTACGTCACAGCAGCTTTTAGATGCCGTGGCCATTGGGCAATTTACACCAGGTCCTGTTTTCACAACTGCAACGTTTATTGGCTATTTGTTAGGGGGAAATGCGGGAGCGATCGCCGGTACGATTGGGATTTTTTTACCAGCTTTTGTGCTGGTGTGGATAGTTAATCCTTGGGTTTCTAAGTTGCGTCAATCTCGTTGGGCAAGCGGATTTTTAGATGGCGTGAATGCGGCTTCTTTGGGATTAATGGCAGGAGTTACCTACACATTAGGACGAGCCGCACTAGTGGATTGGTTAACAATTACTCTGGCAATTGTGAGTGCGATCGTTGTGTTTCGATTCAAAATAAACTCTGCTTGGTTAGTGTTAGCAGGGGGAGCGATCGGATTTGTTTCACGGATATAGTTTTGGGTATGGGTATGCAGCAAGTGTGGGAGGTTTGGGAGGTGTGGGAGGATGGTGAAGAAATCTTTCCCCCCACACTCCCCACACTCCCCCATCCCCCCTGTCCCCCCACACTCCCCACACTCCCCCATCCTCCTCATCCTCTTAGCATCCTTCTTCGCAAGCGGAACCAAAATCTAGAACCACCTTCCACGCGGGGTAAATAACCAATACTACCTCCCCAGCGTTCTAGCGTGATTCTACAGAAATAAAGACCTAGACCGGCTCTGCCGGATTTATCTTTGCCTTGGGAGAACTTTTGAAATAAATTTTTCACCATTTCTGGCGGTACGCCGGAACCGCGATCGTTTATATTAACTAAAACATATTCTCCATCTAACTGGAGACTAATAGTCACAATAGAATTTTGAACGCTATAACGATAAGCATTCTCTACTAGATTAGAAATCACTCTATCTAAACGAGATTTTTCTCCAATAACTCTCCAGTCTATTGTCGCGTCAATTTGGTTAGCAAGCTCTAATTGGATATTTTTCTGGGAAAAAGTGGGTTTTGAAAATTCAATTACTTCTTGTATAGAAGTTAAAATATTGGGTGATTCTTCAATATCGGAATTAGAATTTTCTAATGACATTACTTCCGTAGAAAAAATATCTAAAATATCTTTAATTAGGGCTTGTTGCTTAAAACATTGCTGTCTACCAACTTCTAAATATTCTTTACCCTTGAGTGTTAAATTTTCATATTCTAATAGTGATAAACAACCATTTATAGCACTTAATTGTCCTGCTATATCATGCATAATACAATGAAGCAAAACATCTTTTTTTTGATTATCTTTGAGTAATTGATAATAAATTAATTCATATTCTCTACCTTTTTGTATAAGATATTGCTTATCTTGATAAGTTTCTTCTAAAAGTTCAATCAATAAAATTTTTTTATCATTTATAAAAAGTGCATAAGCTTCAAATTGATATTCTTGTCCATTTGTATCTACTTCAGTCCATAAACCTGAACTGAGTTTTTTACCGGGATTACTCAGCCAAAATTCTTCAGCATCAATTAAAAAATTTTTTAAAAAACAAAATTTTTCCTCTGGTACTGATATATTCATCCCTGAGGTTAATTTCTGATGGCAAAATTGATTTAACCAATCAGGTGTATTACCAATAATTTGAAATAAACCTGTATTAATATACTCTAGAGTCAGAATCTTTAAAGCGGCCAGCACATCGTTTGTAATAGATGTATTCATGGTTTAAATTTTAAATGATTAATAATTATTTAATTTTTCTTGTAAAAGACTAAACTCATTAGCTTTTTGTTGAGTAGCAAAGAGATGGTTTTCATCACAGCTACTATCTAACAATAACACCCAATCTCCTTCTTCAGTGGGGAACATATGAACATCTGCACAGCTGCCATACTCTGTTTTGAGAAATGGTAGAAATAGAGAAGTATCATTTAGTGGTAGTAGCCCTTCCAAGAAGCAAACTTGCTCTTTGATATGTTCTCCTTTAGCGAGGTTAGTAATTCCATATTCTGCCAATTTGCCTCCCCAATCTAATAAAGTCCCATCTTTGTTTACCAACAGATAGGCAAGAGAACGCTCTGCTGTTAGAAAATTCAGAAGATAGGTAATTACAGAATTAGGAACATCTAGCATTTAGGAATCCAAAATTTTCTTAGCAAGAGTTTGAAAAATTTCTTCTACACCTAGTCCATTTTTAGCACTTGTTTGAATCACAGTCCAACCCTTTTGTATCACTTCATCTAGTTCAGTAGGTTCAATTTCCCATTCATCTGTAATATCGTATTTGTTCATCACCAAAATAAATGGAACCTTCCCAATGGCATCTTCTACTCTTGTTTGTAAATCGAAAGCTTTTTCTAAAGTATTACGCCTCGTACCATCTGCGACTAATAAATAACCAGCACAACCGCGTAAATAAGACATTCGCACTTTTTGAAATTCATCTTCTCCGTAAAGATCCCAAAGAATCAGATTTATCTTATTGTCTTGAATATCTATAATTTTTTTATCAATTTTGACACCCACAGTCGTATGGTATTTGTCAGAAAAAATACTGTGAACAAATTTCGATACTAAACTAGTTTTACCCGTAGCAAATGCACCTATCATACAAATTTTTTTCTGAACAACCATAAATAAAGTTATATAATTTTAGTCAGATTTATTAGCTATAAATACTTTAAAAGATACTCGACAGTTACTAATATTTTGGGATTCTGGTGTTAGTTGTGGCTCCAAAGGTTGGTTAGAACTTACACCTATTGCTTGAAGTTGTTTTGTATTGATTCCTTGAGATTTGAAATAAGATAAAATTTTCTCGGCGCGGGCTTGACTGAGGAGCATATTTGTTTGCTCTGTTCCTGCGCTATTAGTATGCCCAATAATTTGAATTTGCACGTCTTTATCTAAATACTTAGCAATATTCAAAAAATTGCGTATTGACAGAGTTAAATTAGATAGCTTACTAACTTCACCAGAGCTAAGTTCAAGCGTCCCTTCGACAAAAAACAATATTTTTTGTTCTATTTGTTTTTTATACTCCTCCAATTGGCTAAGTTCTATTTCTCCAAGATTTTTATCCTGAAATTGAGTAATGCCAGGAATAAAATTCCATAATTTCCGGGTTTGTAAAATCCATTGACGGGATGCATAACCTGTGGCGTTGAGAATACCGTTTTTATCGACTTGTAGCGATACAGTTGGGGGTGGATGTAACAATTGTTTAACTCTTTTGGTAGTAAATTCTGGTTCCAAAGACAAGTAAGGTTGCCACTGGCTGCTTACTGTTTTGGGGTTAAGATTTGTTTGTTGTATGAGTGTATTAGGATCTACTGCTAGAGGATCGCGCATTCCCCTGATAAAGTATTTGCCAAAACTTTGCTGGGAGCTAATTACAATAATTCCTGGCTGAGAGTTGAGTTTTTGCAGATAGGCCCGCCAACGGAGTTGTTCTCTAATAGTAAAAAAGCCCCAAGTTCCAAAAGCGATCGCCATTACACCTAAAAAAATCCAAGCATAGGTATAATTTTTTTTAGCAGCAGATTTATACTGAACTACCAGGCAATCTTCTAAATCGGGTTTACTGACATCAAATAGTTCTGTATCTCCTGCAAAATCTTTAATTTCTCTACTAAACTTAAGGTGAATTTTTTCGATTGCTTCTTGTAAAACTAATCTTAATTCTTGGGGAGGATTTCCCCGAATCATCGCTGCTATTGATGCTTGCGGCCCCTCTTCAATCCAAATCGTGACTTCTCCAAAACGTAAACTTTTTATCCCATCTCCTTTTTGAACGTTGAACGAATCTTTGATAAAATCTTGGATAGCTGTCAACATCGCAGCCACTAAATCTGGATCTTGAATCGTAACCTGCTTTGTTACTAAATGTTGAAGTAATAATCCAGATTCTTTATGAATCAGAAATATTTGCTCCACTCGGTAAACTAACGTCCGTAGCAGCACAATTTCTGCAAACGATCTTCCTGTGCGTTGCGCTTCCAATCTCCACTGAAAACTTTGTGGAGACAAGCTATGTTCTAGAGTTTGATTCAAAGATTGAATCATTTCTTCAAGAGCTGTAGAAATCGCCTTACGAGTCGCTGGGCCAATTATTGGAAATAATGCATTTGCCAGGACATTATGGTCTTGTTTAACAGAAACTTGAATGGCTTCTTCAACAGTTGATACCATTGCTTCTGCAAGTTGTTTATCTTGCTTTGAGCGCAGGATAACAGCTTCTGGAAGCATTTTACTAATATCTTCTGGTTGAATTTCGGGGTTTTCTAGCCGCTCATAAAGTCTTTCAACTTTAGTCGGCTCAATATTTAGCAACAAACTACGGAGTAGAATTAATTCATCTTTGATTTCGGAGGTTTGGTTATTGCTTTTCAAACCTTCAGGAGATACTTTTGGTATTTGATTCATTGGAGAGTCACTCATTACCAAAATCCCTCAGTCCCCAATTGCTATGAAGTAACATTTTTTGTTAACAGAAGAACTGTGCTAAAGCTTAAGCAATCAACTTTGTGTTTGCTAAATTTTGAGTTTAAGATTAGTTTTCTGTTTTCAGACGCACAGCTAATTCTGCGAACATAGCTGCAAGATTAGAACGGTCTGTTTTTTCTCTACGAAGCTCTTGAACTTCCCGCTCTAGTAAAACTAAAATTTCTTGAGATTTTTTTTGAATATCATCTTGTAAACTTTTAGATTGATTGAGAACCTTCTCGTGTAACTCTCGTTGACTATTGGTAGCTTGTTCATCAATTTGATCCAACTTATTTTCTAGAGATATAGTTATATTTTTGTTTTCTTCTGCAACTGCTTTCACCTGAAGTTCGCGTTCTTTCTGCTCGGTTTTTAGGCGTTGTGTTAAGGAATCAACTTCTTGTTTTACATAATTTTCTAAAGCATCTAAACGTTTTTTATTTTCATCTCGCACGTTAGTAAATTCTTGAATTAGTCGTTCTTCTAGGCGGCTAAATCTTTTTTCCATATCTCGAATTTGATTTCCAACAAGAATTTCTCTAACTTTATCTAAATTCCTACTTTCGCTAATGCCATTACTAAATTGAAGATCGTTACTTGCTGAATTCGATCCATCTTGTTCTACTTTAAATGAATTATGATTGATGTATTCTTCTGGTGGGTTCATATTTTTAATTCCTTTTCAAAATAAATCTGGCTTTGGTTGTTAGCTTTGATACTATATTCATAGTCTAGACAATAACTAAGTATAAAGGATATTTATACATTAAAAAATATATCCACTTGGATATATTAAAAAATATCTAAATTTTAGTCAAAGTAATGATGAATTTCTCAATCTTTTATTGAAAAGAGAGTCTATGTATTTCCTCGCCCAACTGTCGTCGGGTTGATTCCAGGACAGTTGTATCCCGCGTCCAGTGCTGCCAGTCAAGTCCGACACGCCGAGCTAATGAAAGTGCCCACTGTTGGCGATCCCGATTTTTAAGTATTTCCAGATACTCGTAATCTTCTACCCCTTCTCTAAGCCACTTCAGCCTCATGGAAGGAACAACTCCTTTGATACCTACTTGTTTCCCTGGATAAAACAACATCCCTTCCCCAGGAAAATAGTGTTTGTATTTCTTCTGGAAATAAGTTTGAACGTCCTTCCAAGGATCTTTTGTCCATAGATCGACTCGCCAGTATAAAATCCCTGTTAACCCAAGGCTTTGGCTAATAAAACCTGGATGAATTCTGTAGTTTATTGGTTCAAAGTCTATCTGCCATTTAGGAGAGTATCCGTCTTGTACTAAAGCATTGTAAGACCAAACTTTATCTCCTTTTTGCAAAACTTCAGTAATTCGCTCAGAAGCTTCATCATAGACTTCTGGCAATACTATCCATATATCTACAGCTGTACGTCCAGTTCCAGAACCATCATCATAAAGCGCAGGTGTAGGAGTCATTGCTAAAGCAGTTGCGATTCCAGCTTGATGAAAATTTCGCGCCCATTCCTTTACTGATTCAATTAAATTTGAGCAGTTATCAATTTCATCAGCATATCTGGCGTAAAGAAATAAACCCGATTCATGTTTAGCAGCAGTATTTTTAATCTTTTGAAGAGAAGGTGCTGGAGCCATTTTGCAAGTACTAACATTAGCCCCACTCCAAAAAGGAAGACTGCGGGAACGCAACCCCCATTGCTTCATTAACTCTGGCTCATATGCGGGATTAAAATGAGCGTCAGGCATTAATTTATGTTTGAGAAGTTCTATCATCTCGCTTTTATCTTCATGTTCGTAAAATGTGAACTCAGAATTCAGCGATGGTTTGATAGGTAATTCAAAATTCCAAACTTTCAAGTGAATTTTACCTGCGATCGCTCCTCGATCGCTACTAACAGTAAAAGTACCTCGATAGTCACCAGCTTGAGTGTCGCGGGGTACAAAAATGTCTACCCAAATAGGTTGGTTATTCCCAGCTTTTAAGTCGAATGGAACAGCGTCTAATTCAGCACCTGTAATATCTTTTTGGCTTTCAGGATTAATAAACGGAATTAGCCCATCAGCATACCATCCAGTACCTAAAGATGGATTGCTACTGCCTTTTTTGTTAGGGCTGGAATGGGTAACACGAACGTAATGTTCGCGGTATAGTGTAATGTTTGTGTTGGAAATTACTCGATTGTTTGCAGCAGACAAATCTGAAACGACGACGTTTACATTTTTTAGACCGCTATTAGGTGCGCGAATTCCTATCTGAAAAGGTTCATATTCTCCCCGCGCTGCATACAAATCAATCTCGGTTTTATTTCTTGGTGGATCTGTTTGCTTTATTCTTTCTAGACTTGGAGCTACCCATACAAAAGGGCGATCGCCTAATGATGAGTTATTAGCTAATAATCCGATATTTGAACAAGCAAATAAAATAAATACTGTCCCCAATATCCCAAAAATAAGTTTGAGTTTGTTAACAAACCTGAGCTTTCTATTAAAAAAAGACACTTCAAATTCTCCTGAATCAAATCTTATTGAAGCGAGAGATAACTTTTACACTTGGAGATTAGTAAATGCCTGAAATATCAATTTACCGCCTCCGGCGGGGCGTAGCCATCACTAATTTTGGCACTCCATATCACTTTAATCATTTAACCTTTATTATTCTCTGCCCTAAGTAGTAAAAGAGCCTAAGACAAATTAAAAGGTAGAAAAATTTTTGTCCATAAGGCGGCTGGAGAGGAGAATTGTATTAACAGTTACTGTACTTAAAAACTTTTCCAGTAATTATATAAAGTTTATGTAAAGCTTAAAGGTTTTTTAAGGTAAAAAATTTACAGGCAAAATATAATTTTTATTTATATATTCTCTAATTATTCTTTATTATTAAAAAACTTTTTTTTATAAAAAAATAAAAATAATTTTTAACAAAAAATCTAATGTTGAAACATAAATTAATAATTGAAAGTATATGAAGCTAAAAAAACTATTAATGTTCGCCAAAAAATCACTAGAGGCTAAAAATTTTTAATTAAAACTGATAGGTATATTGCCATCTATTATTAGTGGCATTTATCAAGATTTTAAAGATTTTGTAAATAAGTTTAGTTAACCTATCGATTGTGATAAGTAAATAGTTACAGCTTGGCTCAAAAAATCTGACAAAAGAATCAAAAATATAGATTTAACTACTTAACCATTTGAGTAATTAATTAACTAATTTTTAGAAACATAAATTATCTAGTTTTGTAGATTAGGCATATCCTTTGCCCACAATCAAAGGCAGGCTTTTTTGGCTTGCCCACAATATTAGTTGGATATTTTTTGTTTAGAAGTTTCTAAGCAAACAATCTCATGTTTTCTAACTTAATAGTATGCAAATGGCAAGCGATCAACATTGAACTGATGAATAGTTCTTTGGGTGAGGCTGAACTTACGTATTAATCATAAATTCAGGAGAAATAACATGGCATCTATTTTCGGCACCACAAATCCTGACAGTCTCATTGGAACTGTGGGAAATGACACTATAGTTGGTTGGGCCCTTGGTGGTAATGCCAATACTACCTCTGGCAACGATACCTTAGATGGTGCAGCTGGTAACGATTCCCTCGCAGGCGGGACGGGGAACGACAGTTTGATTGGTGGAAATGGCAATGACACACTTGATGGAGGTACAGGAAACGACACTCTCATAGGTGGTGCAGGCACTGATACCTTCAGAGGCAGCCAGGGTAGCGACAGCATTAATGGCGGAGATGGCATTGATACCGCAGACTACAGTCAACTAAATCAAACCATTACCTTGTCAGGTGTCGGAACCATTCAAAAAGGAGCATTGGGACAAGACCAACTATTTAAAGTAGAAAAAGTTATTGCTAATGCTAACGTTGCCAACAACACCATAGATGCATCTGCATCTTTGCCTGGGGTATTTATTACTGTTAACCTGCAAACCCAAAGTTTGGCTGCTAATAACGTTCCTGGTTTGGGAACATTATCATTTACTGCAATCAACTTTGATAACATCATCGGCACAAACGCAAATGACATCATTGTTGGTGACAACCAAAACAACCAATTATCGGGTAATGGTGGCAACGATAGTTTAAATGGTGGAAATGGCAATGACACACTTAATGGTGGTTTAGGTACTGACACATTGAATGGAGCAGCAGGCAACGACACTTACATCATTGACGGTGCTGTTGACACCATTGTCGAGGCTGCTAATTCAGGCACAGATACCGTCCGGTCTTCTATTACCTACACACTCGCTGCCAATGTGGAGAATCTCAGGCAAACGGGAACTAGTGCCATCAACGCCACAGGTAACACTCTTAACAACTTCCTTTTTGGTAATAGTGCTAACAACACTCTCAATGGTAGAGCAGGCAATGACACCCTAGACGGTAATTTGGGCAATGACATCCTCAATGGTGAGGACGGCAATGATAGTCTACAAGGCGGGCCTGGTAATGACATAATTAATGGAGGATCTGGAGACGACATCCTCATCGGTACTTTCCCTGGCAGTCTGCTTCCACCGGGATTAGGAGAAATTGATACCCTGACCGGTGGAGTTGGGGTAGATAGATTTATCTTAGGAGACGCTGTAAATGTTTTCTACGACGATAACAATACTGTTAATCCTGGTTTTGGTGACTTGGCAACTATTACTGACTTCGACTCGAACCTAGATCGAATTGAACTCAAAGGAGCCACACAAAACTACCTCTTGCAATCTGTTGCAGGCAACACACGAATATTCTTAAATAAACCGGGAACAGAACCAGATGAGATCTTAGGTATTGTGCAAGGAAAAACCAATCTCAGACTTGATAGTGACGACTTCCTTTTCTATGAGCAGGAAAATGCTGGAGAAGGTACAAACAATACACTAGCTAGTGCTGAAGGATTGGGTTCGTTATCATCCGGCTCGAATGTTAATCTTTCAGCTCAGTTAGCAACAATTCAGCCAGGGAATAATCCTGATTTTGACTTTTTTAAATTTTCTTTAGCAAATGCAGGAACTATCACTATTAGGACGCGGACATCAGGAGATACAATTCTCGGACTATTTGACAATGCTGGCAATTTACTGCAAACAGATGATGATGGTGGCGGCGACAATTCGTCATTAATCAGCAGTTTTCTTAGTGCAGGTACGTACTCAATTTCAGTGAGCGACTTTGCTTTCTTCCCTGAAAATGGTGGAACTTTCCTTAATTTGTTTGAAACCTCCTTTAACCCTTTTTCTTATACGCTACAAGTCACTTTTGCTTAAGGACTTTGTTAACTTGAGAAACTACTGACATCCAAACTAAACATCACTAAATCAATGATTTGGTGATGTTTCACTTTTGATTCACCAGCCAGTAATACTGCAATAGTCAACTGAATGCTGCGTCGATAAAATTTATGTAAAGTTTCACTCCTATTAAGCACAAAACTTTTCTTGTTCGATATATCAATTTAACTTATGGAATTTTCCAAAGATTGCTTTAATCTAAAAGTATTTTTTGTAGTTAAAAATAATAGTTTTTTTACAAAAAATCTGATATTGATACGTAACTTAACCAAGATGATGCTTTTCAGGAAAAACGATCGCAAGTTTTACTAAAAAAATTAGTTTTTTTGAAAAAAAGCTTTATTAAGATTTACATTTTTGGTCAACCTATTATAAATGGCGTAGATTGGCATTTTGAAGATTTGTTAAAGCATTGCATGTATACTTTGGCTCATGATAATTAATAATTATGGCGGCGATCGAAATTTACTAAAATAACCAAGATAAATAAATTTTTTTGCCAATTACTTACCATTTGCGTAATCGGTTAAGGGAGTTATAAGAAATAAATTATCTAATGTTTTTGTAGGGCGATCGCCTCGTTCGCCTCTATCCAGAGGAATGGCTTTTAACCCAGCTACAATCAGCATTTGGATATTTTTATTTGTATTTTCCAAAATAGGATTACGCAAATGGCAAGTAATCTATATCTAACTGATAAAGAGTTATTTGGCTAATGTCGAAGTTAAAGGATGTTTGAAAATTATCAATGATTTTGTTTTTTCCCACTCCCTACTCCTAAAAGCGAGAAACGGAGTATTCAAAACGAATTTTCAAACAACCTCTTAGGCATTAGTTAAAAATTCAGGAGAAATAATATGGCAGTTATTTTCGGCACGACAGGTTCTGATATCAGAAACGGGACATCGGGAAATGACACGATATATGGTTGGGCTAATGGCGGTAATGCCAGTAGTACATCCGGTAACGATACCTTAAATGGTGCGGGTGGTAACGATAGTCTGTTTGGTGGGACGGGAAACGACAGTCTAATCGGTGGAGATGGCAACGACACCCTTGATGGCGGTATCGGTACTGACACTTTAAACGGAGGATTAGGTAACGATATTTATATAGTTGACAGCGTTACCGATATTATTACCGAAGCTGCTAATTCAGGCACAGATAGCGTCAGGTCTTCTATCAGCTACACATTACTAGCGAATCTGGAGAATCTGACGCTGACAGGAACTAGCGCCATCAATGGCACAGGTAACACTCTTAATAACTTCCTTTTTGGTAATAGTGCTAACAACACTCTCAATGGTAGAGCAGGCAATGACACCCTAGACGGCAATTTGGGCAATGACATCCTCAATGGTGAGGATGGTAATGATAGCTTACAGGGCGGGCCTGGTAATGACAGAATCAATGGAGGGTCTGGAAACGATGTCTTGATTGGTGTTTTCCCTGGTAATCTGCTTTCAGCAGGATCGGGGGAAATTGATACTCTCACTGGTGGGACTGGGGTAGATAGATTTGTTCTTGGGAACGCTACAAATGTTTTCTACGACGATAACAACACTACGAACGCAGGTTTTGGAGATTTAGCCACCATTACTGACTTCAACTCTAGTGAAGATCGAATTGAACTCAAAGGATCTGTACAGAACTATCGGCTGCAAGTTGTTGGAAGTAACACACAAATATTCTTAGACAAACCAGGAACACAACCAGATGAGATCGTAGGTATTGTACAGGGAAGAACTAATCTCAGACTTGATAGTGACGACTTCCTTTTCTATGAGCGAGAAAATGCTGGACAAGCTACAAACAACATACTATCCAGCGCAGAAGTATTAGGTTCCTTATCATCAGGCTCAGATGTGAATATTTCAGGTGAATTAGTATCAGTTCAACCCGGAGATAATCCTGATTTTGACTTCTTTAAATTTTCCATAGCAAATTCAGCAACTGTAACTATCAAAACAGTGACACTGGATGATACAATCCTCGGTCTGTTTAACAATGCTGGAACTTTGCTGCAATTTAATGATGATAGTGGGAATGAATCAGATTTTGGGTCATTAATTACCGCTTCGCTAGGTGCGGGGACATACTCTATTTCAGCGAGCAAATATGCTTTATTTCCTCAAAATGGTGGAACTTTCTCTGGCGAAAGTGACACCCTCTCCGTTCCTTATACTTTAGAAGTTAGTTTGGCATAGGAACGAATAATAGTATTTGAGATTTTGTGAATTCATCTGCTGTTTTTTTGTGAATTTAGAAGATTTCGAGAAAAATCATCTGACTTGGTTTATGGAGAAAATAATGAGTATTACTAAATTATCTCAGCCAGCTAAACGCAAATTTAGCAATAAATTCGCTCTCAAAAGCTGGTTTTCTTGGTCAAAAACGCTTTTATTAACAATAGTTCTATTAAATTCTGGAACTACAGTAGTTCATGCTGCACCTGAAGCCCTGCGTTCTGATATTAAGATTCGCAATATTGTAAATACAAAATCGATTTCTCCTTCTGTTCGGCTTGTAAAAGACCCACGAAATAATACGCTCTATTATCTCAAACGTAATGGTGAAATTTATCGAGTTAATTTAGCTTCATCTACTACTACACTGGTCTACAACTTTAATAATCATAAGGTCAGTGAAACTCAAGGTATGGCCATTGGCCCTAACGGTACTATTTATTTAGTTGGCAACGGAAACGTTGCAAATGACCAGACCAAAGCAGTTATTGTTAAAGGTGTAATTAATTCAAGTACAGGACAGCGAATTTGGTCTGTTTTGGCTAAAAGTGCAGCGTATCCTAAAAGCAAAACAGCCTACGACCATCGTTTCAATGGCGTAGTTGTTAGCCTAGATGGTAATTATATTTATATAAATAGCGGTTCTCGTACCGATCATGGTGAAGTTCAAACTGCTGGCGGCTTATATCCTAACACTCGCGAAGTAGGATTAACGGCCTGTATAATTCGTCTTCCTACTAATGGACAAAACTTATTTCTTGCAAACAATCGAGCAACTTTAAAGAGCGCTGGCTATATTTTTGCAGAAGGAATACGCAATACTTTTGATATGGCTTTCGCGCCTAATGGAGATTTATTTGGCACAGAAAATGGGCCAGATAGAGATATGTCAGAAGAATTAAATTGGCTGCGTCAGGGTTTTCATTACGGCTTTCCTTGGCGTATTGGCGGGACAGATAATCCACAACAATACTCAAATTATAATCCTGCCAATGACCGTTTATTAAATCCCAAATTTGGCGCAGTTACAAAAGGCTATTATTATAACGATCCGACCTTTCCGCCTAAGCCTAATATCACTTTGACTGAACCAATTCCTAATGTTGGGCCAGATGCAGATAGTTACCGCGATCCTCAAGATGGCAAAGTCAAAGATGCTAGCGTTCTTGGCCAAAGTTTTAGCACTTTTACAACACATCGTTCTCCTTTGGGTTTAGTTTTTGACACCCAAGGAGCAATGAGTCCAGAATTCAACAGAGATGGATTTGTATTGGGTTGGACTCCAGGCGATGCCACTGGGGAAACAGTAGCAGGCCCTTTTAAAGATCCCAGTCAAGATCTGTTGCATTTAAACTTGACTAAGGTAGGAACTACCAATTATAAACTTGAAGCTAGACGCATTGTTCAAGGTTTCAGCAATCCTATTGATACTGAAATTATCAGCAATAAAATTTATGTTTTGGAATACGGTGGAGAGCAAGTAATTTGGGAAGTTACTATCCCTAGTAAGTGAGAAAAGTTTGGATTGAAGATTGAGAATAGGATTCTGAATTTTGAATTATGACTCACAATATCATTTCACTAAAACTCTAAGACATAGAGATTTTGTGTAAGGGCACGGCATTGCCCATTAGTGTCAACTTAACGTGAAACCCTTGTCAAAACTCGATTTTTGATTTACTCATTTTCCATGAAGATCCGCACTACCCCACCCCGGTTTTGTCTAAAG
>JAVRBO020000108.1:0-45619 GCA_034531195.2 Nostoc sp. ChiSLP01
GTGGGATAAACGTTTGAGCTTAAGTTGACACGTATGAACAATGTTGTGCCCTTACGATGATCTGTACCTCACCAAGTTGCAATCTACTGTATGTCCGTTTACTCACAACTCGATTGCGAAGCGACACAACTCAATTGCAGGTCGATGCAACTCAATTGCGAGGCGATGCAACTCAATTGCGAGGCGATGCAACTCAATTGTGAGTCGATGCAACTCAATTGCAAGGCGATGCAACTCAATTGCAAGGCGATGCAACTCAATTGTGAGTCGATGCAACTCAATTGCAAGTCGATACATTAACAATGCAGGAGGGATCGCCAATCGCCTTCTTAATAAAACTCCTGCCTTCTGCCCCCTGCTCCCTGCCTTCTGCCCCCTGCCTCCTGCCCCCTGCCTTCTGCCCCCTGCCCCCTGCCTTCTGCCTTCTGCCTCCTGCCTTCTGCCTCCTGCCCCCTGCCTTCTCAAGATTCAAGTTCTAATACACGAAAAACGCTATAAAATTATGAGTAGTAATGTTAAGAATTATAAAAAATAAGTATCAATGTCCAAGATTTCTGTAGACAAAACTAAATCTCGTGTCGTTGTCATTGGTGCGGGAATCGGTGGACTCACTGCTGGGGCATTATTAGCTCGTAGAGGTTACAGCGTCTTAATTTTAGACCAAGCGATCGCACCGGGAGGTTGTGCTTCGACCTTTAAACGCCAAGGATTTACATTTGATGTCGGCGCAACCCAAGTTGCAGGCTTGGAAGCAGGGGGAATTCACCACCGGATTTTCTCAGAATTAGAAATAGATTTACCAGCAGCGACACCTTGCGATCCTGCTTGTGCGGTGTATTTACCCGGAGAAACTACGCCGATTAACGTTTGGCGCGACCCAGAGAAATGGCAGCAGGAACGACAAAGACAATTTCCTGGTAGCGAACCATTCTGGCAATTGATGGCAACTTTATTTAATGCCAGCTGGGAATTTCAAGGACGCGACCCGGTGCTACCACCGCGTAATTTATGGGATTTGTGGCAGTTAACGCAAGCAGTACGTCCGAGTACATTAATTACTGTACCCTTCACTTTGTTCACCGTGGGCGATGCTTTAAGGTTATGTGGAGTTGGAAATGACCGCCGGCTGAGAACATTTTTAGATTTGCAACTGAAATTGTATTCCCAAGTGAATGCAGAGGAAACAGCATTACTTTACGCTGCCACAGCCTTGAGTGTATCGCAACTGCCCCAAGGATTGTTTCATCTCCAAGGTAGTATGCAAGTATTAAGCGATCGCCTGGTACAATCCTTAGAACGAGATGGTGGCAAATTATTGATGCGTCACACCGTCGAACAAATTAAAGTAGAAAACGGCAAAGCCACTGGTGTAGCGATCAGAAATCAGAAAACCGGTGAAGTGTGGACAGAAGCAGCCGACCATGTAGTTAGCAACGTCACCGTACAAAACTTGGTGCAGTTGTTAGGAGAAAAAGCCCCATCTGGTTATCAAAACAGAGTGGAAAAACTGCCCCAAGCATCCGGCGCGTTTGTGGTTTATTTGGGTGTAGACGCCAGCGCTATTCCTTTGGAATGTCCGCCCCACCTACAATTTATGTATGATGCCAATGGCCCCATTGGCGAGAATAATTCCTTGTTTGTTTCCGTTAGTCATCCGGGAGATGGCCGCGCCCCAGAGGGTAAAGCCACGATTATCGCTTCATCATTCGTCGATCCTGCACCTTGGTGGCAAACTCAAGATTATCCAGGGTTAAAACAAAAGTATACCCAACAAGCGATCGCCCGTCTTGCCGAATACTTTTATCTCAAACCAGAAACAATTATTCACGTAGAAGCCGCAACGCCGCGCAGCTTTGCACATTACACAGCCCGCGATCGCGGTATAGTTGGCGGTATCGGTCAAAGAATCCCCACTTTTGGCCCCTTTGGTTTTGCCAATCGTACACCAATCGAACATCTGTGGTTAGTTGGTGACTCCACCCATCCCGGCGAAGGTACCGCTGGGGTAAGTTATTCGGCGCTAACAGTAGTCAGGCAAATTGAAGCGCAAATGTAGAAACGTATAGTAGGGGCGCACAGCTGTACATACGTGTCAACTTAAGCCCAAACGTTTATCCCACATGCGTTTTACCCCACCCCCAACCCCTCCCCAAGGCATCGGGGAGGGGCGGTTTTGGCTTTAGACAAAACCGGGGTGGGGTAGTGCGGATCTTCATGGAAAATGAGTAAATCCAAAATCGAGTTTTGACAAGGGTTTCACGTTAAGTTGACACCAATGACAGCTGTAAAGCCCCTACAACATATCTGTAGGAAGAATTTATGAAATGGTATAAATCACACTTATAACTGATGACAAAGGTGGCAAAAAATTGATGAAATAAAGTTGGCGTTGCTAATGCTGGAGTAATGACACATAGAGTTTTAATTCTTGGCGGACGAGGGCGCATTGGTAGCAGTGTTGCTCAGGATCTAGCTAACTACACGCAGGCACATATTACAATTACTGGACGTTCTGCCGAAACTGGAAAAAGCGTTAGCTTATCTTCAGGCGGGCAAGTAGAGTTTTTAGTATTAGACTTAGCAGAAATTGATAAATTAAGAGAAGCGATCGCCAACTCTAATTTAGTCATTCACTGTGCCGGGCCATTTCATTATAGAGATACTAATGTTCTCGAAACTTGTATTGCTCAACGCGTTAACTATATAGATGTCAGCGACCACCGTTCTTATACTAGTAAGGCTCTCAATTATCATCAACAAGCTGCTGCTGCTGGGGTGACAGCAATTGTTAATAGTGGTATTTTCCCTGGCATTTCTAACAGCATGGTACGTCAGGGTGTTGAACAATTCGAGCTACCAGAAAAGATCCATTTAAGTTATTTAGTTTCTGGTTCTGGCGGTGCCGGCATTACAGTTATGCGAACAACTTTTCTGGGATTACAACATCCTTTTGAAGCTTGGATAAATGGCAAATGGGAGATAGTCAAGCCTTATAGTGCAAGAGAAATAGTGAACTTTCCATCTCCCTATCAAAACAGTGGAGTTTACTGGTTTGATATGCCAGAAACCTTTACACTGCCCAAAGCTTTCCCATCGGTGAAAACTGTAATTACTAAATTTGGTTCTGTACCTGATTTTTACAATCATTTAACTTGGATTGCAGCGCATGTCTTTCCCAAGTGGTTAATGCAGCGTCGTTACGCAATTGAATTTCTCTCTCATGTCAGTCATTCAATGACAGATTTTACCGATAGTTTTAGTGGTATTGGCGTCGCAGTTCGTTCGGAAGTTACAGGACAAAAAAATGGTAAAACAGCCGTTTATTGCTCAAATTTAGTGCATGAAAATACGGCAGTTGCTTCTGGTTGTGGCACTGGTAGTATTGCCCAATTATTGCTAGAAGGCAAACTCCATAAACCAGGCGTTTTTCCTGTAGAAGAAGCGTTAACAACAGATTTATTTGAATACACAATGCAAAGCCGAGGAATTAAGATTCATCACAATTGGTCATAACTAAAAATTAATATACCTTGCGATAGAAGGAAGAACTGTACTTAAACCATTAGGATACCTTTGAGCCTCAAAAATGGAATCAATTAATATAGTTTTTCTTGCTTTAGTGAAGTACAAGGTAGGGTAGCACAGCTGTGCTACCCTAAAAATTTCTGTACTCCATACAATTGCGAAAGGCTATACACAAAAGTGGCTCAAAGTAGAAAATCAAGAGATAGGGGAGTTTTTCCATGCAAAATATTCTATTAACTTTAAAGAAAGCTCTACGTTCAAGCTTGTTGATTGTTAGCTTGATGATTTTCATTAGCTTATCAGCTTCATTCATTTTCATTCAGCAGGCTAGTTATGCAACTACTCTTGAAGAATTGAAGCTCATACCTCGCGAGTATAAACCAACTCCAGAAGAAAAAATTAACCGCGCTAACGAATACGATCCAGGTGTTGGCATTCAAGAAGAATCACGACAAGAGGCTTACGAACAAGCGGTGAAAGATTCTCAAAATCTTGGAACTCTAGAGAAAGCTTACGAAAGAAATTTAAAGGCTGAAGGAAATTCCGAGCCTAATTTACTTGATAAAGCTGGAGAGATAGTTGAAAAGGTGACAGGTAAGTAAAAATAGTAGAAACATTAAAAATTAAAATCCTAGTATTTCCAAGATACTAGGATTTTGAGATATTTAATTATGAATCTCCAATTTATTGTTACTCAAACTCATCAATTGTGTCAGGAGGAGTAGGCTTTGAATACTTGGCAATCCTCTTTTCATACCACTGCATTAAAGGAGTTGCGCTAATTCCATGTAGAATTACAGAGGCTACAATAGTAGTGTAAGTTATCCAGGAAATTTGTTCGGCAACTTCACCTTCTAAGCCTTTACCAAAGGCATAGGCAAGATAATATAAAGAGCCGACGCCGCGAATCCCAAACCAACCAAATAACAAACGCGTTCCTGGGTTCAAGGTACGGCGGTGAGAATATATAGGACGTTTTCCTATGGTACTAATCCAGACTCCTAAAGGTCGAATGATTACAAATAACAAAAATATTACTAACAAAGATTGAGCCGCATAATTTAACATCGGCTTGAATAATAATATCGACCCCAATATTAAAATTGTCCCGATTTCTAAGAGTTTTTCCATTCGCTCGATAAATTCTAATTGTTCTAGTGGTTTATCGGGATTTCTGTAACTGCGTTGAACCACTAACCCAGCAACAAATACTGCTAAAAATCCATAACCATTAACAATTTCTGTCAAAGAATAAGTTAATAAAATTGTAGCGATCGCCACAAAATCTTCCATTAACTCATCAGCCTGACGGCGTTTTTGAATTTTTTGATCTAACCAAACGATTACTTTAGCTACAACAAATCCCATGACAATGCCAGCAGCGATCGCCCAAATTACATCAACTAGAACCCACTGTTTAAACCAGCTACCCCAGTTATCTTCTTTAAGGGCATAAATCCCAAAATAAACAAACGGAAAAGCTAAAGCATCATTTAATCCACCTTCAGAAGTTAAACCAAAGCGTAACTCATCTTTATCCTTGACATCAGTCAATTGAACTTCCGAAGCTAATACCGGATCGGTTGGGGCGAGAATTGCTCCTAATAAAATCGCTTCTCCCCAATTCATACCTAAAAAGAATTTACCTACACCAGCTAAAGCAAAAATTGAAATTGGCATTAACAATCCAATTAGTCTGGCTGTAATTCCCCAAACTTCTAACCTTAAAGGACGAACAATTCTTAAACCGCAGCTAAACACGGAAATAATTACTACTAATTCTGTGATTTTTTGTAGTAATTGGGCGTTGAACACTTCATCTCGACGTAGTTGAATCAGTCCAAAGCCGTAAGGGCCTAAAACAATACCAACAATTAGATAGATAATCGCAAATGAAAGAGGTAATCGAGAAATCCAACCCGACCCTAAGGTGACCGTTAGTAAAAGTAGACCAATTACAAATAGGTCAATGATATAGATATCTACCATATGGAAAAGTATATAAAACTTAAGCGTCACTTTGTAAGCTTAGTTGCAATAGCTTCTAATTAGACATCATCTGTAGGTAGATTTTAGGAATAAATGCATTAGAGATACAGCAGATTTCATTTTTGTGAAATATACAACGATTAGTCTCAAAATCGTGTATTAAACCTGTTTTAATCCTCAATTATGATTCCTGAATCTTAAATTTTGCTGTAATTAAGTAGATTCAGCAAAAATTACGAAATCAAGCTAAGCCAAGCTGAATACTTAAAATATCAAGAGTAACTCTATAGGTTAGGCTACTAAGCAAGTCTGCTCGAATTTAACTCACTCAATCAAGTAAATAAATGCCATGAATGAGGAATCTTACAATAGAGGATTAGAAAAGGCTAAGCAAAAAGACTACGCCGGAGCAATTGAGGAATTTAACCATGCTTTACAATTAACACCTTATTTTATCGAAGCTTATTTGCAACGGGGTTTGGCATACTATGACTCAGGAGCATTCCTAAAAGCTGCTTCAGATTATACTGAGGCTCTGAAACTCAATCCTGAGAGTGTAGAAGCATATTATTGTCGTGCATTAGCAAGGCTAGCGCTCAAAAATTTGCCAGGGGCGTTGGAAGACGTTGAACGCGCCATTCGTTTCAATCTCAATTATGCTCCTGCTTATCAACTGCGGGGGATGGTGCGGCGCAAACAGGGTTATATTCAAGATGCGATCGCTAACTTTAAAAAAGCTGCTACGTTATATTTAGAGCAGCAAGACAAAGACAACTGTCGCCTGTGCCTGGAACAAATTAAACAGCTACAACCCCAAGAATTACCTACTGTAGAGCCATCGCATTCTGCAAATGCGCCGATTTTATCTACAAAAGAATATTTCACGCAATTATTAGAAAAGGCTGAAAAAGGAGATACCCAAGAGGCACTAGCAGATTTAAACTGGGTATTGAAAGCCGATCCGCAAGATGCCCAAGCTTACTGCTGTCGTGGCGTTGTACGCTGTAAAATGGGCAATTATCGAGAAGCGATCGCAGATTTTAATCAAGCATTGCGACTAAATTTTGAGGATGCCATTGTCTATCGCAACCGAGGCAAAGCACGTTCTGTATTAGGAGATCATACTGGAGCGATCGCAGATCTCGATCGAGCAATCAAAATGCAACCAGAAGATGCCTTAGTCTATGTTGCCAGAGGTAACGCCTACCGAGCAATGGGCAACTATCTCGGTGCAATTCAAGATTACAGCCAAGCGCTGCAAATCAATCCTGATGATGCTCAAGCTTATTACAATCGCGGCATTGCCTATTCTTGCATAGAAGAAATGCAAAATGCTGTGGAGAATTATCAACGCGCCGCGAGTATTTTTTGCGAACAAGAAGACTGGGTAAATTATCAACAAGTCTTAAGCAGCTTAGAAAAAATCCAAAAATTTAGTCCGCAGTTTAAAAAGCAAAATTATAACCTGCTACGTCAGCGACTTTTGCGAATGGTGGGGGGATATTGGGAAATCGCCGAACGATTAATTGAGCAAAAGCAGGATTATTATCCTGGAATGTCAGACGAATGGTATTTGCAAAAAGTAATTGAGGATTTAGAACGCGATCGTGGTATGTAGAAAATAAATGCTACTATACACATAAATTCACCCGTATAACTATACGGGTGAAAATGCTAGCGATCGGTCGTTATTGTCCAAGAAAAGTAAAAGCACCTAAAATTAACAACGTTCCAAAGTTTAGTTAGATTGTGCCAGCTTTACGGCGACGACGCAATCCAAACATGCTAACTGCTCCTACCGCAAACATTGATAAAGTAACAGATGGTTCTGGAACGGTAGCACCGATTAAGCCTTTAACATTGGCCTCACCGACATCAAGAACAACGATAACATCATTAAAGTCACGGTCAGAGCCTTCGTTCCACTTACCAGTTGCAGAATCTACACCTGAAGCGTGTAAACCACCGTATAAATCCTCGAACGCCAGAATGATGTAGTTGTTATATGCATAAGCAACTGTGTGCTGTAGTCCGTCAGCATTAGAGGCAGTGTCTGTACCAAAGATATTAGCAGAGCTACCACGGTTGAGACCATCAGCTCTTAACCAGAAATCCAGTTGAGTACCTGCGGTAAACTTACCAAGATTTACCCCATCACCGAATTTGAGTGCATTACCACCCCAACCACCAACGCATCCGTCTCCTTCACAAGAAATATCGTTAAAAACTAGTCCAGACTTATTAGTAGTTCCTGCGGCATCGAAGGCTAACTGGTTTCTATAACCAGCACCCTCATTGATAAAGTAAACAGAAACATCGTGGTCGTATTTTAAGTTTAATTTAGTTGGATCTAATTTAAACTGACCGCTGTTTGGAATTTCAATGCCTTCTGCTTGAACAAATTTTTGGAAAGGAGCGTCATTAAAACCAGTTTGAGACTTATTAAGTACTGTTGGTTGACTCCAAGAATCATTCCAAGTAAAACCAGAAGCAGATGCAGTTTCTACTTTAGATACTAATCCAGTTAATGTAGCTGTAGCAGCAATCAAAGCGGTGAATAAAGTACGTTTCATAACAGAGTCATTAAGTAGGGAAAACAATTTAGATAACGCCCTTTGGAGCAGCTATCTCTCTTATGTTGTCTCTTACTTCTAACAGCTATGATTCTCGAAAGTCAATCTTGTTTTTGCGCGTTGTTCCTATATTCAAATAGTTCTTTATTTAAAGTATTTTTACTGAAAAAATACTATTATTGATTCGCTAATACACTGTTATTAGCACTGAGGGTTTAAACTTATATATGATAAAAATTTGATGATAAGTTTATATGTTTTATGAAAACCAGATGTAGAAATTATAGAGTCAAGGGTTAAAAACTAAATCTCTAGGGATTTTCATTGAAATGAAGTACATAGGTAGAGTAGCAGCGTCATACGCATCAAGTTCAGCCATGACCAATGGAATCTGCGGCTATACAAACAAAGTTTACCTCCGTACTTACGTTGAGAAACGTAGCAGTCCATCAATCGAGGAAATCTGAGTAAATAAGTTTGGAGTCAGAAGTTTAGTCTTTGTTTGAAACACTGAAGTGCTGACTACACAAGATACTTGCGTTGGCTTGAAGTAATTTGCTTTAATTTTTCAACTTACTTTGCTCCCGCTAGGCAGTAGAGAATCGGCCTTTTCAAGCTGAGGAAGAGTTTTTTGACGCAATCGAACAGGAGTCCTACAGAATCTAGAAGGTATGCCAAGGATGGGAGACAATTTATGGGGTTGTGGTTAAAGATGACGGTCTTTGCTTGGACTTGATGAATATATTTTAAGGTTAAAATAATCAAGCTTTTCCAGAGCTACATCACACCCCTCGCAGATAGAATTTATATATGAACCCTACACAAGAAAAACTAAAAATTCAGTTTGAGCAGGCTTTAGTGGCGGCTTTTGGCGCTGACTACGTTGGAATAGATCCAATTTTGGTTGCTGCTAGTAATCCTAAATTTGGTGATTATCAGGCAAATGTGGCTTTATCTCTGAGTAAAAAGTTAGGAAAGCAACCAAGATTAATCGCATCTGCCATAGTTGAAAAATTAGATGTATCCCAAATCTGCGAACCACCAGAAATTGCAGGGCCAGGATTTATCAATCTGAAACTGAAAATACCATACTTGGAAGCACAACTGAACGCTATTCAGGCAGACTCCAGGTTAGGAATTCCCACGGCGAAGACACCCCAGCGGGAAATTGTGGATTTTTCCAGTCCGAATATTGCTAAAGATATGCACGTCGGGCACTTGCGTTCTACAATCATTGGTGATGCGATCGCTCGCGTTCTGGAATTTCAAGGACATGATGTCCTGCGGTTAAATCATATCGGTGATTGGGGTACGCAATTTGGCATGTTAATTGCTTATCTACGGGAAGTTTACCCCCAAGCTCTGACTACTGCTAATGCTTTAGATATCGGCGATTTAGTCACTTTTTACCGCCAAGCCAAACAGCGGTTTGATGCTGATGAAGCTTTTCAAGAAACAGCACGCCAAGAAGTCGTCAGATTACAAGCAGGTGCCCAAGATACACTCCATGCTTGGAAATTACTTTGCGAACAATCGCGGCAAGAGTTTCAAGTAATTTATGATTTTTTGGATATCAACTTAATTGAACGCGGCGAATCTTTCTACAATCCCTTACTCCCAGGAGTTGTAGAAGATTTAGAAAAATCTGGATTACTTGTAGAAAACCAAGGGGCAAAATGTGTTTTTCTCGAAGGCTTTACAAATAGAGAAGGCGAACCTCTACCTTTAATTGTGCAAAAATCAGATGGCGGTTATAACTACGCCACTACAGATTTAGCATCCCTCCGCTACCGGATTCAGCAGGATGAAGCAAAGCGGATAATTTATGTAACAGATGCTGGACAAGCAAACCACTTTGCTCAGGTTTTCCAGGTAGCACGCAAAGCTGGATGGATTCCCGATGATGTGGAATTAGAGCATGTGCCCTTTGGGTTGGTGCTTGGGGAAGATGGTAAGAAATTCAAAACTCGTTCTGGCGATACCGTGCGGTTGCGGGATTTGTTAGATGAGGCAGTTGTCAAGTTTCGGGAGTTACTAGAAGCAAAAATTCAAGAAGAAGGTCGTAATGAAACTGAAGAGTTTAAAGCTCATGTTTCTAAAGTAGCTGGCATTAGTTCTGTTAAGTACGCTGACCTTAGTCAAAACCGGACTAGTAACTATATTTTTAGCTACGACAAAATGCTATCAGATAAAGGTAATACTGCGCCCTATATGCTATATGCTTATGCCCGGATTCAAGGGATTAGCCGCAAGGGTGAAATTAACTTTAAAGAATTAGGAAATAATGCTGTAGTCTTAGAGCATGAAACCGAATTAGCGCTGGCAAAATATTTACTTCAACTCGATGAAGTTATTAATACTTTAGAGCAAGATTTATTGCCTCATCGTTTATGTGAATATTTGTATGAACTGAGTAAAAAATTCAATCAGTTTTATGACCGCGATCGCGGAGTTCGGGTACTGGATGCCGAGGAACCACAGCGAACATCCCGTCTAATTTTGTGTGATTTGACTGCTAGAACCCTGAAATTGGGATTATCTTTGTTGGGAATTCAGGTATTAGAAAGGATGTAATATCGCAATCTTATCAAAGAAGGGAATAGGGAACAGGCAACGGGCAACAGTTTTCTATTCCCTATTCCCGCTTTTGGGGAGTAAGAGATAATTTATCAGCTTAAATAACCATCAAAAAAATAAATTATGCAGTAACAATTACCAGCTTTGAAATAGTGACAAAAGATGATTATGTGAATTTTCCTGAAGGGTAGATCAAAAATACTTGACCTCTTGCAAAAAGCACTTTTGCATTCTTGTGGGAAAAGGGACTCATCTTTATTGGGGAAAGGGAAAATACCAACCCTTTCCCCTTCCCCTTTTCCCGACTTCTGCAAGAAGTCTACTCTACAAAGCACCATTGAAAATTTGATTAGCAGTCAGGTTTAAATCTGGAAAAGTAGGGGATATAATACGTTCCAAATTCCTAAATTGAGCAACTTGATATTCTTCATCAACTAAATGATAAATAGAAATGGTTGGTTGTTTGGGGTTACCAATAAACTTTCTGGCTCCTAAAGCTGCATAATCAACGATCCAATATTCAGGAATTTTCATGGCTTCATAATTCCCTAATTTGGTGTAATAATCATCTTCCCAGTTTGTACTTACAACTTCAATGACCAAAGGAATGGATTCACTTTGAGTCACGGTAGACTCTTTTTCCCACAATTGCTCATTTTGCAAATTAGCATCGTTGATTAATACGATATCTGGCAAGTAACCCGATGATTTTCTCGGTGGTTTTACTAAAGCTGTTTTGGGAATAAAGTACGGCAGTTTCAATCGCTTATATTCAACAGTAATTTCTCCTGCTAAAAATCCCGTAACTTTTTCATGCTTTCCACTCGGTTGAGACATTTCTACAATTATCCCATCGTGTAATTCGTAACGTTTTCCGGTGTTTTCTGGCAGCCATGCAATAAATTCTTCAAAAGTCAATAGTTTGGGTAAAGCTTGAGCCATATCAAAATCTCCGCTTGTTTTGACTTTACCATTGCCAGTGTCGGGACTAATCAGTTTAGCATTAATACTAATCTGCGTTCTAAAACGTAATTTTAACTGTGGGGAAGCGGGAAGTAGGAAGATGGAAAATAGAAATTTTGAAATTACGTTTTTGAATCCAAATTGCCATAACATAATCATTCTCTCTACTTTTTCGGAGGCTGGCAAATGGTACGGACACCACCAAAAAACATAACTTTGGCAGAGTTTCTGATGCTACCAGAAACCAAACCTGCTAGTGAATACATCGATGGTAAAATTATTCAAAAACCTATGCCACAGGGAAAGCACAGTATAATTCAAGGTGAAATGGTTAGCATTATCAACTTAAGCGTCAAGCCCAAGCGAATTGCTCGTGCTTTTCCAGAACTGCGGTGTACATTTGGTGGCAGATCGATTGTGCCAGATGTGGCTGTATTTACTTGGGAGAGAATTCCCCGTGATGAAAATGGCCAAGTTGCGAACGTTTTCCAAGCCGCTCCCGATTGGACTATCGAGATTCTATCACCCGACCAAAGACAAACTAAAGTTACAAAAAATATTCTGCATTGCCTGAATTATGAAACACAAATGGGCTGGCTGATCGATCCAGAAGAGCAAACGGTATTCGTCTATATACGCAATCAACACCCAGCAATGTTGGATGAGCTAAAAGATTTACTTCCTGTGCCAGATTTTGCAAGTGAATTGCAGCTGACGATGGGAGATTTGTTTGGTTGGCTATTGGAGTAAAAAATACAAACTGAATTAGAAAATCTACTAAGTGCAACAAATTTTATGGGTAGGAATTGGTTGTAAACGAGGAACTTCATGGCAATTAATCGATTTGGCAATTGAGAAAGTATTTGAAGAAAATCAACTTTGCCAAAGTGCGATCGCGGGTATTGCTACCATCAATAATAAAGCCTCGGAAGTTGGCTTAGTAGAATTTTGCAACCTACGCAATTTGCCCCTAAAGGCTTTTTCTGCTGAAGTTCTTCGCCGTGTCTCGGTTCCCAACCCCAGCACAATTACCAATCAACAAGTAGGTACGCCCAGCGTAGCAGAGGCAGCGGCTATTGTTGCAGCTACTCAACTCAACTTTTTATTCACTGATTCTCTCTCTATTACCCCAGAACAATTGCGGGTAAAATTGTTACTTCCCAAACGAATTTTCCAGTTAAAAGGGCAATCAGAGGCTTTAACCCTAGCTGTTGCCCAAGCTCCTTTCTTTGATTAACTTTTTTATTCAACAGCTCTCAAAAAATAGTTAATAATGCTAGAAACAATTGCTAGCACAATCGAACCAAAGAAAGCAGGTAAAAAACCCTGGACTTCAAACCCAGAACCCGGAGTTAAAGCACTTGCTAGCCAAAGAGTCAAGGCATTAATTACTAATGTAAATAAACCAAAAGTAAGCAAGGTAATTGGAAAAGTTAAAATCCGCAAAATCGGTCTAATAAATGCATTAACTAGACCGATAACAATAGCAGCAACCAAGGCAGCCACAAAGTTCTTAATAAAGAATCCCGGAACGATATTAGCAGTAATAAATAACGCCACCGCAGTACCGAGCCAAGTTAATAAAAAGTGTCGCATAAGCTTTTGTAGAAGAATTAACCCTAAGTTAGGAGTCAGAATTCAGAATGGGCTACGCCCCGCTGCGCTAACAGAATTCAGGAGCAAAGTCGCAGATGCTCTGCCAAGGCGTCAAAATAAGAATAGCCTCCTGCTGGCATCGAGAAATACTTTTTATCCCAGTATCTTTATCGTATTCCACGATGTACCTAGTCAACTACCCAGCGACAAGCGATCGCATACAGCCCCATTGCACAATTTCATCCCAAAACAAAAAGGACAAGGAAGAATTTACTCCCTCATCCCCCTCATTTAAAGAGTTGAGTAACTATGATTTCAAGTTCCCTAACGGCGCAAAAGAATTTCCCAAGTAGCCCCACCAGCTACGCCGTCAGGTTCTAAACCATAGCGCTTTTGTACAGCTTTGACAGCAGACTCGGTTGTCGCCCCAAAGTCTCCATCTACATCGCCTTTTAAGTAACCAAGCCTTTTCAGTTGTTGTTGTAATCTGACAACTTCGGAACCACGTAACCCTACACGCAAAATTGGTAATCCTTCTGAGGTGTATTGAATACCAGGAGTTCGCTTAGTACTTGCATTTGACTGAGTTCGGGTTGTTTGTCTGCTACGTGTGGTTGACTGGGTTCTAGTAGTTGATGTAGTACGGCTCGACGTTTTTTGAGCTTGTCTGGGGTTAGCAGGCCTTGGTTCAGGACTGGTAGCAGCTTGTGTTACAGCTTTTTTTGGTGGTTTGGTGGTTGTAGCTTGTGTTGCAGCTTTCTTTGGTGGTTTAGGGCTGGTAGCAGCTTGTGTTGCAGCTTTCTTCGGTGGATTGGGTTTGGTGGGAACTTGGGTAACAGCCTGTCTTGGTGGGTTAGGATTTGCAACGTTGGTGAGGCTGTTAGCCTGGGTTGGAACCGGAAAATTTGTCGCTGAGTTAAATCTTTGCCCAGATGCTGGAGGTGTCGATCCTGCTACCGATTCTCTAGGAAACAGTCTTTGCCATGTGGTGGCATCAACGATGCCATCTGGATTTAAGCCAGCTGCTTGTTTAAATCGAGAAACAGCACTAGCTGTATTTTCACTATATACACCATCTACTTCACCAGAGTAAAAACCCAAAAGTCTCAAAGCTGCTTGAAGTTCAGATACGCGTTCGCCTTGGCTACCAACTTTCAGAGTAGGACGGCTGATACTATCTGCGGGGTTTACTTGAGCTGTTTTTTGTGGGGCTGCAATTGATACTAGAGCAGAGGAAGCTATGAACAGAGGTGTAGTGGACAACAGGAGTATTTGAGTTGCTGATAAAGACTTAGATCTCTTTGTCCGCCAACCCTTTTGCCGTTTTTCCATTTTACAGCGATTTACAGTTGGATCTAGTAATTTTAAGTAACTCAAAATACTTGCTGTCAGGCTGTGTTGCATGGAATTTACTCCCAGAATATTCTGATGCTAATAGTACAGCCGCTTGGTGTAAAAAACAGCTGTTGCACAAAGCGATGTCTCTAACAGGCTACGCCTGATGCACATCATCTACCTTATGCGATCGCCTCATTAATTGCTGCTTCTTGGCCAAGTAAAGACACATAAGGTTCTTTTAAATACTGGGAAGCGGCAGCAATGGCATCTTGGGCATCCACAGCCGCAATCAATTCTTGGAACTTGATGTCAAAATCAATTCCTAACCCCAAAATCTCATACCAACCATATATCTGAGCAATTTGCCCGTTCGTTTGTTTACCCAAAGCGTACTGGCCCAGAATCTTGTTTTTAGCAGCTTGCAGGGCGCTTGGGGATATTTCGGTGGTAGATAATAAATCTACTTCTGTACGCAATCCTTCTAAGGCTATGGTAGTATTTTCTGGTGCTGTACCCATATAAACTACAAACGATGCTGGGTATAGCCTAGTTGAGTAAAAAGCAGATACCTCGTAAGCTAAACCTCGTTTTTCCCGCAATTCGACAAACAAACGGCTAGAAAGCCCATTTCCCAAGTAGGTACACAGCAACTTCAATGGGGCATAGTCAGGAGAAATCACTGATGTGCCCATATAACCAAGCATCACAATTGATTGTTGCGTCTGTTGTGGCTTCAGCCTTACCTGTGGTTCCACCCTAATTTCAGGTAAATTGAGTGTTGGCAGTGCTACTGCTGGAACTTGCCAATCACCAAAAATATCTGTCACCAATGCTACTGCGTCTGTGGGTGTAACTCGCCCAGCAATACTAATTACCAGATTATCGGGACGGAAATAAGTTTGATGATACTGCACTAAATCGCCACGAGTTAAGCGGCTCATGGTTGTTTCATCTCCTAATACCGACATGGCATAAGGATGATTTTGGTACATTACCTGCCGCAAT
The DNA here is from genome assembly GCA_034531195.2 of Nostoc sp. ChiSLP01. Classification (GTDB taxonomy): domain Bacteria; phylum Cyanobacteriota; class Cyanobacteriia; order Cyanobacteriales; family Nostocaceae; genus Nostoc. Next base: position 15,567 of record JAVRBO020000108.1, read on the forward strand.
TGTTCAAAGGCTACAGTAAAGGGTTGCTCTTTTTGCGAACGAATATCTTGTAGTGCTAGACGCCGTTCTAGTTCCACTTGAACTTCGGGAAAAGTAGGCGATCGCAAAATCTGTCCTGCCAATGTTAAAATTTCGGCAAAATCGGATGTTACCGTCTTGAAAGATAGCAAAAAATAATCAGAGGTCGCATCTGCACTCAAACTCGCTCCCACAGACTCAACTTTTTCAGCAATTTCTAAGCTAGAAAGTCCATCGCATCCCTTTGTCATCACTGCTGATAGCAAATGTGCCAACCCTGCTTGCTCTTGGTTTTCGTTACAACTACCGGCACGTACAAAAATTCGCGCCGCAATAATGTCCGCAGCCGGGTTTTCTGCCACTAGCACGACAATGCCATTGTTTAATACAGTACGATGAATAGGCGACTTTTGCAGCAAGGTTGTCATTTGTTATTTGTCCTTTGTCATTGGGCATTGAGCATTGGGCATTGGGAAATAAGTTTGAGCCTTGGGATTTTAAACTAGAACGTTGAGGTTTTAACCTGGAATGTTGAGGTTTTGAACTGGAACGTTGAGGTTTTGAACTGAAACATTGAGGTTTTGAACTCGAAGGTTGAGCCTCTGAGGTTCAACTTTCAGTTTTAAATCTCCCTTATCCTCTTCCATATCCCATGCCCCATACCCCATACCTAACACGGTTTAAGCACGGTAACGGCATAATTGTGCGGCGAGAGATACTGTTTCGCTAATTTTTGCAGTTGTTGGGCATCAAAAGACTGAATTTCCTGAGGATAGGCCACAGCTAATTCGGCTTGGGCTATTGTATTGTAGTATCCGTAAAGTCCTGTGATTTGATTTGGTGTTTCAGTAGAAAAGGCATAATCGTTACATAGTAGCCTGCGCGATCGCGCGAGTTCCTGTTGACTAATTTCCTGAGTCTGTAATTTATCTAAACAATCGCAAATCAAGGACTCTACTTTTTCTAAATTTTCTGGTTCCAACCAGGCAGTAATTGTAAATAAACTCGATTCCCGTTGCAAAGAAAAATTACTACAAATTCCCTGTACTAATTGCAAATCTTCCCGCAAATCGCGTACTAAACGCGAAGTCCGTCCTTCTGCTAATAACACCGACAACAAATCTAAGCCATAGGCAGTGTGGATTTCTTCTACTCCCGGTACAAGCCACGCCATTAACAATCGCGCTCGCTCTATGCGTGGTAAATATAGTTCTTGACGACGAATTTCTGTTATTATTGGCTCTGGAACTTTTTCAAACTGCGGACAATGAGAAGGTTCGGCAAAATCAGTAAATGAACGATTTATTAATTCCCAAGCTGGCTCCTGAGCTATGCCCCCTGCAATTACCACCGTCATATTTTCCGGTTGGTAGTGGGCACGGTGAAAGCAGCGCATTGCTTCTGGTGACTGCTGCATCAGTTCTTGCTCGGTACCCAGCACAGAACGTCCGTAAGGGTGACGCCCATAAATACTGCCAATCAAAGCTTGGAATCCTATCCAGTCAGAATCGTCATTGCACGAACGGATTTCCTCTAGTACTACATCACGTTCGCGGCTAAATTCATCTTCTGGAATTGCCGCATTCAGTAGTAATTCTCCCAAGTGCGGCAGGGTATCTTGCAAATAAGGCGCAGCTGTGGTGAGCGAATAATGAGCGTAATCATAGCTTGTTGCCGCATTACTGACGCCTCCCCGGTTTTCAACGTTGTGGTCGAACATTCCAGGGGGTAGCGTTGCAGTACCTTTAAAAATCATATGTTCTAAAAAGTGTGCCATACCAAACCAAGGTTCTGGCTCTAGGCTTGTTCCAGCACGCACCCAAACATCCGCCACAACTACAGGGGTAGTGGGAATTTCTTGATGAATAAACGTTAAGCCACTGTCTAGTCGGAAGACCGAGGCTGGAAACACGGTATTAGTTATTTGTTGTGACAATTTTTTGTAGCTTTAACCACAATTTCATTCAATTGTGCGATTCTACCGCTGAATGTCACCTAAATTAGAATCATGTTATACAGATTTTGTTTTTATTAGCAGATATCTCAAAATTTGAAGTAGAGACTACAGTTTTGCTACCCTAACGCCTAAGTAGAACGGCGTAAATATTTGTAGTTGAAATGAGGCAAAAGGCAAGAGGTAGCAGGCAGGAGGGAAGAGGGTTGTAGCTTTATTATTTTTCTTAACACAGTTGGCTTTTTTTCCACCGACTTACTTATAGCATCGAAACTAAAAGCACTATAAGTAATTTTTTTCATGAATAATATCAAATTCGGATGATTAGTTATGATTGCAGTCCTCGCTTTACCCCTCCCCAACCCTCCCGATGCTTTGGGGAGGATGCCGTAAGACGGGTGGGGTGTTTCAGGATTTATAAGTAATTAAGCGAACTTGATATAATGTAGCCAAAAGCTTTAATTTGCGTGCTTTCAAATAGTTTGATTTCTAGTTTTAAATTTCTGATTTATAATATAAGTTTTACTAATTTAAATAATTAAAGCTCCCAAATTCTAACTGATTTTGGGAGCTAATAATTTTGAGTTCACCGCGACGCCGTTTTACCTAAGTTTATGACCTGGTTAAACCAGGTGGGAACCTAAATTTCTCGTTTAAAGTTTCCGGGTACATGCCCGGTCTACTGCCACGAGAACGCTTGACTCCCTTTTCTTTAAAGGCATAGATCAAAAAACTTGATGGCAGTCACCAACGTCGTAGTGCAACTAACTCATTATAACTTTCAAAAAGATGTTGTGTGTTCAAATCGAAAGTTTCTCAAAAATTTACTTGGCATACCAGATAGATTCTATAGTCTGGGCAACTGCGATCGCTTGTTTTCGACTTTGATTGTCTAGCAAAACTGTGACATGTCCCAATTTCCGCCCAGGACGCGATTGAGTTTTCCCATACCAGTGGACGTGCGCTTGGGGAATATCTGCTATTTGTTGACGCTGGCTTTGGTAATCGCTGTTAGAATTTTCATACCCCAACAAATTCACCATCACAGCGCCAGCACAGCGCAAACCAGGATTTCCCAACGGTAAACCACAAACTGCCCTTAGCTGTTGTTCAAACTGGGAAGTTTCACACGCGTCAAGGGAAAAATGTCCGGAATTGTGAGTACGGGGAGCAATTTCATTTACCAGCACTTTGCCATCAGCAGTCACAAATAGCTCAATCCCAAAGACTCCTACGAATTGGAGGCTATTTAATAGAGTATGTGCGATCGCTTCTATTTCTGCTATTTGATTCGGCGAAATCTCAGCCGGCGCAATTACCCGCCGACACACTTGTTGTTCTTGTTGGGTTTCTACCACTGGATAGGTGACGATTTCTCCATTTAAAGAACGAGCTGCTATTACTGCTAGTTCTCTTTCAAAAGGTACAAATTCCTCTAACAAGAAAAGCGCTTGATTTGCAGTTTTTGTTATGGTTTCATAACTTAACTTTTCTTCTAAAGCAGCGAAGTCTTTAATTATAAAAGTACCCTGACCATCATAACCGTGGCGTCGGGATTTGAGAACTACAGGAAAACCTAAATATTCTATTTTAGATTTGAGATTTTCTGTCTCTTCGACGGCGAAAAATTGCGGAACTGGTAAGCCTAAATCCCTTAAATAAGAACGCTGATGATATTTATCTAATAGAGGAATTAATGCTTCTAATCTCGGACGGAAACAAACCCCTTGCTTTGCTAAAACAGATAAAGCATCTAAGTTAACAAATTCATTTTCAAAAGTGATGACATCGCATTTTTTCGCTAATATTTGTGTAGCATCGGCGTCATCTACGGGGGCGAAAACAATTTCCTGAGCGATGGACACCGCTGGATCGTCTTCACTAGGAGTTTGTACTACTAATTCTACTCCTAGCTTGCGTGCTGCATCTGCCATCATCCAGGCCAACTGTCCGCCACCAATTACACCTACACGTTTCATTAACATCCCAGAGAATCACGAGTTTGCACGCCTGTTTTGGAATTCACACCATTAGCTTTTGCACACAGTTCTTTGATTTGTGCTTTATCCAAAATTGCATCTGTAAAATCTGCACCGTCTATATTCACATCATTAAAGATGGCGCGGAGCAAAAGGGCTTCTTTCAGAACTGCATCGCTCAAATCAGCCTTAGTCAAGTTTACCTGATCGACCATTGCATTCGTTAAATCGGCTGCGTGGAGATTTGCTTGTGTCATCACTGAAGCACTCAATACTGCTCCCCGCAAGTCAGCGTTTGTAAAATTAGCCAATTCCATGTTGGCGTTAGAAAACTCCGCAGCTTGTAAACTTTGACCAGAAAAATCACGTCTTGACAACTCTGCATTACTAAATGACAGTGGATGAGTCCAGTCTACCGCCAGTGCAGGATGAGCCACGCACCAGAAAATAATCCCCACAAGTAACGCCAACCCTTGCCGCCAAAACATATCGAGAGCCAATTTGGTGTATAATTGCTGCATTGTAACCTTACCGCATTTTGACTGTTGACTGTTGACAGCCTAAGTTATTTAGACTAGCAATTCTGCTGCTAAATTTAGGGAATCTATATTTTCCCTGCTTAATATCTTGTAACCTAAAAACAGCCATAGCTTCTCACTGCGAGCAAAATTATTTATGCGACTTTAGACAGAAAGCAGCGATCGCTTGGGGGTAATGCAGGGGTCGATGTCTAGGACGGGCTAAGCCTACGCCACATCATACCAGCAAAATTATTACCAAAGGTTAATACAAGTAAGTCTCTTTTTTTAAACTCTCAAGAAATGATTTCAAGCAATATCTACCAATAGCTAGATCTACGCTCTTTGATTTATTTACAATTCTTGATTTCAAAATTTGCTTTTTCAAATATACTACGACTCCCATTTGATTTTTGTAAAGCTAGGTAAAGCTTTAAAGTTTCTTCCCTATTCCCTATTCCCTACTCCCCACCTGCATAGTTTTTTAAGCACTAAGACTTACCACCTAATTTACAATTCTTAACTTGTGATTTTTCACGTAAAGTTTATTGTCATTTGAAGTAAACAGATTCTATTGACTGCTAGGCTTTTAGTTAAGTCAAGCAACGTTTGAGGCCTAATAGTCATTTATCTCAACTGCTTAACAAAGCTTAAAAATACCAGAGATAGAGTTAATTTTATACTGAATTAGTTAAATTTTAGGAATCTCCGAAAAGTTATCTTCAGCAACTACACAAATTCCAACAACAGAACTCTCAACTGCGATGATTAATCATTACTCACTTCAATGGATTGAGGCATGGTGCCAAGAAAATGGCTGGACAGATTTATTTGTCGAACGACGTAATAACTACTGGGCTTTTCCTCCAGGTTGTGTAATGCCAGAACCGATTCCCGTTCACGTTCTGAGATTGATTAAAGCCGAAAAAGGATTAACTTTTGAAGAAAGATTGTGGTCTACCTCAGCAGTAATTGGCACAATTTTCGCTGTTCTTTTTACCTTTTGGTTACAGTCTCCAATGCCATTAGTTTTGGCTTTCGCTTTTAACGCCGTTACGGTGGCTCAATTGGAACTTGAGGATGCGTAAATTTTTAATATTGAGCTTTGGTGTTAAAACTGCTCTTGTTAAAAGTAAACAAGAGCAGTTGTTATTTTAAGAATCTGCAAAATGCTATCAGTTAATTATGCTGCAATCCGCTTGGGTTAGATCTAAAAACTTTAGTGATTAAATAGCTTAAATCTACAGCAGTATACAAACTGTACCAAAAGGTATTTTTTTGAGTCTAGCGGAAGATTTGTAACTGTTGGAGAAGTTACTAGGATGATCGACCAAAACAGGCTTTTCAAAGAATTAATATCTACATTTTTTGTTGAGTTTATCGATTTATTTCTGCTAATCAGCATGGTGGGTTTGGTTTTTGACAACGAGATATATCAAGAAATCGGGCTGACGTTAAAATGATTTTAGATAGGGCGGTTTCTCTATCAAAATGAGGCTCAACCTTATTGCTATATTTTTAGCAACTTAGTATTACTTGCAGACTGAGTTACTCTTAAATGAAGAGAGACAAATGAGCTTTTTTTAATGACAGTGACTCCTACTTCAAGTACACCAGATGCACCTACTTCTCTAACCATTAGACTATTTAAGCCTGGTAGAACTGATTCCCCACTCGATTTAGATTACTTCATTTTTACTGACACAGTAGATAATAAATGTCATCTAGAATGGACAACGCCTACTTCTAGTGGGTTAGGTGGTTCAATCACAAGCTACTTAATAGAAAGCAGCGCTAATGGCTCTACTGGATGGTCTACTGTAAGAAATACAGGTAGTACAAGTACTGTTGGTTACAATATTTCCAAAGGTACAGGAACAGTATATTTTAGAGTCAGTGCTATAAATGCTTCAGGAATTGGTACAGCCTCTAATGTTTTAACAGTTGCATCGTCTACTTCAACTTGTGAAGGTACTATGATACGTCAAAATGGAGTGTGGACATTCTTCACCAATCCCAGAGCAGTATGCTATGGAGGTAATACTTATATAGGGTGGGTTAGTAATGCAGGTATTGTTGGCATTACGAAAGTAAACAACATCACCAAAGAACCTACTCATTTTGAATTAGAAGATGTATCAACTTATGTTATTCAACATGGTGGAGCAGAAATAGATGACCACGATAACGCAGCAGTTTTTATCAGACAAGATGGTAGGATTACCTGTTATTATGGCGCTCATAATGACCCAGGTGGGGTTAGGTCAAGAACTACTATTTATCCAGAGGACATTACACAATGGTCTCCCGCAATTGTAGATAGCCCAGCTAATCCTACGTCCTCTCCTAATGTTAATTTACCAACCTGCTACAGTAATCCCAGATTATTAGAAGATGCTGGAATGATGCTTTATCATTTCAGAACAGGTTTCCCTCCTGATGCCCCTCATGCTATTCTCTTTGCAAATACTGAGAATACTTCAAATTCTACAGCTTCCTATACTGATAGTTTACCTTTAATTCAAAGTACCGTTGCTCCTTGGAAAAATCAACGCCCTTATGTGCAATCTGTAGTTAATGGTAGAAATCGTGTAGATTTCTGCTTCACTGATGGACATCCAGGTGACTCAAATACAAAGGAAAATGGCAATGGTACTAGCTTATACCACTTCTATGTAAAGTGGGATAAAGCAGCTAATAAAGCTAAGTATTATACATCTGCTGGTGTAGAAATGGTTAATCCAGAAGCCACAGGAGTACAAGCTCCAAGCTTACCTATACGCCCTAAACATTCTGGCGGTTATGACCCTACTATGATTTGGAATGGGGTTAATGTTAGGTCTTGGGGGTGGGATATTGTAATAGATTTTGACGAGCGCCCATGTGTACTATTTACAACTTATGATGATGGAGCAGGTAGCTTTGGTTTTTCAAATCAGCGCTATATGTTTTCTAGATGGGATGGAACAGCATGGAGTAATCCAGTAGATATAACAGGTGCTAATGTTGTACCTTCTGCTAAAACCATTGTTAGAAAGGTAGCAGTTTCTGCTCCTGGAATGGGTACTTGTGGGGTTAATGGGTTTACTTTGGATGAGCCTTGTTATACAGGCGGCTGTTGTTTTGATGCAAATAATCCTAATATTGTTTACCTAGTTAATACAGTAGTTCAAACTCCGTCTAATAATTCTGAGCTTTCTTGTGCTGGCCCAATTGAAATACGAGAATTGCAAGAATGGCAAACTAATGATGGTGGATTAACTTGGGCAAAAGTCAGGGATCTTACAACTAATTCCTTGCCTAATATTGTCAATGGTCGCCCTTACAGCCCTAAAAATCATGATGGAAAAATTGCAGTAGTTTGGTGGAGAGGCCCTTACTCTGGATGGGTAAGAACTTTTAATACTAATCTTTGGTGTGCCCCTGCTTGAAAAAGCCTAACTACTCTAATGGTTTTGCCCCTGTGAGTGTAAAGACGGCTCTTAGCCGCACAGTTCAAATTATACCTTTTACATTTTAATTAACCACAGGCTTCCAATTTTGCGATCGCTCCTCCCCAACACCTCAAGATCGGTTATTGCTCTAGCCACTATAGTCATCAAAGATTCATTTCTTTAGTTTATCTAAAGTCGCATCTCAGTTCTCAAATTACCTTCCTAAGATAGAAACAGCGACCATAAAGTTGCGACATATAACCCAACTAACAGCTAGTGGTTACGGAGAACACAAAAATGACTCAAGCGCCAGAATCCTTAGGCTTGTCCGTCAACGACGCTACAGACTTAGCTCTAGATCGTGATTGTACAACTTTATCCCGTCACGTCTTACAGCAACTTCAAAGTTTTTCGGCAGATGCACAAGATTTGAGTGCGCTGATGAATCGTATCGCCCTGGCTGGCAAATTGATTGCTCGTCGTATGAGTCGGGCTGGTTTAATGGAAGGCGTTCTCGGATTCACTGGGGAAGTGAATGTGCAAGGTGAGTCCGTCAAAAAAATGGATGTGTATGCTAACGATGTCTTTATCTCAGTATTTAAGCAAAGCGGCTTAGTTTGCCGTCTGGCTTCTGAAGAAATGGAAAAACCCTACTACATCCCAGAAAATTGCCCCATTGGGCGCTATACCCTGCTGTATGACCCAATTGACGGTTCATCTAACACTGATATCAATCTCAGCTTAGGTTCGATTTTCGCCATTCGCCAACAAGAAGGAACTGATAGCGACCAGCAAGCAAGCGACCTCCTGGCCAACGGACGCAAGCAAATTGCTGCCGGATACATCCTATATGGGCCTAGCACAATGTTAGTTTATAGTATAGGAAAGGGCGTGCATTCCTTTGTCCTCGACCCCAGCTTAGGCGAATTTATTCTCACAGAAGAGAATATCCGCATTCCTAACCACGGTGCTGTGTACAGCGTGAATGAGGGTAACTTCTGGCAGTGGGAAGAATCAATTCGAGAATACATCCGGTACGTTCACCGCACAGAAGGCTATACCGCTCGATATAGCGGGGCAATGGTGAGCGATATCCATAGAATTTTAGTTCAAGGTGGTGTATTTCTTTACCCAGGCACCATTCAAAAACCAGAAGGGAAATTGCGTTTGCTTTATGAAACCGCACCTTTAGCCTTTTTGATCGAGCAAGCAGGCGGCCGTGCCACTACAGGACTAGTTGATATCTTAGACGTAGTACCGAAAAAACTGCATCAGCGCACACCTTTAATTATTGGTAGTAAAGAAGATGTCGCCAAAGTAGAGTCTTTTATTCAAAACGGTCATTAAATGAGGATGAAAAAGCGTCAATAATCGATTTAGATTTCATTAATTAAAGGTTAATCATGGTGATTTAGGATTAGGAATGCATAGGGAGCAGTTCTTAAAAATAAATTAAGGATTATCTCAGCCGGTCGATGCGAGAAGTGATTGGCAAAGGCACAATTCAAGAGTCACCATCAACAATCAAGAGTATTTAACACCTAATAACCAACAGATGTTAACTGATAGCTGTTTGAGAATTTGATGGATGCCAACTTCACTAGGAAACATCATACAGGAGTGAAATAAACTAGGTTATGGCAACCAATCATCTACTAGAAATTAAGCAATACGGTCAAAGTATCTGGATGGATAACTTGACCCGTGACATTATTCAATCAGGCGAACTCCGAGACTTAGTTGAAAATCAAGGAATTGCTGGGATAACTTCCAACCCAGCGATTTTTGAAAAAGCGATCGCTGGTAATGTCATTTATGATGCTGATATAGAAGCTGGAGTCCGCGCTGGCTTACCAATAGACAAAATTTACGAATCGCTGATTTTTGCAGATATTCGTAGTGCGTGTGATATTTTACGCCCTGTTTATGAAGCCTCGAATAAACTTGATGGATATGTGAGTATCGAAGTACCGCCTACCATTGCCCACGATACCGAAGCAACAATAGCCGAAGCCAAACGCTATTTCCAAGAAATTGACCGGGAAAATTTGATGGTTAAAATTCCCGGTACCGAAGCTGGTTTGCCAGCAGTAGAAGAGGTAATTGCCGAAGGCATCAATGTTAATATTACATTGCTGTTTTCCGTACAAAGCTACGTCAACACAGCTTGGGCGTATATTCGGGGATTAGAAAAACGGGCAAGCGCTGGTAAAGATATTAGCAACATAGCTTCAGTTGCCAGCTTCTTCCTCAGTCGGATCGATAACAACATTGACGCCAAAATAGATGCTAAGTTGAAAAAAGGTGTTGATGATATTGCCGTGGAAGCGAAGCTGAAAGCTGTTCAAGGAAAAGTAGCGATCGCCAACGCTAAGATAGCCTACCAAGAATACAAGAAAATCATCGAAAGCGATGCCTCCGGCGGGCAAAGCCAACGTTGGCAAGCCTTAGCAGCAAAAGGAGCCAAAGTACAGCGGCTACTGTGGGCTAGTACCAGCACCAAAAACCCCAGCTACAGCGACGTGATGTATGTCGATGAGTTGATTGGCAAAGATACCGTGAACACCGTACCGCCAGCCACTATCAAAGCCTGTGCCGATCATTGTAACGTAGGCGATCGCATAGAAACAGGTGTACAAGAAGCTTACAACCTGATCGAAAACCTCAAAGACCCCGACATCAACATCGATCTCGATACCGTAATGGATGAACTCCTAACAGAAGGTATTGACAAGTTCATCCAACCCTTCCAGTCCTTGATGAACTCTTTAGAAGAAAAAATCAAGGTATTGTCGCCAGTGTAAGGGCTGGGGAATGGGAGCAGAGGAGCAGGGGAGCAGAGGAGCAGAGGAGCAGAGGAGAATAATTAACTATCAATACTCAATGCCCCATGCCCAATGCCCCATGCCCCATGCCCCAGTACCCAATCCAAAATCCAAAATCTAAAATCCAAAATTCCTATGGTCAGTCTGCTAGAAAATCCCTTGCGCGTTGGCTTGCAACAACAAGGGATGCCCGAACCCCAAATTATAGTTATCTTTGGCGCTTCCGGTGACCTCACCTGGCGCAAACTAGTACCAGCACTTTTCAAATTGCGGCGAGAACGGCGCATTCCACCTGAAACTACCATCGTCGGCGTGGCACGTCGAGAGTGGAGCCACGAATACTTCCGCGAACAGATGCAAAAAGGGATGGAAGAGGCACATGCCGATGTTGATTTGGGGGAACTCTGGCAAGACTTCTCTCAAGGTCTGTTCTACTGTCCTGGCGATATCGACAAACCCGAAAGTTATCAAAAACTGAAAACTTTATTAACCGAACTAGACGAAAAGCGGGGTACGCGAGGCAATCGGATGTTTTACCTCTCCGTAGCCCCGGCATTCTTCCCCGAGGCAATTAGGCAGCTAGGAACTGCCGGGATGCTAGAAGATCCCTACAAACATCGTCTGGTAATTGAAAAACCCTTCGGTCGTGACTTGGCTTCCGCCCAAAGTCTCAACCAAGTAGTACAAAAATTTTGTAAAGAAAACCAAGTCTATCGTATTGACCACTACTTGGGTAAAGAAACAGTCCAGAATTTGCTGGTATTTCGCTTTGCCAATGCGATTTTTGAACCCTTGTGGAATCGTCAATTTGTTGACCACGTGCAAATTACCGTGGCAGAAACCGTGGGCGTGGAAGACCGCGCTGGTTACTATGAAAGCGCTGGCGCCCTCCGGGATATGTTGCAAAACCATTTAATGCAACTTTACTGCCTGACAGCAATGGAAGCACCCAACTCAATGGATGCCGACAGTATCCGTACTGAAAAAGTGAAGGCACTCCAAGCTACCCGTTTAGCTGATGTCCACAATCTCTCACGTTCCGCAGTCCGCGGTCAATATAGTGCCGGTTGGATGAAAGGTCAACCAGTACCAGGGTATCGAGAAGAACCAGGCGTAAAACCCGAATCCACAACACCCACCTATGTCGCCATGAAGTTTTTAGTTGATAACTGGCGCTGGCAGGGTGTACCCTTCTACCTGCGGACTGGTAAGCGGATGCCGAAAAAAGTCAGTGAGATTTCCATCCACTTCCGCGACGTTCCTTCTCGGATGTTTCAATCCGCCGCGCAACAAAGAAACGCTAATATTTTGGCAATGCGGATTCAGCCAAACGAAGGAATTTCCCTGCGCTTTGATGTGAAAATGCCTGGGGCAGAATTCCGCACCCGTTCCGTAGATATGGACTTTAGTTATGGCTCCTTTGGCATCCAAGCAACTTCCGATGCCTACGATCGCCTCTTCCTTGATTGTATGATGGGCGATCAAACATTATTCACCCGCGCTGACGAAGTAGAAGCAGCTTGGCAAGTAGTAACTCCAGCCCTTTCAGTTTGGGATGCACCCACAGACCCAACTACCATTCCCCAATACGAAGCCGGTACTTGGGAACCAGCCCAAGCAGAATTATTAATTAACCAGGATGGCCGTCGCTGGCGCAGACTGTAAAAAGTTAAGAGTTAAGAGTTAGGAATTAATAGTTAGGAGTTAAGAGTTATGAGTGAGGAATTAATAGTTATAAGTTAATAATTCTTAGCTTTTAACTTCCAAATCCTAACTATTAATTTCCAACTTCCAACTCCCAACTCCCAACTCCTAACTCCTAACTCCTAACTATTAATTCATAACTTATCCAAACAACAAAACTGACCACTCACAACTATTATGGCTCCCCAAGCTTCTACTATTTTTTCACTCCAAGCTCCGAAGGATATTTCCCTCACAGAAATAGAAGCGGAACTTAATCAAATCTGGCAAAGTTACGGCATTACCGGCGAGGATGGCGGGCTTCCTGCTGCTACTCGCGCCACGACATTTACTTTAGTGGTTTACGAACCAGAAGAAACCCAGTATCTTTTAGCTACTTTAGGTTTTTATAACGGGCCGCTGGATGGAATTCTAGGGCCTCAAATGGAAGCCGCTCTGCGACAACTACAAATAAAATATTCGCTGCCAGAAACCGGAACCGCAACACCTGAAACCCTAGCTTTATTGAGAGAAGAATTCACCAAACGTCAGGGAAATGGGACTAACGGGGATAATGGTTCTTCCTATAACTTAAATGCGCCAAGCCCCAGGATAGCCGATGAAATCGCTCTCCGTAACCCCTGCCGGATTATTGCCCTATTCCCCATTACTGGAGAAGATGAAGGCGTTAAGGCTCAAGTTTCTGCTTATTGCCCCATTCAAAAGCAATCTTCAAGTACGCTGATTTGCTGCGAATACATCACCCTTAGTGGCACCGCTGCTGCTTTGGAACGGGTAGGAGGGATGATTCCAGCATTGTTGATTGGTGGCTTGCCCAAATTCCTTTGGTGGAAGGCAACACCAGACCCGAACAACACTTTATTCAAGCGGCTGGCAGCAGTTTGCAATAACGTGATTGTGGATTCTTGCCGCTTTAACGAGCCAGAAAGCGACTTACTCCACCTCGAAGAATTGGTGGAAACTGGTGTTCCTCTAGCTGACTTGAACTGGCGTCGCCTTTCAGCGTGGCAGGAATTGACAGCTGAAGCCTACGACGCACCCCACCGTCGTGCTGCTCTCAAAGAAATCGATAGAGTAACAATTGATTACGAAAAAGGCAACCCAGCACAAGCATTGCTGTTTTTGGGTTGGCTGGCAAGTCGGCTAGAATGGCTGCCAGTTTCCTATCAAAAGGAAAGCGGAGATTACGACATCACTCGTATTGGTTTCCTTGCCAAAGACCAGCGACAAGTAGAAGCCGAGTTAGCCGGAGTTCCAGTTGCTGATGTGGGTGAAATTATTGGTGACTTGATTGCTATCCGCCTGAGTTCCACAAATCCCCAGGCAGACTGCGGTACGGTGATCTGCTCGGAAACCGGTGGTTGTATGCGGATGGAAACACACGGCGGTGCCCAAGCCGCAGGTCTGTTTCAACAAGTAAGTTCGCTCTCAGAGCAAAAGGCGGAAGCATTGCTGAGTCAGCAGGTGCAACGCTGGGGTCGCGAGTCACTTTTTGAAGAAAGTCTAGGAGCGATCGCGAAAACTTTTAAGTTGAATAATTAATTCAGACCTAATTCTTCTACCCCCCTTACCAATGTGGAAAGGGGGAATTTTATTAATTATTTATATTGATTGCCCTACAGAGTATGTGAACGAGGCGATACTTAAATATTTTCAGCTGGCTGCTCGACGGATGATATTTTTACTACACCCCTTTCATGCCTTTCAATCAGTAGGTTACCCTGTATTTCAGTGTTCGCAGGGGATTGGGACATTATATGGTCAATAATAGTATGGTTCATATCGTTAATCAGTTGGTCAAGATTGTTAATGAAATCTTCTTTCGATATTTCATCTCTAAGAACTTTTATGTTAACCGTGTAAATTTCCAATCCAGCTATGCAGAAAAATGATAGCTGCTTGAATGCATCGAACAAAGGTTTTTCTCCTGGAACAGGCTTCTCAAATCCACGATAGGCATCCTCACATAAGGAACGTAATGAACGCTTGAGCTGTTCGTTGATGCTCGAAAAGTCTACCTTGCTTAAGTTGTGAGCGAATTCATTACGAATTTTTCGCAGACAATGAGCAGACGTAGTAATAGACGGTGGAATAAAATTTAATGCCTCCAATAAATTTATTTTCATTGAAAAAGTAAAATCACTTGCCTTCAACAGCTTAGAATAGCGAGGTAAGAAAAGACTAAGTACCTTATCTACCCTGTTTTCAATCAGTAAGGCTGTGATGATGGCAAGAAGACGGTGATCGTTCATACCTTCTACCTTTTTGAATAGTTCAGGCAGTTCGTTCTCACGAAAGAACTTATGAAAAGGTTTTATGAACAAGCTATCACCGGATTTTCCATCAAATAATCCACGTACTTCTTGATTATTTTCAGTCATGTTTTACCTCTTTTTTGTGCGAACTAAATATTTACGATTTATAGTAAGTTAGATATTATAAAATTGCAAAACATGACTTATCTACCAATAGATCAACTCCAAATTTTTTCAGTATTAATGTTTTTTTAGGATTATTTATTATTGATGTCTGTAATCATTGCTGGAGAACGTAGTGGGGTGGGCAAGACAACAGTTACGCTCGCCCTTTTAGCATCTTTATGTCGTCGCGATCGCTCTGTACAATCTTTCAAGGTGGGCCCGGATTACATCGATCCCATGTTTCACCAACACGTAACTGGTCGTCCTTGTCGAAATCTAGACCCAGTACTAACTTCCCAAGCCTACGTCCAGCAATGTTTTGCCCGTCATAGTCAACTCACCGAATATGCCTTAGTGGAAGGAGTGATGGGGTTATTTGATGGTATTTCGTCATTGGTCATTAGTAATTTGTCATCTGTAAAAAACAAAGGACAAAGGACAAATGACAAAGGACAAATTACTGATTTTGCCAGTACAGCACACATCGCGCGGCTGTTAGATTTGCCTGTGGTGTTAGCGATCGATTGTAGCCGTTTGTCTGGTTCTGTGGCAGCGATCGCCCACGGCTACCAATCTTTCGATCCCCGTATTAAAATGGCTGGGGTAGTATTAAATCGAGTGGGTAGCGATCGCCATCTATCTCTCCTCAAAGACTCCTTAGAATCCCTACAATTACCGATTCTCGGTGTGCTGCGCCGTCAAGATAACATCACAATTCCCGATCGCCATTTGGGTTTAGTACCCACAGCCGAACTTCCCGAACTCGATGCTGTCATCAATCGCCTTGCTGATTTAGGAGATAGCTGCTTTGATTGGCAGCGCTTATTACCACTGTTAAAATCAAAACCTCTCCCCGTTGCCTACAGAGGCGATGAATCGCGTCTCTACGTATTGCCTACAAATGCGATGAATCGCGTCTCTACTAGAATTGCTATTGCCCGCGATCGGGCTTTTAATTTCTATTACCAAGACAACCTCGATTTGCTGCAACAACTCGGTGCAGAATTGGTTTTCTGGAGTCCTTTAGTAGATGCTGAACTACCAAAAGATATCCAAGGAATGTATTTTGGCGGTGGTTTTCCAGAAGTTTTTGCCCAGCAATTAGCAGAAAATATCAGCGCTTGTGATGCTGTGAAAACAGCAATTCTTCAAGGAATGCCGACGATTGCCGAGTGTGGGGGATTGATGTATTTGTGCGAGCAAATTATCGATTTTGAAGGGAAATCTTGGTCGATGGCGGGAGTTTTACCAACATCTGCTCTGATGGGTGGACGTTTAACTTTAGGATATCGTCGTGCTGTAGCTTTGCAAGATAATCTCTTAGTGAAAGCAGGCCAAACTGTTTACGGACATGAGTTTCATCGTTCCAGCTTAACGTCAACTCCCACTCAGCCCCTGTTTGAAACTTATCGTTATGATTGTGACGAAAATATGGGATATGAAGGATGGAGTTTCCCTGTAAATGTTCATGCTTCTTATATTCATTTGCATTGGGGAGAAAGTGTAGAAATACCACAGCAGTTTATTAAAAAATGTCTAAAACTAGCATCTTCAAAAACTTGAATTTAAACAACCAATACGCTTGGCTTAACCCACCTAAAATTATTCATGTAGAGACGCGATGAATCGCGTCTGAAAAATATTTCTAAACAACCTCTTAGAAAGTCAAGTGGTAAATGAATTCATCAGAAAGTTTACCTTTGACCAACTCTGCGTTTCGATTGACTTTGTGCAATTTGAACCCAAGCTTCTCAACCACTTTACGAGAGGCAAGATTGTGCTGATTTACTGATGCGTGCAGCGCCAAAAGGTTAAAGCGTCGTTGGGTTTCGGCAATCGCCAGCGAACAGTAAACACTCGCGTATCCCCGGTTTTGGAAATCTACAAATGTCATGAAACCAATTTCTGCATATCGATCTTCAAAAATACCTATTTCAACAATACCTACATATTGGTTTTGGGGAGTTATGGCAACCCATTTCACCCAGATCATAGTCTGGTTATCAGGTGATTTTTCTAGGGCGGCGAACTTAAATCTTTGCTTAACTTCTGTGAGGGTTGGGATTGACTCTTCAAGATATTCATACAGATGTGCGTTGCTTATACAAGAGTAGAGAATCTGGGCGTGCTGTTCTGTAACTTTTTCTAAGCGCAAGATTACCCCGTCTATTGTCATGATTTTTCTGATTCTGTAGCGATCGCTCAATCCAAAATCTATTAACTTGATGATTAACTTGGCAAAGATGTCACATTCATATCGTCGTTCAATCTGCGAATCAGCCGCGATAACTCACGAATAATATTCACCGCAATATCTGGAGTTTCTTCAATGGCATCATATAATTGCTCTTGCGTCAGTTCTAGAAATTCGCAAGGTTCTAGAGTCGTGGCGCTGGCGGAACGGGGTTGAGTATCAAATACTGCCATCTCGCCGAAGTATTTTCCCTGTTCTACCTCTGCCAGCTGTTTGTTGCCAATATGGACTCTAACACGGCCTGACACAACAATGTAGAGCGATCGCCCTTCTTCTCCTTGCCTAAAAATCGTGTAATTAGCTGGAAATGATAGTTCATTCATCACTGAAGTCAGCCGCACAATAAAATCGTCCCGCAATTCCTTAAAAATTGGGACTCGCCGGACAAATAATAGACGGTCAACACTAGTTAGCATAATTACGAGTTGAAAATAAGAATTCAGAATTGGTGAATTCAGAATTCAGGAATTAGAGCAAGGAAACGGGAGATTTAGACCCGCCACTAATTGTAGTCCACCAAATTGAAAATTTGGTGTGGTGCTTGAGCAGTTATTTATTGAAAGTCGCGGGAAACTCTACAAAGCAAGTGGGTTGCAGTTTTTTGTTTATGACTTCTGACTGTTGAATTATTTATTGTTAAAAAAAATTAAACATTACTAATACCATTGACAAAAATCTTTGCAATCCAAGAATTGACTTAGGGGCGTACATCTGTGTGCGGTGTATACACTCCAGAAAACTAGAATCGTCGTAGATCCAACATTATCCCCTTTCAAAAGGGGACTTCGAGGGACAAATACGTTAACCGAACCGTATTGACTCCCGAATTCTCTTTTAATCACTTTAATTTATCATTTTAAAAAACAAGAGTATTTGCTCTTATTCGGTCAAAGGTCATAATATTGACTGCATGAACTCCCAAGGTACCTTGCTGAGAAAAAAATACCAATTTGATTGAAGGCGTAGTTTACGGCTGTAGGCATCGCTTCTAAAAATTGGGCAATTGGCTGCTAACTGGCGAACCTCTATTAGTTGTCGCTAGGAAGAGTTAAAAATATCCTGAACTGCCATCACATCGAAAAGCAGAGTCAGAGTTTTAGGACAAACAGCATTGAATCATAGTGAGTAATGACCATGAGTTGGCTAATCAGTACAGTAATTATTGGGATCTCTGTCGCTTTCGCAACCACCTTTGACGACAATTTATATTTGACGGCTTTCTTTGGAAAAGTCAATCGCACCTTTCGTCCCAAGCATATTGTGATCGGCGAATTTGTGGGATTTACTGCATTAGTCTGTGCTAGCCTCCCTGGTTTCTTCGGCGGTTTGATTATTCCTAGTACCTGGATTGGTTTACTAGGTTTCCTTCCCATCGCTATTGGTATCAGTAATTTCATGAGTCGAGAAGACAACGGAGAGACAGTACAAGATGTGTCAATTAACTTACCCTCTCCTAGCAAATCTGGGCGGCAGAAGAAATCATTATTGGCAACCATCCGCGATCCCCAAACTTACCGTGTTTCCGCGGTTACCATTGCTAATGGTGGAAACAACATCGGGATTTATGTACCGTTGTTCGCTACTACGAGCCTTCCAAGTTTGGGCATAATTTTGTGTGTTTGTTATTTGACTGTTGGCGCGTGGTGCTTGTTGTCTTACAATCTGACCCGTAATCCTGTCATGACGCCTGTTTTAGCTCGGTATGGTCGAAAAATCTTCCCGTTTGTCTTAATTTGGCTGGGATTGTCTATTTTGATTAAAAGTGAAAGCTATCGACTCTTACCTAGTTTGGCAATGCTTTCTCATTCAGCATAAGGCGATCGCCACGTTAGTCATAGCATTTTGGATTTGGGATTTTAGACTTCGACTTACCTCGACTTCGCTACTTCGGCTACGCTCAGTACAAGTCGGTACAAGTCGCTCAGTCGAACGATTTTGGATTGGGGATCGGTTTCTAAATCTAGTAGTCTGTTAAACCAACTTTGCAGAGTTTAATATTCTCCTCGTCCCCCCATCCCCGCTTCCCAGACTAAACGTTTTTTAATCACTTGAATTTATCTTTTTAAATCAAAAAAATATTTGCTCTTATCAATCAACTTATCTAAAGTGAAAATAAAGCACATTATTGATGGCTCTTACAAAAGCAAATCGAACACTGCAAATTATCATAGGAAGCAAACGATGAATAAACCAAATTCTAAAAAATTAACTCAGTGGCTCGTAACTGCACTATTTGTAGTAGTAGCAACATTTTCACTACTCGATCAACCCAGCGCTAAAGCTCAAACAATAGCACCATCAGAACCAGCTTTAGAATCAACTCCAGTAATATCTCCAGCTCCATCACCAGTATTGGAACCAACCCCAGTAATACCCCCAGTTGCAGTACCAGTACAATCTGTAGCAGCCAACGTTCAACGTTTACTAACAACCAAAGAATGTGTCGGATGTAATTTAACTGGTGCAGTTCTTAAGGATGCAAACCTGCAAGCAGCAAATTTGCAAGGTGCGAACTTACAAAAAGCAGATTTTGAAAGAGCAAACTTACAGCAAACAAACTTACAAGGAGCCAACTTGCAAGGAGCAGATTTAGGCAAGGCGAACATTGCAGGAGCAAACTTAGCGGGAGCCAACCTATTTGATGCAGACTTAGAAAAGGCTAGCTTCTTGGGAGCAAATTTACAAGCCGCAAACTTGCAAGGCGCAGACTTGGAAAAGACAAACCTCACAAATGCAAACATCCAAGGAGCAAACCTGATGGGAGTTGATTTAGAAGACGCCATCAGACCCGAAGGATTTATTGCTCAGTAGTGCAAAATAAATTCTAGCTGCCACTACCATTAAACGAGTCTAAATAATCGCAAATCCCCTCAGTTCTTACTGAGGGGATTATTGCTTTGGCTTATCCACGTAATACTATGTGAATTCGATCGCTGATAAAGACTCATATCATATCTGCTGAATTGCTCATAATAAAAGAACCTCTTATTAAAGGAGGGACTGGGGAAGAGATTACGCTTTAATAACAAGTAATTTGGCGCACGTGATATCATCACCAATGCCCTATGCCCAATCCTCAAATCCCAATCGTTAATATAAAATGTTCTGGAAATGGAGCTTTAGAGTATTTATCATATTCCTGGGGTTATGGCTACTCCTGGATTTAGGCTCCCGCGTGGGAGCAGAAATTCTTTGGTTTGAAGAAGTCGGCTACCTGCAAGCATTTCTAGTCAGGTTATTGACTCGTGGTATTTTGTGGGTAGTGATAGCTAGCCTGAGTGCTGCCTATCTACTGGTAAACCTTGCTCTGGCACAACGGTTGAAGTATCCCCGGTCTTTGAAGATTGAGGAAGTTGAACTACAAAGTGAATTCCAAAACTTTCTCAGCGTTGATTATGCAAGACGCGATCGCATTTCGACACCCCAAACCCAAGACTTAAAACCATTAAAATTACGCTGGCTATTACCCTTAGCTTTCATACTGAGCTTGTTGACAGGGTTAATGGTAGCTCACTACGGTCAAATTGCTATTTATTACTGGCATTCTCCAGTGGATAACGCTAGTTTACCGATTCCCGCCTTATTTCGACCAGAGAAAATCTGGCAACTGTTAAACCAGGTTGTCTCTCAAACTTGGCATCTCGGCTTAATTGTGGGGGGAGCGATCGCTATTTTAATTTTTCCAGGTTTTTTACTCACAGCGATCGCAATTGTCTTTAGTGCGATTTTTGGTCTAATACTATTCCAAAACTGGGCAAAAGTACTGCTATATTTCCATCCTACTCCTTTCAACAGCACTGAGCCTTTATTTGGTCGCGATATCAGCTTCTACATATTTTCCTTACCGTTTTGGCAGCTGTTGGAACTCTGGCTGATGGGATTAGTTTTGTATGGCTTTGTCGCCGTCGCTTTGATTTATCTGCTGTCGGCTGACAGTTTAAGTCAGGGAATTTTCCCTGGTTTTTCTCAAGAGCAACAGCGTCATTTATACGGTATGGGTGGCTTGTTGATGCTCTTGGTAGCTTTAAGTTACTGGCTGAGCCGCTATGAACTGGTGTATTCTAGCCGTGGAGTCAGTTATGGTGCCAGCTACACCGATGTCACAACTCAGGTGCCAGCTTACACGATTTTATGTGTTGTGGCTGTTGGCATCGCCTTTTACTTACTTTGGCAAACACTGTTCTGGAGACCCAAATCTCAGTATCGCCGCTTGGTGTTTTACGGATTAGGCATTTATTTGGTACTAGTTCCAACAGCTGACGTTGTTGTGCCTAATCTAGTGCAATATTTAATTGTGGAACCGAATGAATTGCAAAGAGAGCAACCATACATTCAGCGTACCATTGCCTTAACTCGCCAAGCATTCGATTTAGAGGCGATCGATGCTAGAACCTTCAACCCCCAAGGAACATTAACTGAGGCTGATATTCAAAAAAATGACTTGACAATTCGCAATATCCGCCTTTGGGATGAGCGACCATTGTTAGAAACCAACCGTCAGTTACAACAAATTCGCCCATACTATCGCTTCCCCGATGCGGATATCGATCGCTATACTTTGAAAACAGAGGTAAATTCAGACCGACCATCTGCTCCGGAATCAGCCGCGAAACAGGAAGCAATTGAAGCAGCAGAACGCCGTCAGGTACTAATTGCTGCACGAGAATTAGACTACACAGCCGTACCACAGCAGGCTCAAACCTGGATTAACCGCCATCTAATTTATACCCACGGTTTCGGGTTTACTGTTAGCCCAGTGAATACAGTAGGTGCGGGTGGACTACCAGAATATTTTGTCAAAGATATTAGCGGTGATAGTAGCGCCCTGACAACTTCCAGTCAAGGCATTCGTGAAAGTATTCCTATTGGAGATCCCCGAATTTATTATGGGGAAATTACTAATAACTATGTAATGACTGGCACAAGAGTTAGAGAATTGGACTATCCCAGTGGTAGCGACAATGTTTATACCTCCTATGATGGACGGGGTGGCGTTAAAATTGGTTCGGTATGGCGTCGCTGGCTATTTGCCATGTATTTGAAAGATTGGCAGATGGTCTTGACACGGGACTTTTTACCAGATACCAAAGTGTTATTGCGGCGGAATATCAGGCAAAGAATTCAGGCGATCGCACCTTTTTTGCAATTTGATAGCGACCCTTATCTAGTCAGTGCTGATGCAAATCGTAACAATACCGATCCAGACTACCCAAATGGTAAAAGTTACCTTTATTGGATTGTGGATGCTTATACAACAAGCGATCGCTATCCTTACTCAGATACTGCTAACGAGGGTATTAATTATATCCGTAACTCTGTAAAGGTAGTAGTTGATGCCTACCACGGCATCGTTAACTTTTATATTGCTGATGGAAGCGATCCGATTGTGGCCACTTGGTCGAGGATATTTCCCAACATCTTCAAACCGCTCAGCGCCATGCCCATCAATCTCCGCAATCATATCCGCTATCCTCAGGACTTGTTCAAAATTCAATCTGAGCGGTTGATGACCTACCACATGACCGACCCCCAAGTATTTTACAACCGGGAAGACCAGTGGCAGATTCCTAACGAAATTTATGGCAGTGAAGCGCGTCCGGTAGAGCCGTATTATTTGATTACTAGTCTACCCACCGTACCCTTTGAAGAATTTATTTTGTTTTTGCCCTACACTCCCAAACAGCGGACTAATTTAATTGCTTGGTTGGCAGCGCGATCGGATAGCGTCAATTACGGTAAGTTATTGTTGTATATCTTTCCTAAAGAAAGACTAATCTACGGCCCAGAGCAAATCGAGGCGCGAATTAACCAAGACCCAGTAATTTCCCAGCAAATTTCCCTGTGGAATCGCCAAGGTTCGAGAGCCATTCAAGGAAATTTATTAGTAATTCCCATTGAGCAATCGCTGTTGTACGTCGAGCCAATTTATCTAGAAGCCACACAAAATAGCTTGCCAACTTTGGTACGAGTAGTTGTAGCTTACGAAAACCGAATTGTCATGGCACAAACATTAGAACAAGCATTACAAGGAATCTTCCAACCAGTAGTTACACCACCCGCCCCCATTATCCGTCCAGTGGAAGAAGGAAGCCCGCCAGGGCAGTAATATCTAGGATTGACGCGGGGACGCGGGGACACAAAGACGCGGAGATCGATCTGTTGGGAGGTTATAAAGAATTGGTATCAAAGAGACTGGAGATTCGATTCTGTTGACTTATAATTCAAAACTCTCCCTATCCCTGCCTCCCCGCGTCCCCGTGTCTCCCCATCTCCCTCACGAAATTACTGGTTATACCAACTCTTCCGCCATTGCTGCATTTGTTTAATTTCAGTATCTTGTGCTTTGATAATTTCTTGGGCTAATTGCTTGATTTCGGGGCGTTTAGACTTAGTTAAAGCGTCTTGTGCCATTTTTACAGCCCCTTCATGGTGAGGAATCATCGCATTAATAAAGCGCAAATCGAATTTATCATCAGCCGCACCTAAGTCCTGACTCATCATCATCGCTTCCATTTGCTCAGGTGACATCTCCATCATGTGCCCCATTTGACTGTGATAAGCCATTGGTTTATTTCCCGCGCTGGGATACCAAGCTTTTCGCCACTGCTTCATCTGGGTAATTTCTTGATTTTGGGATTTGATGATATTGTCTGCTAGTTTTTTGATTTCAGGGCGTTTGGATTTTTGCTGTGCAACCTTCGCCATTTCCAAAGCCCCTTGATGGTGGGGTATCATCGCATCGATAAACCGTAAATCAAAGTCAGCATCGGCTGGGCCTAAATCCATTCCCATGCTGTGATTCGTGTGGTTGTTGCTAGCATTAGTAGGAGTTGGGTTTGGGGTTTGCGTTGAGTTCTGGGAAGCAGCATTGGAACAGGCTGTGAGTAATCCACTCGCTGAAGCGATCGCCACAAAGCTTAACGCTAAAAAACCCTTCCTCAAAGATAGCAGTTGCATAAGTTTTATCTAACAGTTTTCTAATTCTATATTTACTTCCTAATTTCGCAGTTAGAAATGAAATTAGGATGAAATATTTTGTAAAAAATAATTCAAGAGTTAGAATTCACCAATTCCGAATAAATAACTATATTTAAGTTCTTGACTAAATTAAAAATTTGGCGTCTATAATTAGCGGAACATCAGAGAGCCGTAAGTTGCCACTTTGACTTTACCCTAAATCCCCACTAATTAATTCTGAATTCTTATTTTTAACTCTCAGTCAAAACTGTATAAGCTTCATTCACTAAATGCATTTTCTCTTCCGCTTGTTTTTGTTGTTGCGGTTTACCCACAAATAAATCTGGATGCCATTTTTTTACTAAAGTTCGATAAGCTTGCTTAATATCACTTAAAGGAGCATTAGGTTGTAACCCTAAAATGCTGTAGGCACGATTAATTTTATCTTTTTGTGTCTGAGTTTTGGGGGGATTTGGTGCTTTATTGTTTTGAGTTGTATTTTGCTGTTTGTTAGTTTGAGAACCAGGGGATTTCATTTCTGCTTTCATGCGTGCTATTTCCTCATCAAGTTCCCAATTAAGAAATTTCGCGTCTACTTCCTCTGGAGGTGGGGAAGCAGAATTTTTCGGTGGTGGAGAAACTTGTTGATGAGGGGATTCTACTTTTTTCTGGGTATTTTTAGCAGTATTTTCTTGTGCTACTTCTTCTGAACGTGGAGAAGCAGAAGTTTTCGGTGCTGTAGAAACTTGTTGATAAGTAGATTCTACTTTTTTGTGGGTATTTTTCTGTGCTTCGGGAGAAATTTTAAATTTTTCTGGTTGTGGCAAATATCTACTATTGATAGTTTTAGATTTCGGTATTTCTTGATAAGGTTGATAATTGACAGTAATTTTTGCTTTTTCTAACTCTCGCAGTAGTTCATTAAAAATATTTTGTAACCGCTCTAAATCTTGGCGTTTATTCGCAATTTCTAACGGTTCTTGATTGACTTCCAAGTAAATTACTTTTTCGGCTTGACGGTCGTATGCAGCCAAAATTGATAATCCTTGACTACTAAAACTAGACAAGTAATCCTCTGTTGCAGCTATACAAAGTTTGGCAACTTGCTGATGATAAGATTCATTGGCTGATTTTCCTTCTTGTTCTTGAATATTCTTATTTAATAAATAAGAAATACTACCAACGACAGCAGCACCGACAGGCCCGCCTAACAACCAACCAATACCACCGCCAACTGCGATGGAACCAGTTTCACTCAAATCACTGTGATTATTCGGCTTGGGAGGTAATGTGATTTGGGGTTCGCTAGGAAAGGGAATTGATAAATCTTCTGGTCTTTCTGCTTGGAAAAATTCGTAAGCTTGGTAAAGCCATTTTACCGTAGCTAGTTGCAATTGATTTAAGTCTTTTTTGAGAGTATTCGTTTGCCATGATTTAAAGTTATTTTCTGCCAGTGCAACTGCGGCGTCAGCTTGATATTTTGCCAGTAGTTTTGGTAAACTTAACCAATCGCTTAATTCAGAAATACTAGTAGCGAAGCCTTGTTTAATTAAGTTAACAGCTTTGTCTTTTATTTCGATTTTGGCATTGTGTTTGTCAACAAGTGATTTGACTTCATTAGAAATGGGGTCAATTTTGGCTTTTAACGATCGTTGAATTTGAGTAGCGATCGCCTCTACTCTCGGCAAACGCACACTACCACGATTTTGCTGTAAAATCCCTACAATATTCTGTAAAGCCGTTTCAAAAGCCACCAAACCGCTACTATTAGCTTCTGCGACATCGCCTTTTAATCTAGCTCGTAAGGCGGGTAAAGCATCAACCCGATATAAATTACTAAAACCTGGAGGTAATTCGGCTCGAAAACTTTCTGCAACAAATACCAAGCGATTCTGGACTTGTTTTTGTTCTTCAGGTTCGAGTAAATTAATAAAATTAGCAACAAAAATAACTGTCTTAATCCCACGATCTAATAGCCAATCTCGCAAATTCTCTCGCTCACCCAAAGTCATTAACTTACGTGCATCTAATAATTGAACAACCAAATCTGCACTTAAAAGTTGTTCTCGTACTAAGCTATCTTGTTCTTCGCGATCGTTAGTTCCCGGCAAATCCAGAAATTCTACACCCGTTTCTAAAAAGGAGTGGGGACAAAAAACTTCTACAGATGCTACATCTTTTCGCATCTGCCTATTACCATCAAGAATAGCAAATTGCTGTAAAACTTCTGTCCCACTGCGGTAAATCTCTGTACCATCTACCAACATGATACGAGTCCGCACATCAGAACCATACTTAACAGTAATTGCTGCACCTGTAGTCGGAATTAAATCAATTGGTAACGTGCGATTCCCCAACATGGCATTTAATAAAGTAGATTTGCCATGATTAAAAGGGCCAAATACAGCAATCCGAAAATCAGGATTAATTAAATAGTTACAAATAGAAGTTACATCTTGATTAAATTGCGATTTCCGTTCTAAATTTAATAATCCAGATGCAGATTTAAGAGAATCTACTAATTTTTCATACTGTTGTTGCATAGCTACTTAATCCCAGCTTTCAAAATAGATTTTTAAATCAAATACTCTATTACAAAAACTCCTATCTTCCTCTCTGCGCCTCCGCGTCTCTGCGTGAACTTAGCATATTAGGAACCACAGATAAATACTGATTAGTTTATCTGTGGTTGTATTCTTTATTTCCTAAGTTGTAAATTTTTTTTAAACGAACCACAGAGAACGCAGAGAGAGCAGAGAAAAGACACAAATGATTGAGGATTCCTATACATTAGCTATAGTAAGCTAACAAATTGCTATACGCAGCCTCAATTTTTTGCAACTGAGCTATTACATCTTCTTGTAAAATTTTTAACCTCTTGAACTCACTTTCACGATTAATCTCGCGGGTTTCTTTTTGCTTAACTAAATTATCTAATTCAGATTTACGAGAGACAATATCATCGTTAATCCGCTTGCTCACTTCTCGTTCGTAAGCATCAAAACACTCTTTCACAGCATCGTATACAACTTGAGATTGCTCGTGCGCTACTTGGGGTAGGTGTTTAACTAACTCTTTTTTAGCCGTTTTTACTAACTCTTTACGCGCTTGATCTGCTTGTAAAAAGCCTACTCCCAAACCTAGCAGTGCAAATCCGACAGGGCCAAGAAGAACACCAGTTACCGCCGTAATTATCCCACCAATACCAATTACAGTGAAGTAGTTTAACAAAATATTTTTCCAATCAAATCCACTTCCAGCTAGTGCAACACCAGCAAGATTTCCCTTAGACAGCGATAACAATCCCATTGCCCATTTCGCCCAAGCTGGAGAATTATCATCTTCACCAGCTATAGTGGCATTTACTTTGATGTTTTGTCCGGTGATTTTTTCGGTGATTTTATCTGTTACTTGACTATAAGATGCGCCATATTGTGCAGCACTGCGAGAAAGTTCTTTAAAAGCAGCATTGATATCTTTTTCAGCAGTTAATGTCCAAGCAGCAGATTTGTCAGTAATATATTGTTCAAAGGCTTTTTGCAGTGCGGCATTAAAGGCTTCTCGTTTTCCGCTACTAAGAAAATCAAACAAATTTAATTCTGGTTGATAACGCAAAAACTCGTTTTCAAAGGTATTACCTAAGTTTAAAACGTAGCTGCGGAAGGATTCAGAAATTTTTCTTGCTTGAGTATCTCTAGTATTGAGAATTTCTTTTTGAAATTGATCTCGAATTGTTGTGAGTTTATTAAACTCTGGTTCTACTGAATCAATTCGTTTTTTCAATTCATTTACATCTTGGTCGAGTAATGGTACTCTTCTGGCAACGGCTTCGAGGATGTGATTAACAGCTTGCCTAGATAAGGTTCTGATTTGACGAAGTTCGGCGATCGCTCTTTCTCTGGTAAGAAAAGTATTCAGTGCCCCCATAAACTTAGGAAACCCAGTCCCCTCTAAATCAGCTTGAGGGTTCTTCAGCCGCCGTCTGAGTGCTTGAATTGACGAAAGCTCGAATACACGTTCGTCATAAATATTCTGACCATCTACGTAACAATACTCTGCTAAATTAGCATTAAATACTTGCCGTAATCTGTCTTCAGCTGCTTTTAACTCTTCTACATCATCAGGATCTATCAATGATTCCCGCAGTTGATCCCAAGCGTTAACTAAGAAGAAAACCGTCAATCCTCTACCTTTAATGTAATTTTCTAAATACCGACGTTCGCCCAAGGTACAAGGTTGAGAAGCTCTCATCACGAACAAAATTGCATGGCAATTATTTACATAATTCAAAGATAATTCGTTTCGCGCTTCTGTATCATTTAATCCTGGGCTATCAACAATTTCAATTCCCTTTTCCAGCAATGTTAAGGGATATTCAACTACTGCATAATCAACATCAGGAAAGGCTTGCTTTTTCTCCTGTTCTAATTTTTTAGCTTCAGCCGGATCGATGGTATATTTATGTTTAAAATTTTGAAAATCTAACTCTTGTGGACTTTTCCCGTCATTAAAATGAATAGTAACTCTCTTTTCTGGGCCATAGCGTAAAACTGTTAACACTGCGGTACAAGGGTTAACATCACTCGGTAATAAATTTTCTCCAATTAAAGCATTAAGAAACGTACTTTTTCCCCGTTTCATATCGCCCAAAACTAAAAGGCGAAATACACCTTGGCGGAGATTTTTACTAGCTACTGTAATATCTTCAATATCTCGTTCTAAACTGAGTTTTCCTGATGACGAGTCCCCAGCTAATTCAGCTTGATTAATGATTTCAACAAGTTTACTCAAACATAGAGAAATTTCCGAACGCACTTGAACAACACGTTCTAAATCTTTGAGAAAATTGTCAGTTGCTACTTCATCGCTCATAATAGTTACACCTAAATTAAGAATTGGTTTTTTTGGATTCAAAAAATA
Organism: Nostoc sp. ChiSLP01; assembly: GCA_034531195.2. GTDB lineage: Bacteria > Cyanobacteriota > Cyanobacteriia > Cyanobacteriales > Nostocaceae > Nostoc. Next base: position 44,550 of record JAVRBO020000108.1, read on the forward strand.
ATTTGTAAGACATCCACCCTAGCGCAGAGACAATAATCAACCCAGCTAGTACTGAGGCTATTCTCACTGCAACTAAGGCTACTACACCAAGAGCAAACAACTTTCCACCAAGAATTAATTTTTTCATCCAAGGTTTAGGAGAATTTTCTGCCTGATGCTTAACAGTTTGATGGAAAGGCGCATCAGCAGTATGAATTTTAGCTTCCATTTCTCGAAGCCGCAATTCAACTTCTCGTTCTCGTAATATACGTTCTCGTTGTTCGAGTTCTTTATGACGGTCTTTCTCAGATGTCATCAGTATCCACTCCCTCTAAGGAATTTTCATTGTCAGCCAAATTTAAGCTGGAGTTAAATCCCACAAAATGCACTTGTTCGCCAAACATGGGCATCATTCACTATGAATGATGCTTAGTTAGGGCTTGCTGGTTACACCATCTGTTTAGAAGCCGATTTTGAGTCTGCGCTCGATTTTAACCGGGTAATGGTAGCTTTACGAATCCGATCGCTTTTACGTACTCCGCCTGCCATTTCATATTCTCGACTGTTTTTTCCATACTTCGACGCCACACCATCAACTAAGCGTTCTGAAGTTTCACAAATGCTCTTTTCCAGGATTTCTATTTTTTCCTTTGCTGTATCAAGTGCAGTTAGCATCATATTATACTGGTCAATCTCATCGCGCAGTTGCCCAGTTAACTCGCTTAAATGGTTTACACTGATGGAATCACCAAAGTCAAGGCTGGAATTAATCGATTTAAATCCGATTAATTTCTGTTCGGTTTTTTCTAGCACAGGAGAACTTCTTTTTTTACGTGGCATCATTGGATACCTTTTACTAAACTCTATCTTTCTAGGGTGCCTTAATATAGGAATGTTCTGCTTCAGTAAAGCTTGCTAATTAAAGTGTGTTTTTGACATAAGTTTGTTTGTAATTAAGTAATTACACGAGAAAAATAACAATTTGTTGAAAACGGACTTGTGTTGTAGACCAAGAGACTTGTGTTGTAGACCAAGAGACTTGTGTTGTAGACCAATGGACTTGTGTTGTAGACCAAGGGACTTGTGTTGTA
>JAVRBO020000109.1:0-178639 GCA_034531195.2 Nostoc sp. ChiSLP01
GCTTAAGTTGACACGTATGAGCAATGCTAAAGCCCCTACGACAGATGTGGTTTTTAAATCACTCATATTTGGTCTTTCCTGTCAATCCGTAAGTTCTATATAGTTCAGATATTGTCAGGATTATCAATTGAGTTCCTGATATTTATTAGGCGAAACTATCAAAAGTCTAGACAATACCCTGAGATACTTCCTCTGACGCTTTCAGATTCCCCAATAGACAGAGAACTACAAGTTTAATAGTAATTAAGATGTGGGTGTAGTAGAGTTATTCAGGAATATTGGCAATGGCAACTGATACTAACAAAACAACTCAATTACCTACTGAGGCTAAAGCCTATAATGGTATCGATCGCAATGCTTGGATTCTGGGATGGAATCCGCAACAAGAACTGTGGAATGGTCGTTTAGCGATGATAGGTTTTGTTGCTTACTTACTTTGGGATTTCGCTGGCTATAGTGTTGTGCGCGACGTACTGCACTGGGTTAGCTACTAAGGCTTGAGTAACGATTATCCCCAAGGGGGAAAATCAATTTAATAAACCATTTAGCAGCGTTTTAATACTTAACTCACTCGTGAAGTAAGCCAAATTCCGGGGTTATAGATGGACGCACTAATACAATTTTGATTGAGGGAAATATGATAACTAAAGACACTATACGTGCAGTAGGAGTATTTGCTAATTCTCAAAACATAGAACAGGCAATTAATGACTTGAAAGCTGCAAACTTTCCTTTGGAGAAAGTTTCTGTAATTGTTAAAGATGTAGAGCCGGGTGAGAAATTAGGTGATGCACAACTAAGCGATCGCATTAATAATCAAGATGTCAATACAACGGGAGCAGTAGGAGATACCTTGACAGCAACTAGTTGGGGTACCTTGTTACTTGGTTTGAGTAGTTTGGCGCTTCCCGGTTTAGGAGCTGTGCTAGCAGCAGGTTCCGTAGGTGTAGCATTGGTTAGCAGCGTGGCGGGTGTTGCAGTGGGAGCCGCAGCAAACCAAAATTTGTTGAAGGCATTAGGTGATTTAGGTATTCCTGAAGACAGAGCCAGAGTTTATAGCGATCGCCTCCAACAAAGTTATTATTTGCTCATTCTAGAAGGCTCAGAAGAAGAAATTAATCGGGTTGAACCGATATTACGCGATCGGGGTATTGAATATTGGGGCATTTATAATTCCTCCAATACTCAAAACGATAGCGTGAATTAGTGCTTTGCCAAAATAAAAACGTTTTTCACAGGTAGCGAGCCGCAGATAAAATGGCTTTAGCACGGGGATAATTAGGTAAATACTTTTAATATTAGTAATTATCAAATATCCTCTCAGAAAAAATAACGGAGTTAGCCTAATGACCGCACAGCAGTATACCTGTGAAACCAACTGCTGAAAACATTTAATGCCTTAATCCAGCTATCTCAAGTTAGCTTTGGCTATCAATTAGTGCTGGGAGATATTTGGGTAAAGGCATTTTCAGAACTGATGTGAAAGTTGGTGTTTTACCAAATCAACGGTAAAAAAATTCGCTATATTTGATGAAGAATTTGCAGCAAAATTTCGTTTAGAGAATGTCCAAGCAATTCAAGGGAAATTCTTTAACTTAGCCAAGAGTTATTGCCTCGAATAACAGTTGCTACGAGGAGTACCCCAGATGCTTGAACTGGCGAATTCTAATCGGGTATATGAAAATAACATTTAATTTCATTTACTAATTTCTACCTTTTTTGTTAATCCTTAAGCTAGATGTACTTTGTACAATTACAGACAAAACTGTAATAAATCATCAAATGAGATAACAGCCATGAAAAGTGACAATTTAAGCAATCCCAACAATACCGAGCGCACAACACTTGAGGGTGGAAGTAAAGAAGCTCTCAATCAAAAAACCTCTGCACAATTTCTACTTAGCACAACACTGGTAGTTGTAACAATTGTCTTAGTTGCTGCAACTGCTTATTACGGACTCATTCACTAATCCGATTTGTTATAGAGGGCATTTTTGTTTGTTGATGGCATGAAATAACAGTTGATCAATTTCAGACATAACATCAGCTTTTACAAAATTTATGGCAGTAGTTTTAATTAGCGAAAAATATTTTTTTCATTAAAACACTGCCATCTTTCTGTAAAATTTGAACTTTGATTTTTCTCAACTTAAAAATGTTATCAATAAACAATGTACGAATTGACTGGAGATATCCAAATAAAAACGATATGCCGAACAGGATCGTCTAGTTTTCCCGGCATCATCTTTAGCTCTTGAAAAATATCTTGGCAGTGTTGATTATACAGTGCGATCGTTTCCAGTTGGACATATGGACTGATATTTGATTTTTGAACAAAATTAGGTGTTGTAGGGTGTGTTAGAACGCAGTTCGTAATGCACCATTATCCAGGGTTTTAGTGCCGTACTCTCTGCGCTAACACTACCTACTTTTCAGAAATCAAAGCTGATTCCTATATTGCAATTTTCAAAATTTTTGTACTCTAGGATACGAGATTATTTAATATAATACCCTTTCTTTAGGTAGAAGATTGTAAAGATTAAGAGAGTTAAATTATTTGAGTCACTAACTGTTTTACACTCTAAAAGCTCCTCAAGCTCCTCAAATGATTTTTGTTTGAGGAGCTTCATTAAGCCTCAAAGTACGTCTATTCAGCATATTGTATGTAAAGTTATAATGGGTTTTCCAAAACAGCAAAAAAAGGATGAAGCTTGAAATTTAAACTAATAAAGCTGTAATATCAAGTTCGGATAATTACTTATTATTAAAATCTCTCCGCGTCCCCGTGTCCCCGTGTCCCCGCGTCAGTCTTTATGAGAAGTCTTCAACCGAACATGATATAAAGCCCCTACGATAACCTGTACCTCACGCCTGCTGCAATCTGCTGTATTTCTAATTTCACTAAAAGCACGTATTTTTTGCCAAATAATTTTAGTAAAAGTAATTATTTACAAACACTATAAATAGTAATTTTTTTAAATATCCAGACTTGTTTTAATATTTTCAATTTTTAATTCCCAAAAGTAATGAGAAGTATGGAAGAAGCTTATATTGTTTCAGCAGTGCGTACACCCGTTGGTAGATTTGGAGGTGTCTTAGCAGATTTGTCTCCAGTAGACTTAGGTGCGATCGCTCAATGTATGGCGATCGCAACTTACGCAGAAAAATTCTTTGTTGAGATTGGGTGTAAGATTATACAGCAATCCCGTTCAGCTAAGCTTTTTCTCCCCCCCTGCCCCCTGCCTCCTGCCTCCTGCCCCCTGCCTCCTGCCTCTTGCCCCCTGCCTCCTGCCTCCTGCTATACACTCCCAATGATGGTTGCAATTGCTCTAATTAACTCATCCGGGTTGATGGGTTTGGCAAGATGCTGTTGAAATCCAGCTTGTAGTGCTTTTTGTTGGTTGATTTCTCCTGCATAGGCAGAAAGGGCGATCGCTGGTATATTTCCTCCCTGTTGGGGTGGGTATTGTCTAATTTGCTGAATCAGAGAATAGCCATCCATTTCTGGCATACCGATGTCAGACACCAAAAAATCGGGCACGGATTGATTTAGCAAGGTTAATGCCTGTAATGCCGAAGCGGCTGTAGTAACTTGTGCGCCAGCTTGGGTGAGGATGAATTCTGCCAAATCCCGCATATCTGCATCGTCGTCTACAACTAATACCCGAAGACCTGTGAGGTTAGGGGCACTTTCCAAATGCCTATCATCCAAAGATAGCTGCTGTTCGACAAAATTTAACGGCAACCTAACTGTAAATGTTGCCCCCAAATTTTGCCCTGGACTATCTGCGGTGACTGTTCCTCCATGCAGTTGAGTTAAATGGCGGACAATTGCCAATCCTAATCCCAATCCACCGAATTTTCGCGTTGTTGCACCATCTTCTTGACGGAAGTATTCAAATACATAAGGTAAAAATTCTGGGGTGATGCCAATTCCTGTGTCTTTTACTTGAATTTGAGCATACATACCCACCTGTTCGAGTTGTACTTCAATTCGTCCGCTAGAGGGAGTGAACTTGACGGCGTTAGAAATCAGGTTCCAGAAAACTTGTTGTAAGCGGTTGATATCACCGGAAACTGTTCCAGAAACAGGGTTGAGTGTGGTCTGAATTTGAATATTTTTGGCTTCTGCTGCCAGTCGTACTGTTTCTAGGGCTGCTTGAATAGTTGCAGCTAAGTTAACTGGTGCGACGTTTAAGGACATTTTTCCTTGCAGGATGCGGGAGACATCCAATAAATCCTCAATCAATTGTGCTTGTAATTTGGCATTGCGTTCGATTGTTTCTAAGGCTTGGTCGATTTTTGCAGGATTTAACCGCTTACTTCGCAGCAGTTTTGTCCAACCTAAAATCGGATTGAGGGGCGATCGCAATTCGTGGGACAGCACTGCGAGAAATTCATCTTTAATTCTGTTAGCGGCTTCGGCTTTGGCGCGATCGCTTTGAGCTATGCGGTACAATTGGGCGTTATCAATGGCTAAGGAAGCACGCTGAGCTAGTTCCTCTGCTAATTGTAAACTGCTTTGGTCATAGCGTTGTCCAGACTCGGCTGAAATAAAGGAAATTACGCCCAGAATTCTATTTTGAGTTCGTAATGGCACTGTCATTACAGATTTAAACCCAACGGAGCGCAAAATTTCTAAATGTTCTGGGTCGCCAGCTGCTTGTACTAGCAATTCATCGGGAATATCTGCTAATAAATCTGATTTGCCTGTGCGTAATGTCCATGCAGCACCTCTAGGATCGTTGGGGTTCAAAGGATATTTGTGTCTGATTTGCTGTGCCCATTGCAGTTTGGCGGGGTCGATGTGAGCGACTGCAATCTGCTCGATAGAACCATTTTCTTTTAGTATGTGGATTGTACACCAATCTGCTAACTCCGGTACTGCCAACTGTGCTACTCGCTCTAAGGTAGTTTGGTAATCGAGGGAAGATGCCAAAACCGCGCTTGCTTGTGCGAGAAAGCGTTGGTTACGCTCTAACCTCACTTGCTCGGTGACATCGACGGTATAGGCTAAAACATCTTCTATTTGATGGTTTGAGTTGGTTGTGGGCAGATAGTAAACATTGTAGTAACCAGGAGAGCGATCGCTACGCCCAGGAGTTTTGATACTAAAGCTCAGTGAGATAAAGCGATTTCCTGTATTGTAAATCTCATCAAAAACTGAAACTATTCCAGGATCGATTTGACCAAAGAGTTCAGCTACTGAATGTCCTAAATGTTGTTCGCGAGTCAGTCCGTTGATTTGAGCTAATGCTTCATTAATGGCAATAAATCGCTGTTTGCCATCTAACAGACCGATTCCCACCGGAGAAGTTTCAAAAACGGTTCTGAGTTGCCGTTGTGCGGTTTCTGCTTCCATCCTGGCAATGCGTTCGCGTTCTAGCAATTGTTCCCGTTCTTGTTCGACTTGCTTGCGTTGTGTGATGTCGATAACAACGCCAATGGAATTTTTGGGATTTCCTTTCAAATCGTAAGTAAACTGTCCTCTGGCTTCTACCCAATGAATAGAACCATCCAACCAACGCAAGCGGTATTCGTGGTGATATTCTTTGTGAGTCTGCATGGCTTGTTTGACTTTAGCCTCAGTTTGTGCCCTGTCATCTGGATGAACTCGATTTGCCCAAACTTCATAACTGGGTTGACACTCATAGGGTTGCATACCTAGCACTGTAAAGTGCCCTTCTGTCCAGCGCAATGCACCTGTTTGTATATCCCAGTCCCAAGCTCCCATACGCCCGACACTCAGGGCGAGTTGCAAGTACGCCTCACTTTCCCGCAATGCTTCTTCAGCACGCGATCGCTCCACAGCTAACCAAGTTTGTTCGGCAATTTGCTCCATTAGCGCCACTTCTTCGTCTCTCCAGTTCCGAGGAGAAATATGGTGCAGCACAAATAACGCTACAAACTTTCCTTGTTTCACCAACGGCACGCACAAAAGAGATTTGGTTTCAATTGTCTTAAAAGCGGCCGCACCTGCTTTCTTAGTTCGAGGATCGACATCCACATCATCTACAACAATTGTCTTGCCCTGCTTGAGTTGAGCAACGATTTTCGGGCCAAAAGCATCCATGTAGTGACAGCCAACAACGCTGATTGCGCCGTTACAGTAGTCGCGCTCGACCATGAGGTATTCTTGGGTGGCATCAATTTCACCGTAAGTACAGCGGCTAACTTGGAAATGCTGCCCTGTGGCGCATACCACCTGCCACATAATTTCCTTGGAGTCTGGAATCGCCCGAATTGCATCATTTAATTGAATTAAAAATTCCTGTTGTGCTTCTTTGTATTGCAACTGTTGGAGGATTTGTTTGCGTTGTGTGATATCAAGGAAAATGCCGATGGTGCGAATTCCTTGCCCAGTTGCATCAAGGTAAACTCTTCCTTGGCTATTCAACCAGCGCACAGATCCGTCTGGAGCAATCACTCGGTACTCCTGCTGATAAATTAGTTCTCCGTTAGCTGCCCTTTGGGTTGCTTGCATGACTCCCTGGCGATCGTCTGGATGAATCACAGCCATAAAGTCCTCTGTTGTACCTTCTTCCAGTCCCCAAACCGAGAGGGCATTGGGAGAACACACCACGCGATTTGTGATTAAATCCATGTCCCAGGCGACGATCTGGGCCGAGGATAGGGCAAGTTGTAAGCGTTCTTCTGTCTGCCGCAGGTTTTCTTCAATTTCCTTGAGTTTTGTCACATCCTGAAACATACAAATACAAATTGCCGGATGCCCATACATTGCAGGCAAGGTTTCTCCCCAGCAAAGCGTCGAACGAATACCTCCGGGTGTATGCCAGTTCATCTGGTAGTTTTGCAGCCGTTCTCCCCGCGCTAACAGCACCGCAGGCATTCTCTGTGTGGGAATGCCATCGCCATTGGCATCGGTGCAATAATAAGCATCGGCATACTCATGTAGGGATTTGTTTTTCGGTAAGTCGCCACCAGCCAATTCGTTGGCGATCCGATTAGAAAAAGTAACTTTTGCGGTGACTGGTTCAATAAATATTGTTGGTGTTGGCATCAAATCTAAGACAGTTTCTAACCATTTGTGCTGGTTTTCTAATGCCTCAGCTTGCTGCCTCATAGCTGTTTCTATATGCTTGCGTTCGGTTATATCTTGAAATACAGCCACAGCTGCCACAATTTGGTTTTGGCTATTGAGAATTGGTGCAGAATTGATGCTAATAAAAGTTTGGCGATCGCCACTTTGGAGGTGCAATTCTTCGTTAGAAATTACTTCACCTTTTTGGAGCGATCGCGCCAATGGATATTCATCGCCAGGATATATCTGTCCATTCGGGTACAAGGCTACAAATGGTGTAATAGATAGGTATTCTTTAAGTTCTAGAGACTGTTCGTAGCTGTACCCCAAAATTTCCTTGGCTTGTTCGTTGGCGAGAATTAATTTACCAGATGCAGCATCGGCAATTAACACTCCTGTTGGTAACTGCTGTAAAACGGCTTCAAATCGAGCATGTTCGGTTTCAAGTTCGCAAAGCAATCGCTCCTGTTCTGCCTCGGCTTGTTTGCGCTGCGTAATATCATGAAAATAGACTGCCACGCCCTCAGGCGATGGATAAGCATTTGCCTCTAGCCAACAGCCAACAGGTTCTCCAAACTCTTCCCATGAAACAGGAAGTTGTTGAGCTACTGCTTGATGCAATGCTTGATATGCTACACCGCCAATTAGTTCGGGAAACGCCTCATGCCAAACGTGTTTACCAATGAGTTCTTGTGGTGTTGTGTGTAAAATTTTAGCTGCTGCCCGATTGACATAGGTGTAGTGCCAATTGCTATCGAAAGCAACAAAGGCATCTGTAATACTTTCAAGGATTGTTGTCACCCGGCGTTCAGTTTCTTGGCTAGCGATGAATTGGGTGTGTCGTTGCTGGGCAAGTCTGGTGTCGGTGATGTCCCGACTAAAATCCTGCTCATTTCCCAGACTGCGGGCAAAGTATTCGAGCAATTCCGAACGCGAAATTCCTCGCTTTTGGGCTTCTTCCTCAAGCGATCGCCACGCTGTACTGGTAAGAGAGACACTAACTCGTTGTTTTTTTTCTGAATCCCAATTGTTAACAAATTTACCAGTAGAGTCGCGTTTCATTCAGATTTTTCCGTATACTTACACGGTTATTTTATTCAATCTGAATTTCACCCTTACAAGAATCTCTCTTGAGACAGAGGTTTTTATTTCCAAAGGAGTGCTTGTCTTTTTCGCTCTCCTGACACTGCAATTAATGAATGCCAGCAGATCGAGGAAATAGAAAACGGAAAACAGGGAACGGTGTATGGTTTGACAAAATTCCCTATTGCCTTTAAAACTGAAAAATCCACCAAGGCTGGCAATCATTTTTTGAAATAGCAAAAAAATTTTCAAATGGTAAAATTCTGCATGAATCGCACGAATATTAATTAGCCAAATAATTTCCCAAATTTGCGAACAAGACTTGTTTTCTGATAATTTAAAATTTGAGTTTTTCTTTGGCTGCGCGTCTCGGAAAACATCTTTTTAAAATTTGCTTTTGAGCCATAACTAAAGTTCCTATAACTGTTTTCTCTTCCCTAACCGAAAGGTTTTCTAAATAATTTCAAAAAAAATCTGGCAATAACTAGCGTTTTCAGATGAGCGAAAATTCTCAAAAAATTGAATTTATGTTAAAGCGAAATCTCGTGCAAAATAAATATTTTTATCAATTATGTTAGAGAAATATTAAGGATTATGATAGTAAAAATTTTTCCGAAATAGACTTTGGCGATCGCTATCATCAAACTCACACTCAAAAACTCCGTTTTCTAGTCGAACTCAAGTACTTGCATCTAGTTAATTTCCGTGTTAAACAGCAGATAGCATAATAGTTGGCAGTTATTATTAAATAAAGCTATGGCTATTCATGATGTCCAATCTCGATATCAGGCTCCCGCACTTAACGCTTTATTCCGGTCTTTATCCCAGAAAGCCAGTATTGTAGTCGCCTTAGTTGGCTGTGCTGCGATCGTTGGTTGGATACAAGATATTGCAGTTCTCAAAAGCATTGTGCCGGGATGGGTAGCTATGAAAGCTAACACAGCTATCTGTTTGATTTTGGGGGGAACATCTTTATGGCTGTGGCATTGGCAACCGAGAATTGCCATAGCACGCACTACTGCTCAAACCTGTGCCTTTTTTGTCTTATTAATTGGGCTGTTGACACTAATTCAGTATGCCTTCAACGTAGACCTTGGCATTGACCAAATCTTCTTTCATACTAAAATCGACCCGCTAGGTGATGCGGCTCCTGGCCGAATGGCAGTTCATACGGCGTTTATTTTAGTGTTACTTGGATTAAGTCTACTGCTGTTGAATTTGGCTGCACCTAAATATTTACTAGCCCAATTATGTGCAATAGTGGCATTTTTCATTGCTGGAATGGGGCTGTTGGGGTATATATATGGCAATGCACTTCTCTATAGATTTGGCTCCTTAACATCAATTGCAGTGCATACAGCAGTTGCATTGTTGTTGCTAGCGTATGGCATTTTGTTTGCCTGTCCAAACCGTGGGTTGATGGTCGTAGTCAGCAGTAAAAATGCAGGTGGGATTGTGGCGAGGTTTTTATTACCCGCCGCAATTGCGTTTCCGCCAGTTATATGCTGGCTAGTTTTAGCTGGCTACCGAATGCAAATTTATACTGCTGAATTTGGACTTTGTGCCTTAAGCATTTTGAATATTATCGTCTTTGTAATTCTGATTTGGTGTAATGCTCGTTCGCTCAACGCGATCGATCGCCAGCGTCGGCGATCGCAAACAGCCCTCAAAAAGGCAAATGAAGAGCTAGAACAGAGAGTGTCTTCACGCACAAAAGAATTGTTAACGATTCTGGGGCGGTTACAGGAAGAAATTGTTGAGCGCCAATCTATAGAACAAGCTCTTTTTCAAGAAAAAGAATTGGCTTTAGTGACATTGCAATCTATTGGCGATGGTGTCATTACAACTGATGGAAGTGGCTCGATTAAATATCTGAATCCAGTTGCAGAAATGCTGACGGGCTGGAGTTTAAGCGAGGCACTAGGCTTGCCGTTGACAGAAGTTTTTAGAATTATTAATGAAATTAGCCGCCAAACCGTAGAAAACCCAGTAGAAAAAGTTTTGCATTCTGGTGCGATCGTGGGTTTAGCTAACCACACAGTTTTAATTACCCGCAACGGCATAGAGTTGTCCATTGAAGACTGCGCTGCACCGATTCGTACTAGGGACGGTCAAATCATTGGTGTAGTTTTAGTGTTTCGCGATGTGAGCCAAAACCGCAATCTGGCACGTTTATTATCCTGGCAAGCTACCCACGATGCTTTGACTGGACTAGTTAACAGACGCGAGTTTGAAAACCGTTTAATAGAAGCTGTAAGGAGCGCTCAGTCTGCCAAAGAACAGCACGCATTGTGTTATTTAGATTTAGACCAGTTTAAAATTGTCAATGATACTTGCGGTCATGTTGCTGGCGATGACCTATTGTGCCAAGTTGCTAGTTTGTTTAAAACTTATCTGCGTTCTTATGACACACTTGCACGTTTAGGGGGAGATGAATTTGGCGTTATACTCAATAATTGTTCTCTAGAGACAGCATTATCAATTGCCGAGCGGCTACGTGAAGCAGCCCAAAACTTTCGCTTCGTGTGGAAGCAGGAGAAAATTTTTCATTTGAGCGTCAGCATCGGCTTAGTTGCGATCGACGCAGATACCGACAATACGAACACTGCCTTAAGTGCTGCCGACGCAGCTTGCTATGTTGCGAAAAATCAAGGGTCTAATCGCATACATGTTTACCAAACGAACGATCTTGAGCTAGTAAAGCAACGTGGCGAAATGCAATGGGTAGGGAGAATTAATCAAGCGCTAGCAGACAATCGTTTCCGCCTTTACTACCAATCTATTGTTCCTGTATCGCAGACTTATTCTTTAACAGAGCATTACGAAGTTCTCCTACGGCTAATCGATGAAACGGGTGAAGTGGTGTCACCAATGGCGTTTATTCCGGCAGCTGAACGTTACAATCTCATGCAAACTATCGATCGCTGGGTGATTCACACGTTTTTTGCTAATCTCGCGCAATACGGGAATTTTCAATGGCATGATTCTCGATCGCTTAAAAACAGTCGTGGCTCTTTATATACAATTAATCTCTCCGGCGCTAGTATAAATGACGATCGATTCATTGATTTTGTCTGCGAACAATTTATCTTATACAAAATACCACCCACAGCAATCTGCTTTGAAATTACTGAAACTGTCGCCATCAAAAACTTAGGTAAAGCTGCTGGATTTATTCGCTCCCTCAAGGAATTTGGCTGCTGTTTTGCCTTAGACGATTTTGGTAGCGGTATGTCTTCTTTTGGTTATCTGAAAAATCTACCAGTAGATTATCTCAAAATCGATGGCAGTTTTGTCAAGCATATTGTAGAAGAGCCGATTAGTTTAGCAATGGTAGACGCTATCAATAAAATTGGTCAAGTGATGGGGCTCCAAACTATTGCTGAGTTTGTAGAAAATAAGGCTGTATTAGAAGTCATTCAAAACCTGGGAGTAAATTATGCTCAGGGTTATGGAATTGCCAGACCACGACCTTTTCGTTTCAAATAAGGCAGGGGGCAGGGGGCAGAAGGCAGGGGGCAGGAGGTAGGAGGCAGGGGGCAGAAGGCAGGGGGCAGGGGGCAGGGGGCAGGGGGCAGGGGGCAGAAGGCAGGGGGCAGAAGGCTGGAGGCAGGGGGCAGAAGGCTGGAGGTAGGTGGTCACTGAATCTCGACTTCTCTAGGAGACGCTACGCGTAGCTTGCTTCCCCGGAGGGGTACGCTCGATTTTAGCGTAGCCGAAGTGAGGCAGGAGGTAAAAGTATTACTATTCGCGGCATTCAAGCTTGTCATTATGTCCTAATCTATGTGACTACCGCTATAAGTATCAAACTATTGCCTGTTCTCTTTTAATAGTTTCCCCTTTTAAGACTTCCTTTGAGACCGATATTTTGAACCATCCGGCATAATTGCACCTTCGAGGTAGGCACTATTAAGTTCATAATCGCTGACTTTAGCATTCTTAAGATTAGCACCAGTCAGGTAGGCTCCCTCCAAGTTAGCGCCGCTCAAACTAGCATCCCTCAAATTAGCACCACTGAGGTTGGCATGGCTCAAATCTGCACAAATCAAATTAGCTCCACTGAGGTTGGCACTACTAAGATTAGCTTGACTCAAGCAAGCAAAACCGAGTTTTGCATGGCTCAAATCTGCACCACTCAGTTTAGCCTGAGTGAGATTAGCATTATCTAAATTGGCATGGCTGAGATTGGCATTAGTCAAATCGCTTTCAATTAAATTGGTTTTACTCAGATTGGCATGGGAGAGATTAATCTCTACTAACTCTGCACCAGGAGCATCCAAACCTCTGAGAGAAACACCGCCTTGGTTCAAATCTTGAAGTGCGAGAATTCTGGCATAGCTAACTTTGACACCGTGCGCTGCATCAACTGTACTCCAAGCTTGATACTGAAATTGTTTGCGGCGATCGGGAGTTTCTTTGACGAATAGAACTACGGCAACCAATATACTAATAGCCTCAACGCCAGCGAGAAGTTTTCCCAGTGCAGAATGCTCATCAGCAAAGATAAAAACAGCTGACATAATTAAGACTGTAGCAAGTGCGATCGCCCAGGTTGGTAGTTCCCAGAAAGTCTTGCTTAATTGCTTGGGAATTTTTTTAACAGCTTCAATTAAGGATCTCAGCCACCATAGATAACGATGCAATAAGCTTCTTTGACCTCTTTGAGATCTCCTTGATTTTCTACGACTTCTTAATGGTTGCGATGTTTCGGGATAAAATTCTTGAGATTCGTTGGGGATTTGTGTCCTTAATTCTGAAGTTTGCCGAGTGTTTGCTTTTTTTGTAGTCGAGGCAATTTCTGGCACAGATACAGATTCTGTTCTTGTACCTTTTAACATCTGTTGGGTAATCGCGGTCAAGGCATTTTTCCACGCTCTGTTGAGTTCGGGAGTCCAATTTTCCTGGAGATATTGCTCAAAAGTCAACAGCAGTATTTTATTGATTGCGCCGTATTGCTTGGGAACAGAACCATAGCCAACGTGTCTAGCTCCCAAATTCTCTAAAACTGCGTTTAAAGCTTCTGGATTGCGGAGATTTTCTACTACTAAGACCAAAGATTGCAACAGCTTTTTGTTTTGCAAAGCCATATCAGTTTTGGCAAAGAGAGGTTTTACCTCTGGGTGAGCTTGGAACAGATTTTCGTAGAAGCTGGCGGCGAATTCTTCAGCATGGAGTTTGATGTTCTCAAAACTTCTTTCTAGCAGTTCTACAGGTAACTCTGACAGAGCTAATACAGGTGTTTCCTCGACTTCTGCTGTCGGTATGTCGGGTATGGAAGTTGCAGTTGGAGGTGAGGGAATTGTTTTCGGTTCCAATGTTAAAGGCACACTTAGCGATCGCTCTTGTTCTGTATTCACACTCGCTGTTCGCTTCAACATTTGCGCGGCGATCGCTCCATAAGCATCTGTCCACGCTTTTTTGTGTTCGGGAGTCCAAGCGTCTTCGAGATACTGCTCAAAGGTGAGTATCAAAGCTTGTCCCACCGCAGGGTAATACTGAGGAATAGCCCCGTAGATAACGTGTCTAGCTCCCAGTGAATCGAGAACTGCTACTAAAACCTCTGGATAACGAAGATTTTCGACGACTAAAACCAGCGAATTCAGCAGCTTTTTTTGCTGCTTCTCCATCTCAGTATTTGCAAACAGAGGTCTAACCTCTGGGTGAGCAGCAAATAAGTTTGTGTAGAAACTGGCGACGAAATCGTCTGCATAAGGTTTAATTTGCTCAAAACTTTGCTCTAAAAGCTCTATATTGAGAGACATAGCTATAAATCTAGACTATTGAGTTCTTCCCACACCTTGGCCATAAATTCTTCACTGTTTCTAATTCCCATCTCCCCTAAAGATTTCCACTCTTCGCTGGTGTAATCCAAATCCAACCCCATGATCTCTTGAGTCCAGTAGGCAATATTTGACGGGTTCTCCATCAGTTCACAAGTGATTTTTATCAGTTCTATCCCCGATAAATTACTTCTGGTTCTGGTAGTTAAACAAAAAGACAACAATTTTGCTAAATTACTTTCTGGCGGAATGGCAATTAGAAACGCCATATTTTGAGCTAATAAAAATTTGTCTATTTTCATAACACATTAGCGTCATAGTAAGCAAAATTAGGTTCGCAATTAATCCATTCTGTTTCAATTTCAGCTTGTAGCTCTTGGCAAAACTTATCTAATGGTAAATCATTGCGATCGTAACCAAAAGGATTTTCAATTTCCACCCCAATATCTTCTATTCCCAGTAATGCAAAGCTAATAATTCCCACAGTCGGAACAGTAAACCAATGTAGCTGTTCTACAAATTGAAAAGGTAAAGCAAAACAATATAACAATAATAAATGTTTTAAATGAATTGAATAAGGTCTAGGTAGCGGTGTGTTTAAAATTCGTTCGCAGCCGCTAAATAACATTGTTATTTGGTCTAAAGAACGATTTAATTCAACAAACAAGCGGTAGGGAATTGCTTTTTGTACGTGATAAAGTTGTCCAAAATATTCTGCTAACCAATTAATAATCCTGAGTGGTATATTATGACATTCCTTTAATTCTAAATATTGCTCTTGAGTAAAATTTCCTTCAATTGCATAATCTATTTTTTCGTTCCTTAAATGTAGCTTAATCGCTCTGATTAATATACCAACTAATCTAATACTAAATATTTTTACTCGCAAATCTTCGGGATTATTGACTAAAACAATTGTCCAAATATTTCGACATAATATGCGACTGGCATTGAGTAAGTCATACCAAATTTTACAAGCTTCCCAAAATCTGTCATAAGCTGTATTAGTTCTAAAAACCAATAAAAGCCCAAGGACTACTCCAGGAATTAAACTAGCTAGAGTAGGTTGGTTTACAGCAAATCCTTTGTGATAGGCGATCGTAATTAAAAAAGCAAATATCATAGTAGCTATTACTCGTCGCCAAATTGCGTGAATAACAGAACTTCTTAAATCAATTGCTAAATCTAACCACGTCGATCTTCTTACAAGTTTCATCTTCCCTCGGCCTTTTGCACCTAATTTATCTATATATTTGCCTCTGATGCTAAACAGAAGCACTGGCTCATCTTAAGTTTGTTTGAGAGAGGGAACAGTAACAGCTAACAGTGAGGTTTGTACTCACTTTTACGTTGCCTGTTTTCCCTTCCCTATTACAGCTTGTCTGATTAATCAGTAACGCTGGATTTAGAATTAAGGCTACCTAGAACTACACCCAATTGCACAGCAATCATACCAGCTACCATACTGCCTAACCAATAGATTAAAGCTACTGTTGTATTGCCTTTATCTATTTGCGTAAAAGTCTCTAATCCGTAAGTCGAAAAAGTGGTATAGGCACCGCAAAAACCAGTGGCGATCGCTAACCGAATTTCAGGTGAAAGGCTTTTAAATTTTTGCTCGTTTAAGGTGTAAAACAAAGCAATAATAAAACAGCCTGTTACATTAATCGCAAACGTGCCATAGTAAGAAAAGTCTTTTCCAATAATTCCTTTGGTCAATTCAGTTATGAAGTAGCGTCCTAAAGCACCGGGAATCGCACCCAAAGCGATCGCCATAACAGTGCGGATAAAACTATTCTGCATTATTAAAGTTTCCTTTGTAATTAACTAATTGGATACACATTGGTATTTTTGTTGAAGAGAATCGTTACTATTTCACAAATAAATACGCTAAATAACCACCTAATATAATACCAACTACTGCTAAAATCGCACTACCCGCCCAATAAAAAATGCTGGCTCCCTGTTTCCCATTTCGCCACAGCGAGAATGTATCGTATCCGTAAGTTGAGAAGGTTGTATAAGAACCCAAGAAACCTGTTCTTACTAATAAATCTATCTCAGGTGGAAATCCTTTTATCCCCTTAAATAAGGTGAAGAAAAAGCCCATCAGAAAACAGCCTGTGAAATTGATAATAAAAGTGCCGTAAGGAAAGTTTGTACCTATGGCTCTTTTGCAAAATTCAGTTAGATAATACCGACTCACCGCACCAGGAATTGCACCAATAGCGATCGCAAGCACACCGAAAAAAGTAACATTCTGAAACAATTAGCACGCTCCTTACTTAATTACATCCACTGGTACGAATTAAACTTTTTGAAATTAATAACCTTAAGTATCCAGGTTAATAGTACAAGTCCGTAAAGTCTAATGCTTTATAGGCATCATGTCTATAACTTTTACGCATAACCTATGAGATTAGAGAATTACAGCATTTTAAATATTTAATTTAATCGTATAAATATGGACATTTAGAGTCATATTTTTGACATTACATCTTTTTAGTTTGGGTTGTTAGCGTACTATATTCAAGTAAATGGGTGAGAAAATTAATAACTATGTAACGATAACTAAGAGCAAGTTTGAGTTAAAATTAATACTTTTTTATACTTAATCTATGCTATTTTTTAAACATACCACCCGTATGCACTTATCCTAAACACCTCTGCTCGGACTTTTCTAAAACTCCTTATACTCTCTGCGTCTCTGTCTTGAAAAGTTCAGTTCGCCGGAAGCCGACGCTCCGACTTTTCGCTGCGCCTCTGCGTGAGATAAATCTGCGTATTAATTTATCTTTACATCCTTTAGTTTTTTCACACCGACTTACTTTTTTATATTAAATAACTCAGAAAATTATTTCGGGATTAGTGGATACTTTTATTTTTAAAATAAGGAGACAGCCAAAAAACTATCCTCAGTGGGATTATTGGAGCTATTGATTTATCAAGTAATAATAGTTCGTATAATGTTTGGGCGTCGCTGATTAATGGGATAATTTTGATGGTTTTGTGAAATGGCCATCTTGTTTTTTCAAAGTCTGCTAAACCAATCACTACACTATTATCAGGATCTTACATAGTAAATAATTTTGTAAACTTTCGTATTTGCAATTGTGTAAGCATAAATACTCCTTCATTGATTGGATTAAGTCTTTATTAGATTTATTGCAGAGTGGGAAAAAGGTCAGGGGTAAATCTTTAACCTTTTCTCTTTCCCACTCTTGCAAAACTAGTGACGCAAGCTTAACATGATGCCTTAATCGATGACTGTGTTGTTGATACCTCGATTGGCGATCGCTTCACCTGCATTGTTGCTAATGTTGGCGTTAGTAACGACAAGTGTGTTGCCATCGCTGCCTTCACTGATTTCAATACCATCCTCACCATTGCCAGCGATCGTGGCACCTTTTACAGCAACTTTGTTTTTATCTCCGTTGAAGTCGATACCATCACCCGGATTGTTGTTGCTGGTGATATCACTTACCGTAAGTGTATTGTTGCTGCCATCAATTTCGAGTCCATCTTCGACTTCAATTGGCGTACCAACACCGTTACTGCTGAGATCTACTTTCTTGAGGATGACGACGTTATTGTCGCTATTGATATCCAAGCCATCACCAGTGTTGCCGTTGATATTGGCGTCTGTCAGCTTGAGAACATTGTCATCACTGCCTTCGCTGATTTCGATGCCATCTTCGCCATTGCCAGAAATGGTGAGGTTCGAGGCAGTAACTTTGTTTTTGTCTCCGTTGAAGTCAATGCCATCGCCGGGATTGTTGTTGATGATAGCGTCAGTGATGGTTATTGTGTTGTTGCTGCCATCAATTTCGAGTCCATCTTCGACTTCAATTGGCGTACCAACACCGTTACTGCTGAGATCTACTTTCTTGAGGATGACGACGTTATTGTCGCTATTGATATCCAAGCCATCACCAGTGTTGCCGTTGATATTGGCGTCTGTCAGCTTGAGAACATTGTCATCACTGCCTTCGCTGATTTCGATGCCATCTTCGCCATTGCCAGAAATGGTGAGGTTCGAGGCAGTAACTTTGTTTTTGTCTCCGTTGAAGTCAATGCCATCGCCGGGATTGTTGTTGATGATAGCGTCAGTGATGGTTATTGTGTTGTTGCTGCCATCAATTTCGAGTCCATCTTCGACTTCAATTGGCGTACCAACACCATTACCACTCAAGTCAACTTTCTTGAGGATGACGGTATTGCGATCGCTATTGATATCCAAGCCATCGCCTGTGTTGCCTGTGATGTCGGCATTGACAATGGTCAGTAAGTTGTTGCCACCATCGTCGAAGCTGATTCCATCACCACTGTTGCCAGTAAAGTTGCTAGCACTGACTGTGACGGTACTGTCACTAGCATCAATTTCAAGGCCATTATTGCCATTGTTAAAGATGCTTGAGCCAAAAATATTTAGTGTGTTGTCAGTACCATTTAGGTCAATGCCGTCATCAGAATTGTTGATAAAAGACGAATTCCTAACTGTAACACTGCTACCGTTGCCGCTGATATCAATACCATCCTGTTCGTTGTTACGGAAAAGGCTGTCTTTGACCGTTAAGTTAACACCACTACCCACACTAATGCTGTCCCTACCATCGGCAAAGGTCAAGCCCTCGATCGCAACATTGGCGTCCTCAATGAACAGACTATTGAAAGCTGAAGCGCCGCTGATGGTTAAATTTTGCGCTCCCAATCCTTTGATAACTAAGTCGTCGAGAATATCTAGCTGCTGGGTCAAGTTGATTGTTGAACCTGCTGTCAAATCGAACTTGATGGTGTTGCTTCCACTCAAAGCGTTAGCAGCGATAACTGCTTCCCGCAAAGTTGTCAGACCATCATGGGAATTAACTACGTCTGAAAGACTATTCACAACGAAGCTATTAGTTCCCAAAGCTGAAGAAGTATCACCTGTTATATCTAGCATGAGTCAAACTCTCTATTGTTGTAATGGCTTTATGTTGGAAAAGTGAAAGTGTCAGAACAAATATGTTCTTTTACAGCAGCCGCTAATTGCTAAAGGTATTGATTGAAGGACTGTTTAAGTTAGTCCCGTTTTTTAGCTTTCGTTTCAAAGCCAAACCAAAACCGAAAGCAGCAAGCGCCAGTGAACTGAATGCTGTAGAAGGTTCAGGGATGGCTGTTGCCTTAATGCTAGTTGTGTCACCTAAGAAAGTATATTTGTCAGTAGTTCTGTCATACAAAAAGAGGTTGTAATTAGTGCTACCAGGCGCAACAGGCGTACCATTGATATCAATATTGTTGCCGATGAAGTAGTACGGATTCTGACTAGGTGTCTCCGTGCTGATATTTAATGCTGGAAGGTTATTAGTTAGGGAACTATCGTAATCCAAACGCAAAAACGCATCAGTTGATATGCCATTGATAACCGCACTACCAGTTTGAAGAAGTGTATTGGTGGAGTCGAAAATCGATAGGGATGTGGATTGTAAAAATTGAGTTGTAAATGGAACCGATGGAAAATTAGGATTAGTTTCCGAGAAAGAAGGCGGAGTACCACTTTTGGTCGTAAACAAACCTTTGGCTGAATATCCATTGCTAAAATTCGCGCTGAATGCAAAATCAGCAGCCTGAGCGGATGAAATTGCAAACACAAAGGGAATGGATGAACAAGTCATTATCGCAAGCAATACAGGGAATTTTTGACGTTTCATGTATAAGACCTTGAGCTTTTTGCCTGTTGAGTATTCACATGATTCAACTACGAAATACTGAAAGAAGTAAGAAGATAGAAGGTGTTACAGGTTTGAATGCTTTCATTTTCATGTTTGAAGCTTTGTCGTGAAAATCCAAAGTTGCCTAATTAAGTCAATAACTTTTGTTAGGCTTCAAGACTGTTTCACAGAAGTAAAAGATGAAATTCCAGAAAAAGTTAATATGTGCTTAACATGTTATTTTTTACTTTCTGCTCTTGTGTAGTCCAGAATATTTAGCTGTGGGATTAACTTTTAGAAATATAACCTAACCATACAAAAAATATATATAAATTTTTGATAAAGAAGCTAATAAAAATCTAAAAAAAATCAAATCTAACTGTTGATTTGTTTTACGCTTCAGTGCTTGGTTAAGAATATTTTTTATTACGATAATGCAGAAATTGGCAAATAAAAGGTAGTAAGAAAGCGAGTTTGAGCTTCTTTGATTTTAATTTACATAGTTTTCTTTTTCGACGCCGTTCGATTGATAAAGTATTTTACAACTTTCAAAAGTCAGTATTTTAGAAATAAAGAAAAATAATTTTTTATATATAAAAAATGTTAAAAGTCAATTAACTCTTAATACCTTATAATTATGTCAACTATAACATTTAGGTATACCGAATACAATTTATGGAATTACGGCATCTGAAATATTTTGTCATCGTTGCAGAAGAACTCAACTTTAGCCGTGCTGCCGTCCGGCTGTATCTTTCCCAGCCTACGTTAAGCCGTCAAATCAAAAACCTGGAAGATGAATTGGGTGTTGTACTATTCTTGAGACAATCTGATGGATTGACACTCACACAAGCGTTTTTCTTTCTTCATACGCTCAAAGAATTCTACAGCTTCAATGTGTGAGAGTTCGCCAACGGATTTGGCGATCGCCATAAACACCTCAAACACATCATCTGCCATCTTGGCATCACCGCAGACATAGTAATTACATTGCGGATGATTCAATAAATGCCAGAGTCCCTGGGCATTTTCTTGCATTAAACCTTGTACGTAGACTTTTTTATCTGTCAAGCGCGAAAAAGCTACTTTGAGATTAGTCAACACGCCTCTGCGAACTTTTGAGCCAACTTCCAGTCCGGCTAAGTAGTTAGAGCAAAGCCCTTGACGGACTTTACCTGCATCAGTTTGAATTTGCAACACGCCAATCGTTATTTGAATTTGTTGGGGATGCAGAAGCGGACACGAGGAAATCGAATAAAGCCGTGGCTTTTGCTTCGGTAGCAGTTCCAGCAAGGCTTCTAGGGTAATCGGAGCAGAGGGGAATTCATCGAATAGATCGGCAACGATGTTTTGAGTCTCAGGTTGAAGTTGGTGAATAGAGCAGTCAAACAATTCATACAAAAAGTCTGCCATGCTGTCGATCGCTTCGCCAAACAGATACTCCAAGTCTGGTTCTTCCAGTAACAGACGCTTGAAGAACTTTTCCATTTGGAGTTCTTTCCAAGATCGCAGTTTGTTCCATACCTCTTTTACCAAGACTTCCTCGTGTGGCGTTAGAGGAGTCGGTTGCGGCAATTCTACCTCAGTGCCATTATTGTTATCTTGAGGGCGCTGCGATCGAACAGCATTTTGCTTGCCAAATATGGTTACAGTACTGCTGCTACCTTCAGTACTGCTTTGCGTTAGTCGTACTTTTAGTTTTAACTGTGGTGCCTGACTCCAGGTTGTAATGGGAAACTCTATATCTGCGTTAGCATCTCCCTGGAAATATTCCTCTGTTGCAAACGTAGCAGTTCCAGCATCTTGCCAGGGATTAGTAATATCTCCTTCGCGATAGCAGAGTGTGATGGAAATGGTGCAGTCACCCTTATTCTTCAACTCCACCAACCAATTAGGCTGCATCCGCGCAAACAGATCCTTGTGCAATAAAATTTCATTATTGTTGGATGCCAGATGCACGCGGCATTTATACTTATAGTTATTGGAAACAGGAAAATCTGTGGTAGAAATTTCGGTTAAATGGATAATTCGTTGATGATTAGGTGACTGGTTATCCTGCATATTATAGAAATTACAAAAGCGGTAATTGAACTATAGCAATTTTAAATGATTCATCAACTTCTTTATTTTGATTCAGAACTGTTTAATCATGCCCTTTCGAGACGGTAACAGGATTGGGGGAACAGAAAATAAATTTTCTCGTTGGAACTTCTGGGTGGTATGATATTCGATGGTGAGGCAATGAGTACGATTGGCAATCGCTCTCTGGAATATCTAGTGTCGAATTGGAATTGCGATCGCAAACTCTGTTCCCTGTCCTGGTTTGGTGTAACATTCCAATTTGCCCCCATGTTTTTCGGTAATAATTTGATAGCTAATAGACATTCCCATACCTGTACCTTTACCCACGGGCTTGGTAGTAAAAAATGGATTGAAAACTTGTTTTTGAACTGGCTCTGGCATCCCTAAACCGTTGTCAGCGATGGCAATTTTTACCCAATTATAATCAATTAATGTGGTTTCAATAGTAATTTTTGGTGGAAAAAGTTCATTATCTGTTCTTTGTTCTAAGGCATCAATAGCATTTGCCAAAATATTCATAAATACTTGATTTAATTGTCCAGCGTAGCATTCTACTAAAGGTAAATTGCCATAGTTTTTGATAACAATAATTTCGGGAAAATCTGGCTTTTCTTTGAGGCGATGTTGCAAAATCATTAAAGTACTATCTATACCTTCGTGAATATCTACGGCTTTGAAATCGGCTTCATCCATGCGCGAGAAAGTACGCAGCGACAGGACAATTTGACGGATGCGCTGGGTTCCCACCTTCATTGAATTTAAGATTTTTGGTAAATCTTCTTGAATGTACTCCAGGTCAATTTCCTCGCGTAAAGCGATGTTGCTGAGTTGATATGAGTGAATTAACTTTAATAAATCTTGGGTATGTTCTTCCAGGTAGCTGAGATTACCGTGGATAAAATTAACAGGGTTATTGATTTCATGGGCAACACCAGCAACTAGTTGTCCGAGGCTAGACATTTTTTCCGCCTGAATCATTTGCGCTTGGGTGCGTTGGAGTTCTTGGAGGGCTTGAGCTAAATCCAAAGCCTGTTGTCTGAGTTGGGTTTCAATGTGCTGGCGATCGCGGATGTCACGGGCAATAGTTGAGAAGAATTCAACCTTTCCCTGTTCATTTTTGTGGGCAATCAACACCTGGGAAACTGGAATTTCTTCGCCATTGCGACTCCAAAATATAGATTCTCCAGACCAAATTCCTTCTCTAATTACTGTAGGGATAATCTCATTCTGGAATTCATTCGATCTTGATACTTCGCTAATATGAAATTTTTTAGTTTCTGCGGCTGGAATTGCTAAAATTTTTTGACCTGCTGCGTTGAGATAGCAACTATTTCCATCTGCATCAGCCATACCTACAATGTCACTTGTAGCTTCGATAATCGCTAGTAATCGCCTTTGCTCTTGTTGTGCTCGTTTTTGGTTGCTAATATCCCGCACTACCGAAAGGGCTTGGAGTTTACCATTATACTCAAAGAGTTTACCTGTGACTTCTATATCAAAATTAGTACCATCTTTGCGAATATCTACAGCTTCAGTGTAAAATTCATCTCCGATCTTAATTGTGTTGACGAATTCCTGAAATTTATCAAAACAATCTGGATGGATAAAATCTGTAGGATTTAATTGTAAAATTTCTTCTAGGGAATAGCCATGCATCTGGCAAAAAGCTGGATTAGCAGCGATAATCTTACCAGTATCTAAATCAACAATATTGATGCCATCATTGACAGTCTCGAAAATACTACGATACTGCGCTTCTTGTTGACTTAGGGCTGCTTGAGAAGTTTTGAGGATTAATTCTGCTTTACAATTACTTTCTAATAGTTGTTTTGATTCTTGAAGTTCTTGTTTTAATCGGGCGATTTCTGCACGAAATTCTGTAGTGGATTTTGCAATTTGTTGCTGTAACTGTGCGTTTTGCTGACGAAGAAAAAGTATTTCTTGTTCGAGTTTCTCAGTATCCATGACTTGTTTCTCCTGGTTAGTGTTGAACTGAAATTAAGATTGCAAATTCGACACTTTGACCTGGAGAAGAGTTACATTGAAGCAAATTATTATATTTTTCTAGTATAATTTGTCGAGCGATCGCCAGCCCTAAACGCGTAGCTTTACCGACAGTTTCAATGGTAAATAAGTCGCGATGGAGATTTTTCACTAGCTTGACGACTACTGATAATGAGTTAGTCTCTGGCAAAGCTCCATAAACTATAGTTGTGGAACCATCATAAAATTGTTTGCTCAGAGCATATCTGGGAATACTCAGCATAATGCCAAATCTTAAAGACCAGATTTAGTATTCCCATACAGGGAAAATATTATTATGATGCATATACTTTTGTGCCTCCAATCTTAGCGATCGAAGGCACGGTAACTTTAGGTTTCAGCTAAAATCGTTGCTCAAGGCATACTACAACAGGTATGACAATGTAAAGTGCGTCCCTTAGACAATTCGCAATACTCGCCAAGGGGTGAGAAGCAAGCTACTAGTCTGCCAAAGTCTTTTTGACAGGCGGGGGAAAGGGTAAGGGGAAAAGGGTAAAGGCTTTAAACCTTTCCCCTTTACCCTTTTCCCTTTCCCCAATCTACACATGTCAATACTTGTGTGGTGAACTACTACGCAATTCGTACTTACAATTAGTAGAAGCTTGAACCCATCACTAGATAATTGGCAATTGATTAAGTTTGTGATTTTATTCTAAGTAATCCACTGGTAAAGGCGAATCAACAGCGTTATCTGAAACTATTGGGCGGTTACCGTCTATATTTAGAGTATCTTGAACTTTAAAATTACTCTTAGCGATGGGACGTTGGCCGTCTATGTCAAGAGTAGCCTCAACCTCTAAATCGCTAGGGTCAATTGGACGTTTACCGTCTATGTTTAGCGTGTCATGCTCTTGAAAATTGCTCTTACCAATTGGGCGGTGACCATCTATATCAATAGTTTGAGTGCCAAGATTTTCGTTTTTTACAATTGGGCGATCGCCATCTATGTTAATAGTTTTTTTAACCTCAATGTTACTAGGATCGACTGGGCGTTTGCCATCTATATTAATAGTTTTAGTTATCTCTTTGGATTCATTGGATGATAAAACTATATTAGTTTCAGAACTTTCTATATCGCGTTCTGAATCATTTTTACTATTATTAGCTTTGTTTTTGTTAGCCATTTTTTCTATTATTGTTTTAGTAGTGTTTATCTGCTAAGAGGATAAACCAAAAAGCGATTTATCTCTCAGCTAAAGAAACTGAAGATTGGTTAAAGAATACGAAATTGGTGATTTTTCATATTTGTTTCTCAACTAGGATACTGAAATCGAATCAAAAAATCTTCTACCACAGCACGGAATAGATCTCTGACTTAAGAGAGATCTGCGAACACAGGAATTCTAAGTTGATATCATGTCAGGTTAATTAGCTATTAAACCCCAAGAACCTCAAAGAGCCAAAGCTGTGCTTTGTCTCCCCTCCCTGCTTGCGGGGAGGGGATTAAGGGGTGGGGTCTTATGTGGCTACGGCTATAAGCTAATGAGGCAGTATATTGATTTATGGCTGCAACACGTTCAAAAGAACTTCTGGACTGTCCATTTTGTCCATGACCACTTCAATAAAAGCAAGGCGATCGCGGTTTTGTTCGGCTTTTTGCAATGCAGCCTCTAACTCAGATTGAGTACTTACTTTAACTCCCCAGCCGTTGCCAGCAAAAACTTCAGGCAGCTGATGATAATTCCAAGGTTGAATGTCGTTATACGGCATCCGCTCACCATGAATATCACGTTCTATGGTGTATCCATCATTATTAATCAGAAAAATAATCGGTTTGAAGTCGTAGCGGAAAATAGTCGATAGTTCTTGTGCCGTCATTTGGAAAGATCCGTCACCAACTAATAAAATAGAGCGACGTTGTGGCGCGGCGACGCAACAGCCAAGTAATGAGCCAACAGAGTAGCCAATAGAACCCCAAAGCACTTGTCCGATAAAAGTGGCTCCTTTCGGCAAAGGAACGACTGAAGCACCAAATAAACAAGTTCCAGTCTCGGCAACGATAATGTCATTTTCTTGGAGAAAATGAGCGAATCTATACCAAAAGTGCCGTTGTGTAATAGTTGCACTATCGCTTTGCAAAGGAGTTGTAAAGCCAGGATCTAAATTCTCTGTTGCTGACTTAAAATTTAGCGTTTGAGCATCGCGGTGTTGCAACCGTTGGCTTAAAGCAGAAATCACATCAGCCATAGCGACATTTTTGTATGAAGCACGTTTAATTTTTGCATATTCCCCATGCAATTCAATAGTACGATCGGCATCAAGTTTGGCAGAAAACTTTGCTGTGCTGAGATCGGTCATCAAGACACCGATACTCAAAACACAATCTGCCTGTTCAATACGCGTTCGGACATTTTCTTGGCTAGCAGCACCACCATAGATACCAATGAATTGGGGATGGGTTTCTTCCAGCAGTCCTTTGCCCATATTCATAGTGGCATAAGGATATCCAGTAGCTGTTAACAATTCTCGCAATTGTTGATGCAAGCGATAACGAGTCACACCAACATCAGCAAGAATCACTGGTTGGGTGGATTTTTCCAACATCGCTACACAAGCATCAACAACCTCAGCTAAAGTATCCCGATCGCTTTGGAAAGAGGGAAGGGGGAATGAATCAGAAGGTGCAGCGACTTCATGTTTAGCAACGTCCATAGGTATGGAGATGTAGACAGGCAACTTTTTGAGAAGACAGACACCCAAAACTCTATCAATTTCAGCTGTGGCATTATCTGATGTTAAATATGCTTGAGCTACCGTTACCTTTTCATACATCTGGGCAAACAGAGAAAAATCACCAGTGCCGAGGGTATGGTGAACAATTGAGTGGGATGATTGAATTTTAGTAGCAGGAGAGCCGGTAATTGCCACCACAGGAACGTGTTCCGCGTAAGCCCCAGCAACACCATTAATCGCACTGAGTTCGCCAACACCAAAGGTAGTTACTAATGCGGCAACACCATTAATTCGACCATAGCCATCGGCAGCGTAGGAGGCGTTGAGTTCGTTGCAAGCGGAAATTAACTCGACGCGATCGCACTTAACAATTGAATCGAGAAACTCCATATTATAGTCTCCAGCAACACCGAAGATCTGCTTGATGCCAATCTGCGCCAGACGATGTACTAAATAGTCGCCAATAGTAAAGTTTGTCACGATCTGAGCCGGAATTTTACCCTTTTACGGTATAAAGTGCTTGGCACAGGTGCGTATCTCTTGAGTAATAAATTTTCAGCTTCTGATGTAGATATTCAGTTATTTAAGTAGGTCGGTGTTGAAAATTATCGTTATGACAAGGCAGGAGTCAAAAGGCAGGAGGCAGGAGGGAAGAGTTTTTTAAGCAACTTTACTTTCCGTTATATACTTTGGTTTTTTTGCACCATGTTATTTAATTAGCAATCAGGAATTAGTAAGTTGAGGTAAAGTTATCTGTTTCGATGAAAGATAAAAATGACAAGGGCTGACTCATATTAGCAGCAAAGCCTAGAATTCCTGGATCTCGATGTTCGTAAAGTAATTGGCCTTTGGAATCAAACAGAAAAGTTGCGCCACGTTGAGTTAAATATGCAGAATTAGGTACATAAGTATGCCAATTGCTGAGAACTTCCACCATATTCCGTAGCCGTAGAGTAGCTAATTCAAAGGGCCGTTGAAATCCACTTCCCCCAGCTAATTGGAAAAACGAGCCTTTAAAAGCAGGTAGAGGAGTACCTTGAATAATTTCATCATCTTCAATCAGTTGAGGGGCTTGACGATCTCCCGTGTATCCTCGAAAAACTTCTCTTAGGGTTCTAGGACTTCCAAACCCCGCACACATTAACAGTAGATTTAGCCAAGCTTTCTGAGATGGAG
This sequence comes from Nostoc sp. ChiSLP01, assembly GCA_034531195.2. Lineage (GTDB taxonomy): Bacteria > Cyanobacteriota > Cyanobacteriia > Cyanobacteriales > Nostocaceae > Nostoc. The sequence goes on from JAVRBO020000109.1 coordinate 27,570, forward strand.
AAAGTCCAGGGATACGGAGATTCAGACCTGAATAAAGTTTGAGTTGGTGATGTAGTTCTGCATTAGGTTCAACAAATAAATTTTCCGGTGGAAATTCGGTATATTCACAGAATCTTGTTCCAGAGGCGCGATCGCCAATCCCCACTGCACGAATAGCAACTTTCTTTGGAGGTAATTTTTTAGCTTCGCGCTGCAACCACCACGCATATTCAAGACTATCAAAATCCCCAAGTTGCGGCCAGACTAAAATAAGGATATGTGAGGCAGCCTCGCAATTTTCTAATAAGGGTCGGGTCATGCCATCACTAACACGCTGAAGTTCGGTCTGATTAAGGATAGTGTAGGGATTCATTACAAGAAATTAACTGCTATTTAGCTATCCAAATTTTAGTCCATTTAGAAATATTTTTTTAGCTTCATGAATAACACGAGCCGTAGAGACAGATTGATATCTGAAATTAAACAATGTCTTTTATTAGCCGTTCCTTTGGTAGCAGCGCAACTTGCTCAATCATCAACTGGCTTTGTGGATACGGTAATGATGGGCTGGTTGGGAAGTCAGACTATTGCATCTGGAGGTTTGGGGGCTGCGATATTTACTTTTTTGCTTTTAATTACTACGGGTATTGTTTCTGCTGTTAGTCCTTTAGTTGCCGAAGCATACGGAGCCGGAAAGCCTGAACGAGTAAGCAAGATTGTCCAGCAAGGATTGGGAATATCTCTGGTGTTGGGGATACCGATTGTAATAGTACTTTGGAATGGAAGGGCTTTACTACTGTTATTGGGTCAGAGTGCCGCCACAGCAGCACTAGCAGAAACTTATTTAAGAGCGATCGCATTGGGTTTTATCCCTAGTTTGGGCTTTGCTGTCCTCAAAAGTTTTCTTTCTGCTGTGTCTCAGGCGCAGTTAATTGCGATCGTTGTTGTGTTAGGTACTTTGCTTAACATTGCAGCTAACTATGTTTTGATGTTTGGCAAACTGGGGCTACCTGCTTTAGGACTAGCTGGCATTGGTTGGGCAAGTACATTGTCACTTTGGAGTATGTTTATTGCTTTAGCAACTTATATACATAGCCAGCATCGATTTACAATTTATCGCATATTTCACACTTCATTCCGCTACACTTTCACCCAAGAAAATTGGCGCATCATTTGGCAAATTTTTCAAGTTGGATTGCCCATTGGTGGATTAGTTGCAGTGGAAGCAGGGCTGTTTACAGTTGTCACATTTATATTAGGGCGAATAGGAACTACTTCCCTAGCTGCCCATCAAATTGCCTTGCAGACAGCTTCTATGTCTTTTCAGGTTGCACTTGGTATTTCTTTAGCAACAACTGTACGTGTTGGACTATTAGCCGGAGAGCAAGATTTAGTCGGTGTTCGTCTGGCTGGATATGTGGGCATTAGCTTAGGTGCTTTGTCTATGGCTATTGCAGGAATTACCTTTTGGTTATTACCAAAGTCGATTGTTTCTCTTTACCTTGACATTAACAATCCTAGTAATCAAGATGTAGTCAACTTAGCAGTTAAATTGCTTGTAGTGGCTGCAATTTTTCAAATTGTTGATGGAGTGCAAGTCACAGCAGCCGGAGCATTACGAGGCTTAAAAGATACGCGAATTCCTATGTTGATTGGTATTTTTTCTTATTGGGGTGTTGGTTTATCTATTGGTTATGCTTTGGGTATATGGTTAGGGTATGGAGCAATTGGTCTTTGGTGCGGGTTAGCAATTGGTTTAGCCAGTGCAGCTATAATTTTGACTAGGCGGTTTAGCATTTTGCAATCTGTAACACTTGAACTCAGTAAGTCGGTGGAAAAAAAACAACTGTGTTAAAACAAGTCGCAAGTCGCAAGTCGCAAGTAAGCTTTGTGACGGGGATTTAGACCCCGACACAATACTTGCCGCTTATAAAACCGGGGGACTTAAACCCGCCGAATTTGTTAACAAAAATAATAAAGCTACAACCCTCTTGCCTGCTGCCCTCTGCTCCCCTGCCTTCTAAATGATAAGTCTTCAAGCGGACATGATATTATCTCTCTGTTGGTGAATATCGTAATTTATTAATCAAAGCTACACTACCCTCGGAAATTGAGAATATTCTAGGGTAAAGCACATGATCGATCTCTACACCTTCACCACGCCCAATGGACGTAAAGTTTCCGTTATGTTGGAAGAAGTCGGATTGCCCTACAATGTCCACAAAATTGATATTACTAAACAAGAGCAATTTACGCCTGAATATATCGCCATCAATCCCAATAGTAAAATTCCCGCCATTGTTGACCAAGAGACTGGAATTAAAGTGTTTGAGTCAGGGGCAATTCTGATTTATTTAGCCGAAAAAACCGATAAACTCTTACCTAAAGACCAAAAAAGCCGTTTTCAAGTCATAGAGTGGCTGATGTTTCAAATGGGGGGTGTCGGGCCCATGTTTGGACAACTTAATCACTTTAAACGCTTTGCCCCGGAAAAAATTCCTTATGCCATCGAACGTTACGAAAAGGAAACGTTACGCATTTATGGGGTTTTAGATAAACAACTCCAAGACAATGAATTTATCTGCGGTGACTATTCTATTGCCGATATTGCGACTTATCCGTGGGTAGCGATTTATGAATTTCAAGGTTTAACACTCGACAATTACCCAAATCTCAAACGCTGGGTGGACACAGTGCAGCAACGTCCAGCCGTGCAACGCGGAATGCAAGTCCCTTAACTATAGGAGAGATGAGCAATTATTCAACGATCGACCCGTTCTCATAACCAAGGGTATTCATAAGCTATTGAGCACCTAATTTGCAGTGTAGACCGCAGGGGAGCAGAAAAGAGAAATTGACTTTCTCTAAATTAATAAAGTGCAAGTTAAATGCCTAATAGCTTACTGCTAAAAAACAAATTTAACGGTTTTTATTAGCAATTAAAACAGCTTTGGCGCAGCGATCGCATCAATCGCAGATTCATAGGCCGCACAAAACGGCAGGGCTGTTTCATTACCTAAAACAGATAAAGCTGAAGGTGTCACCAACAACTATGCGATCGCTGTTACGATTCTAACTTTAGCCAATAAGATGACAACGCAAGATTCAAGAACAAGCTTTCTATGAAACTACCTAATGAACCTCGCTTACCATTTTTCTTACAAACTTTATCCACTATCCTCAATCCTACTAAGTTCCTTGAATCATGCGCCCAACATTATGGAGAAACCTTTAGTCTGCGACTACTTGGACATAATTCTCCACCTGTAGTATTTTTTAGCAACCCTCAAACTATTGGGACGATTTTTACCACAGAAGCTGCAAAATTTGAGTTAGGCAAAATAACCCATGTTTTTCAACCTCTAACTGGGCCAGAATCTTTAATTATGCAGGATGGAAAGCGACACCAACGAACGCGCCAGTTGCTAATGCCTGCAATGCATGGAGAACAACTTAATAGCTATAGTCAATTAATTGTTGAACTTGTTTTACAAGCGATGCAAAATTGGCATTCGGGATTGCGCCTTTCTATTCGTGATTGGATGTCAGAAATCTCCTTGCAAATCATCTTACGGGTAGTATTTGGACTCAATAATGGAGAGAGGTACGAACAACTAAAACAACTAATTGAACCTTTTTTAGAGTACGTAAACTCGCCGTTGAACTCTATACAGTTTTTTTGGACACCTTTACAGCAAGATTTAGGAAAATGGAGTCCTTGGGGTAAATTTTTGCGGCAACAACAGCAAATTGATGCCTTGATTTACGCTGAAATTGAGTCACGCCGTCAACACTTTGATAAAAATGTTTTTCATGGGAAGAATACAAGCAAAGATATCCTATCGTTGCTTATATCTGCCTATGATGATAACGGCGAATCAATGACTGATAGTGAATTACGCGATCAGTTACTGACGCTGCTATTTCTTGGACACGATACTACCGCTTCGGCATTGGCTTGGGCTTTTTATTGGATTTATTCGCAACCATCAGTATTGCAAAAATTACATAATGAATTAGACAGCGTACATCCATCCAATCTATTAGAAATCACCCAGCTTCCTTACCTCACTGCTGTCTGCAAAGAATCGCTACGGATTTATCCCATCGCGCTTATCTCTCAACCTCGTGTGGTGGCACAGACAGTAAAAATAGAGGATTATGAGTTTGAGCCTGGAGCAATATTGATACCTTGTATTTACTTGGCGCATCGCCGTCCAGAAGTTTATCCACAACCACAGTTATTTAAGCCAGAGCGTTTTCTCAACCGGAAGTTCTCACCATATGAATATTTACCGTTCGGAGGCGGTAGCCGCAGTTGTATCGGTATGGGATTGTCAATGTTAGAGATGAAGTTAATTATCGCAACTGTACTATCACACTATGAATTGACGCTTTTAGATAAACGTCCAGCTAAACCTGTGCGCCGTGGTATTACTATTGTTCCCTCTGGTGAGTGTCAAATGGTAGTAAAGGCTCAAAGGCGCTAAACGAATGGCTAACAAACGCATCTGAATGAACGTGAGTTCGGGATAAGGAAACAAGCGGGCAGTAAGCTGAAAATAACGACAAATCGAGCATCCTGCCCTATGTTTAGTTTAAAAGCTTTATTGTGTCATTTAAACAGAAGCTCTCTTTCGTCCTGTGTTCTGTTCGTTATGCCATTGCTCAACTAGCTCTTCGCTGACCCAAAAGCTAATGCTACCTCGCTGCTTGAGCACTCCATCGTAACAGTTCCGCGAACTTTGTAGCTAGCTTTGGTTGTCATTGCCAGTTCGACACTGGAGAGGGAACAGGTAATAAGTATAATTCACCATTCTCACTATTCATACAACAACGCCCTTTGGCTTTCAAAATATAAAGCATATACAAAGTTGATTACTGATGTATAGATTTATTAGCAATTAATATAAAGAATATGCAAAGATATTTATCTAAATCCAGAAATGTAAGTAAATATTCTATATTAAGTTAGTATGATGTTATCTGAGATATTTACTATTTGTCAGCCAAATACCTAAGGGCGTTGGCTAAGCCCGCCGTACCCCTACGGGGAAGCAAGCTACGCGGAGCGTCTCGTAGAGAAGGCATCGCCCGAAAAAAGGTATTGAGATTATTACTCCTATCCGTGTCAAGTGTTCCCTATTTTTAAACTAGTACGACTTAGCCATTGAACCAACCAAATTATTAACTTTTGGTTTGGAGAAATGTAGCTTGGCTTTTCAACCTTGTTCAGTAATGTCTACGCTAAATGCTTGCCAACACAAATAATCGAGGATGGTTGAAACAACTGTGAAAGTAGTTGTTTTTGTGAATCTACATCCTCACAAATTTGTACGCCGCTTAAGACGTAGATAGTCCTCAATAGTTGGATAAATACTACTTGCAAGCAACTCAAAAGGAGATTTGTCATCTAAAATTTGTAATTTTCCGTAATTTTCCAACGCGATATAAGGTATGCCGAAATATGACGCTTTCGGCGAAATTGTGTGCGCTCAAACAGCATCACAGCAACTTAAGAACTTCATTTACCCCAAAAATCGATTCAGGTAGGAAAAAGTTATGTCAAATATCATTGGAACCAACGCAAACGATACCCTATATGGTACTAACGACGGCGACACAATTAATGGTAAAGCTGGGAATGATGTCATTAATGGTCAGGGAGGCAAAGACACCTTAACAGGTGGGGGCGGTAAGGATACATTTTTTTACGATAACTACTTTATCTATAGTACTGATGAGACTGATATTATTACTGATTTTGGTGGTGTAGGTAAAGGAACAAACCCAACAGCATCAGTCATTGCTGAAGTTGATACCATTCAATTTAATGGGGAAGGGTTGACTGCACGAAATATGGTACTCACCCAAAATGGCACAAACTTAGAAATTACCTTTGAAGGGGGAGTTTTTGGGCCAGTTACTAAAAAAGTCATCTTGCAAAACTTCAAACTAGAAGATTTGGATAACTTGAAAGCTTCTGGTAGTAGGCCAGCTATTGGCAACATTATCTTTGATGGGCAAACTACCATTACTGATAGCTTTAATGTTCTAGATGCCAATTCTACCGATACGAGCATCGGCATCAAGAACACAGTCACCTTTCTCAATGACCTAGACAACAACATTACGGGTTTAGATAACTCAGATGATCTCATTAATGGTCAGGGAGGTAATGACAAAATCGATGGCTTAAGTGGCAACGACTTGCTGCGTGGAGGTACGGGGAATGATACTCTCATTGGCGGTCTGGGAAATGACACCCTCGTTGAGGTCACTGGCAATAACTCCCTTGTTGGTGGTGCTGGTGAAGATACCTTAAGAATTGACTCTTCAACAGGCGATAACACCCTCAACGGTGGCGCTGGTAAAGATACATTGAGCGCTCAGGCTTCACAAGGTAATAACTTACTTTTTGGCGGGGATGGGAATGATATTCTTAACGCCTCTTACCTGAGTATTGACGGCGGATACAGCTATATTGCAACCTTAGGTAATAACACCCTCTACGGTGGCGCTGGTGACGATACTTTACTTGCTCTGACTCCCAAAGGCAATAGATTCCTTTCTGGGGACGATGGTAATGATTTGCTCTCAGTCTCTGGGTTTGATGCTTATAGAGGGTACTATAGTTTTAGCTCCTCAGGTAATAATACCCTCAACGGTGGGACTGGTAACGATACACTGTTTGCTGGGTATTCAACAGGCAATAACCTACTCTCTGGTGGCGATGGCAATGATTATCTAGACATCTCTGGCTATGTCATCGGAACCAGTGCTGGAGATTTTTACGATCCCACTTCAGGTAATAACACCCTTAACGGTGGCGCTGGTAACGATACATTGCGTGCTGAGTATTCAACAGGCAATAACTTACTCTCTGGTGGCGATGGCAATGATTCCTTTTATCTAAATACTTTACCTGCTGATACTTTAGCAATTCAAACAGTAGATGGAGGGAAGGATAACGATTTGTTGTCTGTTGATGCCAGCATTGCTAGCCAAGGAATTACTTCGACATACAATGCCACTGCTAATACTGGAGTAATTACAGCGGGCAAGTATCAAGTTAACTACAAAAATATCGAACGATTAAATATTTTAGGTACACAGTACAATGACAACATTTTGGGGAGCAATGGCAACGATACACTCTCCACAGGCAATGGTGGCAAAGATACAATAGATGGGGGTAAGGGTGACGATGTACTCTCTGCTGATTACAGCGATGCTACAGGCAAAATCACAACAACATTCAATGCCACTACTAATACTGGCTCAATTACGGCAGGCACTTATCAGGTTACCTACAAGAATATCGAACGATTAAATATCTCAGGTACAGCCTACAATGACAAGATTGTGGGCAACAATGGCAATGATACGCTCTCTACAGGCGGTGCTGGCAATGATACGATCGATGGCGGTCAAGGTGACGACGTGCTGTCAGTCAATTACTATAGTGATACAACAGGTATTACAACGACATACAATGCCACTACTAACACTGGAGCAATTACAGCAGGCAGTAATCGGGTTAGTTACAAGAATATCGAACGATTAAACATCATAGGTACAGCCTTCGATGACAAAATTTTAGGGAACAATGGCAACGATACGCTCTTTGGGAATGACGGTAATGATACGATTATTGGCGGTGCAGGTAATGATGTCCTAAAAGGTGGGAAGGGTAACGACACCTTAACTGGTGGTTCCGGCAATGATAAATTTGTTTACGACTTGTTAGAGAGCGGCTATGAAATCGGTACTGATATAATCACAGATTTCAATGCCTCCCTAGACACTTTGGAATTTATAGATAACAGTAGCTTCCGTCTATTGAGTGCTCAAAATTTGCAATTAACTCAAAACGGTAACAATTTAGAAATCACCTTTGAAGAATTATCTAATAACAGTACTGGTAAAGTCATTCTCCAAAATTTCCAACTAGAAAACCTCGATGGTGAGAATATCCTGTTTACTGGACAAACCGGCATCACCGACAGTATTGATGTGTTTGATGCTAATTCCACTCAAACTAGCCTGTTGAACAAAAACACTGTTAGCTTCCTTAATGACCTCAACAACAACATTACGGGTTTTGACAACTCCAATGATGTGGTGAATGGTCAGGGGGGTGACGATATCATCAACGGCTTAAGTGGTAACGATCTTTTGAGAGGTAATGCCGGAAATGATACTCTCATTGGCGGTGTGGGAAATGATACTCTCATTGGCGGTGCGGGAAATAATAGCCTTGATGCTGGTATTGGTGACGATGTATTGAGTGCTAGAGGTTCAACAGGCAATAATACTCTCAATGGAGGCGCAGGTAACGATACATTGACTGCTGTCGCTTCAACAGGCAAGAACCTGCTCTTTGGCGGCGATGGCAATGATTCTCTTGACCTGACTGGCAGTTACTACACCTCCGACTCTCGCACTTTAGGCAATAACACCCTCAATGGAGGTATAGGTAACGATACCTTGAGTGCTAGCGGTTCAAAAGGTGACAACCTGCTTATTGGGGGCGATGGCAATGATTCTCTAGATATCTTTGGCGGCTACTCCAACCAATCTTACTCCACCTCCGACTATCGCGCTTTAGGTAATAACACCCTCAATGGAGGTGCAGGTGACGATACATTGAAAGCTGGTGGTTCAAAAGGTGACAACCTGCTTATTGGGGGCGATGGCAATGATTATCTTGACATCACTGGGGACTACAGCTACTACGCCTCCTATGACTATTCCGACTCTCGCCCCTCTGGTAATAATACCCTAGAAGGAGGTGCTGGTGACGATAACTTGAGCTTTAGCAGTTCAACAGGCGATAATCTCCTCTCTGGGGGCGATGGCAATGATTCCTTCAATGTAATCACTAATTCCGTAGACACTGACCTGCCTGATTTAGTGATTCAAACAGTAGATGGGGGTAATGGTTATGATTCGTTGTTCGGCATTTACAACTTTACTGCTGGGGGAATTACTTCGACATTTAATGCTACTACTAACACTGGCTCAATTACAGTGGGTATGTATCAGGTTAACTACAATAATATCGAACAATTAAATATCTCAGGTACGAACAATAATGACTCCATTGTTGGGAGCAATGGCAATGATACCCTTACTGGTGGAAACGGTAATGATAGCCTTTTTGGAGGAGCTGGCACTGATACCTTTGGTTTCTATAATTACAATGGGGGTGTTGACACTATTGATGACTTCAACGCTACTAATGAACTAATCCAGGTATATGGTTTTAGTTTTGGTGGCGGCTTATCAATAGGCTCACTTCAGGCGAGTCAGTTTACCATTGGAACATCTGCAAGTACTAGCGAGCAGCGATTTATTTATAACTCGACTACAGGTGCATTGTTCTTTGACCAAGATGGTAGCGCGGGTGCATTTAGTAAGATACAATTTGCACAATTATCTACTGGCTTATCATTAACTAACAACAATTTTGTAGTTGTTTAAAGGTAGCTAAGGTTCGATTACTGGACGGCAAGCAACATCAAAAATCTTAACAATGCGAGGTAGAATTCCAGATACCTCGCATTGCATTTATTTATGCATATTTATTTTCATCATGCTGTCGGTGTAGGCAATCGTAGGCATCGCGAAGCAAAAGACATATAGCAATCCTATTTGATTTGCTCTCATCGAGAGGCTCAGATACCCCACTTCTTGAATAAGTCGGGATCGTTTTGTTCGTAACTCATTTAGGACTGCTAGATATTTATGAGTAAGTATATGAAACTATGCAAAGATTTTTGTGAAAATATAGACATTTAGCTCAATGTTCGTTAGATACTTATTGTTGGGTTATTTAGATGTTTCATATATCAAATTAAATACCTAAAGGCGATCGCCCATAAAGAAGGTATAGAGATATCCTTGCCCTAACTGGTGGTGGCAAGGATACATTTGTTTATACTTGAATGACGGGACTGAATCGCCTCTATGGGGGAGCAGGTCTTGAAACCTTTACTTTCAATAGTTTTAATGAAGGTAGCGATCGCATTTTTGACTTTAACACCACTAATGAAGTGATTCAAGTATCGGCTATTGGTTTTCGTGGTGGATTATCAGTAGGCGTACAAATTTGCCTTTACGTTTGTGGCTTACGACCAACCATGTACCACAAACCTACGGCATAGCGAATGTAATTAAGTTCTGTAAAACCTGCTTTGGCAAACTCGTACTCAAAGTTGAAATGGATAAAGTCATCCAACCACGGTTCTTGGAAAGAAGCGTTTAGGGCGTATTCACCACGATAGGTGTCAGCATATAGTACCCAACCTCCGGGTTTGGTGACTCTATACATCTCCTTAAGAATCTTAGGCGTCCACTCTTTAGGCGTCTCGTGGAAGAGTAGCGATGAGGTGACAACAGTAAATGAGTTGTCAGGATAACCAGTCTGACGAGCATCCACCTGCTCGAAGGAAGCCCTCTCGCTAAATCCAAGCTTGTTAAACTTATGCTGAGCAATTACCAGCATGTAAGGCGAAACATCAGTAATGCGAAAAGTAGCTTCGGGAAATCGTTGTGCTAAGGCCAGCGCTCCACCAGCCGTACCTGCACCAAGCTCTAGCACCGTATCAATTTGAGTGTCTTGAGGAATTAGTTCAGCCATTTTCTCACGCAACTGCTGGCAAGTAACATTGTGGCTGAGGGGAATAATGGCATCCATAGCAGCATCCCAACTTAAGCATGACTCAGGGTTGGTGTAGGGAGCGCTTACCCCATGAATGGGAATCTGGATGTAGTCAGGGTAATATTCATGGTCGGTACGGTAGCCTTTGAGTTCCTGTGCCCAATTAATTGAGGCATATTCCTGCATTACTGATGGCATCGCTATGGTAATACGCTCAATCACTTCGGTTCGATAAGCTTCTTTTTCTTGTGCAGTCCATCTCGGCATAAATGAACATCTCCTAGTTACAATTGTTGCTAGCGTTCCTGAACTACAATCTGGCACAATCGTGCATAACATCCGATACCATAAATCTACCTTTGAGCGTAATTTTTGTTTCGCTATTTTTAACTATTTAAACATTCGGTTGAAACAGAGTGAAATTCTCAGATGTTTGTTAGCACTACTATATTAATGTTTTTTATCGCAATTTTCCTGGTGGAATTGCGAAATCACAATATATTAATGCTTAACAACTAAAACTTACCTGACATTGATTGAGTTAACATTAATATCCTCAATATCCTTTTCAATAACATAACTATCGTTTAAAACTAAGTTCCTCAGCTTTTTCATTATTAAAGGATGTTTGTATTTGATAAAAAGATGTAAAATATAACGGTTGTTTTTAGATATATTTTAATGAGTAACTAAAAATGGATAACAAACGTATTTATCTTAAAAATATTAAAATACAACAAGATACTATATTAAAAGAAATTTTTCATCTAGCCTCAAAGTTTGATAATAATTCATTTCACCTAAAACAATTACACCAAACTTTAATTACAAAAGCAGCAATAATTGAAAAAATATGTACTAAACAGCAAGCAACGCCAGCAAATCTGACTGAGCGATCGCGGAAAATATACTCATGGATAAAATTTTTAACAGATGAAGGTTATCTAAAACTTCACTTAAAAAATACTTGCTATCTGTTGGAAATAGCTACACATATTCTAAGTAGAAGTGGTCAAGAAACACTACAACTAATGATTGCAATAAGTAATTTATCTGGGCTATATCAGGGTAAAAGATCTGCTAACGCAGCTAGTATCATAATTAGTGAAGGATTTATAAATGCGCCAAATGCAGTGTTGCAAGCGTTAGTAGAATCTGCTCTTCTTGGTAAAAACCAAAATAATACACGAATCATTAGAGCATTTGCCAGTACAGAAGAATACAGTAATGTTTTGTTAGAGCTTGATTTGATTGCTGAGGTTCTGGCAGAAAATCCACAAGGTAAGTTTTATAATCTTGATGAGTTATTTAATAAAGTGAATCATGAATATTTTGCCGCCAGCCTTGCTAAACCGCGTCTAGCATGGAGTCGCATTAATACTTATCGTAAATTAGGACACTATGAGTCAGCTAGAGATAGGGTAGTGATAAGCTTGACTCTTGATGATGCTAAAGTACCTGAGTTTGTAGTTGAATTTGTGTTGTATCACGAATTGTTACATAAATACCACGGCACGGAGTGGATTCAGGGAAGAAGAATGGTTCATACTAAAGAGTTTCGTGCCAGTGAAAGCCAGTTTAAGTTTTACAACGAAGTATCGAGATGGTTAAAAAAATCAGCATCTCAGTTGTAGGCGATCGCTGGTAAGTTTAGCTCAATGTAATAGAGTAATACAATTTGATTAAGCATGAAGTGAAATCCAACAGATAAATAAAGTAAAAGAAAGTATGACTCAGAAGAGAACACTAGCGGCGAAGAGAGAATGACACAGGTAACAGCAATCACAGAAGCGATTACCAGTTTGAGCCAAGCACAAACACGCTTTGGGTTAGTTCGCATAGAGTCAGAGCAATTTTTTCCAGAGTGTAAGAGTGATTTACCTGAAATTACAGAAGCAGAAAAAGCCTCCCTGGATATACTGCGGCGTAGATATCTGTACCATCGTGGCGAAGGTGATTTATTAGAGGGAACAGTCATGTTGCTAGTGGTGTCGCCGTTGCTAGCATTGTCTGGATTTTACGATCCTCCTTTCAGGATTAAAGCAGAATCATCCGTAGATTTGGTGCTTAATGATGGCGAGGAAGTGCTGCGCGGACGAATTGACGTTTTAGTATTACAAAATCAGTTGTGGGTGATGGTAGTGGAGTCGAAAAAAACCACGCTTTCGATTTGGTCGGCTGTGCCACAAGCCCTAGCTTATCTGATGGCTAACCCTCAACCCGATAAACCTGTGTTTGCTATGGTAACGAATGGGGACGATATTCTATTTATCAAAGTAAAGCCAGAAGTAGGCAGACCACAATATGACCTGTCACGAGTCTTTGCTCTGTTTACATCTGCCGGAGAATTGTATAGCATCTTGCAAATTCTCAAGCGTATTGGTCAAGTAATCTCTGACGCATAAATAGGTAGAAGGCGCGAAGCAGGCTTCATTGGTGTAAACTTAAGCTCAAACGTTTATCCCACATACCTTTTACCCCACCCCCAACCCCTCCCCTTGCCAAGGGGAGGGGCGATTTTGGCTTTAGTCTTGAATATATAAGTAGGACTTACGCAAAAACTCTCTTAAACTCTCATTCCTCCGCGAACTCTGTGTTCTCTGTGGTAGCCTGCGGCAAGCCGCTTTGCGTCTACGTTTTCCGTTGGCTGTGCGTAAGTCCTAATAAGCTATTTTCTGCTCCGTTCGTGCATTTCTTGTTGGCGCATGGGCATAGCGTCTATTTGCTCAAAAATTGCTGTTGCTTGGACTGGGGTAGTATCTTGGCGCTTAACACCACCATCTTTGCCCACCAAAATGACGCGGAAATTTTCTTTATCAATTCCAAAGCGATTTCGCAAATTTGCAGCAGAAGGTTCATCTATTGGTAGTCCGTTGGCATAGCTTTTATCTGTTGCCAAAACCCGAACAAGAACTAAATCTCTATCTGTAAAACCGTTTTGGTGCTGGTCAAATAACTTCATTTGTTGCTGATAGTTATGGTTATCAACAGACGGTGCAAAGATCAATAATACGCGATTTTGCCATTTTTCGGAACTGAGATTAAATGAAAACATTTTGATGCCTTGATTGGTTGAACCTTGGACAGTACCAGCAATGTTAACTGGCAGCAGCATAAAGGATGCTAATAAGGTAAGTGCTATTAATAGTGAGTTATTCACTTTAGGGAATGTTAGGAATTTCATCATTTCGCCAATATTTATCGATTAGCTATGAATGTTTGTTCGCGAATAGTTGATAACAGTAATGGCGGGCGCAGGCAAAGATAAGCAAGAGAACCGAGTAAGGGAACAAACACTACTGCTAAAAATACCTGGGCATTAGGGAAACGGCGACGAGCCATATCATCACCAACAACAGTAGGAAATAAAACATAAAATAGGCAAAATGCCAAGCTCATACCATTGATAAAGCGATCGCTTTGGAACTGCTGCACGTAATCTCCCCAATCACCGAAGGCAATGCCATAGACAAGCAGGACAACTGTACTTAAAGTCAAGACAATACCGTAAAAGCGAGAATCTAACAGATTCAAAAAACCATCCTTTTGCCCAGAAAATTGTTGATTTGGTTCGCGCAAAGCCAAATACGGCAAAAGCCCAAGTACGCCTGAACCGACTGATGCAATGGCAAAAGGCCAAAAACGGATTGATTGCATCCTGCCATCAATGAACAATAAACTACTGTAAATTAATAGCCAAATACCCACTAGGGAAAATAAAGAAAGAATAATTGGATTAATAGCAGACCACTGAAGAGTAAATATATTTTTCAACAGCGTTAGCGTTTCATCTAAGTGAAAGGGTGGCGCTAAGAATAAAATATAAGCGATAAATCCAGCCCACAGTAACCACAATACAAGTTTAAAATTCATAATCTCCATTTGTGTGCATAAAATTATTTACCAGACTCAATTAATTGAGTCTGTTTGTGTCTGTCAATTGATGCTATAAGGCAATAAGGTTCAGTTAAAAATTTTTTGGAAACCTGTAGAGGTGTTGCATTGCAATGTCTCTACATTGTTCGCAGGATAAAGGTTTTAGTCTTATCTGAACCGTATTGTGCTATGAGGTTGAGCAGCCAGGATTTAACTATCAATTAATTAAATCCTGGCTGCATTGTAAATTATGAATTCTCTGCTCGTTGTCGCTCAATGGGTAGAGCTTCTAAAGTTGAAAAAGGTAATAGGAGGCAGGGGGCAGGGGGCAGGAGGGAAAAGCCAGTCTCGATCGCGGTTTTAACTTTTGTATTTTACATTTAATTATCTCTATATACTTATAATTTTTAAAGTACAATTTGTTACCATCAAATGCTACAGCGATCGCTCTATTACCAATGCTGAATACCCCTTGCTGGCAAGGGCTGTAACTCTCCTTTTTACTTTCGTTTCCATACCTAAGTGTGATTTACTGAGAATTACCACATAACCTATAGACAAGCATGTTTAGGCTTTTTTTGAGTAGCAATTGAGCATCAAAAATCTGGACACACAGTTTTGGTTACGTCAGGGTGACAGTAAAACGCTAGTACTGTTTGCACGTTATCACCAATCCAGTAAGCCACCTTTTCTGGCGATGCTCCAGAAGCGATCGCCCAAGTCGCAAAAGTATGTCTGGTGCTGTAAACCTTCAAGTATGGAACTAACTCTTTCTCTGCTAGTTCTGTTACTACCCCTTTGTATTGATATCCGCTAATTTCAGTCCCCCTCCAGCAATTGGCTAGTATTTTTAAATTCATCCCTTGCCCCGACTTACTTTTGAAAACTAATTCGTTGGAGGCTGGCAACTGGGGACTAATCTCTGCAAGTAGCGATTGCAGTTTAGAATCTTTCTCGCAAGCAAAAACCCGTCGTTTATTGTTCTTGGTACCCTTCAAAAGATGGACATTAGAGGCATAAGCCTTGTCTATTGTTATTCGGCAGCGATCGGGACTGATGTCACCCCATGTCAGGGCGAATGCTTCCCCAGGACGGCAGCCCGTCCAAAATAGAAATTTAATAATGCTGCTGTGGTGCGAGAACTTGTGATGATCCTCGAAGGCAGAGATTATTAAATCACGTTGCTCTAGCGTGTAAGCTTCACTGCTAATCCGATCGCTTCGTTTTTTAGGCTTTGGTAGCTGAATCTTTTCAAAAGGATTTATTGCAATCAGCGTAGAGTCAACAGCCCATTTACAGCATCTAGAAAAAGCTGCTAGTGCTTTGTAAGCCGTATGATAGCTGTATTTATTCAGCAAACATTGTCTAATCGTCGCTGCGTAATCTAGAGACTCTGTTGGCAGATCGTTAATGATTTTTGTTATCTGTTTATAATCAGATGCCAGGGTAGACTGTTCCAAGTACTGGCTTTGGAACATCACAAAATCATTCCATATCGTACTTAGTGATGTTGGCATATTGTTATCCGTGTCTGTTGATTTGTTTTGCCCAAACCTGTAAGATTCCAATGTGCTGTCAAATCTCCCTAAAGCAATATCACGCTCGATAATTTCTTTTCTTGCTCTAACTAAATCACGGTTCGTCTTATTATTCTTTAAGCCAGTTCCTAAATAAAACTGTTTAGAAAAACCGCGAACGCGAAAGCGAATTGATAGCTTTTTAGTTCGCGGGTCTACATTCATCCATTTGTCCTCATTCGTCATCTGCGGCCATTTTTTCAATTACTTTTAAAGTCGCCTCGCAGTTACCCAACGCGGAATGATTACCTCCGCTTAGCGGTTGCCACTTGTAATCCCCGTGATAAGAATTCCACTCTCCTACCCATTGGGAATACCACAGCATGGCGCAGTGGATAGATCCGCCATTTGTAAAGATACGGCATTGTCGTCGATCGCTTGTTGGAAATGCTAGTTGAATTCCGTGTACTCTCAAAGAGTTTTTGATAGCTCGTAAATCAAAATCAGCATTGTAAATAATTAAATCTCTGCCTCCTATTCGCCTCATCAACTGCAAGAAAACCTGATCGAATGTTGGGGCATCCTCTACAGCATCATTTGTTATTCCGTGTATTTCAATCGCCTCTTGCGAAATAGGTATAGTTGGCTTAACGAGTGTTTCCCACTGCATCCCAAGCGCGAGAACCCCTATCTGGATTATTTCCGCCTGTTTTAGATCCGTCGTTTCTGTGTCTAAAATGCACCAGTTATTTTCAGTCAAAATGTTTCTAGCCCAGTTGATAGCAAGATGTTTGTCTCTCATGGTTAAACCCTGTGTTAGTTTTTTGATTGATATGGGCGCGATCGCATTTTCATTTTTTTGTCTACAATCGCCAAAACCCGCTCTGGAAAATGATTTTAGCCGTCTACACCCAAAATTTTGGCGCAAAAAAAATGTAGACGGTGTAGACGTGGTGGTATTGGGTTGGTGTGGTGGTGTTAATCGGTCATAATGTCACTCGCAGTATTTTACTTTTAACTGTTAATAGGCTGTAGCCCAGTGCTGGCAAGGTGTAGGCGAACTGTAGACAAAGTGTAGACAATACTACGACCACCTCCAGCCGAGTCGATCGCCATCACCCACCACTTCCCCCAGCCGTCGATCTGCCAGTGATGCAAAGATAATTCTGATTTCATCTGGCTGCATTCGTTCAAACAGCCGACTAGCTTGCAGCAGTATTCTGGCCTTGAGAATTTCACCTGGGTGAGATTTACCCCAATCGACTATGAACTGTTCATATTCATTGAGTTCGGGCTGAGCATTACTACCCCCGCTGGAGATCTCCGCAGGCGCGATCGCGTTTTGTCCCCAGTTGCTCAAATCCAGTTCGCACGGGCAGTCATCGACCATAAACCGCTTTTTACCACCCGCTTTCAACCATTGCTCTAGCTGAGGATCTTTGAGTTTAGTCCTGGCGTGGTCGCGGCCAAACTGCCCCAGGCGCACCAGCACGAAACAACTGTAGAGTGTGTCTTTGTCGCCCTGTAGCCCAAAGTTCTCAGCTGTATCATTTTGGGCGATCGCGCAAATGAACTGCTTGTATCGCCTACCCCGCTTGGCATGGCGTTTTATCCACAGGGTGGAGTTGTCGCACTCGTCCACCAATATGGGGAATTCCTCCGCAATCAGAAAACGTTCGCGTCCGGCGATCGCGTTGTCTCCACTCTCACCGCGCAATTCCACCAGTTCCTCAAGGGTCTTAAGGTCATCACCCATTGCGGTATTAATGGCTTGAAAGTTTCCTTTCCTGCCGATGACATCGGCTTTATCAATCCATACCCAATCGTCTGGTTTTGCGTCACTGTCATAGACAATGACTTTGCCACCGATTTTTGATGATAGGTACTGAGTGAAAGTGGATTTACCATCACCAGTGCCACCAACTAAAGCAACGTGCTTTTGTTTTTTCTGGATGTATTCAACCGGGTCGGTAATCAGGTTGTCTGGCTTCCAGTTAGCATCAATACCAACTGTTAGTGCTAGCTGTGCTGTAGGCTGGGTTTTGGCTTTGGCCCATGCTTGAAAATTAAGCCGCGATGCCTCCTCGATGTCGCCCAGACTTTGGGATAGTTGCTTAACAGTAAGTCTTTGCCGTCGCCCCGTCTCTAGTGAGATGACTGCTGCACCTAGTATCCAAGGTTTGTATTGTCTTGCTTGCCCCTGGAGCGATACCCCCAGCGACAGCAAGCCACAACTGACAATCAAAGCTCCCCAGGATGACCAATTAGCACAGGTGTACATCTGCAATTGCTGGTGTAGCTGTGATGGGTGTAGTTCGGTCATAATCCCAAAATCACCCCCAACACTACCAAGCACGCGCGAAACGTCAATTCTTCGTCCACCTCTGGTACTGCTTGCCGCAAGTAACACAGAACAGCACCAGTGATTGCTAAAACTCCCAACACTCCCAGCCGTACAAAACTGGGGAGTGGAAACGATACCCAACAGCTAGTTAAAAGCGCGGGAATTGTCACGAATGCCGTGACCACGAACGCCATGTCTGCTACACAGTCTGGCATCGCGATCGCGTTTATCCACCCCTTCTTAAATTCCTCCAGTTTGTTAGTTTTGGGGGCAGGGAGTGGGGCATAACCGCGATCGCCAGGAACCTCTACTACAATTTTTGGCTGTTCATCTGCCATATTGCACCTCAATTTTGAAGTACAAGGGTTTATTGCTTTGTTCCTTACATAGGGCGGCAATCGCAATAATTAGCGCCGCAACAGTTAAAAACAGAATTACTATCTGATTCATAAGATTGTCAGCCCCCGTAGGGGCTGTTGATTAACTGAACGCGTCTAAAATCGCGTTGAAGTTGTAAACGGAGTTATCCGGTTGCTGTGGTACGGGTTCGGGCATCGGCTCCAGGCTGGCGGCGATACCTTCTTTGATTCCCGCTTCGCAAGCGGCTAGATGTAAGTCGTAGTCCAGTTCTTGGGCGGCAATGTCCGCTTGGGTCTGGTACCAGTCAGGGGGAATGCTGTTGTGCATTGGGTTCCCCTTGCAAATATTCGAGAATGTCGTCTACCGCTTGCTGGTCTTGGGCAGTCCTGCCAAAGTTGGGTTCTGCACCGTCGTCTTTGGCGACTACCTGTGATGCTGCTTCGGCTTTTTCCCAGGGCGCACCACGTTCGATAAGGGCTTCACGGGAGGCAACATATAGGTTTTGGTCGAACTTGGTCATATAATTTTGATGGGTAATTTTGAAAGAAATTAGCCAACCTATTGGGGCGATCGCGCGTTCTTGGCAGAGGTGGATCGCCCTTTAAAAATCGGCTTTGGTTGCGGATGTCGAGTTGAAGTTGGTAACCAGCCAAACTTGTAAAGTATTGCGGATGCTAGGTTTGACCTCTATCGGCTGCCTGGTGTCGAGACACACCCCGCGTCCGTCGTTGAGTTTTACGTGCAGGTTCTTGCCAGATTTCGACCGGGAGAAGAGTTGACCCGGCTGGACTGTTGCCCAGGTGACTGGAGATTTACCAATCACGTACTCAGCTTGATGTCCATCAAACCCCTCCGCTAGTGGGTCAACAGAGAGGTCTTTCCACTCCTTCTTCTTTCCTCTTCGGCTAGTGTTGGCGGTTGGTTGTCGCCCATTAGTGATTCGTTCGGTGGTCTGTTGTTCGGTCATAGTGGCTTAATAGTCGCTCAGCAGTGTTGGTGTGAAGTTTGGCTCAGTTGCTTGCATATCAATAGTTTTGGCGTTTTTATCCTCCCCCGCAGTCGTCGTAATTCCGCTGTTTTCTAGTGAAAAGGGGTTGATGAGTTCATCTAGTAAATTCCTAGCGATTTCGGTAGCAAGTTCGAGGAGATCGCTCTCGTCGAGCGAATCGCACTTGTGAATTACGCTAGATGGAATATCGGTGAAGCCCCACTCAATGCGCTGGTAAGCGATGGTGGTTTGCTCTCTCAACGAAAGAAAGATCAGGCAGTTTAACCCAGTGGCTTGAGTGCGGTTAAAGTTTTGCTCAATGTAGGTGATGATCTCTTCTAGTTGGGTTAGATTCATGACGATCAGCTTTTAATGTGATTGGTCATCGGTTGATTTTGGGATATCCAGGGTTTCTCGCCCTGGATTTGTAATTTTGAGGGGATGAAAGCTCATCATCTGGGATGAGAAGTAAATCCACATTGCCTTTGCTTCATCGCCTTCAAGGACGATCGCAGGCGGGGCGTATTTTGGTTCTCCCATCATGTAAATACAGAGCAGTTTGTCTTCTACCCATTTGATGCTGGCGACGTTTGCGAGATTTATAATCTCGTCGTCAGTTATGCGGACTAGAAATGGTTTGCTGATCATGCTTTAACTTCTTTGTCCAAAAGTAGGTTGTTAATGTAGGGGACTGGTTGTGCCCCCGCTTGGCATTTCTCGAACTGAGGCGCAACCACCGCAGATAGAACCCAACCAGCACGGCGGGGCTTTAATCCACGTTTCTTTCGACGCCTATTCTGTTGAACGATATTTGCTTTTCTAGACATAGCCCCTCGTTATCGGTTATCAGTTGTCGCTTATCAGTTGCCGTTTCCCCTAGCAGGTCTTTGGCGTTCGCTCAGTGCTGGCAGGCTGCTATCTCTGCCTGGTTTGGGGTATTGGGTGTCAGTTGGGATGCTAGCTACTCAAGCAATGGCAGGTCTTTACATGGTGCGCTACGGGCTACAGGCTGCCATCTCTGTTGATTTTTGCTTGCAGTGTATAGAATATTCTATTAGGATTTGATAATAACATCCTAATAGAATAATTACAATTAGAATCCTGCTATCCTAATAGGAAATCGATTATGGTATTTTCAAATGCCCAAGGCCAAGCATCTCCAACGAGGAGAGGTCAAGAAAACAGTCAGCATGAGCTTGTCGGACACAAGTCTACAGAGGCTCGATCAGTTGGCAGACAATCTAGGAATCAGTCGTTCCGAAGCGGTCGAAATGATAGCGAGGGGCGAAATGACCTTTACGGGACAGGGGGATCTGCTGCTGGGGGAACGATTAAGCAGTTCATCGCCGAAACCTTAGAAGAGCTTAAGGAGTCTGAGGCTAGGTCTGATAAGCTGCGTAAACGATTAGTTCAATTAACAAATCTATTAGAAAACGTAGAGTCTTCAAAAGAAGATTCTCTCAAAGAGTAAAGCCGTTCTACCTATTGGCAGGACGGCTTTACTCATGGATATGTCGCCTACTGCCATCAGCAGGCGATGCATCTGTGATTATTAGGTATCTAATTAGATCTTTAAATCAGGGGGTTAGGGGACACGTTGTCTGGAGGAGAACCTTCATATCGAGAAACGGGGCGACTGTCTTGCGCCAATTCATCAGGAATAAATTCTAGTTTCATAGAGAGCTTTATCTTGCCACCTTGCCAGCCTCCCCCTTGTGCCTGCAAAACTTCACAGTCAACTCCTGTGCCATCTAACCACCCTTTATGAGGCAATTCACAGGAATAAAAGAAGTCCTTAATGTTTTGTGCCAGTTCCCCAACTTTAGATATTCTGCCTCTTCCAAAAGTTTCATCTGGATACATCAACACAATGTCATCATTCATTAATTCAAAAGCAGTCATTTGTTTTTCTCTGTTTGACACAACATGGCGGGTAGAGGGCCAACTCGATCCGCCTTTCCTAAGTTTTCCCCAACACCCAATGCCCAATGACTAATGAAGACCTAACCGAATCACTCCGCCCCCTGGTGGAGTACATCAAAATCGAAATACCAATTATTTGCGAACAGCACGCCCAAGTATTAGCTAATCAGCTAGTCGCCGCACTGCCTCGCTTGTTCGCGGAAAGACCAGAGATTTTCAGCCAGGCACTATCGACGGCAGGGCAAATATTTTCCAGGAGATGCCCCTGTTGCGGCTCAACAAACACTATGAGTAAACCTTTGTGTTTGTTTAGCGTTGTGTGCTGTAAGTGTGGGCATGACTGGATGCCGTGAAAATTGAATTCTGACTCCTAACTTCTAACTAATGACCCAAGAGCCACCGTACCCAAACTTCCAAAACCTAATCAGCCAAACCGACGCCGAAATGCAGCGATTGGGCTGGACACAAAACCAAGGGCGAGAGCATTTGCTCAAATATTACGGGGTGCGATCGCGCTTGCAACTGACTGAGGACGAACTAGACAACTTTTTGTTGTTTTTGCAACTCACCGACACTGAAGAATCAACCAATGACCAAACACACCCAACGGGGAAAGATAAATAGCAAAAATAACTTCACTTCACCCGTCACACTCGTCACTTTCCTTATATAGCAATGGTTCTGACTCGTCACTTCATCCGTCACTTGACTCGTCACTTCATCCGTCACTTTTAAAAAGCAATCAATTATGAACACCAAAAACAAAAAAATGCGGGCATCCACCCGCACCCGTCACCTACTCACCAATGTCACAAGCGCCGCAACTCGGCGAACAAGGGGGTAGCTCATGACACAAGTAATTGAAAAAACTAAATTTTCGTCCCTCGACGAATTTAGGGAGTTCGTCGAAGACAACTTTATTAATGGTAGCTGCATTGACCCTCAACTGTTTAAGGCTGCCGTTGAATTTCACAGTGACATCGAGGCGACACCTGGCAACGATGCCTTTGCTCCCATCCATGAAGCCTTGAACTGGAATTACACGCGGTTTGGACAGCAAGCCAAAGAACCAATGTACGCTGCGCTACTCAAAAACGAAGATGGTAGCGTTTGGCAAGCAATAGTAGGCATTTGGGACGAAGAACGGCAGCGACCTTACAAATATCTCGCTCCAACAGAAAATGGCGATCGCGCCTTCCTCCCCCCAATTCCCCCCAGCATTCGTAAAAAAATCGCCACAAAGTATGGCGTCGAAATTCCAACCAAAGGGAGCTTTTGGCAATGGGTCAAAGATCATGGAGCCAAAATTCCCAGAATCACCACAGAGGGCGGGAAGAAAGGTTTAGCTTTACTAAGTCAGGGATATCTGGGAATATCTCTTTACGGGTGCAGATGCGGAAATGCCAAAACAGAAGGGGAGCCAGCAGCCCCAGCAGTAACAGATGATTTAGCTGACTTTTGCCAGACAGCAAGCATTTGGCTGATAGCTTTTGACCGAGATACCAAAGAAAAAGCCAAGAGAGCGGTTTCATCTGGAATCAAGAACCTCTCCCATTCGCTCCACGTCACCGCTCACTGCTGGGTCGAGGCAGTGCTATGGGAGCCACACCAAGGAAAAGGGGTTGACGACTTGATTAAGAATAACGGTTCGGGAGCCTTCGACAACGCTTACAGCCGTGCCCTTAGCAGGCTAGAAAAACAGTTTACTTCTAACCCAGATACATCAAGCAACGGGAGCCAGGAAAGAAACCCAAGCTCAGCTGCAATGGCGGCCAAAATAGCTGAGGACTATAGAGAACTGCTCAAATATAGAAACGATACTCACCAGTGGATGCTATACGCAGCCGACAAGGATGGGCAGTGGACAGCCGAATCGGAAGAATATATAGAATCAATGGTTTATCGGATAATCTTAGCCGAGGGTATATCTTCCTTTTCTAGTAATTACGTTACCGGAATTGTGCGTTTATTGAGAAGTGAATTAATAGAAAGAAAATGGAACGAACGCCCGCCGAATGAAATTTTACCTTTCTCAAACGGGGTACTAGAAGTAGCAACGCAACAATTTACCGACCATGCTCCAGGCTATAGGCTGACATGGCAGCTGCCTAGAGAATATATCAGAGAAGCTAACTCAGCACCAAATATAAATGCATTTCTAGACCACTTGGCAGGTGGCAATCAAGACTTAAAAGACATACTACTCTGCTTTGCAAATGCTGTTTTAAAGGGACGCTCCGACTTACAAAAATACCTACATTTAATTGGCTTGGCTGGTACAGGAAAGGGCACTTTCTCTAGATTGATGATGTCGCTTGTGGGCAAAGAGAATTGTTATGCCACGAGCCTGGATGATTGGTGCGGCAACCAGTTTTAGGGAGCGAACGCACACAAAAAGCGCCTGGTTCTTTTCCCAGACGAAGAGAAATGGTTAGGTAAAGTAGGCAAATTTTTAAGATTAACAGGGGAAGATCCAATCAGGTCTGAGGAGAAACGCAAAACCGCTTTTTATTATCAATTTGATGGTATGGTTTTGATGCTTTCTAACTATCCAGTATTCTTAAGTGGCAACGTAGGAGCTATTAAGCGTAGAGAGGTAATATTCCCTTGCATAAACCTTCCAGAAGAAGCACGGAGTTTAGAAAAAGAGTTTGAGACAGAATTACCGGCTTTTACTAATCAAGTTTTGTCAATTCCTGATGAAAAAGTTACTGCCGTTCTCGCTCCTAAAGAATCTAAGAAAATACCTGAGTGTCTGTTAACTGCGTGGCAATCAAGGATGCGCGGAGATGCTTTAGTTGCATGGATAAACGAATCGGTAATTTATGACCCCAATGCGGCTTGTGCAGTGGGCAATAACAAAGATGAAGCATCGCAGGGCGGACACGTAACTACATTATTTGGCAGTTACAGTCAGTACTGCCAGCGAGAGGGTGGCAAGCCCAGAACTTTGAGAAACTTTTCTCCTGACCTGGAAGAGATTTGTGCCTCCGTTCTGGGGTGGAAGGTCGAAAAACGGCATACCAACACAGGGAAGTTTATCAAGGGAATTCGCCTTAGAGTTGCGGGGGCGGATGACCAAATACCCACTCATGAGGTTTATTTGACTGGCCTGTTAAAGCCAACGATGTCGAGTGACGGGTCGAGTGACGGGTCGAGTGACGGGTCGAGTGACGGGTCGAGTGACGGGTCAGAACCATTGCTGTATAAAGAAAGTGACGGGTGTGACGGGTTAAGTGACGTTAGTCTTAAAAAAGATATTTCAACGGACGATCGACCAGACGCGACCACGCCAACAGGTGTGTCCAACGAAAAACCCAATACCATCAGCACCAAAAAAGATTTCGTTTTCTGGCTAATAGACCCAACGATTCTTACCCTTCACATCCCCAGTCCCCTTGGAGAGATAGTGTGTACTGCCAAGCCAGTAGTAACAGTCGTGAATGCAGCTAAAATCCCTGTCGGGTTTAACTGCTCTATGACGTGGAAGTTTCCTACAGGAGAACAGGGCACGATTGAAGACGTACCACTCTTGGCAGCGGGGACTTTTGAAGATGCCGCCAAAAAAATAGCTAAGGAGTGGCTGGAAAAGCAAGAGCCGTGGAAGCCTCAGATTAATCGCAAGGCCATGTATGGCGGAGAACTTGTGATTATTGTTGGGCGCTGGGACGGAAAATGGCAAGTTGAGTTTGCATCAGGACGCAAGGACTACGTAAAAAGCAACAAACTGAGCAAACCATCTGAGGACTGAGCAAGCTATGACTGCTAATAAAAACGCGATCGCCTTTTTGGTGCGGTGGGGCGATCGCGAAGAATTTTGGTTTTAAATCATTTGTAGACTTTCAGCATATTCGCCCTAGTCGATTTTGTCGTGCCGATGATTATAAAGATTCGTATAATTTATTTTTCTAATAAATTCAGTACAGCTACTCATGCTGTTTAGAATAGTTTCGCTGGTGTCAGTTCCGGTTTAACCGTGCCACAAGGTTAAACCGGTATATTTTAAACTTCAAAAATAGTAATCTTTCTAGAATCCAGTCCACACAATATATTGATCGTGTAAAGTTGTTCCTTTTTTACATAAAAGTGGAAGATTTACTTATTTTTTAAAGCCGAATACAACGGATTTATTCACTTCACAAAAATTCGTTATGGCAGAGCCAACAATTGTAGAAATTTTTGGAACAGGAGCAACGCGGTTAAATTCTGGCGCTACAACATCATCATCAGGATTGTTTATTCCTGAATCAGCGCTGCAAGCAGCAGGACTATCAACACCATCTACTGCAACTGCTGAGGGGCTTTTTACAGCTATCACGAAGAACGCACAAAGCTATTTAACACAAACAAACTTTGATGCAAACACTGACCAATCTATTTATTTATCTAGCGGTTTCTCTTCATTCACAACAAGAGGCACGAATAACGACAGTTATCGCGTTGACCAAATAACAATCAACCTAGCGAAATTAGACACTTCTGCAACAATTAACCCGGACAATTACTAATGGCTGGAAAATGGATTGCTACGCTTAGTTATCGAGATTCTTCAAGTTGTTCTGTAGCGCCTGTTGTCCTCACCTATGAATTCGACGCTGACCCACAAATAACTAAACAATCAGATGATATTTGCGGTTCGGGTCGCTACACTTTTGCTGCGACTGCCACCAAAATGACGCGGGCTGATGGCTCGATCATCTCTCAGAGTGTAGCAGGAATATTGTGTTCTACTAGCTCTTTGTATCACTCTGTTTCTGTACAGTACGTTCCTGACGAAGAGAAATACGATTGCATTAATGCTGTTTGTATTAATGCAAATCAATATTCAACTCCAGGAATATATCAATCATTATCTGAGTGCGAGGCAGCTTGTGGGACTGGATGCAGCGGCAAATGTATCCCTAATAGTGAATGGGCGCAGATTGAAGGATTAGCTAATCAACTTAAATCAAAAAATTGCTCTTAAAATAATGTCTTCATCCAGCACAATATCTAATCTCCAGCAAGCTTTAAATTGTGCTGGAAAATGTGATTGCTGTGCAAACTTGCAATCTCAAATCAATGATTTAAAAGCCAAAATCGCAGGACTAAAACCTGTTGATGAAAACCGAATAATTCAATCTACGAAAGCGGCATTAGAACCAGGTATTGCTAGTGCAGTAGCGGGTGGAATTGCAGTTGTATACAGCAAGCTTGAGCCGAAAATATCAGATGCAAAAAGAATAGCCGTTGATGCCGATGCAGCAGTGGACGACTTGTACAGAAGAAATGCAAGTCTAACTAGAGAGGTTGGGGATACCAAGCGAATAGCCGTTGATGCCGATGCAGCAGTGGACGACTTGTACAAAAGAAATGCTGAATTAGGCGGCAAGGTTTCAAATGCTCAAAGGGATGCCAGTACAGCCAATAAGATTGCCAATAATGCAATAACCGATGCCGCAAAAGCATCTCGAAAAGCCTTTGAAACAGCCAACGATGTGACTGGATTAAAAGGATTATTCGATGGACTGAAATCTAATGTAGGAAAACTCACCAACTCTCTTGGAAGGCTAGAAAAGGGTATAGCAGAAGCAGTTTTTAAAGCTGGTGAGGCTGTTGGTATCAGTCGCCAAGCACTTGGTAGAGTCGGAACTTTGGCGTTACGAGTCGCTGACTTGTTCAACGCCGTAGCAACAATATTCACCCTACTTGAGCAACTTGCAGTTTTAGAAACACTAGGAGCGCGTATTGACGCAGTAGAAAACCAGATATCAGCACTCGGTGATGATGTGTCACGCGTTCTTGGTAAGTTGCTCGGTCTTCAAAATCGCATCAATGCTCTAGCAGCCGAGATTCCAGGAGTGAGGGATTTAGCAAGGGAAGCAATACTCATCGGCAATTCGGCAGCTAATATTGGTAGAAATGCACTGCAAGCTGCTGGTATTGCACGGGTTACAGCGAATCAAGCACAAACTACCGCCGATGGTGCGGTACGCAATGCTTCAAGAGCAAATGAGAACGCTACCACAGCCTTTAATAAAGCTAATGAGGCTAAAGGCATTGGAGAACAAGCCAAGGGATTGGCTGGTCAAGCGCTGCAAAAAGGTGTAGAGGCGCTAGGGCTTGCAGTTACAGCGATTTCCTTATACCAGGGAATTAAGTACTTGAAAGGATTGAAAGGCGATCCAGGATTGCCGGGAAGACCGGGGAGGGATGGGCTAAATGGTCGCAACGGCTTAGATGGTCGTCCCGGTCGAGATGGTTTGCAAGGGATACCAGGCATTACACAGATAATACAAATCCCAGGTAGACCAGGGCGGGACGGTAGAAACGGACTCAATGGACTGCCAGGTAGACCGGGGCGAGATGGCAGAGATGGCTTGAACGGATTACCAGGAAGAAACGGAGTAGACGCAATGCCATATAACGATGCAGGATTGCGGGCTTTTATCGCAGCGCAGCACGCGGGGACGAGAGCAAATAGCAATGCTCAACATTTGAATACGCAGACAAGCGTTAATACAACCACGACAACAGTTGTCGGCGCACTATCAGCTTTTGTGACAACACAATTTGGTATTGTCATAACTGCATTAACAACAATTGGAGCGCAGTTACTAGCTTTTATAAATTGGGCGGTTATCGATAGAGTTCTCAATTTAATCACGGTCGCTGTAACAATTCACAATGGGGTAATGCTGTCTAATGATATTGGTCAAACATTGCTCGGTGCAATTGGAAACATTCTTCAATTAATTGGAATCAAAAATAGTGAAGGTCAAGCCTTTGACATTGGAGCAATAATCGGTGGAAGTATTGAATCGCTTATCAAAACGGTAATTGGAGAGAACAACTACACTACGCTAACAGCCGCTTGGCAAACAGCTAATCGAATATATCAAGCAACTACTAATGTTTTAAATAATTTGATGAATGTTAATGCTGTAATCACCAATGCTTTAGAGGTGATTGGCAGTTACACAGGCAAGATAGGTAATGCCTTAAGGGCTTGGGGTGTGGTTGCGGAAAAAGCTTATTCATGGATGAACCCACAGCCGAATTTTGATAATAAATGGATAACCAAGCTTCAGCAATTGCAAGAAGGTGCAAATACTGTTGCTGTTGTTGCTCAAATTCCTGTTGATGCTGTGAATGCTGTAACTGAATTAAATAATTCAGCTACAGAATTTGTTAAAGCAGTTAAACAAGAGCCTGAAACTCAATCAGGATTAGATGTAGGTGAAGCAGCAAAAGTTAAAGAAGATGCTGATGCTAGCAAATTGGTAAGCGCTGGTACGGGTTTTGATTCTCTTGATAGTTTTAATGCTAACGAGTAAGAAAAATGGCACTTCCTGATAACTTCTCCTCTTTTGAACATCTCCAAGACATGATACGGATTAATCACAATAAGATTGTTCGAGAATATTTTAATGACTTGGGTGGTGATGATTGGGAACCAGAAATAACTAGTACGAGAGGACAATTACGAGTCGCTTGTACAATGCTTGATAATGATACAGCTGCGATGACTTTGATGAGGCAGTACTTTTTCTATGAAACGCTTGGATATGGCAGAAGTAATCTTGCAGTCATTCATGGCAGTACAGAAAAATTTGAAGCTCCGGTTGAAGGTCATCCAAAAATTCTTCTGTATTTTTCACAGGACATGGAATCAATTCCTAAAGGTTATGACAAAGTTGATGCCGAAATAAGTTTTAGGATAATGAACGAAACCCAAGCAACTTTTACTGAAGCTAAAGCCAGAGCACTTGGGGTCAAAATTAAGCAACAATTTATTCAAAATGGTAAAGGAATTGTTTTCACGAAAGGAAAGGATATTTACAGCTATGTTGACAAGTCTAATGGCTACAGAATGAGGGTATATTCCACCACAGAAACAGATGCCATAGATGTTGTACAACGTGCTTTGGAATGCCAGAACCTCACATATAACAAGAATAATTTAACCAAACACGAACCAAAAAAAACGAGTAATCCAAAGCCAGGAAAGCATCTCGTTTATGGTAAGCAAAGACCTAAGAAACGTTATCGCCCAATCGCGAATGTTCGCTTTAGATATGCTACTTGCGAAGTCCCAGGGTTGAACAAAGAAATAGTACTGTATGACACTACTAACAAACTGCCTGCCATAGTGTTCCCTTGAAGGTATCAGGCTGAAGAGATTTCGCTCTTATGGCTACATAACAATGCCTTCATTTGTATAGCGCTACGGGGAAACTTATAAGTTTCCTTAATTTAAGAAGCACATCTGGCGGTGCTTATAGTGATTTTAAGCACCAGCAAAGGAATCACTCATGGCTACTGCTGCAAAAAAGAAAACTTCATATTTCATCAACGTTACCGCTAACAAGGTAGTCCGCATCAAGGCTGTAGAATCTTCTGTCGGTAACCTGGCGGACAATCTAGGGTGGACTAAAAGCACTACTGGGGAAGTACCAGACGGAAAAACACTTTTAGGCACTGGCGTATCAGACGCATTACTTAATGGTTGCTTCCCAGTAGCCATTTATTACACCAAAAATGGCACAGAGCGCCGTGCTGTCGTATTGTGTGCTCCTACAAAAGCAGACACTATTGCTACTGAAGCAAAAGCCGGAAAGTATTTAGGTTGTCCAGTGGTCAAAGTTACTGCTGTTCGCCGCCGCAAGTTTGTTTACTAAGCATCAGTAATTCGTTACTTAACTCGCTTTATTTATTAATACCTAACAAGGAGTAAGTCATGGCTCAAGGATATATTGTCGCTCGTAAAGATGCAGACGGTGATGTTGATGCATATTGGGATGGAACGCAATTTGTTTTAATTGCAGATGACGCAGATGCAATTGACAGTTCTGATTTTATCGAGACTGTTGAGAACGCTCGTTTTGTCCAAGGCAGTATTCAAGCTGCCAATACTGATGTTGATGTCGTTAAACTCGAAGCAGAATCAAACATTACCTTAGTCGTCTGATGACTACTTGGAGCAAGATTTACCAACGGTCTTTTTACAATCTCCAAGTACCAAATCGGCAAAAAATTGATATCATTCAACCGCTATCAACTAATTTGGTAGCGGTTGAATTGTCAAAAATTGGCGGATGGGATTACCGCTTTGTCGGGCATCTTGCACCATTTTCTTATATCCCATCTTCTTCGCCTGGTAGAGCTTATGGTAAGTGGAAGAGATTGTATATTGGCAGACAAGTACTAATGTTATCCGATGCAGATAGATTAGGAAGTCTTGAATTTATTCCCAGATTATGGGTTCCAGATATTAGTATCACTGTCTGGCTAGGCAGTTAATAGATAGTTCTCAAAAATATATGACTACTACCTCCTCAACAATAGCTGCTACTAACTCTTCACCAGTAATTACAGTCAGCCTAGAATCTGTTGGCGTGTTTACTGGCATTTGTGTAAGCATTTCTGTCTTAGGCACTCTCGCCGTAAAGCTTATTAATAACCTCAATAATATTTCAAGTTCTATTGCTCAAATCAAGGAAGACTTGAAAGAACATGCTGATAATAAAGAAAAGATTAGGGATTTAGATAAAAAAGTAGACTTGCATATTCAGGATTACATCAACAGAAAAGATACCGTAACCCTGCTAATCGCACAAGTAACACAAACGGTTGAGCATAGAACCAATCGCCTCTACACTTCTATGAAGGATATTGAAGCTTATTTACAAAAAACCGGAAACTTTAAAATTAGGGAATTTCAAGATTTACGCAAGATGGATGAAGATAAACCCTTCGACAAGCTTTAGCAAGGATTTTTAGATTCAGAATAAGAAAGATTGAGTACGAGAATTCTCTGATGTCATGCCGGAAGAATTCTCGCAATCTAGAGAAAGTTTACCAAACTACTCTCATGGATGCTTCAACTATAACCTTAGTCTTCCAAGTTTTCTTGCCAGTGATAGTAATTGCAGTGGTAGGATTTGGCGTTTATTTTCTTATGCAAGTACTACCAGAAAATATCAAAGACTTTTTAAATTTGAGTTTAACCAATCCGTCGAAAAACAAAAAAAGGTGGAAATAGGTAAATAAAAAAAGTAAACCTTGATTTTTGGTTTGGAGGCTAAAACAGAATACTGAATACTCCAAACCAAAAACCGAAGCTCAAGCACAGCATACCCAACATCATGTAGCGTGATTGAGGATAGCCGTAAACATCGTCGTAATAGGCTATCAATGATGAAAACAACGATACCCACGATTTAAACTCATCTAGAAGTTTCATATGAGAGCAAAATTCTTTGCAGAAAGTGTGACTCAACACTCCAGTGGTAGCAACTCAGTTTTACTTAAGGCAGTTTTACAAGGGCCCAATGACACTGAAAACGCCGAATTCTGGAAAGCTACCCCTAGCGGCAAACTGGAAATGTGCATCACTAATCCTAATGCCAAAAACTTTTTTCAACCAGGATTACACTATTACCTGGATTTCACCCTAGTTGGAGCCTCTGGGGATTCACTCTAGTAAATTACGGTATGAGTAGCATCTGAGTAGCACAGTCTCCCGTTGATCGTGAAAAACCAAGTAAAAAATGTGCTGACTGAGTACCAGATGAGTAGCAACAGATATAATAACGTCTGTTATGCCTGCTGCTAGGATGCGTGAGCGCATTTACTGAGAATTAATCCTATAACTAGGACTAAGATTTAGAAGTGGCAACTGGAAAGTAAAATTTAAATTGATACCAATTATTTGGAAATAATGATGAACCCCAAGACTTATAAAAAATTGGTTGTCAAACAGTTGAGCCGAGATTTTAGAGCCGCTGTCGATATTGTTGAAGCTGATTTTCCTATACCTGCTCCCAATGAAATTGTCGTGCGTAATTTGTATGCTGGAGTGAATGCTTCAGATGTCAATATTGCTGCCGGGGTATATTTTTTAAATACAGTACCATTCGATGTAGGAGTTGAAGCTGCATCTGTTGTGGTTGCTCTTGGTAAAGATGTACAGCATCTCCACATAGGTGACCATGTTATTACTTTTCAAATAGGAGGTGGATACCGCGAGTATTTTGCGGTTGATGCTAGTCAAGTTATTCCTATTAAAGAAGCGACAAGAGAAATATTGACTGTTGTGGCTAGTGGGATGACTGCTGCAATTGGTTTAGAAGTTGTTGGGGAAATCAAAAGCAGCGATGTGGTATTGGTAACAGCCGCAGCAGGTGGCACAGGTAGTTATGCTGTCCAACTCGCCTTGCTTGCAGGTGCTCATGTGATTGGAACGTGCCGATCGCACTTCAAAGTTGAATTTCTCAAGCAGCTTGGCTGTCATCGAGCGATCGATTACTCTCAAGAAAATCTTGATGAAGTTCTCAAAAAAGAATATCCCCAAGGCATTGACTTAGTTTATGAATGCGTTGGCAGTGAGTTGTTTGATATATGTGTTGATAACCTAGCACGACGCGGCAGACTAGTTATCGCTGGATATATTTCTGAATACTTATCGCCAGAACTAGAATTAGTAAACCGTCCGAGAATATACAACAAATTACTATGGAAATCAGCCTCACTACGCGGTTTTCTCTTTACTGACTATTTAGAATATCTTCAAGAAAAACAGTCTCGACTGATGGAATTAGTATCAACAGGTAAGATTAAACCTGCTGTCGATCCAACAGAATTCAGAGGAATAGAATCTATTGTTGATGCTGTGGAATATTTATATAGCGGTCAAAATTGCGGTAAAGTGATTGTTCGTTTTTAACAAACATTCTCATACCAATTTAATGTGAAGCTGCACTAAATGAGTAACTCTCTATTCTTGGCGCTCTTGGCGTACTTGGCGGTAGCCTGCGGCAAGCCGCTTTGCGTCTACGTTTAATATTCTGTGCATCTTCATATAGAATTTGTATCAGGTTGTTGATTGTTAATTGTTGACGGTTAACAGTTAACCGTCAACAGTCTACCAAACTGACAAATCACTATGCAATTTCAGAGCGTAATAGCTAAAAAACTAGCAACTCACAGATGGTGAATTAGATGTGCCTAGAAGATGATTGTTTGTAATTTGTTTAACGATTTGTCCCGGCAAAGGTATTACATTGTTGAGTATCGCCTGTCTGAATACCTTGCTTAAACCAGCGAACCCGTTGAGCTGAACTACCATGTGTAAAAGATTCTGGTACGGCATAGCCTCTAGCTTGTTCTTGTAAGCGGTCATCTCCAATACTGCTAGCAGCGTTCAATGCTTCTTCAACATCACCTGTTTCCAGAATTTGACGCGAACGTTGTGCGTGATGCGCCCAAACCCCTGCAAAACAGTCTGCTTGTAATTCTAATGCCACAGAAAGCTGATTTGCTTGGGTCTGACTAGTTTGATTTTGTAATACTCTAACTTGGTCTGAAATTCCTAGTAAATTTTGGACGTGATGCCCAACTTCATGAGCAATTACATATGCTTGAGCAAAATCTCCGGGTGCTTGATATCGAGTTCTCAAATCGCGATAAAAACTTAAATCAATATATACTTTCTCATCCTGCGGACAATAAAATGGGCCAACTACTGAACGCGTAAATCCACAAGCAGACTGCACTGCATTTGAATAAAGAACTAACTTCGGTTCTACATAAGTTCGTCCGTTTTGCCGAAACAGCTCGCTCCATGTATCTTCTGTGTCAGCCAGCACTACAGATACAAAATCCGCCATTTGGTCTTGAGGATTAGAGTTTGTTGATTGCGGTGAATTAGTCACAGGGTTATCATTTGATGTAGGATTTTGTTCCCAAATCACGCTGGGATCGCCACCCAAAAGGAAAACTACTAGTGATATGAGTGCTGCTCCAATACCTCCGCCTACGAGAGGAGCAGAAACATTCGTCCCGCGCCGATCTTCAACATTTGTACTCCTGCGACCTAATTGCCAACGCATAATTTCTGCTTCCCAAGTCGTTCGATAAAGATAGTTGCAATCAGATTGGATTAAATCCAAACCAAGGGCTTTAAGTATGCAAGAAAATGTTACCAATCTCAGCCAGGAATTTCGTCTACCTATAGGCAAAGCGGCAATAAAGCAGAGTAAACCTTTAGGAAGATTATGAAAATAGGATACTTATATCAGTAAAATAAAAAATTTTTTCTCAAGAGCGATCGCTTCAATTAAAAATGAAAAATTAAAAAAGCATACAAGCCACTGAATTTATTTATACTGATAAATTTATTTATCACAATGTTAATTTTTCATCATCAATTCTTAATTTTTAATTTACTATTCGCGTAGGGTCTTGGCACTAGGTTGAGGCACTACCCGACAATACTCCAACTGTCTTAAACCAATACCAAGGCAAAATAAAGTTGTAAGCCCAGAGATAATGCGTTTTCAATTTTGAATTGGTATTAGATTGTTTATCTTAAGGTATAACCAATGCCCTTCTTTGGAAACTCAAATTAAAGATTAACTAGCCGAAAAGACTAGTTTATTTAGTAGCATCATCCATCTTTAGTGAGATAGCTAGGTTTTTTATAGCAGCCTAAAATGCTTTTGATATATGAGATTTTTACTTATGAGTTTTTATTAACTTTGATAAAGAAGAAAAATGAATAAGTTTATTGTTAACTCTTACAAACACAAGGATTGCTGTAACAATGAAGTTTTATATTTTAAATATGTGTTTACCTCAAAACAGTACCCCAGCACTTACAGAAACAGAGGTTTTGATTACAGAGGCACTGGCTAGTCGTCCAAGAAGACAGCCAGATTTAGCAGCTGAAAGCAAAGCTCTTTATACTCTTTCTCAAAAACTGGGTGACGGGCCGCGATCGCTACTCAAAACCCTTGTGCAGCTTGCACTCGACTTATGTCAAGCCGATACAGCCGGAGTTAGCTTACTGCAAACAGCGCCTAATGGCGAGTCAACATTTCGCTGGGTAGCGATGGCAGGTGCATTGGAGTCTTTAGAACTAACCACCACTCCAGGTAATTTTAGTCCCTGTGGCACAACACTTGCCTCTATGCAGGCACAACTTTATACCTACCCAGAACGTTATTTTTCTTATTTACATCATCCAGAGTTTCCAATTGTCGAAGAATTACTGATACCTCTGTGTGTAAATAATCATCCATTGGGCACACTTTGGATTTTGTCGCATCGGGAAACGCGCCACTTTGATGCTGAAGATTATCGGATGATGAGCAGTTTGGCGGGTTTTTGTATCTCTGGTCTGCAAAACATCGATTGTTTACCTCAAAAGCTAAGTAATCCCGTACCTCAACAGCCAATCACTGGGGCAAACCTGGATTTTACTCAAATTCAGTTCGAGGCACTAGCGGCGAACTTGCCAGGTATAATCTATCGCTACTTCCCCAGCATGGATCGACCCTATCAATTTACCTTTATCAGTTCTGGCAGTAGCAATTTATTAGAAATGGAGCCGCAAACAATTGTTGAAGATGGCAATTCTTTAATTAAATTAATTCATCCAGAGGATGTAGCTTCGTTTCAAACTTCAGTTGCTTATGCGATAAAAAATTTTCTCCCCTGGCGGTGGGAGGGTCGGATTATTACGCCATCAGGTAAACTCAAATGGATTGGGGGCGCTTCCCGTGCGGTGGAAACGACACAGGGAAAAGTATGGGACGGGATACTAATTGACATCACGAATCACAAACTAATAGAAGCAGCGTTGCACGAAAGTCAACAATTCAATGGGCAGATTCTTGACAGTAGCGACGATTGCATCAAAGTATTAGATTTGTCAGGGCGGCTCTTATACATGAGTCCAGGAGGTCAGGCTTTACTGGGCATTGATGACATGAGTTTGTTCCTCAACCGTTCTTGGGGTGATTTCTGGGTTGGAGCTGACCGAGAAGCGGCGTTGAGGGCGATCGATAGCGCCAAAGCAGGCAAAATATCCACTTTTCAAGGCTATCGTCCAACTCAAACAGGCGAGCCAAAATGGTGGGATAGCAAAGTCAGCCCAATTAAGGGAGCCGATGGGCAAATTGAACGTTTATTATGCATCTCCCGTGATATCACGGCTCGCAGGCAAGCCGAACTTGAGCGAGAACATCTGCTTGCCTCTGAACGACACTATGCCAAACAATTGCAGGGATTGACAACAGCAGCACTGGCAATTAACTCTGCTCTTTCAGTGGAACAAGTTCTGCAAGTAATTACCCAACAGGCAGCATTGATTATTGGCGCTCACCAGTCTGTGACTAGCACCATCGTTAACCAAAACTGGGCACAGGCAATTAACGCCGTTTACATGTCTGATAAGTACGCTGCTTGGCGAGACTACGATGCAAAACCAGATGGCTCTGGAATTTATGCTTATGTCTGTCACCTCAATCACCCAATGCGGATGACACAAGCTCAACTCGAAGCTCACGAAAGTTGGCGAGGTTTTGGCAAAGAGGCGAAGAATCACCCCCCCATGCGTGGTTGGCTGTCAGCGCCCTTAGTTGGACGAGACGGAGACAACATTGGATTGATTCAACTTTCAGACAAATATGAAGGTGAGTTTAACCAAGCTGATGAAGCCATACTCGTGCAGTTGGCGCAGATGGCGTCAGTCGCCGTTGAAAATGCGCGGTTGTACGAAGCACAGCAGCAAGCGCGAGAACAAGCCCAAGCTGCCAACCGAGTTAAAGATGAGTTTTTGGCGGTGCTGTCTCACGAGTTACGCTCGCCCCTAAATCCAATTTTGGGTTGGTCTAGTTTGCTTTTAAAACACAAGCTCTCGGAAGCGAAGATTGCTCAGGCGCTAGCAACCATTCAACGTAATGCCCAGCTGCAATCGGAACTAATTGAAGACTTGTTAGATGTTTCTCGAATTCTACGAGGCAAACTCAGTCTCAATAAAAGTACAGTAAACCCGACGGCTACAATTACAGCAGCAATGGAAACAGTACAGCTAGCAGCCCAAGCTAAGTCAATCACGCTGCAACCAGTACTTGAACCAAATATAGGTCAGGTTCTAGGCGATCCAACTCGCTTACAGCAAGTAATTTGGAATCTGCTGTCCAACGCTGTCAAGTTCACACCCCAAGGCGGACAAATCAACATCCATTTACAGCAGCTTGAGACTGTTGTTCAAATTACCATCAGCGATACAGGTAAAGGTATTGCTGCTGATTTTCTTCCTTACATCTTTGACTACTTCCGCCAAGCCGATAGCACTACTACAAGAAAGTTTGGTGGACTAGGATTAGGTTTGGCGATCGCACGTCATTTAGTAGAACTGCATGGTGGGACAATTGAGGCAGAAAGTCCTGGTGTTGACCAAGGCGCAACCTTTACAATCCGGCTACCACTAATATCTACTACAGCGCCAACAACAAATCGCGACACCAAACAGCTTGATTCATGTCTTGATTTAAGTGGTATTAAAATTTTAGTAGTGGATGATGATACCGACACGCGGGAATACACTGCGTTTGTGCTAGAGCAGTATGGAGCCAGTGTAACTGCCGCTTGTTCGGCAAAAGAAGCATTGCTCGTACTTAAACAGTCTAAATTTGATGTTTTACTAAGTGATATTGGAATGCCCGATATTGATGGGTATAGGTTGATACAGGAAGTTAGAACTTTGTTACCGCAAGGCCAAAAGCTAAGAGCGATCGCTCTCACTGCTTATGCCGGTCAAATGAATCAGCAACAAGCATTAAAAGCAGGCTTTGACCGCCACATCTCCAAGCCAATCGAGCCAATAGCCTTAGTAAAAGCAATCTCTAGTTTAGTTGGTAAATAGACCCGCGCTGTAGGGGCTTTAGCACTGCTCATAGGTGTCAACTTAAGCTCAAACGCTTATCCGACATACGTTTTACCCCACCCCTTAATCCCCTCCCCTTGCTAAGGGGAGGGGAAGTTTTGCGTCAGCAAAGCTGGGGTGGGGTAACGCGGATCTTCATGGAAAATGAGTAAATCCAAAATCGAGTTTTGACAAGGATTTCGCGTTAAATTGACACCAATGAGCAATGCTAAAGCCTCTACGACAGATGTGGTTTTTTAAACATCCATATTTGGTATTTTCTGTCAATGCGTAAGTCCTAATAGAAATCATGTTTATTTGACAGTAAACTCTCTGCGAACAGGTTTAGCATTATTTGTTTCTGGGGCAACAATTAACTCGTAGTTTCCGAGTGGAAAACCTCGATCGCCTGTGCTAATTGAGTATGTAAAATAACCAACTTTACTGTTTAACTCTTGTACATCGCTGGCAATTTCTTTTTTGTTGTTAGTTACTTTACTCTGATTCCCTGGATTGTTTTTTTGGTTACCTGCTAGTAAATAATTCCAGGTAAATTTAAGTCCCACATCTTTTGCGGCAGAATCTACATCTACTTTGGCAGCAATTGTTTTGATTCCTGAAGGAAATACAGAGGAATCATTTTGGCAACCACTATCTTTTTCCTTATCGCAAAGAATAATTTTAGCAACTTTTGTATTTGCTTGTTTTAGCGTTCTAGAATTGCGGCGATCGGCTTCTGTCTGAGACTGCCAAACAGAAAATGCCTGATTTTTAATCAAATTACCTATTATCACCTTGACTTCGTAAGCTCCTACTGGCAAATTTTTGGGAGCTAGTTCAAACTGGGCATTGCCATTTTGCAGTTTCAAATTAGTTTGAGTTTTGCTTACTACTTCTTCTTTTTTCGGTTCGGAAAAGTATTTTAGTTCGACTTCTACAGCACTATTTTCGGGAATATTTTTAGGAGTTGCTGTCAGATAGAGTTTCGATGTATTTTGTACAAAGTGAGTGAGGTTTTTTGAACAAACTCCCTGTTGCAATGACGTACACAGACTGAAGTTATTCAATGTTTTCAAGTGAGGGCTACCCAAGTTGAAACCAATGAAAAAGAGAATAAAAAACACAACAAATCTAATGACTGGTGAATTTAGCCCCGATGGTAGCTTTGCAGCGATCGCAGTCTGAAGCGGTGGTACTAGTATTAGGGCAGCGATCGCAATTATAATCGCCGGTAGAATTTGATTACTCAGTAACATACTCAGACAAATCAAAACAGCAAATCCTATAAGCAACCATTGAACCAGTGTTAGAACTAATTTCATCAGCATATTTAAATTAAAATTTCAGCCTTTGTAGACATAAAACTAACCCTGTTTACAGATGAAAACGTACACATTGCGATTTCTGTGATGAA
Source organism: Nostoc sp. ChiSLP01 (assembly GCA_034531195.2). Taxonomy (GTDB): domain Bacteria; phylum Cyanobacteriota; class Cyanobacteriia; order Cyanobacteriales; family Nostocaceae; genus Nostoc. The sequence continues at coordinate 67,330 of JAVRBO020000109.1, forward strand.
ATCTTGTAAGCCTTAGGCTGACTCATGGCGATGGCGTTTTCCGCACAAGGTATAGTTTTAAGTTTTCCCTCAGCATTGGTTTTTCTAACAACTTGCCCGTAAAATCCAAAAGTAGCGGCTGGTATTGGCTAAACAATCCCTTGACCGATACCAAGCGCAAGCGAAGCAGCCAGAGGGGTAGTTGAGTTTTTAACAACGTGATATTATTACCTCGCAATTGCCTTCAAAATTGCGTAGCTTGCTTCCCGCCTTGCGGGTATTGCGAATCATTCGGTCAAATCTGGTAAAGAGTACGGTATTGTTCCCATTGTTGAGCGAAAATCAATACTGAGTTTAAAAATATAAGGAGTGCAACTATGCCAACAATTCATTTGATAGATGGGGAAAAGGGAGGGGTAGGCAAGTCTATAGTCGCTAGAACAATGATTCAGTATTGTCTAGATAAGAATATGCCCTTTATACCAGTAGAAACAGATAGGTCAAATCCAGATGTAGCTGGGGTGTATAAGGGAATATGTCAGTATGCAGTTTTTACAGAAGATGAGAGGCAAGCTGACAAGGCGGATAAAATCTTTGAGATTGCAATGAATAAGACAGTAATTGCTAATCTAGCCGCACAATCTCATAGGGCAGTCAAAGAATGGATTGAAAAGAATCAGTTAATTGAATTGGGAGAATCACAAGGAGTATATTTTTGTAAGTGGTTTGTGTCAACAGGAGGGTATGACAGCCTAAATTTATTTAAGCAATCTGTAAATAGTTATGGTGGCAAAGTTCCTCATGTATTAGTAAGAAATTTAGGCTTATGCGATGACTGGGAACACGTAAATTCTGATGTCACAATACAAGAGATAGTAAAAAAATATAATATTAAGGCTATAGATTTTCCGAAACTTGCATATAAAGAAAGAAATATTATCGACCAGCACAGATTAACATTTGCAGATGCAAGGCAGTATAAAGAATTTGGCATCATCAGCAAACAAAGAGTGGTGAATTTTCTCAAGCTTGCCTATGCTGCTTTTGAAACTGTTGGTATCTGGTATGAAGAAGTAAAATAAGAAGGCAGGAGGCAGAAGGCAGGGGGCAGAAGGTAGGAGGCAGGGGGCAGGGGGCAGGGGGCAGGAGGCAGGAGGCAGGGGGCAGAAGGCAGGAGGTAGAAGTTAGAAACTCTTTGTATTTGATAAATCAGTCCTGGTTGTACCTCACTTACTTGCAATCTTCTGTAAAAGCGAAACTATGGCCGGTAATTGTGGACTCACGTTAGGTAAATATGCTCCTCTCCACAGAGGACACCAGTTTGCGATCGAGACGGTCTTAGCAGAGATGGATGAAGTGCTAGTAATAATTTATGATTGTCCAGAGGTAACTGCCATTCCTTTAACAGTTAGGGCTAACTGGCTGCGAAAACTTTATCCCACAATTGAGGTGATTGAGGCGTGGGATGGGCCAACAGAAATTGGTGATACACCTGAGATTAAGAAAAAGCACGAAGAATATATCCTTAAAAGATTAGAATCAAAAAAAATTACACATTTTTACTGTAGTGAATTTTATGGCGAACATGTAAGCCAAGCATTGGGAGCAGTTAATCGACTCGTAGATAGCGATCGCAAAACTTTCCCTGTCTCAGGAACGCAAGTAAGACAAAACCCTTATGCTTTTCGGGATTATTTACATCCTGATGTTTACCGCGATCTAATTACTAATGTTGTTTTTCTAGGCGCTCCCTCGACCGGTAAAACAACTATTGCATCGCAATTAGCAAAAGAATACAAAACTGTATGGATGCCAGAATATGGACGTGAATATTGGGAACAACATCAAATAGAAAGACGACTTTCGCTCTCTCAACTTGTGGAGATTGCCAAAGGGCATTTAGAACGCGAAGAAACTTTACTGTTGCAAGCAAACCAATACTTGTTTACAGATACTAACGCCCTAACAACCTATCAATTTTCTTTGTACTATCACAAAACCGTTGCTTTGGAGTTAATGCAACTAGCACATCAAGCTGTATCGCGATATGATTTAGTATTCCTTTGTGATACAGATATACCCTATGATAATACTTGGGATCGCTCTGGAGAAGCAAATCGTAGTATATTTCAAAAACAAATTAAGAACGAGCTAATTGTGAGAAAAATTCCTTTTTTTATTCTGCAAGGAAATTTAGATACACGCATTAATTTTGTAAAAAACGTATTATCTCATTATCAAAAGTATCATAATTTATTAAATTTATTTCTAAAATAATAGCAGTTGCCAGCTAGCCTAGTATATACACTAATAGTAGAACTCTGATACCAGCAGACTTTTATATCTGTTGCTTGTTCTTTATTCTCTATTCCCTGCTATAACTTAATATGCTTGAGTTTTGGAGTGTTAATAATATTGCCTTCAAAGTTGTGGGTTATCCCATGAGTTATGTTGAACTTTTGGGAACTATTTTCTATTTATGGTCAGTATGGCTAATTTCTAAAAGGAAAATTCTGACTTGGCCTATTGGAATAGTAAGTGTATTACTGTACATGGTACTTTTCTATCAAATCCGCTTGTATTCGGATGCGATCGAGCAAGTTTATTATCTAGGCGTTAGTATTTATGGCTGGTGGCGATGGAGTACGCCAGAATCAGCTAGTGGCAAAATTTTAAATGTTAGATATAGCTCTCCACGCACAATTGTTTTGGCTGCTTCAATAACAATAGGCATTTCCTTTGCAATGGGAGCATTTATGAGTCAAATTCATACAATACTACCAACACTATTTCCAGATAAAGCTTCTTTTCCCTACTTGGATGCACTCACAACAATTATGAGTTTTACTGCAATGTGGTTGATGGCGCAAAAGCGGATTGAGAGTTGGTATTACTGGATAGTAGTTGATATTATTGGCATTTGGTTATATTACGTTAGAGAAGTTAAATTTATTGCTTTGCTTTACGTAATTTTGCTGTTGATGGCAATTAACGGCTCAATATCTTGGCTTAAAACAACGTCCGCCTCCGTTGGAGGCTCGCGTTAACTAAAAAAGAGATTTAGTCTACTACGAAGGCTCGACAGTATCAGTAACTGAGTCATCAAACCAAAAATTTATATCTAAAGGTAGATATTAACTGCTTGACCTGGAGTCGGCTTAATTTGACAATACGTGTATTTGTAAGCTATTACGCTTTTAATTGCACAGTCACCCATGCTGTTAACGGTTAACTTTCAACCGTCAACAGTCAACACGAAAATATGTGCTGCGTTAAATGCTTTCGGCAGCTTACTAACTCAAAAGCCACTAACTTTTTAAAGCTGTATGAGCAAAGTTTATTTAATTACCGGAACGTCAACTGGATTCGGTCGCGCCTTAGCAGAAGCAGTTTTAGAACGCGGCGACAAAGTTGTGTTGACGGCACGAAAACCCGAACAAGTTGCTCAATTGGCACAAGCAAACCAGGAAAATGCAATTGCTGTTCGGCTGGACGTAACCAATGCCGAAGAGCGACAGGCAGCTATTAAAGCCACACTCGAACGCTTTGGGCGCATTGATGTTCTAGTCAATAATGCTGGGCAAGGTTCTCTGGGTGCGTTGGAAGGATTTTCATCCGACCAAATCAGAAAACAGTTTGAAGTTAACTGCTTCGGTGTCATCGAAATGACACGCGAAGTGTTGCCCGTGATGCGCCAGCAAAAATCCGGTCATATTTTGAATATTACCTCCATCGGCGGTTTGGCTTCAATGGGCGGGTTTGCACTCTACTGCGCGACAAAGTTTGCAGTGGAAGGTTTTGCAGAAGGTTTGCGCGATGAAGTCAAACCACTCGGTATTAACGTGACAATTGTCGAGCCGGGCGCATTTCGCACCAACTTCGCCGGAGATGCTAATATGCAGCCGGAAACGGAAATTGATGATTACAAACCGACCATCGAGCCGATTAGACAATATCTCTACGGAGGCAACGGCAAACAGCCAGGCGATCCCAAAAAGGCGGCGCTAGCCATGATTCAAGCCGTTGAATCGGAGAATCCGCCACTAAGGTTGATGCTGGGTTCAGACGCTTACGGTTTGTGGGAGCAAAAGCGGACTGCCGAACGCGAGGAATTTGAGTCTTGGCGAGAAATCGGAATTAATACTGCCTTTGAAGACGCGGTGGTTGCGCCAATTGGGGGGTAAAACTCAGGTTGGACTATTAGTCATTAGTCATTAGTCATTAGTCATTAGTCATTAGTCATTGGTGGTTGCGCCAATTGGGGGGTAAAACTCAGGTTGGACAGTAGAGAATAGGCAATAGGCAATAGGCAAACAAAGTCTCTTGGTGTCTGGGTTTTTTGGTCAGCTTATGTCCTGTTTTATTAAAGTGGGAAAAGGCGATCGCTCAAAGCCTTGTTCAGAAAAATAAACTAACTAAAACCCATATTCCTATTGCCTTTTGCCCCCTGCCTCCTGCCTTCTACCTCCTGCCTCCTGACCCCTGCCTCCTACCTCCTGCCTCCTGCCCCCTGCCTTCTACCTCCTGCCTCCTGCCTCCTGCCCCCTGCCTTCTACTTATTTACGTTCTTCCATACCAAAGGTGTGTCGAAAAAGTGACTTCATCAGACCAGGAGATACGTTATAAATTGTTTGCCAAAGTTTTGTCGTACCTACAAGAACTTCAGAACGCCGATCGCTAACTGCACTCCAAATTGATTTGGCTACATCTTCCGGTTTTTCCAGTACAGGAGTTTGAACTGCTTTACTTACCAATTCAGAACGCGCATCAGCTGTTTCCTCATCTTGACCGCGAAAAATTGCCCGTTCCATGAGTTGAGTCCTAATGAAACTAGGATAAATACCGCTAACATGAATACCTTTAGGTGATAACTCTGCATGTAGCGATTTTGTTAACCCAGTTATGGCATACTTGCTAGTTGTGTAAGGAATTTGGTAAGGAATTGCTTCTATTCCACCGATAGAACTAACATTAACAATTGTTCCTTGGCGACGCTCTAAAAAATGGGGCAGAATAGCATGAATAGTATGAATGTAACCCCACAAATTAGTATCAATTATTTGATGCCAATCATCTAAGCTAAAATCTTCCACAGGGCCTAAACCAAATATGCCTGCATTATTAATCAATACATCAATAGTATCGAAGCGATCTATTGCCTTTTGAATCAGATGATTTACTTGTAAAGGATCTCTGACATCAACAGAAATGGCGATCGCTTCTTGTCCCATTTCGCGTATTTCGGCAGCGGTAGCTTCCAAGCGATCGAGTTGGCGAGCTGCCAACACAATATTATAATTGTGACGGGCAAATAATAATGCTGTGGCTTTGCCAATGCCTTGAGATGCGCCTGTGATTATTACTGTATTAGTCATAATGATTAGTTGACGGTTGAGTGTGGATCTCGAATTTTTAGCTAGTTACTGTTTTTTCTTAATTTCTTGAAGTAACTCTTCATCAGAGTAATTTTCTTCCCATTTGTCTTTTAGCTTTAACCGCACAGACTGTGCGCCACCACTGGGAGTGCAAACAACCCAATAGGTATTTGGTTCGTCCTTGACTTGAGCTGCATTTTTAGCTTCTGGAATATCAGAAACACCTGAAAATGCTTGAATACAAGTCCATGTAATGCCATCTGAATCTTTAATTTCTCTTTCCATATCTGTTTTAAAAAAGGGAGTGGTGAATAGTTTTGTAGGGTGTGTTATCGCGCGAGCGTAACGCACCGCAAATCTCTGGCGGTGCGTTAGGATTATCGTCCATAACGCACCCTACCAAACAAATCTTTTGTGGAGAGGTCGAAACAGGATTCATTGAACTTACGTTATTCTATTAACGGGAACTCGGCAAAATCTCTGGCTCATCATCTAAACTCAAGAGGAATTGAATTAAATCTGTCTGTTCTTGAGTAGTAAAACCTGCTTTTTTATCTACCCAGTAAGCATGTCCGCTACCATCAACATTGGACTGTTGCAAATCTGGATGAGCTTGGTTAGCTGCAACTGTGGCCTCACGAATATTGCGGTCAAGTAGCACACGCAGACTGGCTTCTGGGTCGGGTAGAATGTTTTGCTTTAATGTACCAGCCATCCCCAATTCTTGAGGATTTGCCACCACAAATTGTCCGTCCCCTTCGTCTTGCTTGAGTGCTGAAGCACTAGCAGCCACACCGCCATCGTGTAAATAAGGTGCAGTTAAATATAAGCCAATTAAACTTGGTACTTTATAACCGCCAGCGGGATTATTAATACCAAAAGCTAACTGTTGTGCTTTCTGTGGCGTGATATCTGTAGGAACATCTAACACTGGAGGATTAGATGGTAAGGGAACAGAAACGCTGTTGGGGTAGGTTTGCGCTTTGGTGAAGTTCTTGGCGAATGCTGCTAATGTGGGAGCGCGTGATGGTTGAGTGCCAATCTCGTTTTGAGCAATGACATCATGATTAGTAAAGTAGCGTCCACTATGACAGTCTATACAGCCAGCGCGAGTAAATACAGCCGCACCTTTTTCTAAAGAAGCAACATCGCTAATTTGAATCGGTGGTGGTGCGAGGGTATTTTGCCAAGCAGACATGCCATTTAATTGGTCGCCAACGGGGTAGCCTGGGGAAGATGCCATTAACCCATCTAACATAAACGGCGAACCTTTGGGATATCCAGGCATCCGAATCACTTGGTTAATTGCCGGTTCTCCTGGGGTGGGATCGATTTTGTCAAAAAATTCTGATGGTTTTGCGCCTTGGGGTAATCTAAACGCTGGATTGGCAGCATTTTGCAGAATCACGCCTAAATAGGTTTCTTTGTCAATACCCAATGTGGCTTGACTGGCATCAGCGCCATTTGTTCCATCTGAGTTTGTGGCGTGGACGTTGCTATTTAAGGTAGTCAAACCGTGAAACCAACCAACTGCGGAATGGCCGCTCCAACCATAAGGCCAGGCATCAAAAGTATAAGATGAGGGAATTTGTGAAGGATTGTTTACTAGAGTGCCGCTAGAATCAAAGTTTCCTGGCGGCCAAGTTAGTAGTTTGGCGTCAACTGCATCTTCTACGGCTTTGGTATCTGGTAAGCGGGATTCTTCACCATCAGCATTAATGTAAGTATGTTCTCCCGCTGCAATTTGCGTCGGGTTAACATCTGTTTGGCGAAACATGGCTGCGGAATTGGTAGCGAATGCCAGAACTAAACCCGTGTCAAGGTCGTTGTTGGGTGCGCCTTCTAAGATGCGTCCGGTTTCTCGGTCAAGTGTGGCATGGCATAAAGCGCAAGTAATACCAAATCTCAGCTTACCTTGAGTTAGGCTGGCACGCATACCCAAGGGGACAAGGGAATTGGGGGGTACGTCTAAGCCTGTATTCAACAATGTGCCTGCTTTGAAAGTGCGTCCGCCAATTGTCACATCCTCATTGATGGGGATTTGCAAATTAGTTGTGTGCTTACCTGCGAGTTTGGCGATCGCCTGACCCACAGTTATCATATTTATCGGGCCATTTAGCGCTCCCACTACATCGGTTTGGAAAATTTCATTGCCAAAAGTTTCTGAATAAAAAGCGTCTCGTCCCAGTTTTAATGTTTCTTGTGTAACAGCAAAAGCGCCATTTTCTGGGGATAGCTGTTTGCTTCCGGCTTCTGTTTGCAATAACCGTGTAGCTTCTTCTTTATTAATTGCGTACCCCAACACATCATAAGACCCGATTTCCTGGGGTGCTGCTTGTGTTATAGGTGTAAAAGTTTTGTCTAGGCTGGGAGTTTTACCTAAAACAATTTCTAATCTATAAGCGAAGAAAGTAACAATAATAATTAAAAATAACAGTATGCCAATAGTCCGCCATTTATTTTTTTGAGGCTCAATTTTCGGCGGCTTAGTATCTATGGTAACACTTGGGTCAGTTTTCATAGTCCGAGTTTTACTCAATGCAGTTACATTGAAGCGGAGCATGAAAGTAAAAGCTTCATCCTTACAGGTGATGTCAGCTTGAGTAAAGGAGTAATTTTGGCAGAAAAAGGTTTAATGACGCAAACTTTAGAAATCCTTGGCGTTCTTCTGTTTTCTACGATACGCTTTCAGCGAACCAGACGCTTCTCTACGAGACGCTACGCGAACGCGAACGCGCAACATCTCGTAGAGAAGAACGCTAAGAACTCGTAGATTGTGCGTAAGTTCTATAACAAATGCGACCGCCGAAATAATAAATGCGACCGCCGAAATAATAAATCGACCGCCGAAATAACAAATGCGATCGCCGAAATAATAAATGCGATCGCCAAAATAACAAATGCGACCGCCGAAATAACAAATGCGATCGCCGAAATAACAAATGCGATCGCTAACTTATAGTAGTGACAGTAAAAATACTTAATAAGCAATATTCAATTTGCACTACTTATATGGGAACACTAACATACGTAAATGACCAGTATTTAGCAGTATGGTTAGTCTAGTCAGTATTCCCGGATATCACCTCAGCGAAAAAATCTACGATAGTTTTAGAACTGTGGTTTATCGAGGGTATCGCAAGACTAACTCCTTGCCAGTAGCGATAAAACTGCTAAAAAATCCTTATCCGACCTTTAACGAACTCTTAACGTTTCGCAATCAGTACGCGATCGCTAAAAATATCATCTCACCCCTAATTATCCAAACCTACAATCTAGAAGCTTATCAACAAGGCTATGCATTAGTAATGGAAGATTTTGGGGGAATTTCCCTCAAAGATTATTGTCTTGATAACCAAATAAAATACATGGGATATTTAGAAGAGTTTTTACAAATAGCGATCGCCATTACCAAAGCCTTAGACATACTTTATCACGAACGCATAATTCATAAAGATATCAAACCAAGCAATATTTTAATTAATCCTCAAACAAAACAAGTTAAATTAATCGATTTTGGGATTGCGTCTCTACTTCCACGAGAAACACAAACGCTAGTTAATCCGAATGTGATAGAAGGGACACTCGCTTATATTTCCCCAGAACAAACAGGCAGAATGAATCGGGGAATTGACTATCGAACTGATTTTTATTCTTTAGGTGTAACTTTTTACGAATTACTCACAGGAGAGTTGCCGTTTCAATCACAAGATCCGATGGAATTAGTGCATTGTCATATTGCTAAAATGCCTGCGGCATTAGGGAATAGTGAAAAGATTCCACAGGTGCTTTCTGAGATTGTGATGAAGCTGATGGCGAAAAATGCTGAAGACCGCTATCAAAGTGCTTTGGGACTCCAGCAGGATCTAGCGATTTGTCTGGAACAACTGCAATCCGCTGATGGAATTACTAACTTTGCGATCGCACAGCGGGATTTATCAGACCGTTTTCTAATTCCAGAAAAGCTTTACGGTCGAGAAACACAAGTCAAATGTTTGCTTGATGCCTTTGCAAGGGTAGCAAATGGTAGCACCGAAATCATACTAGTCGCGGGATTTTCAGGTATTGGAAAAACCGCAATTATTAACGAAGTACATAAACCTATTGTTCAGCAACATGGGTATTTCATCAAAGGTAAATTTGACCAATTAAATCGTAATATTCCCTTTAGTGCTTTTGTGCAGACTTTCCGAGATTTAATGGCACAACTGTTAAGCGAAAATCAGCAGCAGCTAGCCAACTGGAAAGCCAAAATTTTGCAAGCAGTGGGAGAAAACGGCCAAGTAATCGTGGAAGTTATTCCCGAACTAGAACGGCTAATTGGCACACAACCTCCAGCCATCGAACTATCAGGTAGTGCTGCACAAAATCGTTTTAATTTGGTGTTTCAAAAGTTTGTGCGGGTATTTACAAGCCAAGAGCATCCGCTAGTGATTTTCTTAGATGATTTGCAATGGGCGGATTCCGCTTCACTCAAATTATTGCAATTATTGGTCAAAGATGCAAGTAACTTGTTGATTCTGGGAGCATATCGGGATAACGAAGTATCCCCCGTACATCCGTTTATGTTGGCAATCAATGAAATCATTGAAGTTGGCACAATAGTAAATACTATCAACTTGCAACCATTAACTGAAGAACATATTAATCAACTAGTAGCAGAAACGCTCAATTGTGAGTTGGCGATCGCTCAACCATTAACAGAGTTAGTTTATCAAAAAGCTCAAGGCAATCCCTTTTTTACTAACCAATTTATCAAGGCATTGCATGAGCAAAGGTTTATTCAATTCGATCGTGATGCCGGATGTTGGTTGTGTGACATCATTCAAATCAAAGTGCAGAGTTTAACGGATGATGTTGTAGAATTCATGGCCCAGCAGTTGCAAAAACTCCCACAACAAACGCAAGAAGTTTTGAAACTGGCGGCTTGTATTGGCGCACAATTTGATTTACATACCTTGGCGATCGTTTTTGAACAATCGGAGGTAGAAACCGCCACAGCATTGTGGAAAGCTTTGCAGGAAGGATTAATTGTTCCACTCAATGAAACTTACAAGTTTTTTCAAGCAGATTCAGGGGATGCAGCAAACAATCAAACTATTGCAGTTCCTTACAAATTTTTGCACGATCGCGTTCAGCAAGCCGCCTATTATCTCATTCCCAAACAAGAGCGAACAAAGGCTCATTATCAAATCGGACAACTATTACTCAAGCAAATTTCTTCCACAGCTATAGAGGAGCAAATTTTTGTCGTAGTCAATCAGTTAAATTATGGCATGACGCTAATTACCAATCAAATTGAACGCGATAAGTTAGCACAATTAAATCTCTTATCTGGCCGCAAAGCTAGAGCAGCTACAGCTTATCAAGCTGCTTGTGAATATGCCGAAAATGGGCTAAATTTACTCGGTGAAAAAGCGTGGCAGCGACAGTATGAAATGACTTTGAATTTACACGAACTAGCCGCAGAAGTAACTGCACTCTGCGGGCAATTTGAGCAGATGCATCAATGGGTAGATGCAGTAATTCATCATGCCAAAACTGCTTTCGAGCAAGTGAGCGTTCACATCGTCAAAATTCAGGCATTAGCTTATCAAAGTCAGCTGACACAAGCAATTTATACTGGTATATCGATTTTCCAAAAATTAGGAATTGAGTTTCCCGAACATCCAACCCTAGAGGATATTCAGCAAGAAATACAGGAAATTACAACCTTAATTGGCGATCGCGCCATCGAAGATTTATTTTACCTACCAGCGATGGTAAATACTGAAAAGCTAGCTATTATGCGATTGGCAGCAAGTTTCACACCAGTTTGCTATATAAGTAGTTCGCTTTTGTTTCCTTTAGTAGTTAGCTTACAGATAAAATCGTTGCTCCAATATGGCAATCATCCTGTTTCACCTTTCAGCTATGTTTCTTATGGCACACTTCTCAACAACTTTTTACAGGATGTGACTGCGGCAGATCGATTTAGTCAATTAGCTTATCGCCTTGCATCTGAACCAAATGCTAAAGATATCCGTTCTGCAACTTTTGTGCCGCTAAGTATGTTTTTGTACCATCGGAAATCTCATTTGCGGCAGACATTACCTATTCTGCAAGCAGGTTATCAAGCTGGATTAGAAACAGGCAGTTTAGAGTTTGTTGGATATAACATACACGGCTTGTGTTTACATTCTTACTGGTGTAGTCAACCTCTAGCGGAATTAGAAGCTCAAATCTACGCTTATATTCAGCAATTGCTCAAGCTGAAGCTAATTATCTCAGCAAACAGCTGTTTAGTGTATTGGGAAATAATAGTATTTCTCCTAGACAATCCCAATCAGATAAAGCTTTCTTTGGAAAATGTTTCTGATGAGGAAAAACTAGTTTCTCATTCTCTTGCCTCTAACGATCTGTGGCGAGTATGCACATTCTATCTCCACAGAGCAATATTGAGGTTATTGCTTGGAAACGTCGCTCAAGCTTTGGTGGATATCGTTAAAGCCAGAAATTATATAGGAGCAGTTGCAGGATCGACTATTGAAGTTGGTTTATATTTCTATGACTCTCTGATCGTCCTTGCTACAGTGCCTAATTCCGAAATTGAGTTAGCAGCGCAACAACAACGAGTCCAGGAAAATCAATTCAAGTTGCAATTTTGGGCGGAATATGCGCCAATGAATTATTTACATAAATGGCAGTTGGTAGAAGCAGAAAAATACCGAGTTTTAGGCCAGAAATCAGAAGCCATAGATTTTTATGATGCAGCGATCGCTGGTGCTAAAGCAAACGGTTACATTCAAGAAACTGCTCTTGCTAATGAACTTGCTGCTAAGTTTTTTCTAGCCCAAAATAAAGAACTGATTGCTAGAGCTTATATGCAGGAAGCCCATTATTGTTATCAGCTTTGGGGTGCAGTTGCGAAAGTCAAGGATTTAGAAACAAGGTATTCTCAATTATTAATTACTAGCGTTCCGAGAATTGAAGAAGCCACAATTAGCACTGGAACAACGAATACTGCTTCTATTATTCATTTGGATATTGCCACAGTAATGAAAGCTTCTCAAGCAATTACTGGCGAAATCATGCTCGATAAATTATTGTCTAGCTTAATGAAAACTTTGATTGAGAATGCAGGAGCGCAACGAGGCTATTTAATTTTGTCAATTCACGAGCAACTTCTAATTGAAGCCGAAGGAGATATAAATAGCGATCGCGTTACTGTATTGCAATCTGTTCCCACTGAAAATTGCCAGTTCTTGCCTGAATCTATTATCAATTATGTTGCCAGAACTAAAGAAATTGTCATTTTAAATGATGCCATGCGTAATGGTAAATTTACCAAAGATATCTATATTAAAGAATCTCAAATAAAATCAATTTTATGCGTACCGTTAATTAATCAAGGTAAGCTCATCAGTATTGTTTATCTAGAAAATAATTTAACCACAGGAGCGTTTACCACTGACAGAGTAGAAGTCTTACAAATTTTATCTTCACAAGCTGCTATCTCCATCGAAAATGCCAAACTCTATAACGAACTTTATAAACTCAATAAAGCTTACGAGCGATTTGTACCCCGTCAATTTCTGGAATTTTTAGATAAAGACAGCATTGTTGAAGTGAAATTAGGCGATCAGGTGCAGTTAGAAATGTCTGTGTTATTTTCTGATATTCGCGACTTCACCACCCTCTCGGAAACAATGACACCGGAGAATAATTTTAAGTTTATAAATTCCTATCTCAGTTGTATGGAACCTGCCATTACTGAGAATCATGGATTTATTGATAAATATATAGGCGATGCGATTATGGCTATTTTTAGCGGTGAAGCCGACAATGCAGTCAAAGCAGCAATCGCTATGCTGCACCATTTGACAGAATACAATCAACAACGAATAAATTTTGGCGATGCACCGATTAAAATTGGTATCGGAATTAATACAGGTTCCTTAATGTTAGGAACTGTAGGCGGACAAAACCGCATGGATACAACAGTAATTAGCGATAGTGTTAATTTATCCTCTCGTGTCGAGAGTTTAACTAAAAATTATGGTGTGCCATTATTAATTACTCAGCAGACTTATACGCGGTTAAAAAATCCATCTAATTATGCCATGCGATCGCTCGATACAGTCAAAGTCAAAGGGAAATCAGAATTGATTACTGTTTATGAGGTTTTTGATGCCGATCCAATGGAAATTAAACAAGCTAAGTTAAGCACAAAAACTTTATTTGAACAAGCTTTAGTTTTATATAATCAGGAAAATTTTGCAACAGCCTCTAAGTTATTTACCCAATGTCTGGAAACTTGTGCCAGCGATGGTGTAGCTCAAATTTATTTACATCGTTGTGAAAAAAGTTCTGCATATTTTTAGCTAAAAGTAACCTAATATTTTAGGTGCTTTATGATACTAATAATAATTCTCCAAAATCAAGTAACAGACATCCTTAGGACTTACGCAAACAACCTCTCTAACTCTTATTCCTCTGTGTTCTCTGTCTTGAAAAGTTATGTTCGCGCTTCGCGAACAAGTCTCTTAACCGCAAGGGCGCACTGGCTTCTGTGTGGTACCCTGCGGGAAGCCGCTTTGCGTCTACGATTTTCCGTTAAGAGTGCGTAAGTCCTAATCCTATTTGATTTGCTCTTCATCGAGAGGCTCAGATCCCCGACTTATTGAAGAAGTCGGGGATCTTTTTGTTCGTAACTCATTTAGGACTGCTATAGTAACTGTTCTAAAGTTGAAAAATTACGAATGATACTTCTAAAGAAGAATGGTATTATTGCTGCTTGTTGAGTATAAATAATACTGTTGCCGATTTTTAATATTAATTGCTCAAAAAAATTAAATGTTGCGTCTGCTTTTAATTGATGATAATGAACAAGATCGTACTTTAGTTATCCGGAAACTGAAGTCAGAATTTTTTGATATTCAAATTGAACAAGTCGCAACAGCAGAAGAATATCAGCAAGCAATGGAAGCAGGTAACTTTGAGTTTGTCATCACTGATTACAATCTGGGTTGGAGTGATGGGTTGGCGATTTTACATGAAATCAAATCACGCTACCCTAACTGTCCAGTAATAATGTTTACTGGTAGTGGATCTCAAGAGATTGCCGTGGAAGCTATGAAAGCGGGACTGGATGACTACATCATCAAATCAGTAAAACACTATATCCGTCTGCCAGCTGCTATCCGTTCAATTTTGCAACGATTAGAGCAAAAGCAAACAGCCCAAAACACTCTTGCCGAACAAGCTCAATTGTTAGATTTGGTGGATGAAGCTATTTTTGTTCGTAATGCCAGCAATGCAATTACATATTGGAATCGCAGCGCCGAGCTACTATACGGTTGGACAAGGAAAGAAGCACTAGGGAAAATACCCCATATTCTATTACAAACGCAATTTCCGCCAACTAACCCTAATATCGATGAAATCTTGCATCTGGAAACAAATTGGTCAGGGGAACTTACCCAAACGCAAAGGGATGGAACCCAAATTATTGTCGAAAGCCGTCAAGTTTTAATGCAAGATGCGAAGGGTCAGCCAAAAGGAGTTTTGGAAGTTAATCGAAATATTACCCAACGCAAACAGGCAGAAAAACTATTACTCCAAAGTGCGTTTTACGATCCACTTACAGGTTTAGCAAACCGAGCCTTATTTATGGAGCGTTTAAAACATGCGATCGGACAAACCAAACGCCAGGAAAACTATTTGTTTGCTGTGCTGTTTCTAGATCTAGATCGGTTTAAAACGATCAATGACAGTCTAGGGCACACAAAAGGAGATCGATTCCTGCTAGTGACTGCAAACAGGTTATCGCAATGTATTCGCTCAACAGATACAGCAGCACGTCTTGGGGGGGATGAATTTACAATCTTGGTAGATGGAATTCAAGATGTGTCAGACGCTATCAAAGTAGCAGATCGGATTCAACAGGAACTAGCATTACCTTTTAATTTAGACTCTCAAGAAGTTTTCACAACGGCAAGTATTGGCATCGCTTTGAGTTCGACAGTAAACTATCAACAACCAGAAGATATACTCAGAGATGCCGACACGGCCATGTACAGAGCCAAGGCATTAGGTAAGGCACGGTTTGAATTATTCAACTCCCAGATGTATACTTCAGCTCTTGCGAGACTGCAATTAGAGACCGATTTGCGCCGAGCAATTGAACGTTATGAGTTTCGAGTTTACTACCAACCAATTGTTTCGCTCACTAGTGGCTCTATTTTGGGTTTTGAGGCACTACTGCGCTGGCAGCATCCAGAACAGGGTTTACTCAATCCTGCCGATTTTATTCCCTTAGCTGAAGAAACTGGACTAATTGTCCAAATAGGCTACTGGGTACTGCACCAAGCGTGTCGCCAAATGCAACATTGGCTAGTTACCCATCGTACTAGTTCGTTAGAGAAAATTAGCGTTAATCTTTCTGTGAAACAATTTTCCCAGCCCGATTTAGTTGAACGGATTGGGCAAATTTTGAATATAACTGGTCTTCATCCTAAGAACTTAGTATTAGAGATTACTGAAAGCGCAATTGTGGAAAATAGTAAAGCAATTGCGACACTTTCACAACTTCAAGAATTGGGCATTGAATTATCAATTGATGATTTTGGTACTGGGTATTCTTCATTAGAGCGTCTTTATAACTTTCCGATTAGTGTGTTAAAGATCGATCGCTCTTTTGTCAGTCCAATAAGTAAAGATCGCAGAAATTTAGAAATTGTTGAAATTATCGTTTCTTTGGCACATAAGCTAGGCGTAAATGTGACTGCTGAAGGAGTAGAAACAAAAGAACAATTAGCGTTTCTCAAAAACTTGAACTGTGAATATGCCCAAGGATATTTTTTTTCAGAACCATTAGATAACTTAGCAGCAATAGAATTAATTAAGTAGGGGGCAGGGGAGCAGGGGAGGCAGGGGAGGCAGGGGGCAGGAGGTAGTAAATTTGAAGTAGGGTGTGTTATGGCTTTAGTAGAGATAATTGTAAGGGCGAACAGCGTTCGCCTCTATGTGTCTACTTCATTTACTTGAAAAAGGCTGTAATTATTAAAAAATCAATATTTTTTTTCTGACAATATCGCTAGCTAAGTTCCAATTTAGGGGGACGGTTAAACATAACCCAAAATAAATCAAGGGAGCGCACCATTTCTAATAAGGTGTTTGTGTCAAGCGGTTTGACTAAATAAGAGTTGGCTCCTAAAGTGTAAGCTAGATCGATATCAACTTCCTGCTCAGATGATGTCAAGATTACTACTGGCAATTGTTTGAAGTTTGATTCATTTCTGAGCCAACTTAAAACCTCGAAGCCGGAATAGCGTGGCAGTTTGAGGTCTAGCAGTATGAGAATCGGAATTGGGTAGCGATCGCGGTCTTCATAAGATAAGCCACAGCTTATTTTTAATCGTCCCTCAGTAATTTGTCAGAATTTCACCCACAAGTCACAAGTCAGAATAAAGATATGAATTACGTGAGGTCAAAATCCTATACATCGAATTCATGTTGAATTGAGTACGAGCTAACAGGAATCGCCGATAATGCTGAAAATTTTAGTGACGGGTGCAACTGGAAATGTTGGTCGAGAAGTTCTTCGGTTATTGCTATCCCATGATTGTAATGTCTGCGCCGCAGTGAGAAATCCAAACAGTGCTAAAGACATCTTAGGCAGCAATATTGAGTGCGTCCGGTTCGATTTTAGCAATCCTGACACCTTCGCAAATGCTTTTGTTCGAGTGAATAAACTTTTTTTAGTGCGTCCACCTGCCCTTGCTAACATTCGTAAAGAAATTGCTCCAGCCTTAGATGCTGCCAAACTTGCAGGCGTTGAGCATATTGTATTCCTTTCAATACTCGGTGCTGAGAGCAACCCTTTTGTGCCACATTCTCAAATTGAAAACTATATTCAACAATTGGGTATTAAAGCTACCTTTTTACGGTGTAGTTTCTTTATGCAAAATCTTAATACCGCACACCGAGAAGATATTAAAACTCGCGGTGAATTGCTTCTTCCAGCAGGTAATGGTAAAACAAGTTTTATTGATATACGGGATATTGCTGCTGTTGCAGTTAGTACTTTAATTGAAGATGGACATCAGGGAAAAGCCTATACGCTTACAGGTAGCGAAGCCTTAACTTACTACGAAGTAGCAGACATCTTCACATCAGTTTTAGGTAAACCGATACGTTATAATCCCTCGTTGTTAAAGTTTATTCGACAAATGCGCTCATCTGGGTTTGCAATAGACTTTATTTTAGTAATGGTAGCAATCTACACAACTGCTCGTTTAGGATTAGCAAGCAAAATCACACCTGATACAGAGCAGTTGCTCAATCGTTCGCCGCTGACCATACAGCAGTATATTGAGGACTATCGGCAATTCTGGTTATTATCATAAAATGGTTCGCTTTATTCACGCTCGATTTGCTAAAGATTATTTAAATCATGTTGATGTCGTTATCAATCAAAAGCTCAGTAGCTCAATGGTCAAGACCTGATAACAAAAATATTTTTCTTATCGAATGCGCGGATGGGTAGGTGTCCAAAACAATATATGGGGGAGAGCGTTTCAAATTCGCTTAGTGCAAGAGTTTTGGCAAAAATAGTTGCTCAGGTATCCGCGCCCCTTACACAGACTAGGTTTTAGCTATTTCTTTACTACTCAATCTGAATTTTTCATGGTATGATTGCCTCATCCGCGCATCAGAACCTTGAAAATCAAATAAAGACAGTGTTTCGGGCTTCTGCCATTGAAATTTCACTTACTCCCTATTAGGGATTGAAACGTTCATCAGTTTCGCTGCATCATCAACAGGGTTAGCAGTGGAATTGAAATTTCACTTACTCCCTATTAGGGATTGAAACCAATTGACAGATGAACAGTTAACAATGATTGCCAGTGTATTGAAATTTCACTTACTCCCTATTAGGGATTGAAACAGTCTCAGGGTATTTCGATTGCTGAGATAAGTGATATGATTGAAATTTCACTTACTCCCTATTAGGGATTGAAACGAATTGCTCGGTATCTGGAATGCAATCAATTTCATTGAAATTTCACTTACTCCCTATTAGGGATTGAAACAAGCAAGTTCTTAACCTAAGCTTTAAATTGTAACATTGAAATTTCACTTACTCCCTATTAGGGATTGAAACTAACTGATTTGCGTAATTTTGATAGCTTCCTTGCATTGAAATTTCACTTACTCCCTATTAGGGATTGAAACTCTTCAGCTAAATTCTTAACAGCAGAATCAATTTATTGAAATTTCACTTACTCCCTATTAGGGATTGAAACAAAACTGGATGAATTTCTGAACCTGACATAAAACCTCTATTGAAATTTCACTTACTCCCTATTAGGGATTGAAACAAATTTATTCGATAAAGAACTTACACCAGAAGCAATTGAAATTTCACTTACTCCCTATTAGGGATTGAAACTAACAGTTCTTGACGGCGCTTTCTTAAACCGGACATGAAATTTCACTTACTCCCTATTAGGGATTGAAACGAGAAGCTCAATACCGATTTTTTGCTTAACAGCCATTGAAATTTCACTTACTCCCTATTAGGGATTGAAACTTGATACGCTTGATGCCCTCCTTTACGCGCATACCATTGAAATTTCAGTTACTCCCTATTAGGGATTGAAACAGATCATCAATTTACTGGCTGCTTTTTTTGAACGCGATGTGATTGAAATTTCAGTTACTCCCTATTAGGGATTGAAACAGAAAATGTCGGATATACGTCTTCAAACACCTGAGATTGCCTTAAATACAGAGATTAGTCAATAAGAGAGTTGCACAAAAGATATTTTAAGTAAATCTATACAACGAGTGAGTTGGTTTTAGTCATTATGGTGGATGTCAGAGCCTGCGATCGCAAGTTAAATTTTTAAACTTAAAAGCTTTAATCAAAAAACTTGTTAAATAATTTATCAACCCTTTAAATAGGAAACTTTTCAGTGCTTATTTTTAACTTCATCTTTAAATGTATTTACTTAAAAATACTTACTCATGACACGTTAGAGTTTGTCATTACCAGCAAAAATTAGTTATTGGAACTTTACTTATGTATGTAACTGTATGGCCGGGTAATGTATATCCTTTAGGCGCTACTTGGGATGGAAAAGGCACAAACTTTGCTTTGTTTTCAGAGAATGCAACAGGTGTAGAACTTTGTTTATTTGATGCCGATGGTAATGAGATCCGCTTACCTTTGACAGAAAAAAACAATTTTGTTTGGCACGCTTATCTACCAGGAGTAGGGCCAGGACAACGTTATGGATTTAGAGTACATGGGCCTTGGGCGCCAGAGGTAGGTCATCGTTTTAACCCTAATAAGCTACTAATCGATCCCTATGCCAAAGCAATTGATAGTGAAATTAATGATACCTCAGCTATCTTTGGCTATTGTTTAGATGCTCCCGAACAAGACCTAGCTTTTTCCGATTTAGATAGTGCCCAAATCATGCCGAAGTGTATTGTGATCGATGAATCCTTTGATTGGGGAGATGACAAACTACTTAGTAGACCGTGGCACGAAACCATTATTTACGAAACTCACGTTAAAGGTTTTACTAAACTACACCCAGAAATTCCAGAACAATTACGCGGTACTTATGCTGGACTGGCGCATCCTGCTTCAATTCAATATCTTCAACAACTAGGAATCACAGCTGTAGAGTTGATGCCCGTACATCAGTTTTTATCTCGTCCAGGATTTTTAGTAGATAAGGGACTGAAAAACTATTGGGGTTACGATTCGATCAATTATTTCACACCCCACTCTGGTTATAGTGCTAGTGGAACTCTAGGGCAACAAGTAACTGAGTTCAAGCAGATGGTGAAAGATTTGCACCATGCTGGAATTGAGGTGATTTTAGATGTAGTCTACAACCATACTGGTGAAGGCAATCATTTAGGCCCCACACTATCACTGCGAGGCATTGACAATAGCGTCTACTACCGCTTGGTCAAGGACGATCCCCGCTACTACATGGATTTTACAGGCTGCGGTAATTCTCTGAACGTCAGCCATGCCCAAGTTCTGAAATTAATCATGGATAGCCTACGCTATTGGGTAACAGAAATGCATGTTGATGGCTTTCGTTTTGATTTGGCTTCAGCATTAGCACGAGAACTATATGAGGTTGATAATCTCGCAGCTTTCTTTGATATTATTCATCAAGACCCAGTATTAGCAGATGTCAAGCTAATTGCTGAACCTTGGGACTTGGGAGAGGGAGGCTATCAAGTAGGTAATTTTCCCTTACGCTGGTCTGAATGGAATGGCAGATATCGCGATACTGTGCGAGATTTTTGGCGTGGTGAAGATGATAGTCTCGGACAATTTGCTTACTGTTTTACTGGCAGTCCCGATCTGTATCAAACAAACGGACGCAATCCCCATGCAAGTATTAATTTTATCACTGCTCACGATGGCTTTACCCTCAACGATTTGGTGAGTTACAACCAAAAGCATAACGACGCTAATGGAGAAGATAACCGAGATGGAGAAAGCCACAACAGATCTTGGAATTGCGGTGTCGAAGGTGAAACTGATGACTTAGAGGTGATTCGGTTGCGATCGCGCCAGCAACGAAACTTTTTAGCAACTCTCATGCTGTCTCAGGGCGTTCCCATGTTGCTAGGAGGGGATGAAATTGGCTGTACTCAGAAGGGCAACAATAATGTATACTGCCAAGACAATGAACTTTCCTGGCGTGACTGGGGTTTACAAAAGTCAAATGCGGAACTTTTAGACTTTACTCGCGAACTGATTTATTTTCGCCATCAACATCCAGTATTCAGACGGCGTAAGTGGTTTCAAGGTAGGCCCATTCACGGTTTTGGCATCAGTGATATCGGTTGGTTCAATGCCGATGGTAGTGAGATGACCGAAAAGCAGTGGCTAGTTAGTTATGCCAAAGTAATGCAAATCTTCTTGAATGGCGAGGGGATTGTCACTCCAGGCCCCCGTGGCGAACGTATTATTGATGAAAGTTTTCTGCTATTTTTTAACGCTCACTACGAAATGATTGAATTTACCTTACCCAATGTTTTCAAAGATAGAGAATGGGAAATGGTGATTAACACTGACGAACCTCGCTTTATTCAACCAGGAAAGTTTATTATCGGCGAGCAAACTCTACCAGTTACAGAGCGCTCAATTGTAGTCTTACGCCGTTTAATGTAAGGCACTGACAAAAAATAAAATATACACTAACGCACCCAAATACCTGGCGTGCGTTACACCATTTCACGAAATTATTGATACAAATCACCGAATATCAGAAATTTGCCATAAAGCGTTAGCAATAAATTCAGTGGAGCAATGCGATCGCGCTAATAGTCTGCCAACCCAAAAATGCCCTTGTGGAGGTTGGGTAAAGGTTAAAGGGAAAAGGGTAAGGGATAAAAAACCTTTCTCCTTTCCCCCTTCCCCCGCTTGCGTTGCCTTGGCGTAATACTAGGCTACTTTTTCTACCCAAAATTGAGTTTTTAATTTAAAAAGCCCTGAGAAAACCCAGGGCTTTGTTTTATATGCGGTTTATTAAATGCCAGCTAAAAATCTTTGCCAGCGCTTTCTATATAAATAATCATCGCTCAATGGTTTGCAAAAAAATAGCGGAGAACTACCCAATTTCTACCCATCTTATCTGGGTATTCCCTTAATACTTTCTTTATATTTGTACGCGGCTGTACCAAGAAATTACTGTAGTTATCAGCCGTGGCAATTACGGTTTCAGCATATTTACTTATAATAATTCCAGCTATCACAATTATTTCCTAGCCCATCACTTATGCCCATAGTTCAACTGATTGAACCATTAGTTAAAGATTTAGGTGGTTTTTCTGTTCGCCGCAGTTTGCCATATCGCGATCGCCAAATGGTCGGGCCGTTTATTTTTTTCGATCATATTGGGCCGTCCGTTTTACCGCCTAACGAAGGCCTTGATGTCAGACCACATCCTCATATCAATCTGGCAACGCTCACTTATTTATTTGATGGTGCTATAATGCACCGCGATAGTTTAGGTATCGTACAGGAAATTCAACCAGGTGCGGTCAACTGGATGACAGCAGGAAAAGGGATTGTACATTCAGAACGCTCTCCCGACAGCGAACGTCATAACGAAGCTATGATTCATGGTATTCAAACTTGGATTGCTTTGCCTGTTGAACACGAAGAAACCGATCCTTGGTTTATTCACTATCCTGCTCAAACCCTTCCTAGCTGGGAGGAGAATGGCGTTACCATCAAACTCATTGCTGGAGAAGCTTGTGGTTACACCTCACCTGTGAAAGTTTTTTCACCCGTCCTCTATTTAGATGTGGTGTTATCTGCCAATACTCACTTCACTATTCCTACTGGTTACTCAGAAATAGCAGTATACAGCGTTACAGAAGGATTGAGCATCAGCGATCGATTGCTTGAGCCATATAGCCTTGCCATCCTAGAGCCAGGTAATGAGATCGAGCTTTCTGCTGCTGTTAGTGCTAGGTGTATTGTGATTGGTGGTGAACCATTGGGTACACGCTACAAATGGTGGAATTTTGTTTCTAGCCGACGGGAGCGAATAGAGCAGGCAAAAGCCGATTGGCATGAGGGCCGTTTTGCTACTGTGCCAGATGAAACAGAGTTGGCTCCACTGCCAGAAGTGGTGACAGAGGCTAACCCCTTATAGCGCCCGACTTTCCACATCCCGCGAAAAATCAGCTTAGAGATTACTAAGTAAAAAATATACAAATTTTCTTGTGGGGTGGGCGTCTCGCCCGCCTGTAGAAAGGGGCGGACAAGATGTCCGCCCCACAAGATTGGATAATTTATTTCTTGGTAATCCCTTATACCGCAGGGCTGTTTCATTCTATTTCAAACAAGATTTGTCAAGATGGTTAGCGAGAAAATTGTAAGTACGGGTGACGATGAGATGAACATTTAACCACTTAAATATCAGTAAAATAGTTCATTTTATCGCCACGTTGGTAACAAAATAACCAATTTTTCATTGCTACCGCGTCTACGATTTTCTGTTAGCTGTGCGTAAGTCCTGATATATTTAAAAACTCTATAGTTGATAATAGATTTATAGTTCAATAAATTAAATACAATTAAAAATTTTAAAAGTTAAAAACGAATAATTTAAGTTACTAATTATCAATCACTACATATTTACCACTACTCTAAAATTGATTATGTATGAGATGTCTAAATCATTTTCTATTAGCGCTGTTCAGTGCATTTTTATGCATAGCTTTATCCTTTGTTTTGGCAAAACCTCCTGTTGTCTACTCTGCCATACAAAATTCCATCGAGGTAGAGGAGTGGGAAAAACAAGGAAATGGAGAAAACAGGGAACTGGTGAATGCTCAATCCCCTATTAGCCATTTTTTTCTAGATCAGTTGTCTCAAACTCCTTTATCTTTGCATGACGTTGGCTCCCCTACTCCCAACTCCCAGTTTCCTTTTAAAAGCCCAGCATCCCAGACGAAAAGCTTAGTGGAACGGGGAAAAACATTGTACGACACTGGGCAATTTACTGAAGCGATCGAAGTTTTGCAACAGGCTGCTGCTGCGTTTAGAGCCTCTAGGGATGGATTAAGGGAAGCGATCGCGCTGAGTAATCTGTGTTTAGCTTATCAGCAACTTGGCTTATGGGGTGAAGCTGAGGAGGCTATGGCGCAAAGTTTAAAATTATTACAGTTAAGCGAAAATACGGGCACTTCTGGCGAACGAGGGCAAATTATCGCACAAGCCTTTGACGTGCAAGGGCAGTTACAACTGGCACAAGGGCAACCACAAGCGGCTTTAACGACTTGGCAAAAAGCGGCTGATATTTATCAGGAGGTAGGCGACAAGGCTAGATTAACTCGTAACCGGATTAACTCTGCACAAGCTTTGCAAGCTTTAGGGCTTTACCTCCAGGCTAACAAGATTTTAAAGGAAGTACAGCAAACCCTTACAAGCCTTCCAGATTCACTTCTGGTAGCCACAGGACTGCGTAGTCTTGGGAATGTCCGCCGAGTTGTCGGTGATTTAAACGTATCACGCTTGGTATTGGGGAAAAGTTTAGCAGTGGCAAAGCGAGTGCAATCTCCAAAAGCGATCGCTGAAGCTCAACTCAGTTTAGGCAACACAGCCCGCGCCCAGCAAGACACTGAAGCGGCTCTACAATACTACCAGCAGGCTGCTGTCTCTGTTTCTCCCATCACACGCATCCAGGCTCACCTAAATTTACTTAGCTTACTTTTGGAGAAAAAGGAAGATAAAGACGCATTGGCGTTGTCGTCGCAAATTCAATCGGAAATTAGTAACTTAACTCCCAGCCGCACCTCAGTATATACTCGGATTAAATTTGCCCAAAGTCTGACAAAATTAAAAGAAAAAATTAGCATAGATACCCCCTCATGGCTGAACATTGCCCAGCAATTGTCCACCGCTATCGAGCAGGCGCAAAGCCTACAAGACCTACGAGCAGAATCTTATGCTCAAGGTAGTCTTGGCGAATTGTATGAAAAAACCGGACAGTTCTCTGATGCTCAAAACCTCACCGAGAAAGCTTTATTTATAGCGCAAAGTATTAATGCATCGGACATTGCTTATCAATGGCAATGGCAGCTAGGACGCATACTAAAAAAGAAAGGAGATATTAAAGGAGCGATCGCATCCTATAATGTCGCGTACAAAACTCTTCAATCTCTGCGTGGCGATTTAGTCGCCATCAATCCAGACGTTCAGTTTTCCTTCCGGGAAAATGTCGAACCAGTATATCGAGAGTTAGTTGAATTGCTGTTGCGCTCGCCCAAAGAAGGTATCAATCAAGACAACCTAAAACTTGCTCGTGATGTAATTGAATCTCTGCAATTAGCAGAACTGGATAACTTCTTTCGGTCGGCTTGTTTAAGTCCTATGCAGGAAATCGACCCAGTGGTTGACAAAAAAGACCAACGAGCAGCAGTTATCTATCCAATTATTTTGCCAGACCGCCTAGATGTTATCCTTAAGTTGCCTAATCAAGACTTGCGCCACTATAAGACTGTAATAGCTCAAAATAATGTGGAAAGCATAATAGCAGAATTGAGGAAAAACTTACTAGATGTCAGTGGGACTTTTCAGGTGCAGCAGCAGTCCCAACAACTATATGACTGGTTAATTCGACCTGCGGAAGTAGAGTTAGCCAAAAGTGGGATAAAAACCTTAGTGTTTGTACTCGATGGTGAGTTGCGGAATATTCCGATGGCGGTTCTGTACGACAAACAGCAAGAGAAATATCTGCTAGAAAAATATGCGATCGCCTTGACTCCTGGTTTGCAACTGCTCGATCCCAAACCTTTGCAAAAGGTAGAGTTAAACGCTTTAACTGCTGGAGTTAGCGAAAAACGTCCAGTTGAAGGTAGAGAATTTCCCGCCCTCAAAAACGTACCACGGGAATTAGAACAAATTCAGTCTGAGATACCCAAGAGTGAAGAACTGTTAAATCAAAAGTTTACCGAGCCGAAGCTGCAAAACGAGTTACAAACAACCCCCTTCACCGTGGTTCACCTAGCAACTCATGGTGAATTTAGTTCCGATCCGGAAAAAACCTTTATTCTCACCTGGGATAAACTCGTTAAGGTCAAGGAATTTGAAAATTTATTGCGAGTTAACGACAAAAACAGGTCTAGCAGCATTGAATTACTTGTCCTCAGCGCCTGTAAAACTGCTGAAGGAGACAAACGAGCCGCTTTAGGACTGGCTGGTATAGCTGTGCGGGCGGGGGCACGTAGTACATTAGCAACATTATGGTCAATAGACGATCGCTCCACCGCTGATGTGATGAGTGAATTCTATCGACAGTTAAAAGCTGGGGTGAATAAAGCCGAAGCACTCCAGCGTGCCCAACTAGCTGTTTTTGCTAAAGACAACAGTCCATATTCATGGGCACCTTATGTTTTACTAGGAAATTGGCTGTAATATCATGTCCGCTTGATTGTTTATTAAATCCTTCTTTCCGGTTCCCTGTTCCCTACCTCAACGAAAAATTTCACGACTCATTTAGGATCGCTATAGGAGCAATTGCACTAACCAAAAAACAGCAAAGATAGAATCACCCCTCGAAGGCTGTTAACGTGATAAATGAAGTTCTATTGGTATTGAGGCAGATAATTTATGACAGCTAGAGAGCAACTTATTCAAGAAATTGAACAGGTTTCAGATTCTTTAGTAGAAGAAGTGCTAGATTTCTTGCTATTCATAAAAGGTAGACAAGATCGGAAAAATTCTACATCTCATGGTGAGAAAAGCCAGCCATCTGAGCAAAGCATTCTAGAGCGCATGGGAGGAATTCCCCAGCATTTGCTTTGTGATGGTAATTTGTCAGACCGAGACGTTCGCAGAGCAGTTATCGCATCACGGATACAGCAGAGCCACAAACAGGAATCATGACTTATTATCCTACGATTTTGGTAGATACAGGTTTGTTGGTTGCCTTTTACGACTCAGCAGATTCACATCACGATCGAGTGGTTGAGTTTTTTGCTGGATGTACCAGCCGATTGGTGACGAGTGAAGGTTGTGTCACTGAAGTGATGTGGTTATTAGCCTCTGATTGGCAGGTGCAAAACGAATTTCTGTCCCACCTGGCAAATCACATATACGAGTGTGAATTCCTTACGTCTCAAGATTTTGCTCGGATTGCTGAACTGAATGCCCAGTACGCTGATTTGCCAGCAGATTTTTCAGATTTATCCCTAGTAGCAAGCAATTTCTGAACGCCTGAATATCGCTGCAATTGCCACACTAGATAAAGATTTTGATATTTATCGGCGCTATCGTAACCAACCGTTTAAACGAGTTTTCTACCCTTAAGCAACTTTATCAGCGATCGCCTATGAACAATTAGGATATCCTTCACCAACCCAGTATCCATTCTCACAGCCGCGATCCTATTTAATTGTCGATTGAGTTGTACTGCACTGGGCTGCTATCTGCCAAGAATTACGAGGCGTGGCGGTGGACGCATCAGCCGTGAGTACCACCTCACCTTTAAAATTTCTCATCCACCCTTGTGCTTCTACAATAGGTGCTGGTGTCGCGCTATTTGGCTGAGTTGAAACATTTGTATTAGTGGGGTTTTCATCCATCGGTTTAAGATCTACCCAATCTACTTGAACAGCATCACTGCTGAGGGGTTCGGTTCTAGGATTGGGCGGTAAGCCGCCGCGTCCGGTGATGATGAAACTGCTTTGATTTTGTGCTGAACGTGGTTGACAGACTTGGGATACTTGGTTGTCAAGCGGTGCGGCTGGTAAGTTAACTAACCCGCGATTAGGCTCGACATCCAGGGTGTTGATAGTTATAGTACCGCTTAAATTAGGACTGGTCTGGGAAATAGCCGTAATGTCGCTGGTTATTAATTGACGTGGATCTAAATCATTTGGACGCAATCTTTCAAGTTCTTGCCGACTTAGCGGCGCGATTCCAAAAATATTAGTAGCGTTAATTGTGACTTGACCACCACTGCCACTAAAGGCATTAGCAGTGATATCGCTATTTTCCGTTGGGACGGCGGCAATGAAGCCCGACGGGGCATTGATAGTGATGTTACCACCGTTTCCACCCTGCTGTGCTGTGCCTGCATTTGTAGAAATTTGACTACCCTGACGCAGCAGTAGGATGTCTTTTAGTCCCAAGTTAATATTGCCGCCCTGACTGCTGAAAGTTTCTGCCGAAATTATCGCCTGATTTTTAAGGGTTATATTGTCTGCCTTAATATCAATATTGCCTCCTTCTCCAGTTCCCTGGCTATTGACTGCGATTCTTGCAGTGTCTTGAACATTTAAAGTTTTGGAATTAACAACTATATTGCCGCTGTTACCGTCTGCTTTGGAATTGGTGTTGGCAAACACTCCACTGGCAGCAGTTATGTTCCCAACGCGATCGCTAAATTTGGCAAGTCTCTCAGTATAAGTAGGGTCGCTGCCAGAAAAAGTGGTATTACCAGTTACATTGAGAGTAATGTTGCCTGCTTGTCCACTACTTTCGGTGGAGGTGATTAATTGTCCACCGTTAGTTGCTTCAAAGGTATTAGCATTAATGGTTATGCTACCCGCTCGTTTAGAACTCATGGTACGAGCATCTACAAAAGCTCCATTAGCTACACGAAAGTCGGCTGTACCAATTGTAATTTTGCCTCCTTGTCCTTGTTCGCTCGACGTGCTAGTAGCGATCAAACTAGAAAATCCATTTCGTGTCCCCTGCAAAAAGACAGTATTGGGAGCTTCGATAATGATATTGCCAGCATCCCCCTGGCCTGAAGTAGCAGCAGTCAGTTGAGCGCCGTTGGTGACTATCAAAGAATTAGCACTGATGCGGATATCTCCGCCTTTGCCGATGCCAGTTTCTGCCACGCTGCTAAAGGCATCACTACCAAAGTAGCCATCGCTACTTCTGCCGTCAAAGGAAACGCGATCGCGGGCATCAATAATGATACTGCCAGCATCCCCCTGTCCAGAAGTGGCAGCACTGAGTTGAGCGCCATTGGTAACTAACAAAGAATTAGCACTGATTTGGATGTCTCCGCCTTTGCCGATGCCAGTTTCTCCTACACTGCTAAAAGCATTACTACCAAAGTAGCCATCGCTACTTCTGCCGTCAAAGGAAACGCGATCGCGGGCATCAATAATGATACTGCCAGCATCCCCCTGTCCAGAAGTGGCAGCAGTCAGTTTTCCGCCGTTAGTAACAAAGAGATCCCCAGTAGTAACTCGGATATCTCCGCCCTTTCCAATGCCCGTCTGTTCCAAGCGACTGCTAACACTACTAGAATCTAAGCCATCAGGACTTATGCCATCAATGGAAACGCGATCGCGGGCATTGATGATAATACTACCAGCATTTCCTTGTCCTAAGCTACCAGCATTTACTTGGGCACCATTGCTCACAGCAAGTGAACCAGTCGTGATATTGATGTTACCTCCATCACCAATCGCTCCTGAGAGTACGCTACTGAAGGCTGCACCAGGAAAGCCATCACTGCTTATGCCATCGAATAAAACGCGATCGCGAGTATTAATATTTATACTGCCTGCATTCCCTTGCCCATTAGTTACAGATTGTAGTTGAGCGCCATTAGTCACCGAGAGTGACCCAGCCGTAATATTAATGTCGCCACCATTACCTACACCTGATTGAGATACAGAGCTAATTACTGCACTAGAGAATCCATTACTTAACCCATCAAAGGAGACAGTATCACGGGCAACTATATTTACATTACCTGCATTTCCTTGCCCCAAAGTCCTGGCACGTATTTGAGCGCCGTTGGTAACAGAAAGCGAGCCAGTCGTAATATTAATACTGCCACCGTTTCCTGTAGCTTCAGTTCTGACATTGCTCAATATCCCACTAGTAGCACCATCGTTACTTGTACCATCAAAGGAAACGGTATTGCGAGCATTAATATTTACACTACCCACATTTCCCTGACCAAAAGTAGTGTTCCCCAGTCCAGCGCCATTGGTGAGCAAAAGAGACCCAGTAGTGATGTTAATGCTGCCACTATTACCTACAGCTTTCTCTCCTACTGTACTAGTTGCTACGCTATTGAATCCATTGCTACTTACTCCATCAAACCAAACGGTATCATTGGCATTGATATCGACGCTGCCCGCATCTCCCTTTCCTCTGGTGCTGGCTATTAGTTGTCCGCCATTGCTGAGTGAAAGAAAATTAGTAGTAATGCGAATATCTCCACTCTTTCCTTTGCCCCCTTCCTCTAAGCGGCTGATAAAAGCACTTTCCCCACTTAAAGAAATACTATCACGGGCATTGATGATGATATTTCCAGCATTACCTTGTCCAAAAATGTTAGTTTGCAAGCGACTACGATCTGTGACGAAAAGCGATTTACTTGTCACGATTAAATTTCCACTATTGCCAGTAGCATTAAAGTCTACAAAGTTTGAAATTCTGCTTGATTCCCTTACTTTAACTACTTGTGTAGCATTGAGCGTAATATCTCCCGCCTGAGAGCTAACTGTCCCTAAATCTTCTCCAATCCCAGCAACTAAGGCACTTCCTCCAAAAATATCCAAGTTTTGGGCATTAATGGCGATACTACCCTTATCTTGCGCTTGAACAGAAACAAAGGAGTTAGCAACTGATACATCATTTCGGGCTAAACTATCAGGAAACTCCAAACGCAGTTCATTACCACTCCCTACAAGCCCCAAGTTTCCTGCTCCTCCTACTCCTCCTAACTCTACTCGACCGCCCGGAGCTAATAGTTCACTACTATCTAGGTTTACCTCTCCACCTAACAAAGTTAAAGTTTGACCTTGGTTGACTTGCAAAATATTACCAATACTATTAATTGGTGCAGCTGGGTGCTGTGAAGCCAAAAAGCCACTAGGATCGCCAACAATCCTCAGCAGACTATCAGCGCCTCTGGGATTGGTTGCACTGAACTGTCCGCCGTTAGGAAACACTATTGCATCGAGAGTAGTGGCAATAAACGAACCTCTAGTTGCACCACCAATGTTTAGTTGGGCATTGGGGCCAAAAATGATGCCTTGAGGATTGATTAAAAAAAGATTCACACCAGCGCTGGAAGTGCCTATTAGCCCGTCAATCAAAGAAGGCGTACCACCGGTGACGCGAGATAAAATGTTTTGGATGTTGGCAGCACTTTCAAAAATAGCCGCCTCGTTTGTGTTGAGATTGAACTGCCCAAAGCTATGAAAGAGATTATTACCAACGGTTTGACCGGCTGTTTGGGGAATAACGTAATCAGGCCCAGTCAATGTTTGTGCAGGGCCAAGGGTGCCATCTAAAGTAATGCTCTGAGCTTTGGCACAATTTCCAGAGGCGATTATCGAAGAAAGGCAGAGGGCAGGAGGCAGGAGGGAGAAGGGAATTCTAATTTCTGACCTCTGGTGTGACCGTAGGGAACAAGGGTTTAAAACCCCGACCAAATTAAAAATTTGGTTGCTCTTATTAAGGAGGGGCGTGAATCCCCTTGTTAATAAAACCTTCTGCACTTCGACTACTCTCGGCGTAAACCTCCTGCCTTCTGCCTCCTGCCTTCTCAACGCTCCTCCTAGCACTAACAATTTTCCTAACGCCAACCAACATCGCCAGTATCGAGTTATCCCGGACATACTACAGCCCTCAAAAGTAGTAATTGTCAGCCTCTATTTTTCGGAACCATAACGCCCAAGAACGGGTGCAGAGGCAAATTCTGATAAACCAACAGCTGTTAATAAATTATTCCAATCATTGAACAACACGCGATCGCCTGGATTATTCCGGCGCATCTGGGCTAAGTTAGTTAAGGCATCCTGCCAAATATAGTTGACAGCATAGGCAACATATTGCTTTGCTTTTGTCGTTTTTAACTGATTTTCAAGGTCGCTGGTTAACGCCACCCGTTGCACCCATGCTTTAACATAAAAATATTCAGATGTAGTTTGGCGATTACCACAAAAAACTTTGAAGTACCATTGATATTTGTTGTTTTGCTTCAAAGCATATTGCGGACTTTGCGGTAAACTAATGCCGATCGTACCAGGTTTTTCAGGTAGCGTTAAAGGTGTGCGGTAGATGTCTTTGCCCTTTTCATCTTGAAATACAAACTCTCCAGTACCTAAATTTGTGGGTAACTGTGGTACATAAAACCAAAAGGTCGGATACTCAGAGAGTGTTAATGCCAAGAAAGATTTTGATTCATCTAAAGTTTCTTCACCAGGTACCAAAGCAGTAATAGGCTTTTCCAGATCCGGGCATTCAGTCCCAGTACGTCTTGCGCCTCCTTGGCGGCGACCAATGGGTGCGCCGTTACGGGGAAATTTCAATTGTGCAAGGCGGTTTTGGCTGTTAGGTACAACCTTCTTGACAGGTTGGAGAATTTGTGAATATACCGGGTAATTCGTAATATTCAACAATATCAAAGGCATAACGCAAGTTTGCAGTAAGCTTACTACAAACCCGCCAATTTTTGGTTTCTCAATTAATAGTTTCACGTAGTTTTGAGGTAGATTACTCCTGGCCATAATTCACTGTCGAAATATTTAATGTTGTTTCTGAAATAGGGTCGGCAAAACTGAATCATCTGTGCGTAACGTCCACACAACAGCCGTAGCTGTCAAGACTAATGCCAGTACAGGCGGTACAAGTGGTATCCACCCGGCTTGTGTAAAGATGCCAAAGCAAATTCCAAATAGTGCCAACAGCACCGCAGACATGCCTAACCCAAGGTACAGAGGTTTTGAGCAGCGCCATGCTACAATTCCCCCTACCAATGACCATCCCCAGATCCAAACAGCTTCAAGCCATCCAGGCCACCACCAAAACAAAGGTCTACGATCCTCAACGGCACTAAGAATATGGCTCACCATGTGCGCTTGTACAAGCAATCCTTGTATTTTCTTTTTTGTGTGAGGAATTTTCCAATAATCAGCTTTATTACTTGGTGCAGTAACGCCAATCATCACGATCCGATTTTTTAATGACTCGACTAACTCAGGGTTAATTTGGTCATTCAAAATATCTTTGAGAGATACTGTCTCGGCAATTTTTTCATTAGTACGCAAAGAACGATAATTGAGCAGGATTTGATAACCCGATGCATCAATTCTTTGGTAGCCACTTGAGTGTTCTTTTAATGGTTGAAATACAACGTTACCAATCTGCAAATATCCTTCAGAAGTAATCTCTGCTTGAATACCTTTAGCTTGCAAATAGTGACGTGCAAGCTGAAGACTAAAAGCATCTGCGGCGGCACATGGTGATTCTAAAGGAGGAGTTAAATTCAACAATTGACGGCGGAGAATTTCATCATCGTCTGCGACGAAATCACTAAAACTCTGGCGTTCTTGTGGAACTTCGTCGGGGGGATGAATGCCATCAGGTTCGCCATCCAAATCAGCAGAAACTTTGCATACTGTAAAAATGCGATTATCTTGCTGTAGCTGAGTAATTAAATTTGGAAAATCGGGGTCTACAGGAAAATCACGATAAATATCTATACCGATAGTTGTTGGTTGATATTGCTCTAATTTTTGCAAGAGTTGAGCCAATGCTCCATCAGAAAGCGATCCTCTGCCTTTCATTCCTTGCTGGTTCTGATAATAAATATCAGCCTCACCAATAGTAACTATTAATAGGCGCGGATCTGATTTTTCCCAAGGCGATCGCATTTGCATTAAATGGTCATAAGCTTGCAATTCACTTTGTTGCAACATTCCCAAATAACGCACTCCCATTACACTTGCTGTCACAAGTAAACTCGCCAGAAGTATAGTAAGGAAAATGCGTTTTAATTCAATCTTTGGAGAGAAGAAATTTTTCCAAGCTGGTGGTGTGATTCTAGGGTTCTGAAAAATTACTGGCAACCAAGTTGCATTCGGAAATCTATCCTCTAAACCTTGCAACTTTTCCCTTGCTTCTCGTAATGCCAGATAAAGAGATTTATCGCTAGAAAAAGCAATCAGAAAATTCTTTAAAAATTCTTGTGCGACTTCATCAGGTACGGGTTCGCGCATAACAATCATCTGGGGAATATGCAAACAAACAAGTTGTGATGCTAATCCCAAACCATCGCAAGAATTAAAAATTGCTAATTGCAAACCTTGGGCGATCGCACTTTTTAAACCATTCCTTAATTCGTCAATTGCTAATTTATCAAATTTATTAATATAAATCTGACCCTTCCCATCATCATTTTCACTATGTCCTGCAAAAAATAAGATATCCCATTGCTCCCACAAATAGTTATTTAGCTCATTTCTTTGAGGTTCTACTAAAAAAACTATTTCGGAATTTGGCAAACTTTCTAATAATTTGCGGTCTTTTTGAACATCAATTCCAATACTATTTCCCAAAATCGCTAAAATTCTTACTTTTGGCTTGCGCGATGCTGTATTGGGTATTTCAGAAGCTGTTGCAGTCAAAGCGAATTCTGCTTTGGAGTATCTGTTAAAAAAATCCCACAAATGCCAAGGAAGCCTATGTAGTTGCGGATCGTCTGTGCGGATTAAAACCCTAATTATTTCATCTCTATTTAATTCTTCGCGCAATGTATTATTGATAGAGCGAAATTCCTGAGAGTCAAGCCATTTTTGCAAGCGATCGCTTAATAATTCAGATGACTGTCGACATTTTTCAATTCGACTTTTGATAGAACCATCATAAATAATTTCTTGGGGTTTTATCCGGCTAGCTATGCCCAAATTGCGGTATTTCTCTTGCCATTGATTTAAGTAAGCAACTAAGTCTGGAGATGCAGGTAAATTACCAGAAACTTCTATATTTGGGCGAACATTTTCCGAGCCAATTTCCAGTGTCACGCGATAACCGTGTTCTGACAAATTACCATCTAGTTTCAGAACAACTAATTTTGCCATATACCCATTTGAAATTAGGGATTTTGGATAATGAAAATAACACTATCAGATACTGAAACTTTGTTACAACGCTTATCAACAATAATCTATCTTAGGTGAGTATTACGATAAATAACAGTATTCCTTTGTACTGATTTTTAGACTGTAAATGCCTCTATAAACTTAACATCACCCAAAGCAATTTTAATGCTAAAATGCTCTCCTAGTTCGCTACTAAAATTTAATTGAATACCCTTAGTGCTTCTTGCCGTAGCTTGCATCACAGAAGTGCCTAAATCATCCAACACCATTACTTCAAGTTCTTCTGGCAGATACTTTTGGCTACTAGCTGGGCAAACTTTCACGCAAATGTTTATTTCTTGTTCGCTAACAGGTATTAGCCCAACTATTAAAAATATTGGTTTACTTTCTGATTGTTGCCCTAAGTCCAACAATATACCTTTTTGGACGCTAAAAGTTGAATTTTTTGAATTTCGATCTAAAGTTTGTTCCGTAGATCTAAATTTAAAAGCTAGTTCTGCTGGTTGGGAAATCAAAAGTGACTCAACCGTTTGCCAACCGGCTTCAACAACATTGATTAACCAGTTACTCAGGTGGATTGGTTGTTTTATATTTTCAGATGTTTTACTTAGTTGTAAGATAAACTCTTCGAGCGATCGCAACTCATTTATAGCTACACAACTGGATTCATTCACAGTTTTCATAAATCCTAACAAAGTTGCTTCTCTTAGCGATTCATCAAGCTGTACAGCTACATAACCAATTCTGTCCGAGCAAACTTCTGGTGGAATCTGAATAATCTTTTCATTTGGTAATACTGGAAGGCACTCGATCTTACCTTGACCGATGACTTGTAAATCAGCAACATCCATTACTGTTTGCATAGCTGGGTTCCAACTTAAACTCCCTGACCAATTTGTTTCAATTCCCATACACCGCAGGTAGAATTTCACCGCAGATACCGCTAAAGTATTGAGATAAACTCGCTTGGCTTTTACTGGATTGCTATGCTGAGAACGAAACTGTTCTGCTAGTGTGCGATCTGATAAGCTTATAGGTACGCTAAAAGTTAAAGATTGTGAAAGTTTTTTCATCATTTATTAATCTCTAATTGTAAGTTATATCATTAACACAATACTCTTTTAATCTTGAAGAAAACTTATTTATACATCGATAATAAAAACTACTAATTGTGGGAATTTTTATTTTAAATTCAGCAGAAATCTCTTTCCAAGATTTTCCTAATAGTCGTCGCTTTGCCAATGCTTGAAAATTAACTTGAGGACATTTGTCTATACGTTCATTTTTAAACATATCTTCTGGATCTGATTCGATACATTCTTGTAATATTTCTGTAAGATTTTTTGGTTCTTCCGGTGAGGCAATAAAATTATCAAGGTCAGTAATAGTTATTATTTTTAAACGTGGTGAATTTTGGCATTTATTAATAGCATCTTTAATAAATCGTCTTTCTAAAAGCACGTTAACCCACGCCATCACACTACCGCGTTCTGCATCGTACTTATCGATTTTTTCACAGATATAAAGCAAAAGTTCCTGACGTGCCTCATCATAAATATTTTCATAGATAGCTGCTGGAAATTGACTTTTTTGGGGATGGCCGAGCCTAGAGGAGCGCACAATACCATTAATTAGCTTTGTTAAAGCGAGTTGTCGTTCTGGCGATCGCGCCGGATATTTTTGAGCCGAAGTAGCCAGTTGTAATAAATATGAATCTAGTTCATCTTGTTCGGGATGATGCATTTGAGACTCCAAAAGCGAAAGTGAATCTCTATTTTTGTCTCGCTGTCTGGCTTGAAATTTTATGCAAAACAATTCTTTTCGTCACGAATGTTTACATTTAGAAGTTTTTACTAGCAGTAACTCCCCCAATGGCACAAAAATCATCGCATGAGAAGATATTTGGTAAAGTTTTGTAATAAAAATCTATCGCTTCGCGTAAAAAAAGTAGCAGGAGCAAGAGAAACAACTAGAACAACGCATCAGTAAATTAATAGATCGGTACGGAAGCTTGTTCTTGCCTAAAACTAATAACTACACTTTAGGAGGAGGCAATGAAAAAGATTTTAGTGATTGAAAATGAGGTAGAAAGCCGAGATATATTTTTAGACAGTTTAGAGATAAAAGGATTTGAAGCGATCGCTGCGGAAAACGGTGTTGTTGGCGTTCAGAAGGCACAAGAATGTTTACCAGATTTAGTAATTTGCGACATTCTTATCCCGAAACTTGATGGTTATGGTGTCTTAAGAACGCTACGCCAAAACCTTGCTACAGCAATTATTCCGTTTATATTTCTGACGGCTCAAGCTACTCAGGCTGAGGTTCGTCAAGGCATGAATTTAGGAGCCGATGACTATCTAATCAAGCCCTTTACGGTAGAAGAAGTAATAACAACGATTACTGCTCGACTGCAAAAACAAGAAATTCTTCAACAGTGGTATGCCGCACAGTTTGAGTACTTAAAAACACCATCCACAGCTAATACTGAGAACTCGGTAGAACGGCATTTAATCTTTCCTAACTGTTCCCAACTAAGTAAAGTCTTCGATTTTATAGAGACTAATTTTCACCAGCCTATTGGTTTATGTGATGTGGCTCTTGCAGTTGGTTACTCTCCGGCTTATCTTACCAGCCAGGTGAGACGCTTGACGGGACGTACAGTCAACCGTTGGATTGTCGATCGCCGAATGGCAGAGGTATGCTTTTTACTTCAAAAAACCGAGCAGCCAGTAGATGCGATCGCCCAGTCCGTAGGCTATCAGAATGCAGTTCATTTCTTCCGTCAGTTTCGCCAATATCATGGAACTACGCCCCAAGCTTGGCGCAACGCCCAACGTCTGCAATGCAGCGCCAAGCATAACTGAAAGAATTGTTAGTCTTACGAAAAAATTGTACATTGTGTCCGAATTTAGTGTTTTCTACACTATGGAGATATTGCTATGTCTGAACAGATACTTCAGCCACAAAGCAGAGATGAAAACCAAGGATTTGCATCGGCTTTTTGACCCAACTAACTGGTCTATCAGAACTAAACTTTCAGTAGCACTGCTTTGTGTTGCGCTCATACCGATGAGCTTGACCACTTATCATAACTTACAAAAAAGTCTCAAGAGTACAGAGGAGGGCGAATACCGCAAACTAGAACTTTTAGCTACCAGTAACGCTAGTCGTCTCGACCAACTGATCGTTGACATCCAGCGCGTTGCAGTGCAAATCAGTACAGATAAGGATGTGGTGAGTTTCTTAGCTTCTACCACACCCCAGAAGCAAAAAGCTTTTCGGTCTTCGATGCAGCGATCGCTAGACAATGTTTTTCGCTCTAATCCTGACTATGATGTAGTCTATGTCATGGATAGAGCAGGACGCTGCCTCGCTGCCACCGATCCAACATTCATCGGTCAAAAATACGCCTATCGGGAATACTTTCAACAATCGCTTCAGGGACGCCCTTATGTTTCTAGCATTTTGATTGGTACAACCAGCGGACGCCCAGGCATTTACTTTTCTAACCCCGTGCGGTCTCTTGGCGGCACAATTGTAGGGGTGGCAGTCTTAAAGATTAAGGGACAGGACATCTGGGCGATTGTGAATGCGCTACAGGCAGGTTCTCTTAGCGATGCCTTTTTGATTGACGAGCAGGGAATTATCATCAGCCACCCGGATAAATCCTTGCTTTACCATAGCCTAACCCGCTTGCCGCCAGAGAAACTCAAGCAAATTGAGAGCGATCGCCAATATGGTCTCAATCAGATTCAAAGCCTAGAAATTCCAGAGTTAGCAGCAGTGATGGTGAGAGCTAAACAACCCGGTCATACTAGCTATTATTCACCATCAGAGCAGATGCGCCAAGCCATCGGCTTTGCACCCTTGGATGAGGAACCTTGGGTTTTGGGAGTTACCAAACCAATTGCCCAATTTACTGCTCCCCTAAATCATCTGATCTGGCAGAACATCCTCAGCTTACTAGCAGTGGGAGCGATCGCGGCGATCGTCGCGCTGTTCTTAGCGCAAAGCATTGCCAAACCGATTCGTGTCCTAACAAAGGCAGCGAAAGCACTGGTACAAGAAGAAGATTTCGATACTCAAAAATTAGTTGAGGCAGGAAGTACAACCGACGATATTGGTCAATTGGTGCGCGTTTTTCTAGAGATGTCTCAAGAGGTGAAGGCGCGAGAGCAGAAGCTAAAACAGCAAGTGATGGAACTGCATATTGAGATTGACGAAGCTAAAAGAGCTAGCCAAGTAGCTGAAATTACTGAGACAGATTACTTTCAGCAGTTACAAAAAAAGGCGCGATCGCTCAAGGCTCGAAAGTTAGAGGCTCGTGAAACTGAAACAGATTACTTCCAAAAGTTGCATAAAAAAGCACAAAAGCTCAAGAGTCGGACTTAAAAGCTGACCAAATTAATTCCTAGTAGTCTGCCAACCCAAAATTGCGCTTGTTTGGACTGGGAAAAGGGGAAAGGGGAAGGGGGAAGGAATTAAAACCTTTTCCCTTTACCCCTTACCCTTTACCCCGCTTGCGTTTCC
The DNA here is from genome assembly GCA_034531195.2 of Nostoc sp. ChiSLP01. Classification (GTDB taxonomy): domain Bacteria; phylum Cyanobacteriota; class Cyanobacteriia; order Cyanobacteriales; family Nostocaceae; genus Nostoc. The sequence goes on from JAVRBO020000109.1 coordinate 106,617, forward strand.
TTGGCGAACTACTAGTGGCTTATTTACGAATTAGTACTAAGTAGAGTGGCGCAAAAAAAACCAAAGTATATAACGGAAAGTAAAGTTGCTCAAAAAGCTCTTCCCTCCTGCCTCCTGCCTCCTGTCTCCTGCCTTGTTATAACGACAATTTTCAACACCGATCTACTTAAGTGTTGCATTATGACAAAAATTGTATCTGTTCACTCATTCCGTGGTGGCACTGGTAAATCAAACCTAATTGCCAACTTAGGTGCTGTTCTTGCACGCCAAGGACAACGCGTAGGTATTGTTGACACCGACATTCAATCACCAGGGATTCATATTATTTTCGGTCTAGACGAAGAAAAAATGAATCGTTCTCTCAATGACTATTTGTGGGGTCGTTGTGCTATTAAAGAAGCTATCTACGATGTCAGTAACGTTCTCAAGACAGAAGATGAGACAGCCATAACAGACGGTAGCCTCTACCTGATTCCTTCGAGTATCAAAGCTAATGAAATTTCCCGAATTTTGCGCGAGGGTTATGATGTCAGCCGACTCAACGAAGGCTTTGAAGATTTCATTTGCTATTTGAAGCTGGACTACTTACTGATTGACACTCACCCCGGTCTGAATGAAGAAACCTTACTTTCCATCGCTATCTCTGATATTTTGGTTGTAATCATGCGTCCAGACCGCCAAGATTTTCAGGGTACTGCTGTCACAGTGGATGTAGCAAGAAAGTTGCAAGTGTCTCAAATGCTGTTGGTGGTCAATAAGGTGCTACCAACCTTTGACTTTGATTCTTTGCAAAAACAGATAGAGACGCTCTATAACACCCCAGTAGCAGGTATTGTACCTCTTTCTGAAGAGATAGTTCAGCTGGCAAGTAGCGATGTTTTCTGTCTGCGTAACTGCGATCGCCCTTTTAGCCAGACAATGAAAAAAATTGCTGCACAGATTCGTAGTGATACCAACTCTCTGTAAACTTCCACTTAATAATAATTCCTTCTTCCTTGGCGTCCTTGGCGCCCTTGGCGGTTCGTTTAATAAATATTAAGTGCATCTTCATGGAGAATCAGTATGAGCAAGAGGAAGTAATACCAATTCAAAATTCACGCATTAAGAAAACTAGATATCACAAGAGTTTGAGCGTGTGTATCTGTCGCATTCTTTTTTCAAATTGGTGTAATTATTAGGAGGCGATGTCTACGACGAGCGATGCTTACACAATCGAGCGACCAACAGGAATTTCGTGCTAGTATACTTGCTTACTACGGCGCTAATGCCGAAGAGACACAAGAACTGCTTGCCTACAATCAAAACATCTTTGACCGCACCTGTTTAAAACTTCCCCTCAAGTTTCCGCTTCCATCTAAACCCCACATAGCTGCTTGGGAGGAATATGCAACTGCTAGCAAGGATATAGGAACCTTTGAAGCACTCAGACGCGTATTGGTTCAGTTAAGGTTTCCCATACTCGAAGGTATCAGCCAGACTGAGGCATATCGTTCTGCTACCCGCAAAGGTCTATCGCTGGATGGTATGGCCGAAGCAACTGGTTTGCTTTTAAAGCAACCAGAAAAACTGCAATTAACGGTGCATCAAAGTTTAGCTGGAGCCATCCCAGTTTTGCAAACTGGAAACCGCGAAGATTTTGTATCTTTGGTACAGGCGCTAACAATGCGGAATGAACCAGGTTTAGTCCCTGCTTCTATGGGAGCTTGCATAGTTGCTGGTTTCAACAACTGGGATCGAATTCACCGCTATCGCAAACAATGGGAAGAAAATTTTCCTAATTGCTCTGAAGCTGAATGGACAGAAGAATTTAAGCGGCTGATTCCGCAAAAGGAACTTTATCAGGATCGGTTCATTATTTTGAGTGACGGTGATTATAGCAATGTTCCAGCCTGCGATGTCGGAGTATCAAAACAAGAATGGCGGCGTCTATCGCTGACAATTCGACTGGAACATGAATGTACTCACTACTTTACCTATTGGTTGTTTAATTCAATGCGTAACAATCTGCTTGATGAATTGATTTCTGACTACAGAGGCATTGTGGCGGCTATCGGACACTATCGCGCTGACTGGTTTTTGCGCTTTTTGGGGCTGGAGTCATTTCCAGATTATCGGCAGGGGGGTAGACTGCAAAATTATCGGGGTCAACCGCCGCTTTCAGATGGAGCTTTTGAAATATTAAAGATTTTAGTGAAGAATGCCGCAGAAAATTTGCAGTGTTTTGATGCTGAGTTTAATGGGGATTTAGGCCAAACCTACACAAATACTTCACATCAATTAACAGATAAATCCGATCGCCAAACTTTGATTTTAATCGCTCTCACCTGTTTGACATTGGAAGAATTGGCTTCAGCAGAGGCAAACTTGCGTATCCAAAAAAACATAGATCTATTTTATGACAGAAGTTCTACTCAAGGAATTAAGTAATAGCGATATTAATTGGATGATTGCTACAGGTTTTCAGAGGGAAATAGCTGCTGGTACTGTACTCATCCAAGAGGGAAAAACTAGCGATACTCTACATTTGGTACTCGATGGAACTTTGGTAGTTACTATTTCTCAAACTGATAACAATCCTCTGGGCCGTGCTTTTGCAGCCATAGAGGGCGAGGAAATAAAAGATCGGGAAATTGCGAGGTTATCAAGCGGTGAGATAGTGGGAGAAATTCCATTTGTTAGTGTACGCCCAACTGCTGCAACTGTGAGGGCTGTTGAAAAGTCGCTGGTGATATCGATTCCTCAACAGGAATTGGCGGTGAAACTGCAAAAAGATGTTGGTTTTGCTTGCCGTTTTTATCGAGCGATCGCTATTCTACTTTCAGACAGAATAACTCAACTCGGTCGTAACAAGTTGATTAAAGGTCAGGCATTGAGAGATATGCTGTTTGTTTTGGGAGAATTAAATGATAGTGACATTGATTGGATGATTGCTACAGGTAGTTGCCAAAAAGTTGCTGCTCACTCGATACTCATCCGTGAGGGAGGCCCTGTAGATGCATTGTATATCCTCTTAGATGGAACAATGAAAGTTTCGATTTCTGAGGATCGGCGCAATCCCCTAATTCAGGTTTTTGCAGCCATCGAGAACACCCAAACACAAAGTAGAGAAATAGCAAAATTATCAAGGGGCGAAATTATCGGAGAAACACCTTTTATTGATACTAAACTACCTCCTGCAACAGTCCAGGCTATTAAAGACTCACTTGTATTATTAATTCCTCGACAACAATTAGCAGCAAAATTACAGCAAGATATCGGTTTTGCATCTCGCTTTTATCGAGTAATTGTCACTCTGCTTTCAAATAGATTGGATGAATTGCTTAGTCGGCTTGGTTATAGCAGACGCGTTTATAGCAAAGGTCAATCACTAGATGAAAATGTTGAATATGAGGACGAATTAGATTCTCGGATTTTGGATCGAATGGCAGTGGCTGGAACAAAATTTGATTGGATGCTGAAAAATTTAAAAGCAATTTAAATCTCTTAATATTCAATATTAGGTGTTAAGTTTTGGCTTAATACCTATTTTGCATATAATATCATGTCCGCTTGATTACTTATTAAACCCGAAGAACCCCACCCCTTAATCCCCTCACCGCTTGCGGTGAGGGGAGACGAAGCGCAGCTTTGACGGGGTGAAGTGCAATGACTGTGGGAATTATAACTAATTATGCGGACATGATATAAATTGTTTTTACAGCAATTTGCAGTTGAATAGACCACAGTAGGGGCTTTAGCATTGTTGTGCCCTTACGATAATTTAGTATTCAAGCATGTATTCCATCCAAATGAAAAGCGCTGTAAATTAGTCTATTATTCCAGAATTAGCTAACTAAAAAAATGTTAGTTCAACCGAAAAATTGTTAATTGCCGCTAAACTTTCTACTCGATAAACTGATATTAAGAACATGGATTGAGATTCAAATCTGCGGTTTAACAATTCATACAAAATGTTTTTAAAATCGCCTTTTTGGCATCAGTTACAGTTCTATGTAGTTCTTTAAAACGAAGGAAAAAGTGACATGGCTGCAAATAAAGGTCGTCGAGAAATTGAATCTGAACTGATTGCAAAAGCCTGGAAAGATGAAGCGTTTAAAAAAGAATTAATCAGCAATCCTAAAATAGTGTATGCAAGAGAGTTAGGTCAAGAGCTACCCGATAATCTCACAATTCGAGTGGTGGAAGAAACAGCAGATACTATCTATTTAGCACTTCCTAGAAGTCCCCAAGTTTCTGAAGAGTTATCTGATGAAGCCTTGGAGGCTGTAGCAGGAGGATGGCATTTTGTAACTTCTGGAGTCATAGCAGGTTCTCCTTAGCGGTATTCCAAAAATATTAAAATATCTCTGAAGATGAACTTTCACGAAGAAGGGTAAAGGCAAAAGAAATTGGAGGAGGATTGTCACCTCCCCCAATTAAAGACCGGACTTAAATGAGGGGGCTTTAAACCCATTTGGGGGAAGGGAAAGGAGAAAGATACGCATGTTTCAAAAAATTCCATCCCTTTCCCCCTTCCCGTTTACCCTTTCCCCTTTCTTGGTAACTACCAAAGCTAAAAAAAAACAGGCTTACTGTAACTTAATACTATCCAGTTAAGCCAAAATCCTTGCTAGAGACGCGAATTTCGCGTCTCTATAATTCAAATATTCAGTACCAAAAATTAAAGTATTTTAGTCAGGAATTAACAACAATGAAAACAAAATTATTAAATTTAAGCCATACAAAACGTTTTATAGAAAGATATCATGCAGATCCAAATTTTAGAGAGCAAGTATCTAGAGATCCGTATAGAGCTATTATTGATTACAATATCAAGGCAGATCCAGAAGAAATAAAGGCGTTATGTGATACAGAGTTTAGTAAAGAGAACGAAGATAAATTCTCAGATTCTAATTTTTTAAGAAGTTATTGGGAACTTGCTGAAAAAATTAGACCACAAAGAATCAGGTCTATAGCTAACAATCCCGCTAATTCTCAATTCAAAGCGTGGCGATCGCGACAAATTGCTCGCACTGAAAGTCAGTTTATCAAGCCAGTTCACGATTCAATTATTCATGCTCCTGTTTGTTTTGAACTCAATAAAGGATGTTCTGTTGGATGTTGGTTTTGTGGAGTAGCTGCCCCTCGCCTCAGTGACATTTTCTTTTACACTCCAGAAAATGCACAATTATGGCGCGAAGTCCTTGAATTAATCAAAGAATTACTGGGAGAGGCGGCTGGTGCAGGCTTTTGTTATTGGGCAACAGATCCCCTTGATAATCCAGATTATGAAAAATTCTGTAGTGATTTTTATGAAGTTTTGGGAATGTTTCCCCAAACAACTACAGCTCAACCTTTGAAAGATCCATCTCGTACTCGATCGCTACTGAAACTTGCAGGTGAAAAGGGATGTCCACTCGATCGTTTCTCCATTCTTTCCCTAAAAATGTTCAACCAAGTTCATGAAGAATTTAGTGCGGAAGAATTAGCATTTGTTAAATTAGCACTTCAAAATGAAGGTTCTAATACTACAAAAGCCGAAGCTGGAAGAACGCGAAAGCGAAACCTAAAAAAAGCAGAAAAAGATAGCAAAATTCCTTACCAAGGGACAATTGCTTGTGTAACAGGATTTTTATTCAACATGGTTGACCGTAGTGTTAAGCTTATCAGTCCTTGCAATGCAAGCGATCGTTGGCCATTGGGCTACATAGTTTATGACGAAGGTACTTTCTCTGACGCCAATCAGCTAAAGATTCTCCTTGAAAGGATGATAAGTGAGAATATGCCTCTCAGGGTTAGACAATATGAGCTAATGAGTTTCCGTAGCGACTTGAAATATGAAAGCCTTCCTGATGGTTTCCAACTATCAACCAATTTAAAAACTTTTAGATTTCGCTATGATTCCTATCTAAATGAGTTAGGTGAAATCATACATAATGGTGGCAAAACTGCCCAAGAGATTGCTTCTATATTTGACATCTGTGGTGTTTTGCCTGCTTATATATTTCACAATTTAAATCTGATGTTAGAAAAAGGAGTTTTAGACGATGAGCCAAAATCTAAATTATCTCAAATACTAGTTACAAGTTGATAATTTCTAGTTAACAAAAGCATTAAGCTGCGATTTTTTTTTAATGCTTAAGACCTGAAACCTAATCTTCAATGAAGCTAGGGTAATTAAATGCTTGACCAGAAGCAAAATTTATTCCGTAAAGAGTCACTAGAGCGTTTATCTTCTCCTGAAAGGCTAGACCAACTCATGCAGGTGGTTAGTCTTAAAAGCTGGTTGCCTTTAACCGCCTTGGGTTCCTTAGTAGTCGTGGCTGCAATCTGGAGTATTTATGGACGCATTCCTATTACCGTCGAGGGTCGAGGAGTACTAATTTATCCGCGTACAGTGATGCCGTTACAGTCAAAAAGTGCAGGACAGTTAGCTGCTCTAAATGTGAATGTGGGTGATATTGTCAAAAAGGGAGATATACTGGCAACGCTTGACCAGATCGATCTGCACAAGCAATTACAACTAGCGCGTGGGAAATTAACTCAACTCGAACAGCAGGATCGTAACGCTAGCTTTTTACAAACCCAGCGTCAGGAACTTGACAAAAAAGCATTCCAGGAGCTTCGGCTGACCCTTCAACAAAGGCTAAAGATTGTGCAGGATTTGACACCAATCTTGAGAGAAAAGGGGCTAGTGTCAATTCAAGGCGATCGCCAAAGCCTCCAAAAACGCTTGCAAACCCTCCAGGGGCTACTTCCCACACATAAAAAGAGATTGGATAACCGCCAAAAACTATTGGCACAAGGAGCAGTTCCCGATGATATCGTGCTAGAAGCGCGGCAACAATATGATGATGCCCGTGCCAGCATTGATGAGGCTGAATCGCAACTCAAGCAACTTGACCTCAAGGAAGCCGACGCACAACGGCAATACCTTGAAAATTTGAACGAAATCAAAAACATCCAAGCCCAGCTGCAAGAACAAAATACTAAAGCTGCCAGCGTCGCTCAACAAGACCTGCAAACTGCAACTAGCCGAAAAAACCAGATTCAAGAAGTCAAGCGAGAAATAGCCAAACTAGAACAACAATTAGGCAATAACAGCCAAATTATCAGTCAACACTCAGGACGCATTTTAGAAATTACTGTTAATCCTGGGCAGGTAATTAATGCAGGAACTCGTTTAGGGAGCATAGACGCAGAAAACCCATCCAGTCAACTGGTTGGCATAACTTATTTTCCGGTTGGGGATGGCAAGAAAATTCAACAGGGTATGACACTGCAAATTACGCCACAAACCGTAAAGCGCGAACGTTTCGGCGGCATTGTAGGTACTATCACCGCTGTTTCAGCATTTCCCATTACACGGGAAGCAGCCACCAACGTGGTGGGCAATCCAGAAGTAGTTGCAGGTTTAATAGGCCAGAAGCAGGAAGGAGTCATGCAAGTATTTGCTGACCTCAAGCGCGACCAAACAACCTTTAGTGGCTACAAATGGTCTTCTTCCACCGGGCCGCAACTGAAGATCTCTTCTGGAACTACTACAGTTGTTCGCGTCAAAGTTGAAGAGCGATCGCCAATTACCTTTGTTTTACCTATCCTGAGGTCGATCGGTGGTATCTATTAATTCCTCATTAGTGACACCAATTAATCCTTTCCAACAGTTGCAAAAGCTACTGCAACATCAAGGCAAGCGAGTAAAAACACCCACCGTTTTGCAAATGGAGGCTGTGGAATGTGGAGCTGCTGCTTTGGGAATTATTTTAGGTTACTACAAACGAATTGTGCCTCTGCCAGAACTCCGGACTCTGTGCGGTGTCTCCCGCGATGGCAGTAAAGCTTCTAATATACTCAAAGCTGCCAGAAACTACGGACTTGAGGCAAAAGGTTTTAAAAAGGAACTGGAGCAACTTCCAGACTTGCATCCACCCTATATTGTGTTTTGGAACTTTAACCACTTTTTGGTTGTGGAAGGATTTGGCAAAGAGTGGGTTTATCTCAATGACCCCGCCACGGGGCCGCGGAAGGTTTCCCGACAGGAATTTGACGAGGGGTATACTGGCGTGGCGCTGGTCATGGAACCAGGACAGGAGTTTCAGCAAGGTGGGCGTCAACCAAGCCTGATTTTATCTTTGTGGGAACGGCTACAGGGCGCTATTGGGGCGCTGATTTACTGTATGGTAGCGGGATTTCTTTTGACATTTGTTGGACTGGCAATACCAGTATTTAGCCAAGTATTTGTAGACGAAATCCTAATTCAGCAACGATATCACTGGTTGCGTCCGTTGCTTTTGGCAATGGCGATCGCTACCCTACTTCAAGGGTCGTTAACGCTACTACGCTTGCGATATCTGCGTCGCTTAAAAGTCAAGCTATCTGTAGGAATGTCCAGCCGTTTTCTCTGGCATATTCTACGTTTACCTGTTGGTTTTTATGCCCAACGCTTTGCAGGAGAAATTACTAACCGTACCAGTCTTAATGACCAAGTTGCTGATGTGCTTTCGGGGAAGTTGGCAACTACAGCGATCGATACGGTTATGGTAATTGTTTACGTGCTGGTTATGCTCCAATATGACAAAGTATTGACCTTGGTTGTAGTTTGCTTTGCTGCTGTGAATATCTTGACCTTGCGATCGATCTCTCGTCAGCGTAAAGATGCAAATCAGCGTTTAATCCAAGAATATGGCAAAGCTGCTGGGACATCTATAGCCGCTCTCCAGAGTATAGAAACCATCAAAGCATCTGGGTTGGAGTCAGATTTCTTTTCTCGCTGGTCGGGTTATTACACTAAGGCAATCAATTCCCAGCAAGAATTAGGAGTGACAAATCAAACTTTCTCGGTATTACCAACGCTTTTATCTTCGCTCTCATCTATGGCTTTGTTGGTTGTCGGTGGTTTACGGGTGATGAATGGACATCTCAGCATTGGGATGCTGGTAGCTTTTCAAGGACTAATGCAAAGCTTTTTGCTGCCTGTCAATAATCTAGTGAGTTTTGGCAGTACTCTCCAAGAAATGGAGGGGAATTTGATTCGCCTAGATGATGTGTTGGATAACCCTATTGGGGAGGGAGGGGGAGCAGGGGAGGCAGGGGAGGCAGGGGGGGCAGGGGGGGCAGGGGGAGATAAGGAAAATAAGAAAGAAATTTCCTCTTTATGCGGTTATCTTGTTCCTAAATTGCAGGGGTACGTTGAGCTAGAGAATATTACCTTTGGCTATAGCCGCTTGGAGCGTCCGCTGATTGAAAAGTTTAACCTCTCCATCGCACCTGGACAACGAGTAGCTTTAGTAGGTGGGAGCGGTTCTGGTAAGTCTACCATTGCCAAATTGATAAGCGGGCTTTACGAACCTTGGGAGGGGGAAATTTGCTTTGATGGTAAACCCAGGTTGCAAATCCCCCATCGGGTATTGACTAATTCTGTCGCTTTGGTGGAGCAGGAAATTTTGATGTTTGGCGGAAGTGTTAGGGAAAATTTAACTTTATGGGATACCACAATATCAGATAAAAGTCTAATCCGAGCTTGCCGCGATGCTGCCATTGACGATGTGATTCTCTCAATGTCTGGGGGATTTGACGCACAACTGAGCGAAGGTGCTGTGAATTTAAGCGGAGGCCAGCGACAGCGCTTAGAAATAGCCCGCGCTTTGGCGAACAACCCCTCTATCCTAATCGTGGATGAAGCCACCAGCGCTTTGGATTCCGAGACAGAAAAAATTATTGACCAAAATCTGCGGCGACGGGGATGCACTTGCATTATCGTCGCACACCGATTAAGCACCATCCGAGACTGCGATGAAATCATCGTCCTTGAGAGCGGAAAGGTAGTGGAACGAGGAACTCACCAGGAGTTGTGGCAAATGCAAGGGATGTACTCGGAATTGATCCGAAGTGAGGGCGAAGCACTTCCAGGAGTTTAAAAATGGTCAACCAAGTTAAAATCACAGATTTACAGGGGCAAGCGTGCAGGCTTAAGGGCAATGAACCCATACTGCTGGACGATCCACAAGTTGTTTGGGTGGTTCAGTCTGGCTCCGTAGCGGTATTTGCTGTTAACGAAGGAACTCGGCGTTATCTGTTCAGTTGCGACTCTAAAGAAGCTCTTTTCGGAACGCTTCTTAGTAGTTCGCCAAGCGAACTAGGCTCTTTAAAGGGGAAGAAGGAAGGGGGAAAGGGTTTAAATCCCTTACCCTTTTCCCTTTCCCCTTTCCCCAGCCCTCACCCAGCATTTTTGGGTTGGCAGGCTACTAGTTCTGGCAATCAGCATTACCAACTTTTAGCAGTGCCGATTGGAGAGACAGAACTGCTGAGGGTAGATCGAGAATGCTTTCGGCAGTTAGTCGTTGATGGGGATGCCACAGTAATTACTTTGGTAGAGGGCTGGCTTGAGCATATCAATGCTGGATTTGACTTTGCTACACCACCGATTCAAGTTCAGGCTGTTGGACAAGCACGATTTTCTTTGAACGATCGCCAGACTTTTCAACCCGAACCTGGTGCCATCGCTTGGGTACAAATTCACAAAGGCAGTCTCAGTTGGATGGGGCTGCAAAAACTAACTCTAGATCCGGAGACGGCAATTTTTCCCCTGAGCGATCGCATGTGGTTACAAGCGTTGGAGTCAGTCGAGCTATCTACTCAAACTGCGATCGCAATTCGCAATGCTGATACCTTATTAAAAGGACTATCCCAACTCCATACTCAACTCCTTGACTATATTAGCCTCCTAGAGCAACAAGAAGCCCAGGCAGAACTACAGCGCCTTCAAGATCGAGAACACCTGAATCATCAAGTTACTGCTGAGGCTCTGGGCGAACTGGTATCGCCGCTATTACCCGATAAAGCACCTTTTCTCTTGGAAGGTACACCTTTGTTAATTGCTGCTGGCGCGGTAGGAAGATATTTAGGTATAACAATTCGCCCTCCTGCTCAGTCAGAAAACCTCAAGCGGCTCAAGAACCCCTTGGAAGCAATTGTGCGGGCTTCCAGGGTGAGGATGCGACAGGTTTTGCTGCGGGACAACTGGTGGAAGAAGGATTCTGGCCCTCTAGTTGGTTACACTGAGGCGGATAATCAACCTGTAGCATTACTACCGATTTCCGCTAATAGCTACGAGATTTTCGATCCAGTTCAACGAACGCGCGTGCCTGTAAATGATGGCAGCGTTGAGACTCTGATCCGCGTTGCCTATATGTTTTATCGGTCTTTACCCGATAAAGGCCTTAAGGGTATGGGTTTATTGCAGTTTGCATTCAAGGATCGGGGAAGAGACTTGCTTGCGATTTTTTTGACTGGAATTGCTGTAACACTGTTGGGAATGCTTACACCCTACGCCACTGCCATTTTGATTGACAACGCAATTCCAGATAGCGATCGCGGATTACTGTTACAAGTTGGGTTAGGGTTGTTGGTTGCTGCTTTGGCAACGGGGTTATTTCGGCTAACTCAGGGGCTAGCCCTGTTGCGTGTGGAAACGGTTGGCGATGTCACCACTCAAGCAGCTATATGGGATCGTCTGCTTAATCTCTCGGTATCCTTTTTTCGTAAGTACACAACCGGTGACCTTCATTCCCGCGTCACAACAATTAGTGCGATTCGTCATCAACTTAGTGGCCCGACCCTAATAAACTTGATGACTAGTCTTTTCGCATTGCTAAACTTATTGCTTTTATTTTACTACAGCTGGAAATTGGCTTTAGTTGCTGTTGCTTTTGCTGTAGTAGCGATCGCACTCACCACACTTTCCGGAGCGATCCTAGTTCGCAAAGTTCGGCCATTGCTAGAACTCAAGGGAAATATTTTTGGACAGACGGTACAGCTGATTAATGGCATTGCTAAACTGCGTGTTGCCGGTGCCCAAGAGCGAGCTTTTGCTGCTTGGAGTAAAAACTACAGTCGGCAAATCAAACTAGAACTGGGCACGCAAAACATTGAAGATGGCATTACGCTTTTCAATACAATAATGCCTACACTAACTTCTGCTATCCTCTTCTGGTTTACCATCGAACTGCTTGAAAACCCTCAGACTACAGGTGGTATCGGACTGAGTATTGGGACTTTTTTAGCTTTTAAGACTGCCTTTGACACCTTTATCAAAGGTTCTACAGACGTAAGTAATACAGTTACTAACGCATTACAAATTATTCCCCAGTGGAAACGCACCCAGCCAATTTTAGAAAGTATACCAGAAGTCGATCTGGGCAAAGCTGACCCTGGCAAACTCATAGGCACAATTAAAGTGGATCGTCTCACATTCCGCTATCGCCAAGAAGGAGCGTTGACGTTAGATAATGTCAGTCTTCATGCCGAGCCTGGGGAGTTTATAGCACTTGTAGGCGGCTCTGGAAGCGGGAAATCTACTATATTTCGATTGCTACTGGGGTTTGAAACTCCCGAAGATGGGGCTATATACTACGATGGTCAAGATTTATCTGGGTTAGATATTGGGGCGGTGCGCCGACAGTTGGGCGTAGTCTTACAAAATGCTCGAATTACCTCAGCTTCGATTTTCGACAACATCGCTAGCGGTGCTCATATCACACTTGATGAAGCTTGGGAAGCTGCACGGATGTCTGGGTTGGCTGAGGATATTGCAGGTATGCCAATGGAAATGCATACTGTCATTAGTGAGGGGGGCAGTAATCTTTCTGGAGGGCAAAGACAACGATTATTGATTGCTCGTGCTCTGGCATTAAAACCCCGCATTTTGTTATTTGATGAAGCTACTAGTGCGTTGGATAACAGAACCCAGGCGATTGTCAATGAAAGCTTGGATAAGTTGCAAGTTACCAGAATAGCGATCGCTCACCGACTTAGTACCATCCGCAACGCTCACCGCATTTATGTACTGCAAGCAGGCCGGATTGTACAGCAAGGAAATTTTCAGGAATTAGCTGCTGTAGAGGGATTATTTGCTCAGTTAATGGCTCGGCAAATGGTGTAGTGACCAAGGAGGGGAAGGGGTAAACCCGTATTTCTCACAAGGGTGTGGGAGGTGTGGGAGGTGTGGGAGGAGAGGGAGGTGTGGGAGGTGTGGGAGGTGTGGGAGGTGTGGGAGGAGAGGGGGGCATAAATTCTTTTTCTCCCCACACTCCCCACACTCCCCCATCCCCCCTGTCCCCCCACACTCCCCACACTCCCCACACTCCCCACACTCCCCACACTCCCCACACTCCTTGGATTTCTCACAAGTGAGAAATCCAGGTATAAGCGGCAAGTTTTGTGACGGGGATTTAGACCCCGACACAAAACTTACTTGTGACTTGCGACTTGCGACTTGTTTTAACCTTTTCCCCGCCGAAGGACTTTGACGTTGAGACAGCTGAATTCTTCTTCAAATGGAAACTCTCCGTATAATAAATAGTTGGTTTGCATTTTTTATTTACATAGGTTTTGTGCAGAGTGAGGTACAACGCGATGTCTGAAATTCTTACATAGCAAAGTCTCTGATGTACCTCATCCATATCGGAACCTCTGTATTAGTTTCTCAATTTTTTGCAGGAGAGGAAAATGAAGAAGTTCGCCTGTTTGATGATTTTTGGGGCAGTACTGTCGATTAGTGCGCCGGCGTTTGCTGAAAATCGTGCGGTTAATATCAGTATTGGCAGTACTGGTGGTTCCTTAGATAATGCCGCTTTGCGAACAATTCGCCAGGTTATCGGGTTTGCGATCGCCACTGGCACTGTCGATAAATTCATTGTATATAGTCCCAAGGCCGGTTCTCCTATTCCCATCGAAGGAGGTTTATCTGCTTGTGCTGAAGCTGGCTACCGGATAGGCAATACAAGATTTAATGCTTTTATCCAGGAGTTGGGTTCAATTAAACCCCAGCCAGGAACTTTCTACAATGTAGAACTTACCGCAAGCTGCAAACAAAAATGAGAATGTAGTTTGCACTCAAGCGCGATAGATTCTCTGATTCGTGTCAACAGGCGATCGTTAAATCCTTGTCGATCCGACCAGGTACAATCAAAGCAAAGGTCGTTTGTTGACGAAAAACAGTCCAGGCAGTTACCAATCTCAATTGGTGAAAAATCAAACCATCCAAACTACCTGCAAATTTAAATTATATTCCGGATCGAAGCGATCGAAGGAGTGTATGTATAAAAAAGAGAACTACATTCCTAGATGATTAACCAAATTAGCGCCTTAGAATCCTGCTGGCATATTTCTCCTGAATGGGGTCAAACCATGCCTCCGCTAGCACTGAAAATGTTAGAAAAAGTTTTGTTGCCAATCTCAGACTTGTCAGGCTACTGCTGTGGCGTTCAGTGGGAAAGACACCAATGGATTTATGCAATTGTTTGTCAGGGTGAAACTCTCTACTTACCTAAGCAAGAATTTTACCGAACAAATGTACTCGAAAAGTCTACTGTTTCTACTCCAGCTTTTAAATTGGGGGACATAGTTGAGGTTAATTTCGGCGAACAGCCGACACGCCGTATTATTCAAGGGATTTTTAGCCTCAAAGATAATTGGCTTTATGGAGTAGAGTGGCACTCCCCAATTTTAGAAGAAGTGTTTGCCCAAAGCAGAACAATATGGCTTGCTGATGCCGATTTAGTAAATGTTGGTGTATGACTATTATCAGTTAGTAGTAAACAGCACCAAGTTAACTAGCAGCTTAGGCGACCAATCTAAGATTACTGAATTTTATAATTCATTAATGCGTACACCCATAGCGGGTTGTCCCAAACATCGCACTTGTTGGAAGTCCCCTATACTTTGAGCCGATCTCAATTTAGATCGTTGCGATTAGGTGTCGGCAATTGAAGCACCTCAGAAAAACGTGAATACTTAACCGCATCGGTAGGAGGATAATCTGCCGACACTGCAATTAACCCAATTTTTACATCCTCGAAATAAATCACACCCCCAATACGTCGTTCAGCTTGGAAAGGGCCGTGAAATAAATGATACTTTGCAATGTAGATCGAGAAAAAGTCAGTAATTTTGATTGTCCTGCCAAACATTTGCTGACAAGTTTTGTGTAGGACACTATTTAGATACTCACTATATATAGGCTCACCCAAATCAATAAATTCTGGACGATCCGCAAAATTATCCATATAAAATGACCAGATATGGGACAAGTCTGCTTCAACAGTCAGTTTTTGCTTGAGTTCCTTCAATCGGTGGATTTTCATAGTGTGGATATTGGTGAAGTGGGAACAACAGACCGCACTGTTAAAAATCTACCATGAGCATATCTTTAAATGAGAATTATAGAATTCATATTTGTTTGATTTTTGAAATACACCGTAGGGTGTGCCATTGCTGCGGGTACGGCATCAAAGCCTTGAGATGTGCGTTATACCATTTGACTTTAAGATTGATACAGATGGCAAGCAGGGGGAGCAGGGGAGCAGGGGGAGCAAGAAAAATGATTTGTATCAATAATTTCGTGAAATGGTATTAGATGTTCCTTCTAACACTACATATACTTAAATTTTTATTATTGCCACTCCATTGTATAAATAAATACCCTTATAAAAATATAAGGGCATTTATTTATATCTTCTCAGTTATTAAGTACGGAAACGTCTTTTGCCCTGCTTTTGTAAGGCAAGTTTTTTGCGCTTGGATTTTTCAATAGGCGTTTCAAAGTGACGGTGCTTTCTCATATCTTGAAAAATCCCCGCCTTGGAAACTTCTCGCTTAAATCTACGTAAGGCTGACTCAAGGTGTTCATTTTCACCTACTATAATTTGGGTCATTATCTCTCCTACTTAATTGAATTCATCAATGGACTAAAAAATTCGCTCTCTCAAATTTCTGGTTTAAATTTTAGTAGCGTCCGCGTCCACCACCGCCACCATATCCGCCACGTCCCCCACCAGAAGAACCTCTGTCTTCTTTGGGCTTGGCTTTGTTAACTTTTAGGTCACGACCCATCCATTCAGCACCATCAAGAGCTTCAATGGCAGCTGCTTCTTCGGCGTCTGTTCCCATTTCCACGAAAGCGAAGCCGCGTACACGACCTGTTTCTCGGTCAGTAGGTAATTGAACCCGCTTTACCGTACCATATTCAGCAAAAACACCCTTAATATCATCTTCCGTAACTTGGTAAGAGAGGTTGCCTACGTAAATTGACATTGATTATCTCCAAAATCATAAATGTGTAGAGATTTAAATTTCGGAGAAAAGTCTGTAAATACCAAAAGGGAAAAACCTGTCAATACTAAAAACAAAAATACTCACCGAATTAACTCTCATTTTCTAGGATGACATAGAAGCTAATTTTCTGCACCTAGTAAAAGGTTAATAGATGATTAACTGTTAATTTGACACTCACCGCCCTAAAAGTGTTGTGATTCATGGGCTGAATCCTGCCTTCACTAGCAATACTAATTTTGGTCTTACGGTTTCATGCCTAGTAGTCTTTTACGAACTGTATCATACACTACTATTTTTTAGCGATCGCTACGCCTGCCGTACCTTGAGAGGAAGCAAGCTACGCGTACCGTCTCGCACACAAGGCATCGCAAAACTTTTCGGTCTACTAAATATACCTTTCGGTATACTTGTTTTCCTAACTCCTCAAAAAATGGGCAAATCGAGAGTCATCATACTCACAATGAGCAACTCTTTATCTGCCCTTCTGCCCCCTACCTCCTTCAATGACTAGCCGATTTAAGTATTAAAAGCTAGAGTAAAAGTTGTAAAAAATACTCAATATTAATGAATAATCCTACTGAATTTTCTCAACAAGACTTTAGTCTACCCAAGGCAGAAGTAGATCAATTGCTTTTGGAATGGCACGAAAATCCAGCAGCTTACGTAAGTAGTGTATGTATCTATCATTTATTTGAATATCAAGTAGAAAAAACACCTGAGCAAATTGCGGTCATTTTTGAAGACAAACAGCTTTCTTATCAAGAACTTAACCAGCGAGCTAATCAACTAGCGCACTATCTACAGACTCTAAATGTCAAACCTGAGGTTTTAGTTGGCATTTGCCTGGAGCGTTCGCTGGAAACGATCGTTGGACTATTAGCGATTCTCAAAGCAGGCGGAGCTTATGTTCCTTTAGATCCAGCCTATCCCTCAGAGCGGCTAGCCTTGATGTTAGAGGACTCACAGTTACCAATACTACTGACCCAACAAAATCTACTTTCAAAGCTTCCAGAGCATCAAGCCCATGTGGTTTGTCTAGATAGCGAGGAACAGGCAATTACTCAACAAAGCCAGGAAAATCTAACTTGCCTAGTGACAGATGAAAACCTGTCCTATGTCATTTACACCTCCGGTTCGACTGGTAAACCTAAGGGGGTAGCTATCGAACATCACAGCACAGTGGCTCTGTTGCATTGGGCAAGAGAAGTTTTTACAAACGAGGATCTAGCCGGAGTTCTGGCCGCAACATCTATTTGCTTCGATCTTTCAGTTTTTGAGATATTTGTTCCCCTCAGTTGGGGTGGTAAGGTAATTTTGGCGGAAAATGCGTTGTATTTGCCTACCTTGCCTGCCGCTCAACAAGTCACTCTAATCAATACAGTGCCATCTGCGATCGCAGAGTTACTTAGAATTCAAGGTATACCCGCTTCTGTTCGCACCGTTAACTTAGCAGGTGAACCTCTCCAAAATCGTTTGGTGCAGCAGATTTATGAGTTGGATAATATTCAAAAAGTCTTTAATCTATACGGCCCTACGGAAGATACGACCTATTCCACATTTGCTCTAGTGAAAAAAGGTGACAGCATTGTGACTATCGGTCGTCCAATCGCCAACACATACTGTCTTCTTTTGGACGAACACATGCAGCCGGTAGCTACGGGTGTTGAGGGGGAACTCTACATTGGCGGTGAGGGAGTAGCTAGAGGCTATCTCAACCGCCCAGAACTGACAGAGCGACGATTCATCCCCAACCCTTTTGAGGAGGCAGGAGGCAGTGGTTCGACTGCGCTCACCAACCAGAGGCAGAAGGCAGGGGGGAGTAAATTATATAAAACTGGGGATTTAGCTCGCTACTTACCAGACGGCAACATTGAATATATTGGGCGCATTGACCAACAAGTAAAGATTCGCGGCTTCCGTATCGAGCTAGGAGAAATTGAAACTGCGTTGTGGCAACATCCTGACGTGCAAGAAGCTGTGGTGATTGCTAGAGAATTTTCCCCTGGCGACAAACGCCTAGTAGCTTATGTAGTTCCCAAGCCCGAATCACCAGACACGAATGTTGGTGATTTACGTAGTTTTCTCAAACAGAAATTGCCTGACCACGCGATCCCTTCTCGGTTTGTGCAATTGAGTGCTTTACCCTTAACAGCTAACGGAAAAGTCGATCGCAAGGCACTCCCAGCACCCACTCAAACTTTGAATGCAAATGAGACGTTTGTTGCTCCTCGCACGCCTATTGAGGAACGAGTAGCAGAAATTTGGTCTACAGTATTGGGTCTAAAAAACATTGGCGTTCATGACAATTTCTTAGCCTTGGGAGGACATTCCTTACTAGCCTTTCAAATCCTCTGCCGCATCCGCGATACCTTTCAAGTTGAGTTGCCAATGCGGCATTTGTTTGAAGCAGCCACTATCGCTGAAATCGCCCAAAGCATTATACAAGCACAACAGGAAGACAAAGGATGCTCTGTTGTGCCAATACAATCCATTGGGCGCGATGGGGATTTACCGCTTTCCTTCGGGCAAGAACGGTTGTGGTTTATTGACCAGTTGGTGCCCAACCATGCTTTTTACAATGTTCCCGAAGCCTTTCGCCTTAAAGGTGTACTCAACGCCACAATATTAGAGCAGAGCTTGAATGAAATTATCAAACGTCATGAAGTCCTGCGAACTACCTATTCCAGCGTCAACGGACAACCCATACAGGTCATCCACTCAACTTTTCCCATCAAACTCTTAGTAACGAACCTCCAAGAGCTGTCTCCAGACGAGCAAGAATCTCAAGTCCGCCAGATCGTACTTAAAGAAGCCCAGCGTCCTTTCGATTTAGTTCAAGGGCCATTGCTGCGAACAACATTGCTGCAATTGAGTTCAGAGGAACATATATTCCTCCTCAACCTGCACCACATTCTTTGTGATGATTGGTCTTTGAGTGTTTTCTTCGAGGAACTATCAGCCCTCTATCAAGCTTTCTTTGCTGGTAACTCCTCTCCCCTTCCTGACTTAGCTATTCAGTATGCGGACTTTGCAGCTTGGCAACGCCAGTGGCTGCAAGGTGAAATTTTAGATAATAAGCTTGCCTATTGGCAGCAAAATTTAAGTGGCAGTCTACCCATATTGGAATTGCCCGCTGACTATCCACGACCATTGGAGCCAACATATCAGGGGGCGCGTCAATCGGTCGTTATCCCCAAATCCCTAACTGATGCCCTCAACGCTCTTTCGCGTCAAGAGGGTACTACATTGTTTATGACCTTGTTGGCAGGGTTCCAGACACTTTTATTTAACTACACAGGGCAAGAAGACATTTTAGTAGGCGCTCCTATTAGCAACCGCCACCGTTCTGAGTTAGAAGGACTAATTGGGTTTTTGCTCAATACTTTGGTATTGCGAACCAACTTGTCTGGCTCCCCAAGTTTCCGGCAGTTGTTAGGCCGAGTCCGGGAAGTAGCTTTATCGGGTTATACCCACCAAGACTTACCGTTTGAGAAACTAGTTGACGCCCTACAGATGAAACGGGACTTAAACCAAAATCCACTGATTTCAGTGATGTTTCATCTTCAAAATACCCCAATGCCTAAGCTGACTGTTCCCGGATTGACAATGAACCGCCTGGGAATTGACAACGGGACATCCAAGTTCGATTTATACCTCGAACTGCGGGAGACAGCAGCAGGGATATCGGGCAACTTGGAATATAGTACTGACTTATTTAAGGCTGAGACGATCGCTGTGATGGTGGAACATTTTTCTGTTCTATTACAGAGTATTGTCTCTAACCCAGACCAGACAATTACTAACTTACCTGTGTTAACATTCCCTGGCAATCGTCAGACTCACGCAAGCGATCGACAAACTAAGCGGATATACAACGGCAATGTAGACCTTCTTGGTCTACAAGAGCCTGAAATCGATAGAAGCGATTTAAAAGCAGCATTTGTCGCACCTCGTACCCCGATTGAGGAACAAATGACTGAAATTTGGAGCCGAGTTCTGACGATCGCAGAAGTTGGGATTCACGATAATTTCTTTGAGCTTGGTGGTAATTCCCTGCTAGCATCTCAATTGATTTTTTATGTGAAAGAAACCTTTCAAGTAGATTTACCCCTAAAAATCCTGTTTGAGAAATCCACTATAAGAGCACTGGCTCAGGTAATAGAGACAGTACGTCGAGATGGCGTTTCTTCTTTAACCAGTGCGATCGATCTAAAATCTGAGGTAGTACTCGATGTAGCGATCGATGCCCAAGGAAGGACTGTTCCTCAGATTGATGAAGTGCGTCATATTTTTCTTACAGGAGCTACAGGCTATTTGGGGGCTTTTTTACTTGATGAACTGCTACAGCAAACACAAGCAAAAATATATTGCCTGGTGCGTTCCCGGAACGAGCAAGAAGGGTTGAAAAAGATTCAACAAAACCTAGAAAAATATTCCCTTCATCACCCAAATTTTAGCTCTCATGTGATTGCGATTCCGGGAAACTTAGAACAGCCATACTTGGGTCTTTCTAGCAAACAGTTTGAAAAGCTGGCTCTGCAAATTGATGTTATTTATCACAATGCTGCCCAAGTAAATTTTTCTAAACCATACTCTGTAATCAAGGCATCTAATGTTCTCGGAACTCAAGAAGTTCTCAGATTAGCTTGTATGGGCAAAATTAAACCAATGCATTACATTTCTACTATTGCTGTTTTTGGTGCAATTAACCATTTTACAGGACAAAAAGTAGTTTATGAAGATGACGATATCCAGCTTTGTAAAGACTATGTTGCTATGGATCTCGGCTATTCTCAAACCAAATGGGTAGCCGAAAATCTTGTATGGGTTGCCAAGTCCAGGGGAATACCTGTTAGCATCTTCAGAACAGGATTTCTTATGGGACATAGCAAAACAGGTGTTGCTCATACAAAAGATGCTTATGTGCCTAGAGTTATTAAAGGATGCATACAGCTTGGTAGTTATCCTGAACTCATAGATCAAAAAGAAGAAATGCTTCCTGTGGATTATGCCGCTAGAGCAATTGTCCATTTATCTAAAAAGCAAGAATCTCTAGGAAAAGCTTTCCATATAGTACCGCCACCAGACCAAAATATTCCACTCATCGAGCTTTTTGAGGTTATTTGTTCTTATGGTTACCAACTCAAAAAGTTACCATATACTCAGTGGAAAGATGAGCTAATTGCAAGTTTCAGGCACTCTCAGGAAAATGCTTTACATCCGCTTTTATCGATGATGTCTGAAAAAGTCTATCAAAATTCTTTGACAATCATGGAGTTGTATCAAAATACAGTTGATTATGACTATCAAAATACCCTGAATGGATTAGCAGATTCTGGAATTGTTTGTCCACCAATGGATGCTAAACTGCTGGATAAATACTTCTCATATTTCATTAGTAGTGGTTTCTTAAATTCACCACCATCAAGGCAGGAGTAAACAGATAATTGTAGGGGCACAATATATTGTGCCCCTACCCATGTACTTCATTTACCTGAAATACGCTGTAAATCCTGAGGCTTAGGAATACCTCCTCGTTCTACGGCGTGATGAATGTCAAACAGTTACGAAATAGTCGGCACTAAGGCTGAGGTTGGTGAAGCCTTGAATGATAGCAATTAGTTCGGCGCTACTTTCATTGAGGAACAAGGCTGTACCGGTAGCTAAACCAGTCGGCACTGCACCTAAGCTATAGCTAGACTTGAAACCAGACAATTGCAGCGTGTCTTCAAGAGGGTTGAAATCAGCAATCAGGGCATAGTCGCCTAATCCAGAAGTGCTGGCATTGCCATCATTGTAGAAAACACCTACAGTACTACCTAAGACAAAGCGATCGCTCCCAGTACCTCCGGTTAAACGGTCAAATTCGCCAACACCTATTGTTACTGTATCTGCTCCTGTGAGTACGTCGATGCCTTCATCTCCAAACAGGCGATCGCTCCCAGTGCCACCGAAGACAGAATCATTACCACGTCCGCCGTAGAGAAGATCGTTACCACTATCCCCAAACAGGGAATCATTGGCATCGCCACCTGTAATGTAGTCATTTCCCGCATTGCCACGAATGGTATCGCTGGCTGCACCACCAGCCTGAGTATCGTTGTTAACAGTACCCAAAAGATTGAGAGCAACAATAGTCTGATTGTTTTTAGTTGTGGCATCGTTCTGCCCAGTAAATCCACCATTGACTACTGTGTTCAAGTTTAGAAAAGCACTGACGGACTGCGTAAAGCTATAGCCTTGGAGTAATTGTGTATACAGGGTGTGGGCATAGCCGTGATTGCCAGCAAAATTCCACTGTCCCGGCTGGAATAAATCGTTCCAGTTGGCATAAACATCGAGAGTAGCCAACCGAGCATCATAGCCCAATGTTTCACTTGTATGTAATGCTACAACCCGACTGGCATCAGTTGGATCTAGGCGATCGCTAGCTGCTTTGCCTTCAAAATCAGGGCCGGCAGGGTCTAGTCCTACTATTTGAGCAATAGACTGTCCAGTAGATGCCTTGTAACTAGAACCAGCGAATCCGGCAACGTGCGCTCCCAGGCTATGCCCGATCAGGTTGGTGTAAGTGGGATCTACGCCATTATTTATTAAGTACGTAGCCAACTGATTACCGACATCGCGGGTTCTAGCAGCTGAAGTAGAATACCACCAAGAACTAGCTCCTTCCTCCCAATCTATCAAAATGATGTTGGCATTGGACTCGCGCTGTCGAATGGTTTGGGCTATGTTTGCCATCCAACTTGCGGGTTGATAGTTATTATTTGCGTTACCACCAGTACTTTGATAACCATGAATAACAACATAAGTCGGTGCGTCAGAACTAATGCGCCCCGAACGGTTGATAGAACCATTACCCCAAACATTAAAGTTGACTTGAACCATACTATAAAAAATCCTATGGAAAATTTTTCTGTTTTTCGAGCTGAAAATTCTTTAACAGCAAAAATTTCATTTAATTGGTTGCTGAGATAGTTGCAATCAATATAAATGGCAGATAGCAAATTATTTCGCGGTGTTAAATTTATATATAAAAATTATTTTACATATTACCAAAAATCTTCCACAGACAGTGTAGTCAAGGGTTTTTATATCTAAACTTGTACCTGAATTTGGGAAAGCAAAAAAGCTTAACTCATTGAGAAAACTAATTTTTTAATATAACTAAGATAAAGATAATTATTTAATGTTTTGGTAAAAATGAGTATAAATTTAATTTAAGATTAAAAAATTTTTATTCACCTCTGTTGTGTCAGAGTAGGAGAACCTAATTTGTAAAAGCCCTTCGGAGCTTTGTTTTTTACTGATTAGCAGCCTCTTGGCAACAGCTATGTATGGGGTATCAAACTCTTCCCTGTTTCCTTCTAACTGATTGAGGGCGATCGCCTTTGGCTCTGGCAACCGCAGTTTGCGGAGCATTATATCAAATTTTTTAAGCTAGAAGCTGTTTTTTCTGGATTACCGGAAAACGGAAAAACTAAGATACTCTTGATGTTTGGATTATTAACTAAATCTCTTAAACGATTTAATTGACCATCTGTAATCGCCACTCCAGCATATTTTTGAGCGTAGTTTAATTCTTCTTTAAAATTATTATCATTATAAGCTTGAATAAATACCCGATCTACACCCCATTTTTCCCAGTCAGCCGCAAAATATCTTTTAGCCCAATAAGGATTATGATGGCAAATATCAAAACTTACTGATGAATTAGCTTTTTTCATAGAGCTTGTCATTTCTTGCACGAATTTAGTTAAATTTGCAGTTCTATCAACTTTCCCTGGTAATTCAGCGTGATATCCTAGATAATCATCCCATTGAACTGCATCAATATTCGGATATTTTTTGACAAACTCGACTAAGATATTTTTAAATAGAGCGGCAACTTCAGGATTTTCTATATCAAGTACATAATGATCGATTCCAGAGTAAGTTTTATCTACTCCCGGAACAATCCATTTTCGGGCAACTGCTAAATCAAAAATCGGGCTATTTTTATCTATTTTAATTCCCTTCTCAAAGTAAGCGTGAACTTGCATTTTCTGTTGATGCGCCTCATCAATCAGCCAATTCAACCATTGTTCTTGAAACTGATTTGGGCAACTATTATAACCTAGAGTTTGCTGCATAACGTCACTTTTGTACATCGTACAACCATTTCCCCAAACACCGTGAATGATTGTATTAATTCCTTGAGCGCGATAGTAGCGAACTCTTTGCCGAATCGTTTGTTCGTCAGCGTTATTTGTAGCTTGATAGCGAGTTAAATAAATTCCTCTAATTACTTTTTTTTCCCAAGGAGTAAGAGGTAATGACGTTTTTTGATTTGGTATTTTTTTACCTGTAGTTTCCTTATTTTTAACTGGTAAATTTGGGGTTGATAAAGTAGAAGCCGGGGTTGGAGAAGCAGTTGGGATGGGAATTGTGGATGCAGTTGGAGCAGGCGTCAGACTAGGAATAGTTATTCGTTCATTCTTAGGTAAAAATTTGCTGATATCTAAATTTCCTTTCTGGCTGAACCACCAGTAGCCACCTCCTAAGACAGCTATAATTACAGAAAATGGAATATTTAAGCATCCACATCCATTTGGCTCTTTCTTTTTCTGCGGCATATTATTTAAAGGCTATGATTTAATCTCGCTTTATATATATAGATTCCTACCATTTCAGATTTACCTTTTTCAGATAAAATCTCTATAAAATAATGCCTACGAGAGTTTACCCTATCCTGCACAAGGCTAAGAGCAAATAGGAACGCTTAATTACACTCGTCCTTGAATAATTTGAGTCAATTCAGTGCGGCTGCGATTGGCTTCTAACCAAAAAGCTAGCCAAAAGACGACTAGCATCAGTATAGGCATCCCTACAAATACCACAGCCATATGCTTAGGCATAGCACCTGTTAATGTGATGGGAGCGATCGCACCATACCACAAGAAAAACCAGAATCCTAAAAATGCCATAACAAAAGGATGTAAGCTCATTTCTATATGAATTATTGTCTGGTGCGATTCTACTTCAAAGCGTCCTCGAATCATTGGTAAGAATGAGTTGCGGTAGTGAATTATACGGCTGATTTTAAAGCCTTCTTCAGAAATGCTTCCTTGATAAGGTGCGTGTTTTGTAGAAAATCTGAATGCTTTGGTAGGCTCAACTTTTGCATTTAGCCGTTGCAGAACTACAGACAGCGTATCGGGTGTCGAAATCGTAAAGGTATTGTACGGTAATACTTTCATGTTGATTGAGTTTGCTAACTGACTACCATTCTACGTGTAAAATATTATCCATCCACGGCAGTTTGATAACCTGTATACTCCAAGGAATTTTATCTAGTAAAATATCGTAAGTTTCACGTTCAACCTGTAGCAGCCAGCCATCATTATGAACTCTCAAAATGCCGTTTCTACGTAAAAAAGCTTTTCTAAATCCTTCTATAGATGTATTTTTTAAAATAGACCAATTTTGAATCACAGCAGATAACAAATTTTCACATTCTGCTTGTTCCTCCGTAGTGATTTCTAAGTTGGTGTTTATAGGTTCTAATAAATCTATACCGCAAAGTATTTTGTTTAGGGGAAGAATATGTTCAGATGACTCTGTTGAATCCTCAACTAAATACTGGAGTAAAAGAGATGCTCGTTCAGCAGATATCTTGTTAATAAAAAGATTATTTGCTACTAGCCTTATTTTGACTAAAAAACGATTCAAAAATGGCCATAGTAAAATTAACCCTGCATTGTCAATATAGATTTCATCAGATTGACTAAAAGTATTAACAGCATTTAAAAGTGTGGATTGCTGAGAATTTGTCTCTTGTTGGATTATGGTTTTAAGAGTTTGAGTAATTTGTGAAAGTTGATTTAGACGTGTTGTCTGGTTTGTAGCATAATTTTTTATTTCATTTAGTAATATTTTTAGCTCATTTTTAAGTTGATTTATTTGCTGTGTATATTGCGTTGATATCGGGGTGTTTACACTTAGTTTTTGCAATTCGCTTAATAGTAGATTTGCTTGTTTATCTTGTCTAAATAGTTGTGTCTCTTTGCTAGCGATTTTGATTTCTGTCAGAATTTGGGAAAGTGTACTTTTGAAGCGTTGACCTTCTTTAATTAAATAGTTAATTTTGGCAAAAATACTATTTAAAAAATCAGAATAATTAATTCCATTGCTAGTGGCAATATGTAACAAATTTGCTTGTGTTAATCTAACTTTATTTAGTTGAATCTTACTATTTGAAGAAAGACTGAAAAATATTCCCTGCCATTTATCCAATCTCAATTTTGCTTCTGGAATATTTTTAGTTTGCTCTAACTGTTTAAAAATAAGTTTTGTGTCTGTATTATAATCTGCTATAAACTGGACTAAATCGGCATCCGCAATGAATAATTCTACTATTCTTAGCAGTATTGAATCAGAAAATTGGTAAATAATGCGTTGCAATTGGTTTGTATCTTTAAAATTTTGCTCCACCAGATATTTAATTTTATTCGGTGAATTTGTTATGAGGCGATCGCAACACTCTTCTATCTGTTGTTTGCTTAATTTTTCACTCCACCAAGGTAGCATACCTGTTTGGATAAAGTAGCTAAAAATATTTAATTGTGAGGCTTCTTTATCAGCAGTTTCTACTATTCCAATTTTAGTTGCATCCATAGAGCTAACTTTATTTTCTGCTGTATTTTTATTCTTACCTCTCTTTTTATCAGACAAACATTCTATTCCAGGAAGCAATATTGGAGATTCAGGTAAGTTAGTATCAGGTTGTATTTGTCCTGAAAAAATAGAAGTTGATCCAGCAATTTCTTTTAGTAATTCTTTTTCGAGTTGTTCTATAAATTTAGCAATTAATTCTTGTTCTAGATTATTAATATCAATATTTCCTAAATTAATTTCTAAAGTGTTAATCCGGTATATTATGTCTGAACTGCTAAACTGACTCAACAAATTATCAATGAGAGGAATAACTTTCTGGTGATATATTCTACTTAGTTTGTTTTGCAGATCGAAAGCACCTGTCTGCGAACTCAAATTAATTTCTATAATTTGTTTTTTGATTGAATGTTGTTGTTGGTTCACTTGCAAAATTTTCATCAACTTACTACAAAATCTGTTCCGATAGTCATATATCCCATAACATTAAACTCTCTAATATCAACGCTAGCGATTTCCAAAGCTTTAATCAAGTTATTACTCGTACTTTTAAGATTTTCAGGTGGGGCATTTTTGTCTACAATTGTATTCAGCCAATGAGTGTAATATCTTTCAAAATCTTGCATTTTTGATTTATCGAACCAGTGGAGATAAGGAGTTATATGTGCGGGAACCTCTGCACTGATAATTTTATAAATTAGCTTTCTAAAGTTTTCATTTTGAAACTGCCAGCCAGGGAATACAAAACTGAGTTGGAAAGAGTAAGGATCTAGGGGTCGATCTACTTGTACCCACTGTCCTTCTTCTGATTTTACAAATCCAGTTTCTATTTCTATATCAAAGGTATCTTGTTGAACATTGGTAACGAAATAAATTCCATTGTAATTATCTGTGTCAAATATTTCTATTTGTTCGTTTTCAGAAAGTCCGTGTTGCTGAGAAATACAAGTTACTATTTTGTTTGGAATTGTGCTTGGCTTAAATTCCGAAATTTGATAACCAAAATTTAAAAAATTAGGGTTGCGATCGGAATTTTGACCGCTGTAAGGACGAAGTAAAATATGTTCGACTATATGAAATCCTGCTATTTCATTCGATTCATTGGAGAGAGCTAAAGTTCGTCGCTTATAGGGGATTCCAAGTAAGCTGCAAATTCTTTGTTTTAATCCCGATACATTGTCCGTATCCCAAACTTCATTGGAGTCAGTGTAATTAAATGCTTTACCCCTGCCAGCACTAATTTGAGGATAGTTTTGTAAAAAATTAATTTTATTATTAATTAGTTTTTCTTCTAAGATTGAGTTATATAAAAGTAAGGAATAATCTGTAAATTTTTCACAATACTGTGCTATTAAATGATTCAAAAAACGGTTTTTTCTTTCTAAATCAATGTTATTCCATTCGTCTACTGATAAACTTTTATCAACCTTTAAGATTTCAGATGCACCTGGAAAGCTGGAAATATCCTGAGAAAAGTAAGTTGTCTTCTTATTATTTTGGAAAGAAAATAGCTCTTTCGTATGCTCTAATTGAGCAAAATAGTTAGCTAAAACTCGATCGAAAAACATTAAATAAGCTTGCAGTTGCTTCGCTTGAGCTTTGCGTTGACCAGATGCAGAGGCTGGTAAACCTAATTCTCCAATACCGTAATTAGCAGGAAAATCATTTTGGATTGATTCATAGTCAGATAATTCGCGGTATTGTCCTAACGGGATGGGAATATCTTTTATTTGTGTAGTTGATATTGATTTTGTGTTTTGCTGCTGTAATAATTCTAGATAATTTTTAACTTTAGGTAGGCTTAGATTGCACGGAATTTGTCCTTTATAAAAACTAATGTTACCTGTTAAACGATCTATATCTTTGAGTTGGGGTGTAAAATTAGGATCTAATGCTAACGCCCATTCTTCTAATTCAGATGAATTGTTGCTTGAAATAGTAATATTTCTAACTGTTTTAATTCCTGAGATATCTAAAATAATTTTAATAAAATCAGAACTATGAAGTTCATATTTTTTTGTAAAACTATCAAGTTGTTCGTTATCAATAAAGCCATTTTCAAGGGAAAAACCATCAAAAATGGCTTCAGGACTTTTACCTAGATCTAGTAGTTCTTTTAAAGTAAAAAATTCTAATTGAGGAGAAATAAAATTTTCTAAACCAAAATATATTTTTGCCATTAATTCATTGACATCAAAGCCCTCTTCTACTTCTATATCCGCTTTAATAGTAATTTCTTCAATGGGTAATATTTGAATTGAAGCAAAATCTTCACAGAGATTGCGATGTTGATTAAGCTTCGTTGTTATTTTTGCTATTAAACTGGCCTCATCAGATACGTTTTTTTCTTTTTCAATCATTACCCGATAAAGGCCATTCAAATTTACTTCTTCTGTGAAATCAGAAGTTCTAAAAGTTAATGTATGAAGAATAGAATCATAATAAATGGGAGGTTGTGAATTATTAATGGGTTCTAACCAAGCATTTTTAACACCATTAATGTCAATTAATAGTTTACGATAATCATTAATAGTGAGGGGATTAACAGTCAGGATTTCTCTGGCTGTAAAAAACTGTTTCCTGTTATCTCCAGTTTTTTCTTTAGGAGAAGGTGCAAGTAAGTCTTTCATCTCGAAGTCAAGCCGATAGCTTAAATCCGTGATGGCATAGCAGAGTTGTTCTAGGATAGTAATACCAGGATCGTGGGTGTTGTAATCTGTCCATAGTTTACCTGCTAGGCGTTCAATGTACTTTATGCCTTCTTGTCGCAATAAGGCAAAATTCATCCCAGTATGTTCGGGAGAAGTACTGGAGATAGTGAGGTGTTCAGTCATGGTGATTTTGTAGTTTTGGCTAGTGATTTAACTCCCTATTTTTTGTGTTTCTAAAACCTCTAGTTTTTCTGCTTCAGATACCACACCATTATTTTTAGTTAATTCTTCTTCTAATACCTGAATTGCTCCTTGAATACGGAGTAAAGTTTCTCGGACATTGATTTGTTTGGCTTCTAAATCTGCGAGGACTTTTTGTCCTGATGCAAATTCAGCTTTGAGTTGTTGAAGACGGTTTTCCAGTTGTTGTCTCATTGCTTTAAGTTTATTATTGCTGGTATTGACTCAATACAGTTCAGTTAATGCTAAAAATTAAAACTGGTGTAGCTTCTATTAATAGTGCTTTAAAAAACTAACCACTAGACAATCCGCACTGCTTACAGAGAGTTAGCTGCTTCTGCTATGTCTACACTAATCGCCATTAGCCAAACAGTCCAGTTTTCACTCTTGTTGTGACTCCAAAAATCACCCCTAATATACCACCAGCCATCGGAGTTAGGATAAGTAAAAACCTGAATAATTTCGCCACCACCTGCCTCATTTATATCACCAGAACCGCTGTTAAATCCGGCAATGCTACAAATCCATCGACTTGTAGAATAGTCAGTTTTATAATTAGTATTATCACCAATATTGCTATACTTTTTGACTGAGATTAGTTTTGTTGCCAGTTGTAGACTAGTTGCTTTTAAACTACCATTCACCTCTAACTTTGCACCAGGATTTGTTGTCCCAATTCCTAAATTGCCACCACTAGGGTTAACTACTAGGGAACCACCACCCGTATTCTCAATAACACATGAATTTCCTCCAGCAATGAGAGGGCGTACAATAAAGTTAGAACCATTATGTTCCAATTTCAAGCTAGTGTCGGTAGTTTGGCCGTTGATTTGAACCATGAGACTACCTGTTATTGATAAACTTCCTGAAATAGTACCAGTAGTAATTTTATTGGCTGATAAGTTAGGAATCCGGTCAACAGTTAATATTCCAGAAGTAATTTTATTAGCCGATAAGTTAGGAATCCGGTCAACAGCTAATATTCCAGAAGTAATTTTATCCGATGATAAGTTAGGAATCCGGTCAACAGCTAATACTCCAGAAGTAATTTTATCCGATGATAAGTTAGGAATCCGGTCAACAGCTAATACTCCAGAAGTGATTTTGTCAGCTGATAAGTTAGGAATCCGGTCAACAGCTAATATTCCAGAAGTAATATTTGCTGTATCAATTTTACCCGTAATTGTGTTAGTAACTTTTAAATCACCATTAACTTCTAACTTTGCCCCTGGAGTGGTCGTCCCAATTCCCACATTCCCAGTACTGCTGGTAATAAAAAGCTTACTACCTCCATAATTAGAGATATTTAAACCTATTTTGTCCTTATCGAGCTTTTGATTAATACTCCAGGTTTTTGTATCAGCTGCATAAAAATCCAATAATTTTTCATTCGTACCTTGCGCTGTAATCTTGAGGGGAGTATCTGCCCCAGACAGCTTTTCTATGCCATCATCTTTAATATTGAGGGTGGATTCAATAAAATCGGCAAAATCTTGTTGAGAAGGCTTTGTTCCTGTCTTAAATAATCCTTGCAGTTCAGTTCTACTCTTTTGAGTCACGATCTTTACTCCTTTTAACTAATGACAAAATCAATACCGACAATCATGTAACCAATGCCCTCAAAATCCTCCTCATCATAATTTTCTGTGCCAATTAAATCGATAATATGTTCGGGTGCAGAAACCAAAATTGCATCTGGGTGTTGCACCTGAGCCAGGTTTGACTGATTCACCCGATAATAAGTATCTGATTTGCCTTGAGAACCAGCTTTAATGCCGATTTGCTCAATTAATTTCAGATTGGCAACATAATCTACATAGGGTCTGTTCTCAATAAAATAAATGAGTGAAGAACTGTGAATTGAACTTCCAAAGGTAATGTCTGCTTGTTCTTCATATGCCCAAGGAGACAAAAAGCGTTTAATATCTTCGTTAAGTTGATTGAGATAGTAACCCTGTTCGTATCCCTGGCGAAAACGGACACCCACTCTGTATTTAATACGTTCGTAGCGAGGATTTTTAACCACAATTTGCACAAAAGGTGAGGTATATTTTTGCAGATAAGCCTCAATTTCCTTGAGCAAATATAAAGGTGCTTTGGGTTCGAGGGGAAAAAATGGCGCAGTATTTGAAATATCGGGAATTACCACCACTGTCACCTTTGCAGCAGCCGGATTATTAGAGCCAGCAGCAGAGGTGATACATTTAACTTTATAAATTTGAGGAAAATGTTCCAGTACCAAACGTTCGTAATCCCAAGGAGTTATTGCTCTTTGTTTATGGCGCAGTCTTTCACTCACCCGCATAGTAAAAGCGCGGTTATCTTCTTTGGGTTTCCCACCAAAAGATGTATATGGTTGTTGTACTGTTTTGATGGCAGAATCTCGCGTCACAAATCCTTGAATTGAATTAGCTGCCAGGGGTTTAGTGAAATGTTCGGCTGCGTTCCCTTGATTAACAAAAGTAGCCCTAACTGCCTGAGTTTTGATGTCTAAAGTATCAGGAATAGCGGTAGTGTTTTCCTTAACAGTGGCTCGTAACCAATGCAATCCACTGGGTAATAATTGATGCTTATTCGTGGCTTTGTCTGGGATACTCAAACGGATAATCCCCGGATCTACTAATCCGTTGGTACTATCAAAAAGTATCTCTGTGCCTTGAAATTCTCGCCAATTATTACCACTCAAGTAACTCCAGCAAATTTGTGGCGGAGTTAGTTCGCCATTGCCACTTCCTGCTATCATTTGGAAGAGGATGGAAATGTTTTGTGGTGGTTGCAGATTGCGGATACCTATGTATAAACTGCCTTCTTCTTGATATTGAGGTAGGAGATAATATGGTTTATTTGTTGAGTTATCTCCATCGAGTTTTTGGATATCTGCATAGCCAAAAGGATGAAGATGGAAGATTTGGCTAGATTCATAATTGCTTGAAGACGCTTGTAAGTCAACTTCCACTGAAGCGGTATAGTCGAGGGAGATAGCTTTAATTTGAGGGGTATAAGGAGGATAAACTGTCAGATTTTTCTTGTCATCGCTTGCCAAAGCAACTTTACTTAATACTATCGGATATAAATCATGTGCAAAATCAGGGCTTTCTAATTCCAGTTTGAAGTATCTGCTTTGCTCAAAAGGATCGTCTGTAGCAATTTCTACAGTAGAAGTGTTGAGAGCATAGCCAGGAATATTAAATTTTTGATATTTGAGATGGATTAAATTACTTAAATTGTTCCCATCTTCAGAAAAAATAGGTTTATCATTTTCAATGTCCGCCCAGCTTCTATTATTGAGAATTTTCAAACTTGCTTGAAAGCTATTATTGGTAACTTTCGTAATTACCCCAGTATCCGAATAAGCCTTGTAGTATTCTCCAAAATTTTTGGGAAGTCCCATCCACTCAATATTTATGGAAAGACTATCTAATTTCTTGTAACTAATTTCTCTATTGGCAAAGTAAAAACTCGAACCCGCTTTAGGAGTATTGCCAAAGGGTTGAAAAGGAGTTTTAGTATTAATAATTGAGTTATCATTTCGCAATTGTAGAGCTTGAATATTTTCAACTTGAATTTGTATGTTTACTTTTTTTAAAAGTACCGATCGCAATTGCTGGTAACAAATAACTTTTTCTTGAGGATTGTCTAATTCTGATATTTGACTCAACAAAATTTTTACCACCGGATAGGGACTAGCCATCAAAGAAGTTGATTCCTCTGCTTTTGGTGGCAAAATAGCAGGTAAGGTGGCATCAATGGTTAATTGAAATTGTAAGCTGTTGAGATAGATAGCAGAAGGTTTATATAATTTAATCTTGTCGTTGCTAATAACTTCTTGAGAAAATATCCCCTTATCAATTTGCTGAATATTAGCTTGTTTAGTATTTACAATTTCTGTAATTTCAAATATTTTACCGTCATTCCAGACAAGGATTTGCCCGACATTGCTAGAATCAAATGTATCATTAGGAGCCGTCAAAGATACACTTGTAAAAATACGATTTTCCGGAGCGATCGCACCTAAATTTATTTGCGAACTATTATAAGATTTAACTGGCTCTTCTAAAATAAAATCCCCAATTTCATACTTAAATGCTTTAAGTTGTATCCATTGCTCTCCGCTACTTAAATAAATCTCAAAAGGTTGAATTTTACTATTTAATATCTTTTGAAAAGCATCTCGATTCAATGTCTTTCCAGAAGAGGCGAAGGTAAGGGTAATAGTACGCATACCTTCTAACAAGAAAAATATCGGTGAAGTGACTGCAAAACCGAGAGAATTTTGTGAAGTTTGAGTAATATTTCCGAAAGTATTAAACCGTTGTAATTTAGCCGCTTCTCCCTCTTTTACATCAACTGGAGAATTAGGATAAATATTTTTAATTTCCGTTCTGCCAATGGGGGGATAAATAAAACTTCTTTTCTTAGTTTGTGCTTTTTCAACGAGACGATAAACTTCTTCCCAATTTGGATTTACTGTAGTAGCTTGGATTTCCATAATCTTCCGGAAATCTTCTACACTCATATAAAGTTGTTCTTTAATATATCTAATAACTGGTTCTTGGCTAATATTATCAAATATCTCAACGAGGGTTTTATAATTATTCGGCATTTCTGCTAAAGCATCGCCAGGATTAGGACTACCGAGAGCCAACTTCATCATTTTCTCAAAGCCTGACTTTTCTCGTTCTTCCTTTAAAGTATTACGCCGAGCAAAAGTAATTTTTTTTCTGTAGGCTTTTTCTACTATTTTATAAACCTCTTGCCATTCTAATTCAGTAGGTCTTTTGAGGCCTGGATTATCCTGAGTTATTTCGCGATCGTGTATGTCAAAGCAATATTCAAAGCTATCTACTGTATCAAAAAATAGCTGATTTTCAATATATTTTTTTGCATCCTCCGAGAGTTGTTTAGTATTTTTAAGTGGTTGATAAATATATTTTTTGAGATAATTAATATCAACTGTTATCCCATTAAAATCAGGTAACCTATCTCCTTGATTAGGGCTACCAACTGCCCATCGCAACATATTTTCAAAACCGATATCGCTTCTGTTATCTTGCTGATGAATTTCTTCTAAGGTGATGTATTGTTTTTCTAAAAATAAAGTTTTAACACTCGCTACAGTAGCTCGATTAACGATGATGTCTTCATCAGTAGCATAATTGAGATTAATACCTTGACTATCTTGACCTGCATTCAGCAAAGTACCCTGTTTAATTAGATGTGTATCTTCTCCTTGTACCAACTCAAAAATGACATTGGTTTTGTCTGCCACTTCTTTTTTTGTCGTTAACTTTAGTACCTCTTGATAGTAAAAATCGAGGTATCTTTGAGTCAGTGCTTTAAACTGTTGCTGGGGATAACGTAATAATTGTAAAAACGTAAATAATAAAACTAGATGAGGTTGAGATAATTGCCTGAGTGCTGCTTCATCATCGGCAAAGCTTTCCGGATTATTAATGTAAGCAACCATTTGCTTAATATCTCCCGCAAAGAAACGCGACCAATCGCCCTTTATAGCATTAGACTCATCATAATAGTTGAGTTTTGTGGCATATTCTTGTACAAAAGCAAGCAAATCTGATGTATCGCGCTCATCGACTGCAACATAATCTGGTTCCAATTCTCTGAGCAAGCGATCGCGCTGGCTAACACCATCTCGAAAAACCCGATCTTTAATTTGCTTATTTGTATTCATGACCATTTCTTCGCATCTGCAATTGCATCCGGCCCGTACAACCACCCTGCCACCTGGGTAGTATCGTCTTTATTGCCTTTATAGATAAGCTTCGTTTTTGCTAATGGAATGGTAGTGAAAAAAGTTGTTTCTCCAGACATATCACCACCGACCCCTTTCACTGCTATCACCGTCGCGTCTTCTACTGTGTCTGCATTGATTACCAAGGTGGGTTTCATCTCTTTCGATGCTGTCAATGGCACGCCTAAAATTTCTTCAGTGATTTCGGAGCCAGGTATCTCTTTTAGACCACCTATTTTTATTTGCCTGACATATCGATCTCCCCCTACTCCATATCCCATACAGCCTTTATCATTACCAGTGGCTATTAAGGTTCTCTTGCCATTCAATGTTTCATTCTTTCTAATCCAGGCAACGTGTTCTGAAAATGGAATACCTCCTTTGCCAAACCAACGCCGAACCTCTTCTCTGGCTTGTTCGACAGTCAAAGGCTCGCGAGCTTTATACCCTCCTCGGTCTACTGCTTTGTTGTCACTTTCCCCTCGGTAGTATGTTCCAAGCTCATTAGCGGCATACTCTTTGTCATACCAAGCTTTATTCTCTCGTTTTATCCGCTCTTCTTCTTCTTGTTTTTTCTTTGCCTCCAGCGCCTCGCGTGCCTTGGTGGCGCATTCTTCATCTGGCCACAAAGCCATGACAATTTCTTCATAGGTGCTGAACTTTGTTTGGTGTTCGCGAGCTTTCTTGAGCCATGATTCTAGTTGAGAAAACTTAAGTTGTTTATAGGGACTAATTCCTTTTTGGAACTGTGTTTTATCTTTAGCTATGTTGCCAACAATTTCCCTCTGTACAGATTCCTGCTTTTGGCCTTCAATTGTCGAAATCTGGGTTGTCATAGAACCAGCTTCTGACTGTCGTTGCACCGTTTCCCCATTCTGCTGCACTACATGGGTCAACTCATGGGCAATTAACTCCTGTCCCCCGCTACTTTCTGGCTCATAAGCCCCCTGCCGAAAAAATACATCCTGCCCTACCGTAAAGGCTTTCGCCTGAATCGATTGATTCAACTGGTCAGATTTTCGATCCGTGTGAACCTTCACCCCACTAAAATCGGCTCCCATCGTCTGCCCCATTGAACGTTGCAGTCCTGCTTCCAAAGGTTGTCCACTTCCCTTGGCACTGTTAATGGCAGATGCCAACTCCGTTGATGCCTCACCGCCACTTATAGCTTCCTGACGCTGCACCATTGGCTGGGGCTTCTTCCTCAGTCCATGCCCTTCCTTTTCTTTTCCCTGCAACACTTCACCTTGAGTCCCAGAAGGAAGATTTATCTGCCGTACTACCGATGTTGCTACCCTGTTAGCTTCCTGTTCATAACGGTCATTGGGTTTGCCTATGGTGAGCTTTGTTTGAACTACCCCATCCGTTGGTAAGCTGAATCTTGAGGGTGCTTCTAGCTGGTTTGTAGGCGAAAAATTGGCTTCGCTATCTTGACGTTTTGGTGCTAATAATTGGTTATTATCTACCAAGGTGGCGGTTGATATGGAGTTTGGGGTTAAGTGCGATCGCATTACATTGGCTATCATCTCCCCTGACTCCGGTTCGTGGTAGCCAGATAAATCGGTTATAGCCGTTGGTGCTGTAACATTGGGCACCACCTCAGGAAATTTGCCTTGCTCAACAACGCTCTTTTTCTGAACTAATTTGGGTTTTTGCCTGGATGAGACTTGTTGCTTACCGAGATTTGCCATATGTAATGCCTTTTTTATTTTCAAGTCTGTTTTATCTAAGAATTCCCCCGATTTATCAAGAGAACATCAAACCGTTTGAGCTTCATTAATGTAAAAAGGATAAACCAGATTAAATCGAGAATTAGTCACTCGCACGCGATAAATTACACTTATAAGCAATAAACCTTCTTCACTTTCATCAATATTAATTTCCTCAACATCAATACGTGGTTCATGGTACAAAAGAGCATCAGAAATCGTACCTTTAAGACCAGTAATTAAACCTTGACTAATTTCTTCAAAGACAAACTGGCTCAATTCACAACCAAAGTCAGGCTGCATAATCCTTTCTGCTGGACGAGTTGAGAGAATAATTTCTAAACTTTGAAAAATATCTTCCTCATCCGATACCATTTCCACTGTTCCCGTATCCCGGTTAAATGTAGGGGGAAAACTCCATCCTGTTCCTAAAAAAGAGCTATTTGTTTCCATAATTTATATATTTTTAAATTAAAAAAATAATTAATTTATATGAATTTCTTTACCTTGAATAATTATATTTTTACCTTGAATCGTAATGTCTTTTGTTGATTCAATTTTAAATCCGTTATCGTCCATAGTTATAGCATTACCATTTTCATCGGTTATATTAATACCTTTACCTTCCTCCGATAATTTCAAAATATTGCCTTTTGGAGTACTAAGTTCAATTAGCTTCTTTTCATCATCTAAAAGTATTTTTAGTGCTTTTTTGGTGACAATGCCTTTTTTATTATTTTTTTCAGTTACTGCAAAACCAGGAGGTAAAGCATTTTTTTCACTATGCACTGCACCTAAAATTATGGCTTGCCGAGGATCGTCATTGATAAAGCCGAGAATCACTTCATCGCCTAATTCTGGTCTAAAGAAAATACCTCTATTATCGCCAGCGTCCAAAGAAGCTAATCTAGCCCAAATAATACCATCATTTTCAATTGACGGAATTCTCACTTTTACCCTAAACTGTTTATCGCGATCGTCTTCATATTTATCAACAATACCAATTTGCAAACCATGAATTGCCGGAACTAATCCTGCTGCCGGGATATCAATAATATTATGATTTTGTTGAGCGAAAAATTCGGCAGCTAAACCAAATTGTATGTCTGTTTGCCAGCCTTGTTCATTAACTTGATGCCGAATTGCTGTGACTAATGTTTTACCATTGAAGCGTTTGCTGATACCAGCAATTTCCATTACCTCTCCTGGTTTAATATCAGCAAAACCAGGAACTTTTAGACGACCATTCAACATTGACAAACGACTTTTAAGTAATT
The DNA here is from genome assembly GCA_034531195.2 of Nostoc sp. ChiSLP01. Taxonomy (GTDB): domain Bacteria; phylum Cyanobacteriota; class Cyanobacteriia; order Cyanobacteriales; family Nostocaceae; genus Nostoc. Next base: position 144,991 of record JAVRBO020000109.1, read on the forward strand.
TTGCATCAGCCCAAATTTGTCTTTCTTGTTCGTCTAATTGTCCTGAGCAAATTAATTGATATTGATTTGCACCAATAGTTTTTGCTAATTCTTCTGCTTTTAAATTACCCTGACTAAGAGAGACATTTTTAGCTTTTTGAGGTGGAGATATAGTTTGTGTTTTAACATCCCAAGCCGTACTTTCTACCGATGCATATTGATGGGAAATATCAGCTGACATTTCAAATTCGTAAATATCGTTAATACCGTATTCAAAAGTATGTTTTGGTAACCCCTTGAGATTAGGCTCTTCTACAGTAATTTTGCCATCATCAACTAAAACCCAGTGACCGTTGACATCTGCACGAGATAAAATAAAATCCCAGTCTGTGCAGTAATATTGCACCATTTCTTTATGCTTTGGTTTAGTTGCAGCAATAGATGTAATTTCCAATTTCCAAGGTTCAATAATGTAGTTAATAATTTCATTGTCTGCCATGTGTCGAAAAACAGCACTTTTTCTTTGATGAGTTAGTTTAATAGCTGCGTCTTTTAAGTCAACAGTTAACAGAGAACCATATCGATCTGATTGCAGGGAATGTTTAACTACAATACCCTCAAAAACTGTTGCTTCTTTTTGTGGCTCGCCTTCATAGCGCAGCTTGATTTTGATATTATTACCGGGTTTAAAAAAGTCTGTGTTACTAATAGCAAATTCTCTTTTTGCCGCATCACCATCAAGCAAAACTATTTGAGCTATGGGGATTTTATTCACCTCTTTTATAATGTCAATTGACATGACATTATATTCAGAGTTCATTGTTAACTTATCATTCAAAATTGTTACCGTGACAACACCACTCATTATTTTTATACTTCTTTAACTGGCGGTAATTTTATATTAGTTCCTGGTTTCAATTTTCTGAAGTTATTCAGATTGTTAGCACGAGCAAGCTGGATGTAATAGGCAGAATTACCGTATATTTCTTGAGCCATTACAGGCAACTTATCTCCACCTTTGATAGTTTTAGAGTGAGATAAATCTGGCGAGTTTTTATTTTCTTGTTTAATGCGCTTTGAATCTTGGATGTCACCGATAAAAACTGTATCTAACTCAGCCCTTATCGGTTGTCCACTGCGGTTAAAAAGCGTATAGTTAACATTAACGGATTCCAGACGGCAATCAAAAATTAAGTCTCCCCATTCAATTTTGAGAAATTTAGGTTCATGGCTCTTGCCATCCATATAAGTAGTTAACTCAAGAAAGCTATTTACTTGTTTGTAAATATCTTTCGTCCCTTTCAGTTTGCCAAGGAATGCAGCTGCCGCAAACCCAGAAAGCCCGTAATCTGCTACCCCTGTGTCATCTAAAATCAACTTGAGGGATAATTTCTGCGGTTTGCTGAGAGAATATTTTGCAGTGCGCCCACTCGTATTAATCCCCTGATAAGATTGATAAACATTCTCGTATGTTAAGGAATAAGATTCAGGATTAAACATAGCTTCAAAGGTTTCTTGTGGTAAACCAATCCGAAGTCTATTTCCATAAACACAAATTTTCAGTTTTTCTAGTTTAAAAGGGTTTTTAAGCATATATTTACCTTATCTTTCTTGCTTACGCTCCAAGATTTTTAATACTTGTGCCACACAAGCAGCAATAATTTCTTGTTTTTGTTCAGAGTTACCTTCAATTCCAGATTGATGATTAGTATTATTACTATCAACAATGTTGGCACGAATAATTAATTCTTTGATTTCCACAGGCATAGCTAAATACTCACACTTTGAAATCTTGCGTAGGCTAATTCCATCGTATCTATAACTACTGTATTGGCACTAGCATCTAGATCGGAGACTGTCCATTTTACCGGATAAGCTCTTTTAAATAACCAGCTAGAAACAGGAATACTATTCTCATTTAGCAACATAACTAAGACATTGCTGGGTGTAAATCTCATTGAACTCATGGCAATATTAAACTCTGCATTCAAAGGAGAGGCAATCACCATTCCTCTTTCTAAAACCAGATTATTATAAGTGACATGAGTAGGCAAACGATGTCTGAATATATTCTCACCACCTTCACGAATGTCTGTTGTCTCTATTTCGGCAGAAATTCCCGATACTTTTTGAAAGCGAATATCTAACGGATTAGGCACAATTCCGGCAATGAAAAAGACCACCATAAAATAAAATCCAACAGGGGGATTTTCTGTTAAAGTAAGTTCCGGAATGGGAAATTTATCTGCCATCGCACTAGAATTTTTGCAAAACTCAACGGAAAGAATAAAAATGATTGATTATCCGGGATAGTCAATCTTAAGATCGTTAGCCATTAGATCTAAACTTTCAATAGCAACTTCATTGCTAGTTGCATTAAATGATGGTGCATCTAATTTTTTAGGAAAAGCATTTATAGCTGTCCAACAGACAACTGCTGTACCTGTCTCGTCTAATAAGTCAATACGAATATCGCGCTTGGTGACAGTGTTCAATTTCACTGTACTAATCCAATTAAATAAATAGCTGTCTTTTCTGACTATGCCTTTTTTTAGGCTTAAGCTAACAGGAGTGCTTAATCCTGGCATGTGCTTTGCTCCATCTTTATAACTCATGCCATCTCTATAAGTTATGGTTTCATATTCAATACTTAATCCCGATACTTCTGAGAAAGCGTGAGAATCATCTCCATCTATGGTAACTCGATAATAAAAGACAGGAATCGGATAATTATTTTTGATATCTTCTGCTGAGGTTGCCATAATTTATTTGTCCTTAATTTAACTGCCTTTAGTTCTTTGTAGGGGACTTGCAGAAAATAAATTATCTAATTTACTTCGATAATATTTTTCTTTCTTTCCCCTGTCCCCTGCTACGCCACGTGCCTAAAACCGCATACAAATTCCCTAATTTGAATTATGGGGATTTTTCTGTTCCCTATCTCCTATGCTTCCTGTAATTTATGGGAGAATTTTAGAATAATGAACTCAGCCGGACGAACTGCTGCAAGACCAATTTCTACAATCATGCGTCCTTCTAAAATATCCTGCGCGGTCATGCTTTTACCGAGTCCAATATTCACAAAATAAGCTTGTTCTGGTGTAGTACCAGCCAGCGCACCTTGCCGCCATAATCCCTCTAAATAACTTTCAATGAGAGATTTCACTTTTAGCCAAGTGATGGCGTTATTGGACTCAAAAACAACAAATGCAGTGGCTTTTTGAATTGATTCTTCAATGAGATTGAACAGTCGGCGCACAGGTATATAGCGCCATTCATTGTCATTACCAGCTAAAGTTCTTGCACCCCAGATTAAGGTTCCTTTTCCGGTAAAACTGCGAATAGCATTGATGGATTTACCTGCGGTGGGATCTATGTTGAGATTCTCTTGTTCTTCGTTGCTAATTTTCACCGTAGGAGCAAGTACCGATGCCAAACTAACATTAGCAGGTGCTTTCCAAACTCCCTTGTCCCTATCTACTCTGGCATATACTCCTGCGACAGCAGCGCTTGGAGGTAATACAACTCGCTTTTTACCTATCTCAGTCTGAATTTTGTTGTAGAGATCGGTTCTTTGGGTTTTGCTGTCAGTCAGTTTTTCATCTTGTGCATCAGCAGTTTCTCCAACTCCCTTAATAGTTACAGAATCATCGGTGTAATAGTAGTTAAGTGAGGTTTGTAAGTAGGGATAATAAGCTGCGCCATACTTTAATTCGTCTGTTTCTGTGCCAATAGCATCTCGAAATTTATTAACTCCTCCTGTCTTATCTTTTTTCTCTTCCAGAACATCAAAAATGGCAAATCTATCTTTTAACTTATTGCATTGCTTCAAGACTTGCTGACAAAGCGCGTAATAATCAATCTCGCTTAAATTCACTGCATCAGTCAGTAGTATTAAGGTAGGTTCATCTTCTTTTTCTAAAGCTGATAAACCTGCGTCAAAATCAGCTTTTTTCAGAGGTTCTGTGCCATATTGTCCCACCGAAACTATATAACAACTACCCCCACCATTATCAAAATACAGGCGCAAGGCATAATACATTAAATAGTTAAGTTCAGGAGTGCTAATGCTACTAATTACACCTGCATCAGTTGTCACTTGAAAATTAGATGCTTGAGCTTTTCCAAACAAAGTTTCATACTCAAGCAGAGAACTAATGCGAGTCGGCTTTTTAGTTAAATCTTCATCATCTTTTAGAGCTTTTTCTGTGTACCCGATAAAGGCAGGAATCGCTGTAGATACATCGGCGACTGAGGGAGGAAATGTTGAAATTTCTTCAACATAAACGTTGGGAGTTTTATAAGTTACCATGTTTCAATCCTTGTTTTTCAATTTTTATAGATATTTGAGGGCATTAATGACTTGGATTCCATTATAATTAGGCGGGTTAGGTAAATGTTCTATCCAGACAGTTGGATTGCTACTTTCACTGTTTTTCTTCTTTAAAAGTTGAATATTTTTTATCCCTGCTTCCTGACAAGCAATTTCTGAGTCAGATATAAAAAGATATTGCTGAGCTTGAGGGAATTGTTGTTTAAGAAGCGAAAATACAGGGTCTGTTTTTTCAGTTTCGGCGCTTGTAAATCTAGTAAATTTAATTTCTTTCCTACTTGTATCTTTATCTTTAATCGAGAATTCATCGCCATTAGTTTCATTATCAGCAAGCAAGTAATAATGCCATTGTTGTTTTTTGGCTTTAAAAGTAATTTTATATTCACTTTCTTGATTTAAAATTTGAGATATAGAGAGGTGATTATAAATATCAACAATACCAAAAATATTTTGTCCTTTGGGCAATTTCCTATCAGACAATGTAGTTTGATTTATTTCTAATTGTGAGACTTCAATATTAGTAAACTTTTTATTATTAAAATTATAAATAATATTATTTATAGGTTTCCAATTTGTTTCTGTAAAATCTATAAATTCTTGATTTTTGAGTTTCAATATAAAACTAAATTGCAAATTTTCAGCAAGTTCTATCCAAAGCTTGCTTTCCGAATCTACTGGCGCAATTACGACTATTCCGTTAACTTGATTTTTGACAATCAGACGATGGCCGCTCAGTATTTTGCGACATTCTCTTGTTGGTTCAAGACTGAAGTCAGGGCATATTAAATCTCGATAATATTCGTGAATAATCCTCAATTCAAATACTTTTTTATAATGCATAATCTAGACGATATGTATTATTGATTTTTGAGAAAAAATTTAGATATTTGAAGTTATAACTACGTTCTCAGCTATATCAGAGCCAACTTCCACCGTATCCGCATCTGTAAAGACAACCATTCTGATTTTATAAATGGCTGAAGGCATGTAAGACATTCCCAAACCAGCCCAAACCTCTCTTTGTTCTGTAAAAGATAAATTAACAAGTTCGAGGGTTAATTTTTCTATTTCAGAATTCAGCGTTGGAGAGTTGTGCTGATTGAATAACCTATGACTTTGAAAAAATTTGATAATTAGAGACAAAAACTGTAAAGATTGCCTGTAATCATTAAAATTTGCAGCAAATAGAACATATAAATTGAGGTAAATATTAGGGCTTTTTGACGGGTTACCACCTTGATTAGGCATCCGTTCATAGGCTGCTCCAGAACGAAAAGTATAGTCTTCTTCTACGTTGACTAACAAGGTAGTGATGGCATCATTTTGGAAGGAAACGTCTTTCTGATTTCGTTCCTGAACAAATACTACTTCAAAGTCCTGCGCTCCGGTTTTAACTCGGATGTAGCTGTTGAGTTGTTCTTTGAGGAATGAAAGGACATGCTCTATCATAGGCAATAATTTAATAATAATTAATTTTTCCTATTCAAACCAACACGCTATTTGTAGAACATGAAAATAGTTTGCTACCAAAAACACTTTTGATAACTCATTATGAGCTAAGAGTCTATTTATAAAGTAAATATTAAGTAGGAAAGGCAAGATAAGCAGAGATTTCTTCCGTTGGCGTAGCCCACCAGAGGCATCGCAATTACCATTATGTTTTGGTTGTGCGAGGATTTAGCAGTTTGGGAAAGTGAGAATTACCAGCAGAACACCATATTTATCGGTGCGTTAAGCTTTGCTATAACTTACCTACAATTTAAGGTTTACTTTATAAATCCGCTCTAACTTAGCAAAAGGAATAAGTCGTATTTTTTTGACTATTTACTACTGAAACAATAGTCGTGAGTATAACAACAACATTGTCTGTCAAGTTGAACACAAAATATATCTTTACATTTTATACTTACTTAAAAATATATTTTGAAATTATTGACGTTGTTAAATTTAGGGATGAAAATGGTTAGGTGATTTGTGTGATTTTAAAACTCCTATTACAAACGCTTAAAACAGCGTATGTTTACACTACAAATCCTACATATAATCTACAGCGCCAAGTTATTAATCTTAATTCTAGCGATCGCCACTACAAACCAAATAACTACATACCAATTTAGTATCTAAAATTGTAACGATAAAACTAGATCCATCCTTTAGTTTCCTCATCATTTAATAATCTTTTCAATTTGAGATACTCCCGTTGTGCGGCTTGCAGGATGTGTTTCATCATTACTGGTTCATCCGTATCGGCTGCGAGAAAAGCGGCATTCATGGCAATATTGCGGATATTACCGCCAGCAACCTTGAGTTGTCCTAATTTTTCGTAGTCTAAACCTTGGGTGGGTGTTTGAGGCGGGAAAATGCATTGCCAAATCTCGGTACGTGAGGAGGCTTCAGGGAATGGAAAAGCAACCATAAAGCGGATACGGCGCAAAAAAGCAGAATCTAAAGCATTTTTTAAATTTGTAGTCAGAATAGCCAAACCTTGATATGCTTCCATACGCTGGAGTAAATAAGATACTTCTACATTGGCATGGCGATCGCGACTATCTTGGACTTCTGTACGTTTGCCAAATAGAGAATCTGCTTCATCAAATAGTAAGATTATGCCTCCGGTTTCGGCTGCTGTGAATATGCGCTCCAAATTCTTTTCTGTTTCACCGATATATTTGCTCACTACAGCACTTAGGTCAATGCGGTAAAGATCGAGACGAAATTGATTTGCTAATACCTCAGCTGCCATAGTTTTACCAGTTCCGCTTTCCCCGTGAAATAGGGCGCTAATCCCTAAACCGCGGCTACCTTTGCCAGCAAAACCCCATTCTTGGTAAACTTTCGCGCGTTGTCGAAGCTGAGTAGCTATATCTGCGAGTACCTGGCGTTGTTGTTCCGGTAACACTAAGTCATCCCAAGTAGCGGATGTATCTATGCGTTGGGCTAAACCATCGATACCAGGACGGGCTTGATGGCGGCAGAAATCCCAGAGTAAATTGGCGTCGGGAGTGTCAGAAGTATCGGTATGTGCTTTTTGAAGTTTGAATTGGAGACAGGCTGCTTGAATGGTGGCGTTGCTGAGGTTAAATTGAGATACTAACTTGGTAATCTCTCCATTGAATTCCTTGCTTTGGGTGCCAAGATGGGTTGCCCAAATTCCTGCTTGTTCTTGATAGCTTAATTGGGGGACATCAAAGGTAATGAGATGATTGTGTTTAGTGTGTAGTCGTTGCCCGCTAGAAATAATCACAGGTGTTTGCAGATTTTCCACAAATTGGGAAACAGTGAAAGCAGGTTTTGGTTCGTTCGGGAAAATATCATTGCAGTCAAGTAACAGCAGACTATTATTTAATAAAGCTTCCCTTTCCCAACGTTGTTTGATTTGGTAAATTTCGTTAGGCGATTGGGTAAGCACCGCCGCAGACATGACATGCAAATTATAGCCAAGGCGAATAGATGCAGTTTTGGCTATGGCATATTTAGCGGTTATTTCTCCACCACATAGTTGCAAGGTGGGAGAAGAGGAGGAAAGCTCAGACCAAATAGCAACTAATTGTTCTACAATCTTTTCCTGGGACGGAGCCAAGGGTATTTGCTCAAGGTGAAGAGGAAGCGGATGGACAAAACCCATTAATTGCTCGTCAAAAGCTGCTTCTCCAACTAGATAACTGAGAATTCGTGGATTGATGCGGAGGGGGGCTTGGGTAAGGGTAAAGCCTGTACCAATTTCAATTAATTTCCACGATTGTAAAGGATTTTGGGGAGAAAGCACAGACCAACTGGCTTGGGGAAAGCTAGTTAAAGCTAAGGCAAGGGTAGGATAATTTAGTTGCGGATTTCCCTGAAGTTGGGCGCATAATTGGGCAAGGGTGGGGTCAATCTCCAGGGCAGTGCACAGAAGAAGGATATCCCTTTCAAATTCAGTGAGGTAGAAGAGGCGACATAAATTCGCCAAGGCGGATGTAGGTAATATTGTTTCGGCAGGGAGGGGCTGTGGGGCTTTATTTTCCAGCTTATTTTCTAGATATTGACGGATATAGCCAGTAGCTTGAATCAGTGTAGCAAGGTTTTCTTGATGCCAATGAGATATGGGGGATGTTTTCATAAGGCTTTAGAGCAAAGACCCTGTAATATCATGTTCGGATAATCGCCTATGATAAAGCCAGTGATATCGTGTTCGGGTAATTACTCTCTTCCCGCTCAAAGAATACCTAAATTTTTTAAAGAACCGCAAAGGACGCAAAGAAGAGGCAGCGCGGTCTTGAGGGTTTGCCCCATGAGCGACTGCCATCGCAAAGGAAGAGATAGGTAATCTTATGGCGGGAACGGAGTAGTTATGATTTTGGTAATCATTAGACCCCACCCCTTAATCCCCTCCCCGCTTGCGGGGAGGGGAGACAAAGCACCGCTTTGGCGGGGTGGGGTTCTTCGGGTTTAGTAAGTAATTAACCGGCATGATATGATATCGTGTCTGGCTAATCACTTATGATTACCGCATCTGTGCAAAAATCCCAAAAGCCTCTTTCCCCCTGCCCCCTGCCTCCTGCCTCCTATTTATCACCACCAACGGATTTGTAAATATCCACGCTCCTCAGGGTGCAACTGGCTCTCAGTCTGCCAATTCACAGGTTTATAGGTTCTAAAAATTCGATCCCACCAGTCAACACCAATACCAAAGTTGTGATGCCATTGGTGATGTTCGTGATGAACATAGTGAACTGGCATAGCTAACCAGAAACATAGTTTGGGATTATCGTGTTGAAGTTGATGGGCGTAAGCTGCAAATACGGCATAACTTAAACATCCGATTACCCAACTAATTTGAATGTAGGAGTTTGCCCCAATTCGGCCAAGAACTAAAATCGTCAACAACAGTATCGGCAAACCACCAAGGACATAATCTCGAAGTTCTTTCACCACACCCTGTCCTGTTCCGTCTGTATGGTGATCCACATGAAATTGGCAAGTTTTAGGGAATTTATGCATCAGGCGATGACTCCAGTATTCGCCTAGACTGGCGACCAGAAAGCCTGCTATCAAAGCAGTTATGATTTGTGTAATATTAATCAACATATTTTTTACAGAATTTTATTTCTTTAAACACCCATATCATTCCCAAATAGTCGTGGACGCAGGTAATAGGCAATAGGCAATAGATTTTTTCACAAATCATTTAGGAGTGCGATCGCAATCGATTATTATTATTTTGCTCTGCACTTTATCATAAGATTTTTGTGACAGTGTTATCCTCTTCGTTCAAATCTCTCATAGATCTTCTCGTCGATCGCGCCGAAAAACAACCAGGCGATCGAGCTTTCACTTTTCTCAAAGATGGAGAAATTGAGTCGGGTTTCCTTACCTATGAAGACTTAGATCGACAAGCTCGTGCTATTGCTGCTAGTCTCGAATCTGTTACTTCAGTTGGCGATCGCATTTTATTAGTTTATCCTTTCAAAGCTTGTCTGGAGTTTGTTGCAGCTTTGTTTGGCTGCTTTTATGCTGGGGCGATCGCCATACCCACAAAACCGCCTCAAAATGCCGAAGAATGGGCAGATTTTGGCTTTCGCGTCCAAGAATGTCAAGTGAGTTTTGCTCTCACCACTAGCGCACTCGTAGATAAGTTAGAAAATTCATGGTTAGAGTGCTTGACACAATCGCCAAATTATGAATATAAAAATAAAAATTTGTCTTGGATAGCCAGCGATGGAATTAACTTGAATGAAGCCTCCAACTGGGAGAAACGAGAAATCGATGGCGATGCGATCGCTTATTTTCAATACACTTCTGGTTCTACAGGCATTCCCAAAGCAGTCACAATTACCCACGGCAATGTGTTGGAAAACTGCGCCAATTTTCAACGCAAATTTCCTAATTTGGAATTTTGGGCAGTGAATTGGCTGCCTTTAACTCATGATATGGGTTTGGTTGCTGCCATTATGCAAACCCTTTATTCTGGAGGTCATGCTGCTTTAATGACGCCAGTTGCAGTGTTTCAAAACCCCAGTCGTTGGCTCAAGGCAATCTCAACCTACAAAGCAACCATCACCGGCGGCCCTAACTTTATGTACGATCTCTGCGTCCACAGAGTGAAACCAGAACAAATAGCAGATTTGGATTTGAGTAGTTGGGAAATCGCTGGCAATGGGGCAGAACCTATACGACCTGAAACTCTAGAACAATTTACGGCTTTATTTGCACCTTATGGCTTTCGAGAAGAGGTATTTTATCCTTCTTATGGGATGGCGGAAGCAACCTTGTGGATTTCTGGAGGTGCTTTTAAAAAGCCATCAGCGATTCAGTTTGTGGATGAGCAAGCTTTGTCAGAAAATCGAGTTGTAATGGTAGAACAAGGGCAAAGTAGAGCGCGAATGGTGGTGAGTTGCGGTCATCCGTGGCCGGGGAACCGCGTGATAATTGTCAATCCCCAGACTCTGACTCCTTGTTTGCCTGATGGTGTCGGCGAAATTTGGGTACAAGGGCTGGGGCTGAGTCGTAGCTATTGGCATCGGCCCCAAGAAACCGAGCAAACATTCCAAGCTTATTTGTCAGATAGTGGCGATGGGCCTTTTTTAAGAACTGGCGATTTAGGTTTTATTCACAATGACCAATTGTTTATTACTGGTCGTTTCAAAGACATCATGATTTTTTGGGGACGCAATTTTTATCCTCAATTGTTAGAGCAAACTTCAGAAAACAGCCATCCGGCATTATCAGTCAATGCTAGCGCCGCTTTTTCCGTCAATGTGGAAGGAGTAGAAAGACTAGTAATTGTGCAAGAAATCGATCGCCACGCCCTCCGCACATTGAATTCCGAACAGATTGCAGAGATAATTGCTGCTATTCGGCAAACTATATTGATGCAGCATTTAGTTGAAGTTTATGCGATCGCTCTATTAAAACCTGCTACTTTGCCCAAAACCTTCAGCGGCAAAGTCCAACGCCGTCGCAGTCGAGACAAGTTTTTAACAGGGACACTAGCCTTTATTGAACAATGGATCTGCCCTGCCTCGGAACGATTAGATCCCACCGATTTGACTAGTTTGCCAGGAATCGAAGAAGATTGATGGCAGAAGTCAGAAGTCAGAATTCAGAAGTTATATTATGCCCGTATAATCACCGATAGAAAAAATTGGCATTGCTGAATCAAGAGATGATTTAGCAAATAATAATATCATGTCCGCATAATTAGTTATGCTAACCACAGTCATTACACCCCACCCCCAACCCCTCCCCGCCAGCGGGGAGGGGAGACAAAGCGTAGCTTTGGCGGGGTGGGGTTCTTCGGGTTTAATGCATCTTTGCGCTACTTTAAATGAGCAACTTCATGTCTGATGCTACCAAAATTAAAATTTTGATTGTCTATGAGCGTTCGGGAATGGGTCATGAAGTTATGGCTAATATTCTCGCCAATGAGATTTTAGAAAATTCTGATTTTGAAATTCTCAGATACACCATAACTGAATTACTTCAAGACCCATTGAGCGAACTATTAACAAAAACCTGGGTTAGTGCGTGGAATTTTTTAATTGCCCATAACTGGATTCATGTGGCAGATGTACTAATTAATTATCTGATGCGGTTTATTTTGTTGCCCATCGGCGAGGTTAGCTCAGTAGCAGCCATGCACCAAACTTTAGATGAGATTGCGCCAGATATTCTCATTTGCACTGCCGATACTGCTGGTAAATCCTTGGGTAGTTGGGCTAACGAAAAGCAAATTCCCTTTTTTCTTGTAATTACAGATTTAGCTGTTTTTATAGATTTAGTTTCAGCAAATGCCATCCATATCTGCTATTTTTACGAGACTGCGAATGCAGTTCAAAGTTTTCCATTCACACTTACTTATTGGGCTGAGCAATTAACCCGTTCTAGCAAATTATCCGAGCAAATTAGGTTTATTGGTAAATATTTTTATGATTTTGCGATTTGCTACCCAAAAAATCGAATTTATCGAAATATAGATAGAGATTATCAACCTCAAAATCAGGCTCGTTGCGAGGTAATCGGCCCCTTGCGGGAAGCAAAGCATTTTCAAATTAGAGAACAAAAAAAACTGCGCGATCGCTTTGAACTATCTCCTACAGATTCCTGTATTCTCATCATCAGCGGCAGCTTTGGCGGGAATTTTTGTACAAAGTATCTAAAAGATTTACAAAGCTTATTTTTAGACTCATTAGTTATAGTTGTAGCTTGTGGGCGAGATGAAAAACTGCGAATAAAAGTTGAGCAGATAGCCGAACAACAGCAAAACTTGAAAGTGCGATCGCTAGGTTTTGTAGATAATCTCCATGAATGGATGTCTGCTGTAGATATCATTCTGGCTCGTCCTTCAGCAGGTGTTTTATTAGAATCAATGCTAGCCCGCACGCCATTGCTGCTTCCCAGGCAAGCAGCAGCTAACGACCGCGGAACTATCAGTTTTATTGAAAAATATCAATTGGGTGAATGCTTTACAAATCGCCAAGATTTGAAGTTGAAAATCAAGCGTTTATTACAAGAAAAAGAACAATACCAAAATCGCATTAATGCATTACTTAAAAACTATCCATCCACCTTTGAAGAACAAAGGGAAAATTTGCGTAGAATATTATTGCGATCGCTTGAAATTTAATGCGTGGTAAAAACTCTACCTTACAGCGCTTTTCATTTGGATGGAATACATACTTGAATACTAAATTATCGTAAGGGCACAACAATGTTGTGCCCCTACCGCTATGCGAACGGTAAGCTACGCTAACGTACTTTGGGGAAACTTGAAGTGCGTTAGCGCCATTTTGAAGAATTTGGTGCGTTAAACTGCAATACGGTTCAGATAAGCCTTTTTCTCTCCCCCTGCCTCCCCTGCTTCCCCTGCCTGCCTAAACAGATAAATTTCCACAAAGCCAAGCGTATTGCGTTATACTGTCCTTGCAAGAGCTTTTGTCTGCCCTGTAAGACTTTTTGCCTTGACGTTTCAGTATATCGCGCAGGCTGTAAGAGCTTCCGTCTTCCCTGTAAGACTTTCTGCCTTGACGTTTCAGTATATCGCGCAGGCTGTAAGAGCTTCCGTCTTCCCTGTAAGACTTTCTGCCTTCCCTGTAAGACTTTCTGCCTTGACTTTTTAGTATATCGCGCAGCCTGCAAGAGCTTCCGCCTTCCCTGTAAGAGCTTCTGCTTTGACTCAATGGCAAACAGCCTTGTGTTACACCAATTTTTACCCACCTTAATCCCCCCTTGGCAAGGGAAAAAGCAAGTCTGGTTCAGGGGGGGTCACTAATCCCCTTCTGTTGCGTAGCTTCCCGCAGGTACGGAACCTTCTGCCTCTTGCGTCCTTCAATTTTTATCAATAATACGCTGTAAAATATCAGGAACTTCAAATACAGCTTGATTTTTAATAGCCGCAACATTCGCCTTATAGCGAAGCAAATTTTCAGGGTTCAAAAGTTCTTCCACGGCTGAAGCAATATTGCGGAAGCTATTAATTGCCATACCGACTTGTTTTTCTAATATCCACTCAGCATTGTATTTTTCGGTCATAAGTGTTGAAGAATTGCGTTCGACAATGACAGGCAAATTCATCACCATCGCTTCACTAATACTCATAGGGCCTGGTTTGCCAATAAAAAAATCAGCCAAACTCATGAAATATGGCACTTCATCAGTAAAACCTTGCACGTGTTGGCGTAACTTAGTTGGGCGTTCTTGCAATGCTTGTGCAAGTTTTTGATTGGAACCGCACAGAAAAATTAACTGCACGCGATCGCTAATACAATCTAAGGACTTAGCAATATCCAGCATTGTTGCAGAACCTTTCGCCCCAAACAAAACGATTCCCGTTAATCGCTCTTTTTCTAATCCTAAACGCTCTCTTTCAACGCGGCGATCGATTGACATTGGTTGATAGAAACGGGGATGTACAATCATTCCTGAAGTTTGTACAATGTATTCTTCTGAAACACCTAAAGAACGTGCTTGGTTAGTGGCGCGATCGGTTCCACAAATCAAGTAACTTTGAATCTTTGGTTCTACCCAAAAATGCGGGGGAATATCGGCAAAATCAGTCATAATTGTAACCATTGGTGTGTTAGCTCTAACTTGTTGCAGACTCTCCCAAATTGGTAGGTTATAGAGAGGAATTAAAGAAATCACTAAATCGGGACGAGGTTGTTTTCGCCAATGTTGTTCGCCCAATTTTACCCCAATGGGATGTAACAGACGAATGAAGAATTTATCAAAAAACATCATTACTGGATGTAGCCATGTCCAATCTGTGCCGATCATTTCGTTATAGAGTTCATTACCGTCGGAACCGAACAGCTTTTTATAGGGATCTATCGATTCTGATAATTCGCCGATATCTGTAACAGCGATTTGCCAAGGTCGTTTTTGTTGAATGGCGATCGCACTTAAAGCTTTTAAGGTGGCGTAGTGACCTCCACCAGCATTGAGTGTAAAAATATGTAGCGAAAAGGTTTTTTCATCAGTCATAATTATTAGGATTTGGTATTGGCGTAATTTATGATGTGAAAGTCAAGGTGAATTTTAAAAGATGATATTTAGAATTATTCAGAATGTTATATCATTTCCTGTTAAAGAGTTACAGCCTATTTCAGCTAAATGAAGTAGGGGCACAACATGTTGTGCCCCTACGATGATCTTTACTTCACTCCTTTACAATCTATTGGATTGCTTAGTGATGACAGAGTGCTAACTTGGATTAAACAAGTACAAAATTATTGTTGGTTAGGGACAATCCAGCAGATAATTGTGCAAATTTTATCTGAGTAAACCCAGATGCACTACCGTCTCGGTCGAAGAACAATGCACCGGTAATATCGTTGTAGATAAATCGCTCAGTGGTAGTAGTTGCAGATGTTCCGATGGTAAACTGATTCGCTTGGAGTGAAGGTATTGACAATCCTCCACCAAAACTAAAAGCCGAGACCTGAATCACATCATCAGTTGCGTTGAAGTCATAAAAAATAGTATTAACGCCATCATTGAGACTATTGAAAACAAAGGTATCTTTCCCATACCCTCCATAAAGAGTGTCGTCACCCCTCCCACCTGTGAGAATGTCATCGCCATTACCACCAATGAGTGTGTTATTTCCTGAGGCAAAAAAGGCACTAAGAGTATCATTGCCATCGCCACCATCTAGTAGATTATCGTCTGATGAATAGTTAATGTTTATGCTGTCATCGCCATTACCACCAATGAGTGTGTTATTTCCTGAGGCAAAAGGGGCACTAAGAATATCATTGCCATCGCCACCATCTAGTAGATTATCGTCTGATGAATAGTTAATGTTTATGCTGTCATCGCCATTACCACCAATGAGTGTGTTATTTCCTGAGGCCAAAAAGGCACTAAGAGTATCATTGCCATCGCTACCATCTAGTAGATTATCGTCTGATGAATAGTCAATTTTTATGGTGTCGTCGCCAGCGCCTCCATTGAGGGTGTTATTTCCTAAAACAGCAAAGCCGTAATCAAAAGGTAATCCGTCAGAGGAGGCAGAGAGATAATCATTACCATCGCCACCATTGAGCAGATTATCGCCTGATGAATAGTCAGCATCCAAGGAATCGTTACCAACACCACCGTTGAGGGTATTGTTACCAGAGGCGACCAGGGCGAAGTTCTCAAATTCATAGTCGCCGGAAGCGGAGAGAGTATCATTGCCATCGCCACCATCAAGCAAATTATTACCTGATGAATAGTCAGCCCGCACCAAATCATTACCAAGGCCACCCTTGAGAGTGTTATTGCCAGACGCATAGCCACCGAAATAGTATCCCCAGAAGCCGAAGGATTGCAATTGGCCAGAGGTAGAGAGAGAATCATTCCCATTGCCCCCAGAGAGTAGGTTATTGCCTATTGAATCGGATAAAACATCGGCACCAGTACCACCAATGAGAGTATCATTCCCCGCACCGCCTCTCAAAGTGTCGTTGCCACTCTTGCCGTCAATGATGTCATTACCCCCCTGAGCATTAATAACATCATCTGAGTTGTCAAAACCTTTGACATTGTTGTTCAGGTCGTTAAGGAAGGTGACTGTATTCTTTTTTAAGGGCGTGCTTTGAGTAGAGTTAGCATCGAAGACATCAAAGTTGTCCGTAATACTACTTTGCCCACTAAACAGAATATTGCCGACTTGGCCTGAATTGTCTAGGTTTTCCAGGGCAAAGTTTTGCAGGACGATTTTGGAATTCAACGCCGTTTCAAAACTTATTTCTAGGTTGTTACCATTCTGAGTTAATAGTAAATTTCTGGGAGTGAAGCTAGCATAATCATCAGGATCGTCTTTAAATTGCAAGGTATCCAAAGAGGCGAGGGTCGCAGTTGATGGCTTTGAGCCTTTACCAATGCCACCAAAATCGGTGATAGTAATCGTACTACCGCTGACATTACGAAACTCCAAAACAAATTTATCTTTGCCGCCGCCACCAGTTATCAAGACATTCCCCCCATTATTGAGAGGATCGACAAAATAACTATAGAACGTGTCATCCCCGTTGCCACCGTTCAAGGTGTCTCTCACATTGCCAATGAGAATATCATTGCCATCGCCTCCCAAGAGTAAGTTCTTACTTGTTAAGAAATCATCGGAGTATTTATACTCAGAAGCGAGGGTGTCATTTCCAGCGCCACCAATGAGAGTATCATTGCCTTCACCACCTCTCAAAAAGTCATTGCCTTCACCACCCCTCAAAAAGTCATCGCCACTCTTACCATCAATAATGTCATTACCCCCTTGACCATTGATGACATCATCTGAGTTGTCAAAGCCGTTGACATTGTTGTTTAGGTCATTGAGGAACGTAACTGTATTCTTTTTGAAGATGGTGGTTCGGGTAGAGTTGGCATCGAAGACATCAAAGCTGTCAGTAATGGTATTTTGCCCATCAAACAGGATATTTCCGACGTTTACGGTAGCTCCAGTAGATTTGCTGAGGTTATCTAGGTTTTCCAGGGCAAAGTTGTTCAGGACAATGGCTGTTGCGACCCCTTCAAAGC
Organism: Nostoc sp. ChiSLP01; assembly: GCA_034531195.2. Lineage (GTDB taxonomy): Bacteria > Cyanobacteriota > Cyanobacteriia > Cyanobacteriales > Nostocaceae > Nostoc. The sequence continues at coordinate 162,299 of JAVRBO020000109.1, forward strand.
CGATCGCCAAACTTGTGCCATTCTGAGTCAGGAGCATATTTCGGGCAGTCAACCCAGCGCCAACGAATTTGATGGTATCGACTTTGGCAACCACAGCTGCTGAAGGATTTGTGCCTTTACCTACTCCACCAAAATCAGTGATTGTATCTGTGCCGTCACCTTTGTTGAAAACAAATATATCTTTGCCACCGCCACCAGTTAAGAGGTCGTAGTCCTCTTTGCCTGTAATGATATCGTTCCCCGCTATACCATTAATCGTGTCGCCGCCCAGGGTGCCTACTAAAGTATCATCACCTATGGTTCCAATGATATTTGCCATAACTTTTACCTACCTTGATGGATTTTTTCAGGAACTTCAGTTTTCAAGTTGCTGTTTTTGCTTTCGCGCACAAAAATTCGCCTCAATTTGACGTTTTCAGCATATTTAGGTCAATAGACTTCTTGCAGAAGTCGGGAAAAGGGGAAGGGGGTGTATGTTTGGTATTTTCCCTTTCCCCAATAAAGATGCATCCCTTTTCCCACAAGAGTGCAAAAAGCACTTTTGCAAGAGGTCTAATGTTGAGAAACAAAATATTTATGAAATATTCACCTTTTAGCTGGGTTTTATGTCAATACAGAAAGTACGTCTGTGGAGGCAAGGGAACAGGGAACTCTTAACAGGGAACAGGGTGAAGAAAAAACAGGCTTATCTCAACTGTATTGGGTTTTATGCAGCACTTATCCAAGAATCTGAGATTATCTAGGTACTAAGCGCTGTACAAATTAATCAACGTGTGGATTTAAGACAATGGGTCATTTCAAGCTTTTGAATCATCTTTGTTCAGTATAAATCACGAACAAACATCAAAAAACAAGCTTTAATGTCTAAAAACCACCCTTGATATTTTGTTTTGCCAATGCCTAAATCCCAATACATTGAAAATAGGAAGACTTGAGTGTTGAACGGGAAAAAGATTTTTATACCCTTTTTGTGCGTAATTAACCATAAATGCCTATCTTCAAAAGACAGAACACCTAAATAGCCGAGCAATAACCATATAGTAACGTATCTACTTAGATATCTTTGTTTACAAGACACATCTTTGCATAGTCTTTACATTAGCTATCAGTAATAATCGCATCTTCATATATCTTCAGTACCCTCTATTGTGTGGGGTACTTGGGAAAAAGCCATCGCTAAGGCTGCGATCGCTGTGTTAATCTGTTCTTCTGTGTGCAGACAACTAATAAAAAATCGCAGGCGTGCAGCATGATTAGCCACGGCTGGATAAATCATCGGTTGAACGTTGATACCTGCTTGAAACAGCAGATGCGAAAGCTGAATGCAGGTTAAGGAATTTCCCACCACAATGGGAATCACGGGAGAATTTCGGCTTGTGGCTGTATTCCAACCCTGAGCTTGAGCAAGTTTTAAAAAGTACTGCGATCGCTGTTGCAATGTTTTGACTCTTGTCGGTTCAGCCTTGAGTAAACGCAAGGCTGCTAAGGCGGCGGCGGTATTTGCGGGGGATAATCCCACACTGTAAACAAAACCAGGAACGGTGTATTTTAAATAACTCACTAAGCCTTTTGACCCAGCAATATATCCCCCACAACTGGCAAAAGCTTTACTGAGAGTTCCCATCCACAGGTCTACATCGGGTGGCTTTACGCCAAAAAATTCAGCAATACCTCGTCCTTCCTTACCCAGTACGCCAATGGAATGGGCTTCGTCTACCATGAGTAAAGCTTTATGCCGTTGCTTGAGTTCAATAAACCGGGGTAAATCTGGGATATCGCCATCCATGCTGTAAATGCCTTCGATCGCAATTAAAACTCGGCGATAATGTTGACGCTGGTCTTGCAGCATTTCATCTAAAGCTTGCCAATCGTTATGAGGAAAAGGTATAGCTTTGGCTCCAGATAAAACGCACCCTTGCAAAATACTATTGTGGCTGAGGGCATCGTAAAAAATTAAATCTTGGGAGTGAAACAGATGCCCAATGGTAGTAACATTAGTTGCATGACCGCTAACATAAACAATGCAGTCTTCTGTGCCAATTAAATCTGCGATTTCTTGTTCTAATTCTCGATGTAGAACACGTTCGCCGGATGCCAACCGGCTGGCACCGACCGATGTACCGTAGCGGTCGATGGCGTCTTTAGCTGCTGCGGAAACTAGCGGATCTCCTGATAAGCCCAAATAATTGTAAGTTGAAAAATTAATCAGTGTACGTCCCTGAATTTGAGTGCAATCTCTAGTTAGAGATTCCTGGGTTTGAAAATAAGGATTGGGAATTTCCAAAGCTTGAATGTGAGTTAATCTTTGCTGGAATTGTGTGTATTCTGGAAAGTACTCAAATTGATAGTATTCTAGGGGAATTTTAGTTAAAGTCTGTTGGTTTTGTTTGGTGAGTTCTTTCGCTAAATATTCTGCTAAATTGGCGATCGCTCCAAATGTTTGCAATGTAGAAATGTTGAGTAAATACCCCGACCAAGCCTCTAGATCTTGGCTAAATTTCGCTACTTGCAGAGAATCCAAACCTAATGTTTCAAAAGATTCTTTTTGCTCAATTGATTCTACGGGAATATTCAATTTTACAGCTAACCATTGACATATCCAATTTTGAATTGACTCTACATTATACTGCTGGGCATATTTGTTTAAGTAAATAGGTTGAGGAATATCTGTGGATTCTGAGTTGACAAATGACAAATTACCCGACAAGAAATTCTCACGACAGGCCAAGCGTTGAATCTTGCCACTGGAGGTTTTCGGCAGAGTTCCGGGTTTGATTAGCAAGACTCGATAAACTTGTAAATCGTGTTCTTGCAAGACAGATTGGCGAATCTTTTTAACAACTTCCTGGGCATCCAAATTTCGCAAAAAAGTTCGCTTCACTTCACAAACAACAATTAAGCATAGGCGTAGCTCGTCGTAGCGAAAAGTTGAGCCAGTGCGTTCCTGTCGCTCTGCGTCGGAAAGCAACTGGCGTGGAGCGGAGGTTTTTTCAGATCCAAACTTTTCAAGGCAGACATCGCTTCCATCTATCTCAACAGTAAAGGCTGCACTACTGTGATAAGCTAACGCTGGGTGACTAGTTTCTACTGTTTGTTCAATGTCTTGGGGATAATGATTTCGTCCTCGAATCACTAATAAATCTTTCAGACGACCTGTAACAAATAACCCTGCTTCATCTTCCCAAAATCCTAAATCTCCGGTTCGCAAAAACGGCCCCTCTCCCGTATCGGCTAGATAGGCATGAAATGTTTTCTCAGTTTCCTTGGCTCGGTTCCAATATCCTTGAGCTACACTCTCACCAGCAACCCAGATTTCTCCTATTTGTCCTGGTTCGCACTCAGTTAAAGAAACTGGATTGACAATTGCCACTGTTTGATTAAACCAAGGATGACCGCAACTAACTAATTTCCTGTCGTTTTTGGTGGTGTTGGTAACTACTTGGTTTTGCTCTAAAGCCTTGGCATCGCAAACCTTAATCTTTGGTACTTCGGCTTTTTTGACTCCAGTAACTAACAACGTTGTCTCTGCCATGCCATAGCAAGGTTGAAAACTACTAAGGCGAAATCCGTAGGGCGAAAATTGCTTGGTAAAAGACTCTAGAGTTTCGGCGCGAATTGGTTCGGCACCATTAAGGGCAAGTTCCCAACTGCTCAAATCCAAATTTTCTAATTCCTCTGGCCTCATATTCTGCACGCAGAGATCGTAGGCAAAGTTAGGCCCTGCACTCACAGTTACCTTATATTTTGAGATTGCTTTTAGCCAACGTATCGGCTTTTGTAAAAATGCCATCGGTGGCATGATTATTAAAGGGAATCCGCCAGATACAGGTTGCAGTATGCATCCGATTAATCCCATATCGTGGTATGGCGGTAACCAAGAAAATCCAACATCACGAACATCAGGGCTTTTTTCTAAGAATTGCAGGATGGCAGCGCAGTTGTGGAGCAAATTGTCGTGAGAAACCATTACTCCCTTAGGACTACCAGTCGAACCGGAGGTGTATTGTAGCAATGCTAAAGCATTGGATTCCACCGCTACAGGCCTGAAGTCATCCGCAGAGGTTAGAATCTTATCAGTTAAAACCCAATGCAAGTCTTTAAATGTCGGTTCGTTTGTTCCATATTGCTCGATTAATTGGAACATATCTGCGGTGGTTAATAACAAAGTAGCTTCAGCATCTCGAATAATCCCTTGCAATCTTGATAGTTTTTGATTGCGTTTGGGTGGATAGGCGGGTACAGCAATAATTCCAGCATAGAGACAGGCGAAAAAGCCTGCGATAAAGTCTAATCCAGGGGGATAAAGTAGCAAGGCTCTATCTCCTGGCGAGCACAGAGATTGGAGATGAGCTGCGATCGCTTTTACTCGATATTCCAACTCCTGGTAACTTAGACGCTGAGTTTCTATTTCACCATCTTGAAGAAAAATGTAAGCTTCCTGATGCGGCTGGTTTTCCACCCGTTGATGTAACAAATCTATCAGTGTTCTTTCCCGCCCAAAGAGATGAGATTTCGTTTGGAAGTTTACCATCGCGATCGTCACTTTAACAACTGGTATCAACAAAAAATAAAACAGGAGCCAGAATTCAGAATTCAGAATACTCTATCTATAAAGGGGTAAAGTTTTAATCAGGAAAAAATATTTAATATTGCTTTTGTCCGCTAGGAGCAAGGTTTTAAACCAATATTCATCATGCATTCGGACTTCAATTCATACTTAATTATGAATCCTGGTTCGGAATTTTTCTTAATAAATTTTTACACTTAACAGTTGAAGTTTTGCTAAAGATTGCAATTTTCGTTTGATTTTTGCGAATCTCAAACTTCGCTCAATTTTTGTTTACAATTTTGGCGATCGCTTATCGAACAGTATTCGGTATCAGTGATTTAAAATCAAAAATTATACATATACTTGGCAATAATTATCGGGCAAATGCTAGCAAACCAGTGCAGCCTACGAGGTTTCTTTCCTGCGCTTTATCGCCAAGTCACCTTATAAGTAAAAATGAATATTGAGAATGGCTTTTTTGATGATGCACCAAGTTTGCAAATTTATACTTTGCAGTCTGAATAATTACAGTAATAGCGGTAAAACTACTAAAAGCTGGCAGGTAGCATTTGAAGCTTTGCAATAATCTAAACTGCTGATTTTGCAACATTAACGTAATAATTCACAAGTCAAACAATTTTGGATTTTAAATCTTATTAATTCTAAATTCTAAATTCTTCGCAATTTAAAATTCCTTAACAAAGCTACTTTAACCTGACTAGGAAGTAGCACATATAAAGCCTTGCCACTGTCACGCTTACGCTATTGTATTATATAAATACCAGTAATGTACTACAAGTGGACATAGACATAATGAAACATAAATTTTGGGCAAGTTATGTGCTTGCGGCTTTAGCATTTTTACCCCTAGAACCTCTCAGCATGACTCAGGTTTTAGCAACATCAGTTTATCAACTGGCACAGAACAGAGCTGCTTATACCCAATATATGCAGCTAGGTTATAACGAAACCAAACGAAGAAATTATCGAAAAGCTTTAGGATATTTTCAGCAAGCAGAACGCCTACGTCCTGGAGATAGATATGCTACTGCGGCAATTAGAAATGTTACCAGTTATATTCAACGTGGCAATGCTAGAAATCGTATTGCTTTTGTTCCAGGTAAACCCGGTAGAGTCAGATCGGCAGGAACGCGGGGGAGTTGCGTTGAAGTTGGACAATCGATCGTTCCTTTGACACCAACAGATAAAGAAGCTCAACGAACTACAGTAGAACATCCTACATTCTATTTCTATATTCCTCAAACTTCTACAAAACCAGAAGCACTAGAATTTATTTTGCAGGATGATAACAGCATCGATCCGTTGTATAAAGAAACTTTCAAGCCTGCTGGGCAAAACGGTATTGTGAGTGTAACTATACCTGCGAATAAATCATCTCTACAAATCGGCAAAGAATATAGTTGGACTTTCTCAATGATTTGCGATCTTGCTAACCGCGATAAAGATTCATATACAGAAGGTACAATAGTGCGATCGCAGGATGAAAATCTCGCCCTGCAACTAAAACAACCAAACACAGATTTGGATCGTGCAGTTTTATTTGCCACCGCTGGATTTTGGGAAGACTCTTTGAGAACTTTAGCTAATTTACGCCGCCAGCGTCCTAACGATCCCGAAGTCCAGAAATACTGGGAAGATTTGTTAAATTCTGTAGACATTAAAGATGTTGCAAATAAGCCTCTATTGCCCTGTTGTACTGCCCAGAGATAAATTAACAATTATCTAAAAACCCGGCTTTTATCGTAACATCAAGGGTCTAAGACCCCAACCATTACAATACTGCTCGGTTAACGATTTTTAACTCGGCATTGGGTTTGGGGAAAGGGTTAAAGGGTAAAGGTTAAAGGTTTTTTCTTTCCCCTTTCCCCTTCCCCTTTTCCCCTTAACCGCATTACACGTAGTATCAGTTGAGTTGGGGTTTAAATCCCCAACCTAACTGTCTTTAATGCGTGAATTTTGAATTTTGAATTGTTAACGTGTCTGCTTGATTAGTTGTTAAACCCGAAGAACCCCAGTCCCTTTTACAATGTGAATATTGACAAAGTATCCGTCAATGTTACAATAACACTACAAAAATAGGACTTTGATATGAACCACTGGGACCTGTAAAGCCGGGTCAAGCAGATCCGGCAAAGCTTTACAATCATCTTTCTGTTGAAGCGCATTGGCAAAACGTTTGGCAGCAAAGCCAAACCTACGAAGTAGATTTAGCGGCAGCTGCTCATCCGTTCTACAATTTGATGATGTTCCCCTATCCATCCGCAGAAGGGTTGCATGTCGGCAATGTCTACGCTTTCACTGGAGCAGATATCTATGGTCGCTTCATGGCGATGCAAGGCAAAGCGGTTTTTGAACCAATGGGATTTGATGCCTTTGGTATTCACAGCGAAAATTTTGCCATCAAAAAGGGCATTCATCCCAATCGATTGACTGCACAGAATGTTGAACGATTTCGAGAAACACAGTTAAAACGAATTGGAAATCGCTTCTGCTGGAATTATGAAGTCCAAACCACTGACCCCTCATACTACAAGTGGACACAATGGATTTTTTTGCAGTTGTTCAAAGCGGGGTTAGCAGTTCGCAAAAAAGCCCAGGTGAACTGGTGTCCTAGTTGCAAAACAGTACTTGCAGACGAGCAGGTAATCGCAGGTGAGTGCGAACGGTGCAGCACGCTGGTTACTCAACGGGAATTAGAGCAGTGGTTTTTCAAGATTGCTAATTACGCTCAACGTTTGTTAGACAATCTCGATCGCTTGGACTGGTCAGAAAAAGTCAAAGCCGCTCAACGTAACTGGATTGGGCGTTCAGAAGGCTTGCAATTTAACTTACAGGTAGCTGAATCGGAGTTGCAAATCGCAGTCTTCACAACTCGTCCAGACACAATTTTTGGCATGACTTATGTGGTGCTTGCTCCAGAACATCCTTTAGTAGATCGGATTGTCACAGAGGAATATTGCCAGGCCATCGCTACTTACAAAGAACACGCATCTCGTCAATCTGAGTTTGCCCGCACCACTCACCAGAGTAAAACCGGGGTGTTCGCGGGCGCTTATGCGATTCATCCGCTTACCCAAGAACGCATCCCGATTTGGATTGCCGATTATGTATTGTCGAGTTATGGCACTGGTGCTGTAATGGCAGTACCCGCCCATGACGATCGCGATTTTCAGTTTGCCAAAACGATGGGGTTACCAATTCGACAGGTAGTGATTCCTACCAGTGCATCATCTACAGCGCCGCCTGAACTCGATACTGCATTTACAGAACATGGAACCTCGATCGACTCTGGGAGGTTTACCGGGTTTGCGTCAGTAGATGCCAAAGAACAGATTATCCAATGGTTTGAGCAGCAGAATTTAGGCGATCGCACCGTACAATTTCGCTTGCGAGATTGGTTAATTTCACGACAGCGGTATTGGGGGCCACCGATTCCTATCGTCTACTGCGGCAGCTGCGGTATCGTACCAGTGCCAGAGGAACAATTGCCCGTTCATTTACCCGAAACCGAGGATTGGTTGCCCAGAGGAACAGGAATATCTCCTCTAGCACAAATAGATTCCTTTATCAACACTATTTGTCCTTGCTGTGGTGGTGCTGCTCATCGAGAAACGGATGTGTCAGACAACTTTCTCGATTCTGCTTGGTATTTTCTTCGCTATCCTTCGAGTAAATATAATGATGTTCCTTTCGATGCACAAATCACTGCCAAATGGTTGCCAGTGAATATGTATATTGGTGGGGCAGAACATTCGGTGTTACATCTTTTGTATAGCCGCTTCATCACAATGGTGTTGCATGATTTGGGTTATATCGAATTTGAAGAACCCTTTGAATGCTTCCGCGCTCATGGATTGCTCACCAAAGATGGAGCCAAAATGAGCAAATCGAAAGGTAATGTGGTGAACCCCGATGAATACATCGAGGAATATGGCGCAGATACCTTACGCACGTACTTGATGTTTTTGGGCCCGTATCATCAGGGAGGTGATTTTTCCGATCGCGGCATTGTCGGAATGCGACGATTTTTAAATCGGGTGTGGCAACTTGCGAGCAAGCATCGGCATTGCCTTGAATTTAGTTCGCCAGATTTGGACTCTGGGCGTCGTCTACATCAGACAATCAAGAAAGTCTCAGAAGATATACAAGCGCTCAAGTACAATACGGCGATCGCTGCATTGATGGAATATCTTAACGCGCTTCAACTCAAACCCAGCCTTTGTGAAGTGGAATTGAAGTCATATTTGTTGATGTTGGCTCCCTTTGCACCCCACCTCACAGAAGAACTCTGGCATCAAATTGGTGAATCATCCTCGATTCATCAACAGGCCTTTCCTCAAGCCAATCCAGAATTTATTACCCAAGAACAGGTGACAATCACAGTACAAATCAATGGACGCAAGAGAGCAACCATTCTTCTTTCACCCAGGGCATCCCAACAAGAGGCGATCGCCATTGCCAAACAAACACAATCTGTTCAACGTTATCTCGAAAATCAGGAAATTTCCCGTGTTGTTTATGTTCCCGGCCGAATTCTGAATCTTGTAACGTGAGTTCAGAGGGACTGGGGACTGGGGAGGTGTGGGAGGATGAGAAATCTTTCCTCCCTCTCTTCCCACACTCCCCACACTTCCCCATCCAATACTCCTCGGTTAAGCATTTTGAACTCGGAATTTGCTTTGGGGTAAAGGGTAAAGGGTAAAGGTTTTTTCTTTCCCCTTTTCCCCAAAACCTGACAAGTATTGGTTCGCCATCTCCCGATCTCCCTCACAATCAGGACTTACGCACTCAGATCCCCCAACCCCCTTAAAAAGCAATACAGTTCAGATAAGATCCCCCCGCCTGCGTCGACCCCCTTAAAAAGGGGGTAAAAGAGTGTTATTAGCCCCCCTTTTTAAGGGGGGTTGGGGGGATCTATGTTTCAGCCTTCAGTGCGTAAGTCCTAACAGTGAAACTATGCTGCAACTAATTCTGTGATTTTCGCACGAGCTTTGGCGATGGATTCAGCCAAACTTGTTCCGCCTAACTCGTCATTTTCAACATGGATAAAGCTGATGTCGGTGATGCCTATAAAACCAAAAACTGTTCTTAAATAAGGGTCTTGATGATTCATCGTTCCGTAGCGTTCGCCAGGTTCAAAGCCAGAAGCGCCACGTGCGGTAATAATCCACATCTTCTTATTCAAGACTAGAGGCTTGTAAGGGTTCTCAATATCTTCTGGTTCATAAGCAACAGTTCGTCCGATCCGCACAATTTGATCGATATACGCCTTGAGGGTGCTGGGAATGCTGAAATTGTACATGGGAACGCCAATGACGTAGAAATCAGCAGCTAAAAATTCATCCACTAGCAAATCGCTGATGCGAATCGCCTCTTTTAATTCAGGAGTGTGTTGTTCTGGTGGTGTAAAAGCAGCAGCAATCCAGGGTTCATCTACATGGGGAACTGGGTTTCGTCCAATATCTCGGTAAGTTATGGTATCAGTTGGATGAGACTGTTTCCAAGCTGCAACGAATTCTTGTGTAAGTTTGCGAGAGTGGGAACGCTCGCCACGAGGACTAGAATCAATATGCAATAGATGTGCCATAGTTCTTTTTGCTCAGTGACAATTCCAGCTTAGATAAATCACCCATACCCAACTATCTGATTTTTGTCCAATTATCAAAATCTTGCTGTCGATTTTTAGGCTAATCACTGGAAGTCTTTTATAATGTACTTAAATACATAATGTAAGCAGGAGTCAATAGCGACTGGAAATCTGTGTTTAAGCGATTTACTAGTTTTTACACTACTGTAATATTGACAACTTTTCAGGTTATAGTGCCTTCACTGTGAAACTATGGCTCGTGATTTATTCCACAATATTGTGAAGTCTGCATTAGAAAAAGATGGTTGGGTAATTACAGACGATCCGCTAAATATTCGGTGTAGTGGAGTTGATATTCAGATTGATTTAGGCGCAGAGAAACTTATAGCTGCTGAGAAAGCCGGAGAAAAAATAGCAGTTGAAATCAAAAATTTCAGAATTTCATATGGCACTAGGACAGTTCATTAATTATCGTACTGCCTTACGTGTTGAAGAGCCAAATAGAATTTTATACTTAGCAGTGCCATTAGCAATTTATAATGAATTCTTTAACTTACGTTTTATTCAAACTGTAGTCACTGAAAACTTTCTAAAATTACTTATTTATAACGTAGAAACTGAGTAAATAGAGCAATGGATAAATTAAATGAATATCGAAAAAAAGTTAAACAAATATTAACTAAATATCTCCAGTATAAACCGAGCTATGGTGATGTTGAAGTCGAACAGATTTTTGATACTGAACATGACCATTACCAAATTATTAGTCTCGGATGGAATAATCAAAAGCGGATTTATGGCCCAATAATGCATCTTGATATCAAAAATGAGAAAATCTGGATTCAGCAAAATACAACTGAAGTTGATATTGCTTTAGAATTGATGGAAATGGGTGTGCCCAAACAAGATATTGTTATTGGTTTCCATACACCAAAGATGCGTAAATTATCAGGATTTGCTGTAGAATAAAATTAATTATCTAGCGGGAAATTATAATCTTTGACCAAATTGTAACTTATAGTAAAATTGAAAATTTAGAATTTATTTATAAAACCTACATTTTTAAAAACTAATTATTAATCATAACAATTAAGACTAATAATTTTCGATCCAGTTAAACATAAAATAGTAAAATGGCTAAATTAATGCAATAGGTTTAGGTAAGAAAATTATAAAGATAGATTCTTTGTTTTTATCGTGAAAATTCCAACTGGCTACCAGACTCAAACAACCTGCTTGCCTATCCTGTCTAGCCAAAATCAGGGTTGGGAAAATATTTTGGTTGAAGAATTCCAACACCCCGCAGGCGAGGGAAGAAGTTATTACAGCGATGAACATGCAATTTGTCTGTCTCTTGCACCCCGTCCAGTGCCTTTGCTGCAAATTCAGGGAGGCAAAACTTATACAGGTTTATACGATAAAGGCGACATTTCCATAACCCCAGCAAAAACGCCATTTTTTGCCCGTTGGGATCTAGAAGACCATTACTTGCAGATTCGCATTGCATCTGGTTTCATCGAGAGTGTTGCTAGAGAAACCATCGATACAAATCCCGAACGGCTAGAATTAGTCAGGGAATTCCGAACTCGCGATCGCCACATTGAGTCCATCGCCATGATGCTCTTGTCTGAGTTAAAACAAGAAAATTTAGGCGAAAAGCTTTACATTGAATCGCTAGCAAATGTCTTGGCTGTGCATTTGCTCAGACAATATTCTGCTATCAAACCCCGGCTTGCTGTTTACAACGGTGGTTTACCTGAGCGCCAACTACTTCAAGTCTTACAGTACATTGACGCACATCTGGATCGAGACATTAAGCTTGCAGATTTAGCCCAATTGCTAAACATGAGTCAGTTTCATTTCAGCCATCTGTTCAAACAAGCTATAGGCATTGCTCCCTACCAATATCTGCTTCAACAACGAATAGAACGCGCAAAACAGTTGTTGAAAAAAAGCGATCGCTCGATTATCGAAATTGCTTTAGTGTGCGGCTTCAACAGCCACAGCCATTTGAGTAAACAGTTTCGCCAAATCACAGGTATGACACCCAAAGCCTACAGGCAAAACTAGTGTGCCAAAACAACTTTGTATGGTGGGGGCAGGGGGCAGGGGGGCAGGGGAAGCAGGGGGGGCAGGGGAGGCAGGGGAGGCAGGGGGGGCAGGGGAGGCAGGGGGGGCAGGGGGAGCAGGGGGGGCAGGGGAGGAAAAAATATTGTTGAAAATCGTTCAGACACGATGGGGTTATGAACAATAAAACCTGTTTTAGATGCTCAAGTATCCGAGCTTATATGCCAAAGTTGTTTGTATTCACCGCCTATGTGATGATTACTGTTGCGGCTTTCTCGGTGTCTAGCTGTACGCAGGAGAAAACCAAAAAAATTGTCGGATTTTCGCAGACGGAGAACATTGGCCCGTGGCGCATTGCTGAAACGAACAGCATTAAGGAAGAGGCCGCCAAGCGTAAGAAAACTTATGATTTTCTGATGACGGATGCTCAGGGGCAAACATCCAAGCAATTTGCTGACATTGAGGATCTGATTGCACGACAAGTTGATGTTATATTTCTTGCACCACGGGAGTATGAAGGTCTTACCCCCGCTTTGGAAGCAGCAAGAGCGGCCAAAATACCAGTTTTTCTAATCGACCGTGAAGCGGCGGGAAAACCAGGCGAACATTTCGTCAGCTTTCTGGGGTCGGACTTTATCGCCCAAGGTCGGCGCGTTGGTGAATGGCTGGCCCGGGCGACCGATGGCAAAGCGTCCATCGTGGAACTCACCGGAACAGCGGGTTCATCGGTGGCAATCGATCGCGCTAAGGGGTTTCGTGATGCGATCGCCAGTTATCCCAACATGAAGATCGTTGCTGCACAGACAGCAGATTTTTCGCGAGCTGCGGCCCAGCGTGTCATGGAAAACATTATCCAAGCCAAGGGTTCCGACATTACCGCCGTGTATGCTCACAACGACGAAATGGCTTTAGGTGCTATCCAGGCTCTCAAATCCGCAGGTATGAAGCCTGGTAAGGATGTAATGGTCGGTTCGATTGACGGTCAGAAAACCGCACTGGAAGCAATTATTCGTGGTGAGCTTGGGGTGAGTGTCGAATCAAACCCTCGTTTTGGCCCGCTTGTTTTTCTCACAATGGAGGAGTATTTTGCTGGCAAAAAAATCCCTCCTAGAATCATTCTCAAGGACAGACTCTTCGATGCGACCAATGCCAAGGATTTCGTAGATGAAGCATACTAATAGCAATTTGTAATTCGTAATTCATAATTTGTAATTACACAAGTCCTAATAATCTAGGTTTTTGGTTTTGAATCTGTTGCCAAATTTTCGGAAATTACTATGAGTAATACCAATTCTGCAAAATCAAGCAATAGAAGTAAATCATGACAGCCTTGCTGCTTCTAATACCATTTTGGATTGAGATTTATCCGTCGGATTCATTTTTCAAATCGGTATAAGTTTCTTAATTACGAATTACGAATTAGTATAATTCCCGCCCTAAAATAAAGAAAAGATAACCTGGAACTATCCTGAGCCTCCACGATAGACAAGATTACTGTGGTGCGAAGTGAAGGATCTCCACTATCGGCAATGAAGACAGAAATTAGGTAAAGCCGATGAATCAGGCGACTCGAACTATCCTGTACATGACGGGTATAAAAAAAAGTTTTTCTGGTGTGCCAGCGCTGTGGGGGGTAGATTTTGAACTGAAGGCAGGCGAGATCCATGCACTGGTGGGAGAAAATGGTGCTGGGAAATCGACGCTGATCGAGATTATGACGGGGGCTTATCGACGGGACTTTGGTGTTATGGAGTATGACCAGAAAAGTGTTGCCTTCCAGAATCCCACTGAAGCGCAGGCGGCAGGTATCGTAGCCGTCTACCAGGAGATCCAACTGGTGGGTTTGCGAACCGTTGCTGAGAATATTTTTCTGGGCAGAGAGCCGCATCGCTTCGGCATCATCGATAGACGGGCGATGAATGCTGGAGCAGCCGAAATCCTAAAGGGCCTGGGGTTGGATATCGACCCACAGTCAGCGGTTGGTTCCCTCAATATTGCCCATCGCCAGATGGTGGCGATCGCCCGCGCTATATCTTTTAGTCCGCGGGTGCTGATCCTCGATGAACCCACAAGTTCCCTGACAGAAACTGAGGTCTGCGTGCTTTTTGATGTCATGCGTCGGCTGAAGTCGCAAGGGACATCCATTGTCTACATCAGCCACCGTTTTGAAGAACTTTACGCTGTGTGCGATCGCGTGACGGTACTGCGTGATGGGCGCAATATCATCACGCGATCGCTGACTGCGCTCAATCGTCTAGAACTTGTTTGCCATATGTTAGGCCGCCAGCCTGAAGAAGTGAGCAAAGGAGTCACAGCATTTGTACAACAATCCCAAAACACGTTAGCTCAGCCAGTGCTGCTCCAGGTCGAAGCTCTCAAATATAAAAAACGCCTCAATGGTGTTTCCATTGAAATGCGGCATGGCGAAATCGTCGGGCTTGCAGGTTTGCTCGGCTCTGGCCGCAGCGAAACAGCACGCGTCCTGTTTGGAGCCGAACCACTTGATGGTGGAACTGTAAAACTCGAAGGTAGTCTTTTGTCTGTGCGCGATCCTCATGATGCTATTGACACTGGAATAGCTTACCTTTCAGAGGATCGCAAGGCAGACGGCATCATCCCAGAGCTTTCGGTGCGGGAAAACCTCACACTTGCCGCACTACCATCCCTTACCCAATGGGGCATCGTTTCCAAGAAACGACAGAACGAGCTTGTCAACCGTTTCATGCAGCGTCTTGGCATCAAGGCAGCCAGCACCGAGCAGAAAATCCACGAACTATCGGGCGGCAATCAACAGAAGGTACTTCTGGCACGATGGCTGTGCAAGAATACAAAACTTCTTCTCCTGGATGAGCCGACTCGCGGAATCGACGTTGGTGCAAAGCGCGAGATCCAGCAGGCGATCGCCGAACTAGCAAAGCAAGGACTTGGAATTCTAATGATTTCATCGGAACTGGAAGAGCTAGTTGAAGGCTCGCAACGTGTAGTAGTTTTGCGTGACGGGCGATCGATTGCGGAACTTAGCGGCGAACAGAAGAACATAAAGGCAATTTTGCACGCAATGGCGGAAGATGCAGATCCTCAGGAAGCTGTCGGTAGATAGTTAAAAACAGAGCAGGATAAACAATGAATATCAAGAAGCTCCATCTGCGTTGGGGAACTCTATGGAACCCTAACTTCGGTGCATTTGCGGCACTCCTAATTGTTTATGTTGCGAACGCCATCTTCACTCCGCGTTTCGCAACAGTGAGCAACACATTAAATGTGTTGCTCCAAGTATCGACAACAATGTTAGTTGCCGTCGGAATGACCTTTGTTATCGCTTCCCGCGGCATCGACCTCACAGTCGGCTCTACTATGGCATTGGTTTCAGTCATTGTGGCATTGCTGATTAAGTATGGGATGGTTGTTGCCGTTTCCTTTGCCCTGAGTGCTGCTCTGTTGGTTGGTCTTGTCAATGGCTTTTTAATTTCACGTCTGAAACTTGATGCTTTGATCGTCACCTTGGCGGCTTTGATTATGTGGCGCGGCATCGCTCAGGTTGTTGGAGATGGTAAGCTCGTTCCCTTCGTCCATCCTACATTTGAGGCGCTCGGAAAGGGCTATCTCGGTTCTATACCAATTCAGGTGGCGATCGCGGCAGTTGTCATTGCAGGAGCTTTTTTCTGTATCCGCTCTACGCTGTTCGGACATCAGCTTGTTGCTGTGGGTGGCAACGAAGAGGCCGCCCGACTGGCGGGTATCCGTGCAGAGCGTGTGAAGTATATAGTTTATCTGATTAGCGCCTTGCTTGCGGGATTTGCCGGACTCGTGGAAACAGCGAGGCTTGGCATGGGCGATCCCAGCAAGGTTGGCGTCAACGCGGAATTTGATGCGATCGCCGCTGTGGTTGTTGGCGGTACGCCCTTTTCCGGTGGTCGTGCAAATGTCCTGGGCACTGTTGTAGGAGCGTTGCTCATGCAGGTGATTTCCACAAGTTTCAATATGCTGCTGATTCCGTTCACCTGGTCATTAGTTTTGAAATCCGTAATCATTCTGTTCGCGATTTTTTTGCAGCGTCCTCAGGAGGTCTAATATCGTTTCACCTTAAGATTGAGACATTTAGGCAAGCAGGGGGAGC
>JAVRBO020000110.1:0-111676 GCA_034531195.2 Nostoc sp. ChiSLP01
TTCGTCTTATGATAAAGCGAATGGCATCTTAAGCTTTTGTTTACGAATCAGTTCTAATGCTAGAAAAACACGAATGTGGTTGGTTTGGCTAGCAGGACAAATGCAGGGAGAATCAAGATCTGAGTTTTTGATTGAAGAAATGCAGCCTAGTTTATTAAAAAGTAAAATTCATCAAGCTATTTATAATTTATTAGTCTGGGGAACTATACAAATGCTATTGTTTTGGCTAAATTTTGGGCTAGTAAGAACAATTAAAAGTCTAATTTTAAATGCAGGTAGACTATTAGTTAAGAAACTAATATTTATAATAACATTTGGTTTAATTTTTGGTTGTATCAGAGGAATGATATCTGGGCTAATGAATAGTGTATTTGGAACGTTAATAGAGGAGGTGTTGGAAAATTCTAGTCTAATTAAACCTAACACTTTTTTCAACAAAACTATTATAAAGTGGATTATTTTCGGTCTAGTTACTGGTTTAATATCTGGATTAGCGATCGCAGTAGCTCCTAATCTAAATATTAGCCCAAACTTTATGGTGCTTACTGGAGTAAGTAGCGGTCTAATTAGTGGGTTGATAGGAGATAGAATAGAAGCTATTGAGACTTTAAAATTTTCTTATAATAAATTTAAAAACGCACTGATTTATGGACTTTTTTATGGTCTAATGTATGGGCTGTTATTTGGTTTAACTAGGATAACAGTTTTTAGCCAAATTGCTGGATTTCCTTTATCCCTAAGTGAGGGATTATTTTTTGGATTATTTTTTGGGCTAATCTTTGGGTTTCATAGTATAGAAATAGAAAACAAAACTATTCCTAATCAAGGTATTTGGCAATCTGCTAAAAACACAATCAAGTTATCGGTCTTCTTGTTTCTACCTTCGGTAGTATTAACTTTTTTATTTTTAGTAATCATAAAAAGTAATAATACAATTGAATTGTTAATTATTAGCTTAATGTATGGGTTGTTTTTAGGTTTCTTGCTGGGAATACTTAGAAGTGGAACACCTGTAATAAAACACTTCACCCTACGCCTCGTTCTCTACTTCAACGGCTACATCCCTTGGAACTACGCCCGTTTCCTCGACTACTGCACCGAGCGTATGTTACTCCAGCGTGTCGGCGGACGCTATCGCTTCATCCACAAACTGCTGCAAGACCACTTCGCTCAAATGGAGTTTAGGCGAGATTAAGAAAGAATTTGCATCTGTTGGTCTAAAAAACAACGGTGATATTATTTACGATAACAACGCTTAAGCCTGCCAAAACCGACCCATGCCAGACTCAGAAGACCTAAAAAAAGTCACCAATAATGACTTGCCTAATTCTCAGTTTGGCGGAGGGCTGATTAATGCTGACATAGTGAATGCCCAGCGTATAGGTGGTGACATCTACAATACTAAAAATATCCACATTACCAATTATTATTACCGTGAAGATATTCGGGTAGCTACTGTTAAACCTACCGAAGATGCTTCTGACGATCAAAAACAGCCATGCCCTTATCGCGGCTTATATCATTTTAGTCCAGATAATGCCGAATACTTTTTTGGTAGAGAAGTATTTATACAAGAACTGTTTGAGGCAACTAAAACCTGTAATTTTATCCCTGTGCTGGGTGCATCGGGGAGTGGTAAATCTTCTGTCGTATTAGCAGGATTAGTACCAAAACTACAACAAGAAGGCTATTGGTTATTTACCCATTTCCGTCCTGGCTCAGAACCTTTTTACGGTTTGGCTGAAGCATTGGTTCCACTCTACGCGTCTGATTTAGATGATACCGATCGCATTGTCCAAACACGCAAGTTGTCCAATTATTTCTGCAAAGGTGATGTTCTTATTGTTGATGTCATTGCTAAAATTCAGCAAAACCATCCTCACCATCGTGTGTTACTAATTGCAGATCAGTTTGAAGAGTTATTTACCTTATGCAAAGATGAAAAAACTCGTCATAAATTCTTGGATTGTTTGCTAACTATTATTCAATCTCCCATCAGCAAATCGCTATCGGCAGTATTTGTTGCAACTATGCGTGTGGATTTTTTAAGTTACACACTCTCATATCCAGAATTTGCAGAGCAATTAAAATCTGACATCAAAATCAGGTCAATGAATCGATCTGAATTAACAGATGTAATTGCCAAACCTGCCCAAAAGCTGGGAGTAACATTTCAAGATGGGTTGATAGAACGCATTTTAAATGATGTCAAGTCCGAACCAGGGAACTTACCTGTGCTGGAATTTGCTTTGACATTGCTGTGGGAAAAGCGCCAGAGCAAACAATTAACTCATGCAGCTTATGAGGACATTGGGAAAGTAGAAGGTGCATTAGCCAGCTATGCAGATAAAAAATATGACAATCTCACTACTATTGAGCAGGAAAAGGTACGCCACATTTTTATCCAACTAGTGCAACCTAGTGAAGGTAGAGAAGATACGCGGCGACTTGCGACAAAAGCAGAACTCGGCGAGACAAACTGGGAATTAGTGACGAAACTGGCAGATGCGCGATTAGTAGTAACAAGTGACAATGCTAGTGGTGAACAGACAGTAGAGGTTGTTCATGAAGTACTGATTCAGAATTGGGAGAAATTGCGCCAATGGATGAAAACAGATCGTGAATTTCGAGCTTGGCAACAACAGTTGCGGGTTTTAAAACACCAATGGCAGAAAAATCATCAAGATGAAGGGGCATTGTTACGAGGTAAGGCATTACTTGAAGCTGAAAAGTGGTGGGAAATAAGTCAAGACAAACTGTATGCAGAAGAGGAGTATATACAAGCGAGTCTAGCACAAAGAGAATATGAAGAAAAAGAAAAGGAAAAACGCATACAACAAGAACTAAAACAGCAAAAAATAAAAACTAGGTGGGCTACCAGTACAGCTATATTTGCAATTATGGCACTAGCGGCTGGAGGGTTTGCTTGGCTACAACAGCATCAAGCTGAGCAATCACTTCAATCTTTTATGCTTGGTGTTGAGCCACCTACATCAGAACTATTAAATAAGTTACCTAACTATCTAAAACAGGCAGATAAACTTAGTCAGCATAGAGGAAATGATAAAAATATAGCTTTATCAATTGGATATTATCATGCTATTTTGAAAAACACGACTAATCTTGAAAAGAGAGTTGCAGAAAATTCTCAAGAATTTTCAAACTTAGAACAGGTGAGGCAACAAATTAAAACTATTTCGATAAAAGCTTTAAATTCTTTAACTAATCTAATTCTCAGAGAACGATTCTCTTTCATAGAAAAAGATATGAAACAAGGGAAACTTGGAAGATTAAAAACCCAAGAAGAACTAATACAGGAACAAAAATTAAAATTCGAGTCAGGAGGCGAAATTTCTGAAAATAATAAAAACCAAATATATGACTATCTTAATTTAGAGAATAATTATACAGATGGTGCAATAAAAAAGACTTATGAAATTTTAATGACCAAATTTGGATTTGGAGCCGATGTCAATAGTAATGGTTTGTTAGATCAAACAGAAGCTAGCAGAATTCCTTGTATAATTTTAAAAAAAATAGAAGAACTATGGCGAAATAAAACAAAAAACCGCTGCGGCTGGTATGGTAGCATATCTGAAATATCTGCTCCAGAGTGTGATGAATTAGAGTCAAAATCGCTAATTTTTACAATATTTGTACCTCCCTATGATATTCCTTTGGAACGTCTTGAACAATGCAAAATTCTTTTAAATAAAAACGATAGCAATAATTTAGATAAATATTGAAGATAAAGAAATATGTTACAAAAGAAAAAAATATTTCAATTACAGTTTATATACTATGTAATTACACAACTAACGATTCTACTGATTACTCCTATTTTTAGTCTATTAATAATTAACCAAAGCTATGGGGGTTCTAGGATTCCTGATGGCGCAAGTATTTATAAAGTCCAAGGAAAAACTATTAATAACCGTTCTTTAACTGTTAGACGTGAAGGTGATAGTAGAAGCATAAGGAATTATGTCCCAGGAATATCAGAAGTGCTGACATATAGAGACGTTCTTGGGATACCTGCTAATAAAAACCTAATAGCTACTTTAGATTTTCTCTTTCAGCAAAATGATAAATGGGACTCTTCTGGTTATAGAGTAAACACTGTTCCAAAACCAACGCCATCTGAATATAGATTTCCCTGTAGAGTTAGCGGAGGAACATTTACACTTGGTTGGCGGAATGCAGGAGAAAATATAGATAGAGGATGTGCCTCAGGAGTAAGAGTGGGAACTAGTTCTGTGAAAAGTTCCCTATTACCTCTTTTAAATATTTTCAACTCTGTATCAATGAGAAAATCAGTTAAGCAAGCTCAAACTGCTAATGACGATTCCATACTGTACTGTGGTGCTAATCCCAAATCTGGTTTTTTTGTAACTGACTCAGGAATTGCAGATGATAGTTGTCAGCAAACTATCGAAAAGTGCGTGTCAGAAAATGGAGGGAGCGACTGTACTCTTGCAAGTATGGGCGAATGGAATTTCAACGATCTAGAATTAAATGCAGAACTATTATGCTCAAAAGGGCCAATTAGAAAGCATTCTAATGGCTCTGAAATGAGCAATTTATTAGATGACTTAACACAATGGGTTGTGTCTCAAGAATTAACTGGGTGTGCTTTTAATGTTTTCACGCCAAAAGAACAAATTATTAGACCAGGTAATGGACAAACTCTAATTCGAGGAATTGATACTGGAAGTGATATTTTTATTGATGTTTTACTAGGAACAGTTTATATTACATCAATTAACAATACTTTGGGACTCCCCGTTAAAGCCGGGGAAAGATATTCCATAGCAAACAATACAACGGCAAAGATAGACCCTAAAAAGATTGCTGAATCTCCTGAAATTAAAAGCTTTTTAGACCCTAAAGAATCTATTTCTCCTAATCTTCCAGCGAATATTAGGGAGGAAATAGCAGCCCAAATAGCTAACAATCGAACTGCTTTACAACTACCTCCAATAGCTCCTTTGTCAAGCTATTATTTACGAGTTATTAGTGGATCTGGTAGCATTAAAAACAGTAATGTAGCTGCGGTTTCTGTAGGGACGAGCGTCAGTCAAGTTGCTGGGGGTTACGATCCATCTACTCGCGAATTAATTCTAGATATCGCAGGCAGACAGGTAGGTATACTTTTAAGTGCACCTTTGAATAACAATGTATCTATTCCCTTTAAAATTATTGGAGTTAAACCAAGAATAAGTGGCGAACCCTCTGTTTCAAAATTTCCTAAATTAGTAGAAAATGTTTTGGGAGTTTTAGGAGTTGAAGGTGGAGGAACGTTAAAAAAACAAGGAAATCAAATTCAAGGTAGTTTTAGTGTAGAAGGGAAATCTTACGTAGGGAAATTTATTATTGAAGGGAATAATTCAGTTTTTGAGCCATCTTCTCCAATTACAGAAAGTACAGGGCTAGTCAATGGAACTTTTACTTTGAATGTGCAAATTGGAACCTCATCTAACCTTCCTGTTAAAAATTTCTATTTGAGTAATTGAATTATTTCATATCCTTTACCAGGTTTAAACGTGAAAATTGCACAACATAGTAATCACAATCTAGTTAGCTGACTGTTTTGGCGTTGCATAGTAAATGCTAAAACTGTTGATGCAGAATAGATAGGTGCTAGTATTCAGAACAATAACGCTTAATAACGTTCAAGCCAACCCTATGCCGGACTCACAAGACCCCAAGCAAGTTAACAACGACTTACGCAATGCCCAGTTTGGCGGCGGGTTGATTAATGCTGACACGGTAAACGCTGGGCAGATTGATGGGAATGTTTACAATATTCACTTTGGGCAGCAGCAAGTAACATCAGATAATATTTCCCCGTCACCGCAACGAAAAGAGCGATCGCAACAAGAGCGAGACTCCCTAGAAAAGGCCTACGTGGTGCAAAGCCAGAAAATTGCAAGCATACGCAACGCATGGGTAATTGAGACAGATCCATCACGCAAGTTCCAATACGAACAGCAACTTCAGACTGAAGAACGTACATTGCAGGAGCTTGCTGACAAGTTGGATGCAATGGAACAACATCTGCAACCTAATGATTTTCCTCAGACTAAAGAGGAAGATAAACACGAACAATCACCAAAGAAACAAGAAACAGAAACAGCCAAATATGAAAAAGAAATCTTCATCTCCTATGCTTGGGGTGGAGACAGTGAAAGCTATGTCAATCGCTTAGATGCAGTTTTACAATCCAAAGGGATCGTCATCATTCGAGATAAACGAGACTTGGGTTACAAAGGACTAATCAAAGCTTTCATGGAAAAGATTGGACGAGGCAAATGTGTAATCGCGGTGATTAGCGATAAGTATTTAAAATCGCCAAACTGTATGTTTGAATTGGTGCAAATTGCTAATAATGGTAATTTTTATGACCGGATTTTTCCAATTGTGCTGGCAGATGCTCAAATTTATAACCCAATTCAAAGAATTAAATATATTAAGCATTGGGAAGACCAAATCAAAGAATTAGACGAAGCGATGAAAGGTGTTTCTGCTGCTAATTTACAAGGATTTAGAGAAGAAATTGATTTATACACCGAAATTCGCAACACCATTTCTGAAATTACCAGCCTGCTCAAAAACATGAATACGCTAGCTCCAGATATTCACAGTGAGTCAGATTTTGAAGAATTATCAAAGGCGATCGCACAGCGTTTAGATGAATGAAAATAGGCATTGGGAAGTTGAATGTGTGGCTACAGATGAAGCAGAGCTTCTCAAATTGCTTCCAGCCTAATTAAAGCGGAGATAGTTAATACACATGCAATAGATGGTAATATCCATAAGAATAACGCTTAAAACTGCTCAAACCGGGCCATGTCGATTTTACAAAAGCCAAAGCAAGTCAATAATAATGACTTACTCAATGCCCAGTGTAGCGGTGGGTTGATTAATGCTGGCAGAGTAAAAATACAGGGCAAATTGGCAAAGATGTCTACAATATTTATCTGGAGAGGAGTCGGTGACATCAGATAATCCATCTCCACCGCCAAACCAAAGAACGCGATTGCAGCACGAAATAGAATCCCTAGAAAAAAGCCGCGAAACTCAATTGCAAAAAGTTGGACGCATACGAAACGCATGGGTACTTGAAACAGACCCCTCCGAAAAATTTAAGTACGAAAAAGAGCTTGAGCAAGAAGAATCCATACTCGAAGAGCTTAGTGGCAAGTTGGCAGCAACAGAACAAAAGTTGCAAACTCTTGTAGATTCTCGGCTAAATTTAGACAGCGATCGCCCAGTCCAATACTCTAGTAGTCCACAAAATTCATTTGCCAGTTCACAACCACTCCCACCTTTGTTACCATATTTAGCCAACCGCAGAGAGCAAGAATCACAGCTATCTGAAGTATTACAGACATTTCTGGAACAAACTCCAGCTAATCATCTTGTTTGTATTATTCATGGTGATGAGCTGCAATGCCATTACAATTTTGTAGAGCGAATACGACAGTTATATCTTCGTAAATTATTAGAGTTAGACCCACAGCAACCAACGATTCCGAAATTTGAGATGGCTTGGCCTGAAAAATTAAAGGATTTGCAGAATCTAGACAATCAGTTATGCAAAAATCTAGTACAAGGGGTTTCAGGCAATAGTTTTCATTCGCTAGCAAAAATCAATGATTTACTAAGCTCTTATTCTCCCAACCCTGTAATTATTCAGACACACTTACTCACTGAAGATTTGTACAAGCAAGGATTAGATAGTTTAGATAGACTTTTGAAATTTTGTCGTTCTTTATCAAAAAATATCATTAACCAAAAGTTAATTATTTGTATATGTATTAAATATAAAATTACTCGAAAAAACAATTATAAAATCTCTTGGTTCAAGTGGATACTCACTTTCGTAGGTGCTTTTTTGAAACAATATCGCTATCAGCAAACTAATCGAAAAATTCGCAAATATCTGCAAGATCTATCAAACTCAGAGCTGAGTCATCTTCAGCCTATATCAGTAATTGTTCTCCCAGAACTGGAGGGAATCAATAAGACAGAAGTTGAAAATTGGGTACGGAGTGAATATATTAAACAATTGGTAGGAGAAGCTATGATTGAACCATTAATTCAAAAAGTAGGAGAAATGTTTGCAACTTGGGAAGAGCAAAAAGCATCTGACACAATACCTATGTATGATTTAGCTGAAAAATTAGAGCAATTACTAATGAAACAAGGGAAGTCAGTATGAAATACCCTTTTTATTCAGGGATGGCAAACCGTCAACAATCGGAGTTGCCAATCACTTTACCAGTTTCTCCACGTTCTCAATTACTTAAGCCAGAGAATTATATTGCAGATTCAGGTTTAACAGATGCGTGTAATGTAGCACTTTTATTAGGACAACCTCTATTGATTACGGGTGAACCAGGAACGGGTAAAACTCAACTAGCTTACAGTTTGGCATGGGAACTTGGACTTGAGCCACCGTTGAAGTTTGAAACTAAGTCAAATAGTACTGCCCGTGACTTATTCTATAGTTATGATGCTTTAAGGCGTTTCCAAGATGTGCAGAGTGGTAATGTCTCAGCTACAACCTTAGATTACATCGTTTACCAAGCTTTAGGACTAGCAATTTTACGCAGTCAACATCCTGATGATGTTAAACATTTATTACCATCAGATATTATACATTCTCAGAAATCCCGTTCTGTAGTTTTAATTGATGAAATTGATAAAGCACCTCGTGACTTTCCCAATGATTTACTTAATGAATTGGAATTGATGTATTTTCGGATTCCAGAGCTAGGAAACGAAAAAATAGCAGCAGAGCCAAATCTACAGCCAATTGTGATTATTACTAGTAATTCCGAAAAAGATTTACCAGATGCTTTTTTGAGACGGTGTATTTATTACAATATTCCTTTTCCGGAAGGGGAGCGATTAGCAGAAATTGTCATTAATCGTTTGGGAATAAATGTGAGTAGTAGTTCTCTTTTGCAAGCTGCTCTCAGTTTATTTTACAGATTACGTTCCTCCGAAGTTGGGTTGAGAAAAAAACCTGCGACTTCTGAATTATTGGGTTGGCTGATCGTTTTACAAAAATTCACTCGTGAATCAGAAAATCCTTTAATGCAAAGGGAAGTAGTCTTTGCTACTCTGAGTAGCTTAATTAAAACAGCGGAAGATCGAGAAAAAGCTAAAAAATTTGTAGAACAGTGGATACAGGAACAGAAACAAACAACCTAGACCTAGATTGGCTCAAACCTGATGTCTTGATACATTTCATTGATGAACTCAGGGAAGCAGGCTACAAAATTGGTATAGCTCAGTATATTGCAGCCCAGAATTTAATCTTAATATTACTGGCTCAAGGGGAAACTCTGGATGATCCCAAAACACTCAGAAATTTTTTAGGGCCGATTTTTTGTAGTTCGCCAATCGAACAGGAGGATTTTCAACAGCGTTTTGACTGTTGGGTGAAATTATTTAGTCAAACTAATCTTGTCACAGAAAACTTAGACGTAGAAGCTAAAGTACTTTCAGAGGAACTCGCAACAGAACGCACACTTTATTCTCAGATGCAGCATCTAATACTGCTGACGACAATATCTATTTTTCTCTCTATTCTCTCTATTCTCTTATTTCCATCCCATACAAATAAAAAGCCAGTTATACAACCGTCATCCACATTACCACCAACATCAGTAGATTCTATTCCCACACCAACAGGTGTACTCCCAACAGTACCTCTCAGACAATTGTCAAGTAAAACTAATACAAAACCTTCAACAAACTTACCCTTTAACTGGCAAATACTACTGTTGTTGCTAACTTTTTACATTGCTGTAGTTTTCATTTGGCGTTTATGGTGGTTGTGGCGTGCTAAATTATTTTTGCAACGTCATAGTACAACACAGGAACCGGATCTACAAACAATCTCGATTACTGGATTTGAGGAAAATCTAGTTTCTAGATTAGTACTCTTAAAAATTGCTACAAATTTCCGATATCGAATTCGTATTCCTGCTCGTGAAATTGATGTGGAAAGGACGATTGATGCAACTTTGAGAAATGGTGGTTGGTTAACTCCTATCTATCGGAATTATCAAGTTCTCCCAGAGTATCTATTTCTGATAAATCGCGCCAGCTACCGAGATCATCAAGCGAAATTTGTAGAAGAAATAATTCAGAGATTACGAAACGAAGGTGTATTTATTACTATTTATTTTTTTGATGATGACCCACGCATCTGTTTTCCCGATTCTGATACAAGTCTTCCCTTGAAACTCAGAGAAATTATATCACAATATAGCCAGCACTCTTTAGTGATTATCTCTGATACAAGCAAATTTTTTAGTGCTATTACTGGCGAATTAGAACTTTGGGTAAATCAGTTGAATAACTGGCAAAACCGAGCAATTTTAACATCCACTCCGGCACAGAATTGGGGGAAGCAGGAATTTTCGCTTGCCCAACAATTTATTATTTTACCTGCAACAATTAAGGGATTGGAGGTATTAAGTCAAAGATTATCTCAAAGATTCGCCATTGATGTGCTTACAGAAGAAATGCGAATACCTCTACCATATTCTTTGCAAAAACAACCTTATCACTGGATAGAACGTAATCCGCCACCAACTGAGCAGATTAATGCTATGTTGGATTCTCTAGAAAAATATCTTGGGCAAAATAGCTTTTATTGGCTGAGTGCTTGTGCAGTTTTTCCAGATTTGGATTGGAATATCACCATTTATTTAGGTAATGTTCTGAAAACACAGTCAGGAAAAACCTTGATAGAAGTATGTTCCTTAACTGATTTGGCTCGTTTACCGTGGTTTCGTTATGGCTATATACCAAATTGGTTGCGTGTTTACCTAATTACCACACTCACCCCAGAACAACAGCAAATAATTCGGAATGCTCTGCAAAATTTACTAATTACATCTGTTCAAGGTTCTACCAGCAAATTCCAATTAGAGATAGCAAAGCAGTATCACAGCTTATTACCTAAACTGGCTAATCCAATACTTAACTTATTATCTGAGAAAGCGGCTATTGATAGCCCATTACAGGATTATATCTTTTTAGGATTTATGAGAGGCCAATCTATACTTGCTATGCAGGTATCAGATGAATTTAGTCGCTCACTACAAAGGCAGAAAAGAAATTATTGGTGGATGCAAGGATTACGGAAACTAGGAATCGAGATTAAACCACCAATTCACCAGCCGAGTTTTACACAATCAGCAAACTCTACTTTATCGTTAATCAATCGCAGACAATTTTTGCAATGGCTGGGTTGGGGAGGAGCAGGTTTGTTGGCATCTGTTGTAGCGCATCAAGTTACTCAAAATTCTAGTCAAAATTTGAATACTGTAACCAATTCTAATACTACTGCGTTACAGACCTTTGAATTTGAAACATTCAGAGTAAATACACAGGGGAGAATTACTGCCAGAGCTGTGCGTACTGCACAGCATTTTGTAGAGGATTTAGGTAATGGCGTGACTTTACAAATGGTGGCGATTCGTGGTGGTTCTTTTGTGATGGGTTCACCAGCAGCAGAGGCGGGACGAAACGATGATGAAAGTCCTCAGCACAATGTTACAGTTAACCCTTTTTTCATGGGTAGATACGAAATTACCCAGGCTCAGTATCAAGCAATTATAGGCAATAATCCTGCTAATTTCAAAGGTGATACCCGACCTGTAGAAACAGTGACTTGGAATGAAGCGGTAGAGTTTTGTCAAAAGTTAAGTCAAAGAACAGGACGCAATTATCGCTTGCCCAGCGAAGCTGAATGGGAATATGCCTGTAGAGCCGGAACAACTACACCATTTTATTTCGGGGAAACAATTACAGCAGATTTAGTTAATTATGATGCTACTCAAGCTTATGCTTCTGCGCCAACAGGTCAATACCGTCAACAAACAACACCAGTAGGTAGCTTTCCCGCAAATGCCTTTGGTTTATACGATATGCACGGCAATGTTTGGGAGTGGTGTCAAGATACTTGGCATGACAATTATAATGGCGCACCTACAGATGGCAGCCCTTGGACAAATGAGAATGATAATAATTCTCATCTGCTGCGCGGCGGTTCTTGGAGCAGCCTTCCTGAGGACTGCCGTTGTGCTTATCGCTACCACGGCAACCGCGGCAACCGCGCCTACTATGTTGGTTTTCGGGTTGTGTGTGATGGTGGTGCGGCGAGGACTCTTTAGCCCTTTGCGCTTTAGCTCTTTGCGCTTTGCACTCTTTTTTCTTTGCTCTTTTTAGCGTAGCGAAGCGGAGCGATCTAAATTTTTTTTTCAAAAAATCAAGTTAAGAAAACAAAGGTTAATTTATTAATTAACGAAAGTTAGTGGAACTTCCGCTTCCAAGTCCTCACTAACTGTCTTTAATTCTGCATTTTGAATTTTGAATTTTGAATTGGAGCTGCTAAGTTATCCTCCGGCGATCGCTCCTGGGGGTGAAGACGAAAGAGGAAAGATACCAGCAGCAAAAAGCTGAGTTGTCTCGGCACCCTTTTGCTGCAATAACCCCCTACGTTTATTGGGACAAGGGTAAGAACACCGTTACTTCTGATGTCAGCACACCCTTCGAGTGAGCAAGGCGGCTGCGGATTATGTTGGCAATGTCTAGCGGGGTGGTGTATACCCGCTTTAGGGAGGCTATATACTTCTAGATTAGGGCATTATTTAAGGATTACTAGTTGGAGCCTTAACTGTGAGTGGTAAAGATCGGCCAGTCCATCAACTAGCTCGTTGTGGAGATGTTCAAGCTCTAAAGGCATTGCTCGATCGCAATCCTGAATTGGCATTAGCTAAAGGTTGGTTCGATCGTCTCCCTATTCACTGTGCGGCAGAAGCTGGAGCAGTTGAATGCGTGCAATTGTTGATAGAGCGGATGCAGCAGGCGAGAGGTTTGTTTGGATTCGTCAGCCGCTTATCCAGTCAGCCAGCAGTTATTGACCTCCCCGATAGTTTACACGCCTGGACTCCGCTGTTTGAAGCCGTCATCAAAGACTCTCTAGACTGCGCCAGACTGCTACTCGAACATGGGGCGAACCCAAATGCTAGAAGTACAAAAGGCAATCGTCAAGAGACTCCATTATTTCATGCAAAATCCCTGGAGATGGTGTTGCTTCTGGAGGAGTATGGAGCCGATCTCGATGCCATCTCTTATGCAAATCAATATGCCTTTGAAGCAACTGGGTGGCGATCGCTTGAACTGCTGCAATTTTGGCTGAATCGAGATGTGAACGTCAACCATGTACCTGGTTTTCACAGCTCACTTTTACATACTGCGATCGATTTGCGTGAGCCAGATGGAGGCTCTATTTCTCAAACCGAATCGGTCAATTTACTTCTTGACTATGGAGCAAACCCTAATTTACCAGAAAGGTATGAAGGTAATACGGCATTACATATTGCAGTATTGGCAAAAAAAAGCGATATTGCGCGGTTGCTACTCGCTCGTGGAGCAAACCCCAATGCTCAGAACTATATTGGTGATACGCCGTTGCATCAAGCAACAAAACATGGAGAGGTCGAATTGTCTCAACTCCTGATTGAGTATGGGGCTGATGTAAATATTCGCAACCTGCATCGTCGCTGTGCATGGGATAATGCACAAGAATTTCCTGAATTATTAGCGACTGTGGAACCTCATTGGCTCAATCTGCCTAATCCTCGCCCTACCCCACAACAGCTAATTGAACGCATATTATCTATTCCTGAATTTGGTGAAGCAGGGCTTACTCCTTGCTCAAAACAAGAAATTAGACATTTGGAGCAAAAGTTTGGGGTCATACTTCCCGAAGCTTACAAAGAGTTTCTTCAGGTGATGGGTAAATGGGCAGGTGGCTTTATAGCTACTGACCACTGGAATGCTTTCTATGAGTCTGTGAAGGACATGGCTCAAAGCGATAAGTTCGCACAATTTGAAAATCTACCTCAACTGCCCCACAATTACTTTGTTTTTGCTTCTCGGTTAGGGTCAACGAATCTATTTTTTGTTGCAGATGGAAAGGATGACGATCCACCAATTTACTACTTCGGTGATGAAACTGAAATCACTCTAGAAAAACGCTATGACTCCTTCTGGGATTGGATCGAAGAAATGGTAATTTACTACGAGTACTACAACCAGAAAGGAGTTTTATAAAAAATGCTGTATCTAAATTTGTTAATTGCAACTTTCTCTAACCACTATTTATATGGCAGCAGACAACGCAATATTTGGGGTGCTGATTGGTCGCCATCTAGACCTTTGCAAGTACTCTCGCTACAGTCGCAGGCTTGGCGGTGATGGAGAATTGCAGGACAATTGGAGGGGTTCGATACCCCTTCAATTGCCAGGACTACTCTGTTTCTCAACATAAGATTTAAGCTGTTCAATGGTAACGCCACTACGGGAGCAATGCGATTTTGTTAGATAAGTGCGATCGCTAATCACCTTTTTCAGCAAGCCCTAGTAGTCTATCGCAACCAACCCCATCCCCATCTTTATCAAACCCGTATGGATCTGGTGGAATCACTCGCTTCTCTGTCGTAAAAAATATATTCTGCGGTAACTGCGGCACGCGATTATTTCACGATCGCGCTTACAACCCCGGTACGATTAACATTAAAGCTGGAACGTTAGATGATACAAGCAATTTACGTCCAGTTGGCAATATTTGGACGCGTAGCGTGCAGCCTTGGGTAACAATTTCCGAACAAATGCTCAACTACGAAGGGCAACCAGATGATGTACATCTACTCTACGACAGATGGCAACAACACAGTTCATAGATTTTGCCTGTGTAGCTCCATTGTCAGGCTGGTCATGACTGTACGGCACGATCGAGTTTGAGACTGTATTGCTTAAAGCGAGTATTGATTAAGTTCAGTGTACTTACTTATCAAAACAATTGACATATATCTATCTTAAGTTATATCTTATGTCAGATAAAGGTTGATAATCGATTGTTTTCAACAGTGCGAACATCACGCTCTCAATGACTACTATCTTTATCAATCTATAGAGAAAAATTACGTAAATTAAAAATTATGAAATTGAATCGATAAGTATCTATCCATTCGTTTGGATAAAATTTGCTCTAGTATAGCTACCCTGGTAATATCGCAGATATCGGTTTGCTTTTTTGCAAAGATGGCAACAATATGAAAATCATTTGTATTGTGGCTACATCAAGTGAATGTCAGTCAAACAAAAGTTTTTGACAAGTCTAGGGTTAGTATTACCGTATTGCAATACATGGCTAGTCATTAAAGTACGAATGCCAATTACCTGACAAGAGTTATGCCAGAGTAAGTGTATTAAGAGGTAGCGTGCTTCGTATTAAAGCTATTATCTCTGACAACAAATCAAAAAATACTTTCAGCATCTGCTGAAAATCCGATCGCTGCGCTTGTGCTTATTAACGCAGATGAACGCTACAAAGATACGGCAATTAAACCAGATAATTATGCTTAGATTTGGCAAAAAATACATCTATATGCGTAGACGAGCAACTTTATCTTTATTTCTAGGAATATTAACAAGTTCTAGCTGTTTTATCTTCAGAGGAGTAGCTCAAGTCCCATCTACTTTGCAGCAGTCCTCAATTGGGAGTGAAGCTCAAGCTGCTAGTTGGTTTGAAGCTCATCGCACTCAACCTGCCGCTTTACGAGCATTTGTACAGCGAATGCCCAAGGGCGGAGATATCCACACTCATCTGAGCGGGGCTGTGTACGCAGAACATTATCTAGAGTGGGCTGCCACTGATGGGTACTGTGTGAATCCAAAAGCAGGGACTCTAGTTGAACCCAAGGCTTGCGGCCAGGACAGTAGCTATTTTCCCGCCTCAGAATTGTTTAACCGAACATCTGTTTATGATTTTCTCATCAATCGTTGGTCTACTCGTAACCTCCAATTTGCTGGAAAATCAGGACACGACCAATTTTTTGAGGCTTTTACTGGATTTGGGGCAATATCAGATTCTGCAAGCCGTCGTGATGATATGGTCGCAGAAGTGGCAAATCGGGCAGCTTCACAACATATTAGCTATCTAGAGTTAATGCTTACCGTTCAAGGCAGTGAGGTTCGACAGCTAGGGCGTGAAGTTGGTTGGAATCAAGACTTTGCTTTGATGCACCGTCAATTGCTCAAGCGAGGATTAACCGAGCTAGTGACACTCGGCACTGAGCAATTAACACAGTTGGAGCGTGAAGTCTCGAAAACCCTCGGTTGTGGCACTCCATCGGCACAGCCTGGATGTACAGTAACGGTGCGCTATTTGCAACAAACTACAAGAACAAAGTCTCCTGTCGAAGTGTTTGCTCAGTTAGCTTATGCCTTTGCACTATCTTCATCCGAAAAGCGTGTAGTGGGTATCAATCTCGTCGCTCCAGAGGATAACCCGATTGCACTGCGTGACTACACCTTGCAAATGCAGATGCTGAAATTTTTCAAACGTCAATATCCCAATGTTAAGGTCGCCCTTCATGCCGGAGAGTTAACTTTGGGGTTGGTTCCGACCGAAAATTTACGTTTTCATATTCGGCAAGCTGTAGAAGTAGCACAGGCATCCCGTATCGGACATGGGGTAGATATTCTTTTTGAAGAACATCCTTTTGAGTTGATGAAGCAAATGCAGCAACGCGGCGTGTTGGTTGAAATCTGCCTAACCAGCAATGAGATCATTTTGAATGTCCAGGGAGATAATCATCCTTTTAGGGAGTATTGGAAGGCTGGAGTACCAATGACCCTTGCTTCCGATGATGAAGGCATTTCCCGCATCGATTTAAGTCATGAGTATTTGTTAGCGGCAACCAGATATGGGCTGGGATATAAAGACCTCAAGCGACTGGCTCGCAATGGCTTAGAATATAGTTTTGCTCCGGGAAATAGTCTGTGGAAGTCGCCTGAGTTCAAGGCAATGGTTGGAGCTTGTGCAAGCGATACTCCTGGTGGAACCTCTATTTCTGCTGGATGCAGTGCTTTTTTGGGGCAAAGCGATCGCGCACGGATTCAATGGCAGCTAGAGTCAGAATTTGCTCGGTTTGAGTCATTGCAAAGCTGGCTTTGAATTGACCAGAGAAATTTAAATCAACTTCAACAAACGTGGCAAAATTGTTGAAGAAGAATCAAAGGTGGGGGTGTAAAAACGCCGTTTATTCATCCGCCACTCCAACTCCAATTCATACTGAATTCTGACTCCTGACTCCTTACTCCTGAATAATGTTTTGATAATCTGAATCTTTTAGCGCATAATTCCACCAGCAGCGATCGCCCCACTACCAAACCACTAATATCAAGTTCGCTTAATTACTTATAAATCCTGAAACACCCCACCCGTCTTACAGCACCCTCCCCGATGCTTTGGGGAGGGTTGGGGAGGGGTAACGCGAGGACTGCAATCATAACTAATCATCCGAACTTGATATAAGCGCATTTCTATAAGTATCAGCAGCTTCCATACCAAAACCACCAGCTTGAGCATGACGGAGTAGGGATTGTACGATAGGCATGGCAATACTTATACCCAATAGGGCATTGAATCCTGCAACAACCACTGGTGCTGACAACACCACTGTAAATTCTGGAAATAAAGCCAACACAGCCACTAAAATCAGGAAAACAATCGGTGTAGCAATACCAGCTGCCTTTGCCGCTTCTAAAACTAAATTTTTATACTCTTGAGTTGTAATATCGCCTCGGTAAAGATCCAAGGAGTACGAAATTGCTGTCACTACAACTTGCGTAAGAATAGCGGTTCCCGTGGTAGCGATCCCCAGTTTAGCAATTGTTCCTGAATTGCTAATGATAGAATCTACCGCATTATAAACTCGAATATAAAGCTGCTCCCCAACAGTCATTACTTTGGCACCGCGCCGGAGATTATCAACGCCTACTTCCCACAGGATATTATCAGCACCGTTTGAGCCACCTTGAGAGCGCGGAATGATATGGCTACCATGCTTATCGCTGAGGAATTCACGAATAGTCCGTTCGTTAGCTCCTAGCTTTGATGTCCCAGGAATTTTCTCAAACAGCTTCATCACATCTAGGTCAGAGCGAGGTAAATCCCCGGTTCTCAGACCAGCACGATACCTCAATCTATATGCAATCTTGGGCATCTCTACAGCGAGTTGTGCAGCAGTAGAAGGTAAGTTTTGCAATGCCTCTGCTATGGCTACACTTGAAGTAGTCACCCCAATAGCAGTTCCTTCTAATGCTTTCCCCACATTTTGTACAGCTTGAAAACCTTGCTGTGCTGTTGCACGCAAATCATTAATTGCATTAATACTTGAGGTGGTAATTTCTATAGTGGTATTTTTGATTCCATCAACTACCTCTTCTATGCCACTTGCTGTATTATTTGCTGCTTCTTCAGCTTTCTCTTTAAGCGTATCTACAAAATTTCGTGCTTGGTTGATAAAATCCATGTTCGAGTAATTTTTCATTCTACAATTTAGTATTTAGTCCAGCTTTTTGCCCCATACCTCAGAACCATATCAGAATAGCTCGTGAGGTTTATAAGGAAAATGTTTAAAGAGATAGTAAGCAATTTCTAGCTTGAGGATGCAGTAAAGGAAAAACTGAACTATGAAGTTAGTTTAGCTGTTTTATTAACGATTTAAAACACTTTTGATTGACACAGCAATTAACATTTTATAAGCCATTATTTAGCTTTGGTATTCTGTATTTGAATTGAACGAAGAAAGCGATCGCTGCTCATCAAAAGGTTCAATCTGTATTGAGCGTTTCTCTTATTGGCAAAGAACGGATTAACTCCCGAATCACATCAGTTGCTGGTCTTCCTGTGATTGAGCAGTACTTTTCTAACCTTTCTGCTTCGCCTGATGTCACATTTATTGTTATTCGTTTAACAGCCCATTTTTTATTCACTGATTTAATTAACTCTACTTGAAACTACTTCTCTAATATCAATCACTCAAACTGTTATTACAATGATAAAATTAAGGATATTAGCGTCAAGAAAATGTGAAATAGATGCTGCAAACTTTGAAGCCTTAGTGAAGAGTTTAAATAGAATTGAATTTATGAAGGAACATTGGGCAAAACAGATGTTTAATGGAGAAGCTAAATGTACGCAGCTAGAAAAAATGAAGGACAGCAAACAAGCAGCACTCAACTGCTAAGATTCTAACATTCAACAGCCTTTGACGACTGCTGGTAAAGCAAATTTTGACATCCAGTTGACCAGCTTACGTCGAAGATAATAGCGATCGCGTTTGTACTAATTAGGCAAATCTCATCTACGATAGTTTCAATAACAATACCGCCAAACCGAGCTTCATCAGCCCAGCACTTTACTCCATTGATATAACAAATATTACTTGGATACTCCTGTTTAGTTTCAGCGACAATTGCTTCAAACCCTCCACTAATAGAAGTATTGAAGAAATTTTACTTTCGCCCCTGAGTATCGGTTGTTGCTTTGCTATAGCAATCATTTTGACGCTCTCCGCCCTATAAGTGCGGAGATTCTTCATTCATAGACCCAACTTGCTCATACAAGACTTCTCCAGCATGAGTAGAGGTCGAATCTCCTGAAGCGTTCGGGTTTTTTAAATAAATCAGGACTTATTATCTCTTATGTCAGGATTTGTTAATTTATTCAGAGTAATTGAGCTATTTACCCCCAATTTTGTAAATATAGATACAGAAATTATTTACTTTACTCTTTCTGGTCTAGTTGGAGAGAGTAATACTTGCAAGTTTTAATAGATTACAGACACAGAAAGCCTATGTCCCATCAAACAGTTTCGGTTAATTCGACCGCCCCAACTCTGGCAAAGCAGATCGCTTCAGGTTGGAACCCCGTCTGCCACATCACGTACAACCGAGATACCTGGGTAAAGTTGCTCCAACCACCCAGTGACTATGCCTTTAAGGAAGCCAAGTTGCTCTGCCAGGAATCCCCAGTGACCTGGGTTGCCTGGGTGCCAGATTACGGTGAAGTGGTACTCGATCGCAGTGATTTCTATTGCTAATCAAAAGCACGGTTGATATACCCACCAGCTATTTCGCTAATGTTTTATTTGCCAGGTATTAAACAGGTTGAGTGTGATGAACGTCGATTCGGCTATTGATTGGGATGAAATATTTGAGTATTTGCCGGGGACAGTGGTAGAACTCAAAAATAATCCTGGGGTTTTGCATCAGATTGATTACTATGAAACCACGATGGTTCCTCCAATCTGGTTGGTGAACGATCCGCGTCCGCGTTACCCTCACGAGTTGCAAATTGTCTCTCGTCGTGACATCCAGGTTTGTGACATAGGGTCGCAGGTTGTTGCATTCCGAGCAAGTGCAGCCTCTGGTATTTAGCGTGAATTAACCACCAAAAATTGAACTTGAATTTTGAGAATTGAGTGCAGCTTGGCTAATAACCTCTAACAAGAACAAACCTACATCCTTGAGCAGTGGTTCATTTTGCTAAGGACAAGCAGTTGAATGTAAGCATCTTGGACAACCCATGTCACAACCACATTCACTAGCTAAAGCATAAGCTGTGGCTGCAAACTTGCGAAAATCTGTGAAAATGGCTTCTGCTGCACCATTACACCCATCACAAGTATCAAAGAAGTAACCGATATTCCTAGTTTCCTTCTGCACAATTACTTCATCTACATCGAGGCTTGAAGATAATGGAAAGAACAATGTCTACGCCTACGCAATTTTTTCATTGGAGTTCAATTTATATTCACTATGCTCGGCTTTGTATACATAGGCTTGATCGACTAAGCTTGAATTGAAGTTTGAGCCTGTCTTGATTGTGTATTGCTAGATGTATTTAACTTGCGGGATAATGCCAGCACATTCATAGCAAACTGTTGATAAATTTCTGGAGACTTATTCATGAAAACAACTATTGCATTACGATG
This sequence comes from Nostoc sp. ChiSLP01, assembly GCA_034531195.2. Classification (GTDB taxonomy): domain Bacteria; phylum Cyanobacteriota; class Cyanobacteriia; order Cyanobacteriales; family Nostocaceae; genus Nostoc. The sequence goes on from JAVRBO020000110.1 coordinate 20,880, forward strand.
GCTGTAAATGGCTAAATATCGACGTTTATTAGTCATTGCATAAACAATTAGAGCTACTCCTGCAACAAGTAAAATTAAACCTAGTGTAGAAGAGTTGCTTAATGCACCCAAAGCTGAAAAGGCTAAGAATCCTCCAAAACCCAATAATGCATAAATAGGAGCTTCTAATGTTTCTACTGAATCAATATTTTGAATCCGTATCCAAGTCTCTTTCTTCTCTAACCCTGTTTTGGCTGTTCCAATAAGAGTATCACCTGTAACTTTGACAATAATTGTTCCTCTTGCTGGGACTAAGACATTTCCCCATACTTGAGCGGGAGCGCCAGTAATCTCTGTAGTCTGCTGACTAGTTCTCATGTTTGTATTACCGTTCATTAGAGCCTCACTTAATGTTTAAAATTGCAATCAACAGTTAGTTGAATATAAAAATTAAAATAACTGTGCTACCCTTTAAACTCATGTACGCGCTGCCATTATTGCGGAGTAATCTTGTAATTGGTAGCATTGGCTGGCGAATTACAATCAGATTTTTCAACACAGTATCTTGTTTTAAGTTTTCCCGTAACAGAAGCTTTTCTAACAGCTTGCTAGTGAACCGAATCTTTGCACGCGATTTAACACCAACGTGGCTGGTATCAATCCAGTAGCCAATGTCAGGAGGACTAGAGATAATTTTGGGTGGTTCAACGATCTTGGCGATCGCATATATCCCCGATTGCTCTCCAGATTTCCTTTCTCAGCACTCCGTCACCAGCAGCCATATCTTTGGCGTAGCGCGTGGCAAGCCTTGGCATCTACAAGGGAGGCCCAAATCTATCGCGGCAATATTCCTCAAATGTGCGGTGGGTTGAACGGTACAGTCTGCGATGGCTTCGCCAACGTCAAAGACGAACGCGCAGTTTTGCCAAAGCGTTACCCGCCTCAAAAAACGCTCCCTCAACTTTGCGCTCCAAGTGCAAGCGTTCGCCTAGAAAGCGACTAATATTACAGGCCATTACAAATTTCAAGCAGGTGTAGAACCACCGAACGTATTTAGGTAAACATTAGCAGCTTCCTCACCAAAACCGCCAGCTTGAGCATGACGGAGTAGCGATTGTACGATCGGCATAGCAATGTTTATGCTTTCAAGCCTCTTGCTTTGTTCTACACATCAATATTTAGATGCGTTTGCCCTGGCTAGAAAGCTGAGATAATATATCAGATGCTAAAGGAATAACAGGTCGATAATCTTGACTAACAAGAAAATCTGGTCGTGGGTTTATAGCTGGAGAAGGAATATTTTCAATACTATTATAAGTAATAATTACTGTTGAACGCCCAAAAGGTGATATATTATTGCTAGAAGCGTGGACTATATTACTATCAAAAAATACTACAGAACCTGCCGCAGCTTTGATAAAAGTAATTCCATATTTTGATACTAAATCAGTAATTAATTTCTGGTTGAGAGAATACTTCAAATTAGCACTAAAACTTGATATCCATCCCTGACTTTCATTAGAATTATGCATTGTAACATCAATCATCTCTTCTTTATGAGAACCAGGAATCAAAAATAGCGGGCCATTAAATTCGTTCATATCATCTAATAAACACATGGCATTGACTACTTGTGGTCTTGGCATTCCATCTTCTTTACGCCAATAAATATAGTCTTGATGCCACTTCCAAATATCACCACTAAATGCTGCTTTCAGATTAATTTTGAATTGATATACATATACTTGGCTGCCAACTATTTGCATTGCAGGTTCAACAATAAACGGATGTCTTGTTAGACAATTAAAAACATCATTTTTTGTATGCGAACCGTGCAATGAACGTACAGTTTTACCATCTTTTTCCAGAACTTTTTTGGGTGAGTTATCTGCTGATAAACTAGATAATTCTGCTTTCATTGCTTCAATTTCGCCGCGAGAAAAATATTCTGGTAATACAAGAAATCCTTGACTGTTATAAATTAATAACTGTTCTTCTGTGAGGTGCATATTAAAAGCCTGCATCTATGTGTAATTCAAATTTAACTATTTTAATAGTTACAGTAATTGCTAAAAACACTTAAATTACTCAGATTTTATTGATAAGTTAAGCTACTCAAAAATACCGAAAATTAATCATTATTAAATTAGGTATTCATGAGTAGACATTAACTGTATCTACTATGCAGATTACATACTCAAAAATCCGCTGCGTTGGAAATAATCTAAATATTTACCGATTAATTCCGCATCCATTGATGGACATTTAATTGATGTATTGGCAATTGCATTTAGTGTATTGCGACAGTCTAAATCAGCAGTATTTTGATATAGCTCCCATGCAGCCTGTTCTGGATTCACTTTTTCAGTGAACATAGGTAAAAGAGCGAATAAGGGATTTGACTGGGAATACTGAGCTTGATTTATTAAATTATCTGTCCATTGGGAATATGGTACTTTCTGAAGTTGGTATCCACAAGCTGATATCAACTCAAATAATTTAATTAAATCGATGTTTTCCGATGGTAAAGGAACTATATGAAATGCCTTTCCTAAAGATTCTTTTTTCTGAGATATTTGGACGATGGCTTTACTGGCATAATCTACAGTAATTAAATCTTGTTTTTGATTGATTAGTTCTGGAAAACTACCTACTTGTATGCAACCTACGATCAATCTAGATATGAAGTCATCTGTATTAGTGACACCAGTCTGGGGATGACCCATTAAAAATCCCGATCTAATAACTGTTACAGGGATTCCTCTAGATTTGGCAATCCAAACAAGTTTTTCAGCTACCCATTTACTTTGTGTATAGCCAATCTCTTGAGAAAGATAAGGTTCACTCTTATCAATGTCGTCATCCTCATAAAGGACATTCAACCCATTTATACTGGCCATTGCGCCAAAAACAGCCATTGTTGAAATGTAGTGTACTGGCTTGAGTTGATGCTGACACGCTAATCTTAGAACTTCTTGCGTACCAAGAACATTTGCTGCCTTAATTACAGAATATGGTTTAGCAAAGTTGACTTGAGCGCCACTATGATAAATAACATCAATCTGCTGTGCTAACTTTTCAAATTGCTCTACAGAAATTCCAAAACGAGGCAAAGCTAAATCTCCTGGTATGGGGATGATTCTAGAACTTTGGCTTGCATCCCAAATTAAATATTTTTCTAGAGTTTTCTGTAGCCTTTTCAAACCTTCGGTTTCGTTCTTAGCACGCACGAGGCAATATATTTTTGCCTGAGTTTGCTGTAGCAATTCATGGACTAAGAAAGCACCTAAAAAGCCTGTTGCTCCTGTGAGGAAAATATGATGCGGCTGGGTGATATCCTTAGCAAGGACTCCTTGGGGATAAATGTTTGGATCTAGTACAGCTTCAGCTTTGAGATTAACAACACTATCGAGAACAGCAGCGCCTTTTTGATGCAGTTTGTCAATGATTTGGCTGAGTCCTTCTATAGTTTGCTGCTCAAAAATATATCTTACAGGCAATTCTACTTGAAAAGTTTCTCGTAGATACATCATTAACTGGGTTGCTAATAGGGAATTACCACCTAGTTCAAAGAAGTTATCTTGAATTCCCACACGATCGCTACCCAATACCTTAGCCCAAATAGCAACCATTTTTGACTCAGTAGGAGTACGAGGTGTAATTAATGCTGCTTCTAGAGTGGTTCTGGACTGATCTGGTGCAGGTAGCGATCGCCGATCTAACTTACCATTAGGTGTTAATGGCAATTTCTCTAAGCACACAAAAGCTGTAGGTATCATATATTCTGGTAGCTTTTGTTCCAGAAAGCGGCGGAGTTCTACTGCCAACTTGCGAGTAAATTTACCCTGTAGAGGTTGATTGCCATAGTAATTCCAAGGTTTAAAAGCAACTGTATCTCGATTAGCGATCGCATTTGTTACCCGTTCTCTCTCGTTATGTCTAAAAACTACGTCGTAACAGTCAACCAAACTCGATTCTGACCAAGTGATATCGACTGAATAAGGTAAATTCTGGCTCAAATTCCACAGTTCTTCCGGATCGATACCAATCTGGGGAAGTTGTTCTAGATGCGATCGCACTTCACCTACTGTCTTCGGCCCTTCTGGACTGTTGAGCAATTCTATAGTCTTGACTTCCTGAATTACTCTGGCATTGGGTACATTTTTGATTCCTAAAATCTCTGGCTGAGTTGCTAATAACAGGTGACGAACAGATGACAAAGTTAGCTGTTGTTGTTGCCAATCTAACCAAGTAATTCCAACAGTGCTATCAGTATCAGTTCCTATATGTAAAATCGCATCGTAGCGGAATTTTGTCAGTTCGTTATGATGCTGACCTCGTTTGACTTGAATTTGAACGCGGCCTATCTTAGGCAAGTGCTGTCCTAATGCTCTAAAAAAGTCTGGGTCAATTACCAGTTCTTCCTCTTGGTTGAGGCGTTGGCGAATGCGCTCTTGTAACTGTACCGTGGAAAGTGTGGGTGATGCTTGATACAGGGCTACAGAAGTGTGGTAAGCCTCTAGTAAAGGTAGACTGCGTACATCTCCGATAAAAATAAAACCACCAGGCTGCACAGCATTGACCGCTCCTGTCAAAACTTGCAGCAGATAGTCAATGCTAGGAAAATACTGAACTACTGAATTGATAATTACTGTATTGAAGGCATCTGTCTCAATACCCTCAAAATTGTCAGCAGGTCTTTGCAACAAAGTCAGTTGCGGCCAAGATTGGCCGGACATTTGCAACTGTTGAATTTGTCGCAGTGCTTCTGGTGCAAAATCAGTACCCCAATATTTGCTGCAATGGGAAATAATTTTGCATAACAACAAACCTGTACCGCAACCAATTTCTAGTACTTGGCTAGGTTGCAGAGAAAGAATCCGTTCAACAGTGCAATCTACCCACTCGCGCATTTCTTCGGCGGGGATAGGCATACCTGTATAACTACTGTTCCAGCCAATAGTATTAAATACGCGGTTTTGTTCCTCAGTAGTTTGCTTGTAGGTTTGATCGTAAATTGTTTGCCACTGGGAAAGGTGTTCGGTTTGCCAATTTGCTAATAATGGGGCATTCTCATCTTGTTGATTCTGCACCACATAAGCTACTAAACGCTTTTGTCCGGGTATATCTTCCCGATCTATGACTACACCTTTGTTGACTGAGGGATGTTGCGTCAAAACGGCTTCAATCTCGCCTAGCTCAATTCGGAAGCCACGAATTTTCACTTGATGGTCGATACGGCTGAGATACTCGACATTGCCATCGGGGAGATAACGAACTAAATCCCCTGTTTTATAAAGGCGATCGCTTGCTTTTGATTTGTTAAATGGATTAGGAATAAACCGCGCTTCCGTCAGATCGGGGCGATTGAGATAACCACGCGCTAAACCAGCACCACCAATGTAGAGTTCTCCTGGCACACCTACAGGTACGGGCTGTAACTGAGAGTCAAGTATATAGAATTGAGTATTGGCGATCGGGCGACCAATTAGAACTTGTCCGTCTTCAGATGCAACTTTATATGTTGCTGACCAGATGGTAGTTTCAGTAGGGCCATAAACGTTCCATAAAATAGCGCATCGCTGTTGCAACTGTTTAGCTAATTTTCTTGGCAAAGCTTCCCCACCGCATAGTATTTTTAAATTTTTGCTGCCTCGCCAACCTGCCTCTAGAAGCAGTTGCCAAGTGGCTGGGGTAGCTTGCATTACAGTAACGCCATTGCTTAATTTGGCAATTAACGCTGTGCCATCCATAGCCTCTTCGCGGCTGACCGTGACAACACGCGCACCGAGAGTAATGGGTAAGAAAATTTCGAGTACGGCAATATCAAACGATAAAGTTGTTACAGAAAGCAGTGTGTCTTGCTCTGTAAGTTCCAAATGCTGACCCATGAAGTGAAGGAAATTAACTACAGAGCCGTGCATAATTTGTACGCCTTTCGGTTTGCCAGTAGAACCGGAGGTATAAATTACGTAAGCTAAGTTGTCGGGATTAACATTAGTATCGAGGTCATCTTGGCTTTGTGTAGCAATATCCTGCCAGTCTTTATCCAAACAGACAATATGTGCTTGATGTTCTGGAAGTTGTGCCAACAAATGCTGCTGAGTTAAAAGTACTGATAGCTGCGAATCTGACACCATCAAAGATAAACGCTGCTGGGGATAGGCTGGATCTAGAGGTATATAAGCCCCACCAGCTTTGAGAACCCCTAATAGAGCTATCATTGCGTCTAGAGAACGTTCTAGACAAATCCCTACTAATACATCTGGGCCTACACCTAAAGCTTGTAAATGACGGGCTAACTGGTTAGCTCTAGCATTCAACTCGCGGTAAGTTATTTGTTGGTCTGCAAATATCGCTGCTATGGAGTCAGGTACGCGCTTTACTTGGGCTTCAAATAGTTGATGAATGCAAGTTTGTTGCGGGTAGTGTGCTTGAGTTTGATTCCATTCCACTAATAATTGTTGGCGTTCACCAGATGTTAAAAGCGGTAAATCTGCTACTCTCTGGTCTGGATTAGCAACTATCCCCGCAACTAAAGTCTGGAAATTTTCTCCTAACCGAGAGATAGTCGCAGCATCAAATAAGTCAGTGCTGTACTCAAACCAACCACTAATTCCATCTGGCGTTTCAAATAATTCTAGGAATAAATCGAACTTGGCTGTACCGTTGTGTTCTAAGCGATGGTTGATTGTTAAACCGGAAAGTTCCAAAGCTTGTATGGGTACATTTTGCAGTGCAAAGCAGATTTGGAATAAAGGATGGCGGCTCAAATCGCGCTCTGGTTCTAGTTCCTCCACCAGTTTTTCAAAGGGTACGTCTTGATGAGCGTAAGCTTCTAAGGTAACTTCTCGTACTTGCTTGAGTAGCTGGCGGAACGTCGGAGAATCGGAAAAATCGCTGCGTAGTACTAAAGTGTTAACAAAGAATCCGATTAAACTCTCGATTTCCTGATGATGGCGGTTGGCAATTAACGAGCCTACTACGATGTCTTCACTACTTGTATAGCGGTATAACAGCGTTTGAAATGCTGCTAAGAGGGTCATAAACAAGGTGCATCCCTCATGCTGGCTAAACCGAGTTACTGCCTCGCTGAGAGATTTGGAGAGTGCTAGAGGTTGACGCGCCCCGCGATAAGTTTGAATGGCTGGGCGGGGGCGGTCGCTTGGCAACTGTAAAATGGGTAAATCTGCTAACTGTTGCTTCCAATAACTCAGTTGCTCTGATATGACTTTTCCTTGCAACCATTGTCTCTGCCAAACAGCAAAGTCTGCATACTGAATCGGCAGTTCAGCCAAAGGAGAAGGTAAACCATTGGCAAAAGCTTGATATAGCAACGTCAGTTCTTGGAATAATACGCTTACAGACCAACCATCAAAAACAATGTGGTGAATGCTCAAAAGCAGTAGAGATTCTTCTGCATCTATCTGTATTAGGGCTGCCCGCAATAGTGGGCCGCGGTTGATATTAAAGGGTTGCTGGAATTCTTCAATGCTCAACCGCTGAATTTCTGTATCTTTTTCTGATTCAGGCAGGGAGCGCAAATCTTCCAGATGTATAAGTACACTTAGCGCCGGAATAATAATTTGTACAGGCTGTCCATCTAATGAAGCAAAAGTGGTGCGTAAAACTTCGTGCCGCCGCACAATTTCGTTGATGCTTTGCTCTAAAGCTTTCACATTTACCTCACCAAACAGGCGAAAAGTTTGGGGGAAATTGTAAAAGGGACTGTCAGGCAACAACTGTTCGAGGAACCACAATCGCTGCTGGGCAAAGGAAAGGGGTAAATTTTGGTTGCGCGTTACAGGTGCGATCGCCCAAGTATGCCATTCTTGATTTTGGTTGAGTTGCACCTCGATACTTTCAGCCAAGCTAGCAACAGTAGCCGCATCAAATAAACGTCGTAATGGTATATCCAACTGATAGGTATCTCGAATCCGAGAAATTACCTGTGTCGCTAACAGTGAGTGTCCCCCCATCTCGAAAAAGTTATCGTGGACGCTAATCTGCTCTAATTTCAAAACTTTCAGCCAAATTTTCGTTAGTACTTCTTCAACGGCAGTACGAGGTGAAACAAAATCTTGCTCTTGATTCCATCGGTTGCGATCGGGTACTGGTAGGGAACGACGATCTACTTTGCCATTCGGTGTTAGCGGCAATGCATTTAACATCACAAAACTGGAAGGCAGCATATAGTCTGGTAACTTCTGTTGGAGAAATCTCCGAAGATTGCCACTTATTGTCCGCTGCAAGGTTTTCCATAAATGTTGAGTTTCTAAGATATACTCTATGCTTTGGTTAAAGAGGACTTTTTCACTAGGTGTTAGAGTCAACTCAACACCAGCCCGCTTACCCTGACACCAAGCAATACAACCGTCTATCCAAAGTTCTTCTGATATTATTGGCAACTTTAGACAAAGACGGACTCGTTTACATTTTGCCCAACTCAATGGCACTTCTACTAAGCACGCGCCACCATTGGAAATATCCTCTGTTTGTACTTCTACTATCCGATTATCATCAGTCTCGACTCGGCAAAGACTTTGATAAGGTACTCGTTCTGGAATTAGGTTAGAAACAATATAAGCAGCTAGGCGCTTGTCTCCAGGTACATCCTCACGCGCTATGACTGCGGCTTCGCGCACGTCAGGATGTTGCAAGAGTATTGTCTCGATTTCCCCTAGCTCAATCCGGAAGCCGCGAATCTTCACCTGTTGGTCTATCCGACCGAGATATTCAATATTTCCATCAGGTAAGTAACAAGCTAAGTCGCCTGTTTTATACAAGCGAGGCGATGTTGCATAAGAATTGGGAATAAAGCGTTCGTTAGTCAAATCTGGCCGATTGAGATAACCCCTAGCTAAACTAACGCCACCAATATATAACTCTCCGGGAACACCGATAGGAACTGGTTTTAACTCTGCATCGAGTATGTAAATTTGAGTGTTAGCTATCGGACGACCTATGGAGGGATAAGCAGGCCAGGAATCAGGACTTCCATCTAATGTCAAAACTGTTACTACATGAGTTTCTGATGGCCCGTAGTGATTGTGAAACGAGCAGTGTGGCAGGGATTTGAATAATTTAACAATAGCTGGAGTAATTTGCAGCTGCTCACCTGTAGTAGTAACTTCTTTGAGGCTAGTAAATAATTCCAACCCAGATGCGGCTAGTTCTGCCATTTGCTGTAGTATGACAACAGGCAAAATTGCTTTTTCAATTTCTTGGTTGTGAATAAAGTGAGCTAAAGCTGTGGTATTCCGACGCAAGTTTTCTGAGATGAGAAACAAAGTTCCTCCCGAACACCAGGCAGCAAACATTTCATGAAAGCTGGCATCAAAGCTTAAGGAGGCAAATTGCAGGGTACGGACACCTGTTAATAGTGAATTTAGATGCCATTCGAGTAAGTTCACTAAAGGACGATGGCCTAAACAGATGCCTTTCGGTCTGCCTGTTGAACCAGAGGTATAGATGATATAGGCTAAATTCTCTGCTGTGACTTGTGTAGAGGGATTTTCCTGACTATATTGGCTTATCTTGTCCCAGCCGGTATCTAAACAAATAATTTGTGCCTGATGTTTGGGAAGCTCTGGTAGTAATTGCTGTAGAGTGAGCAATACAGATATCTGGGTATCCTCGATCGTGAAAGCTAAACGCTCCTTGGGATACGCCGGATCTAATGGTACGTAAGCACCACCAGCTTTGAGAACGGCCAAAACTGCGATCGCCATTTCTAGACTTCTGTCGACACAGATTCCCACTGGCATATCTGGCTTCACGCCTAGCGAATGCAAATAATGTGCTAACTGATTCGCTCGCTGATTTAGCTGTTGGTAAGTGAGTGAAGATTGTTCGCGGTTATTTTCTGCCTCTTTAAAGATCAGAGCTAAGGTATGTGGCGATCGCTCCACCTGCGCTTCAAATAGCTGATGAACGCATTTCTCTAATGCATAATTCGTACTGGTATCATTCCAGCTTTCTAATAGTTCTTGATGCTCATTTTCTGGTAATATACTCAGTTGATGAAAGTATTCACAACCTTGAATAATTTGATTAGCTATAAATAGCAATCTTTCTAAAGTTTTTATATATACGAAATAAGCTTCGTTATAAAACAATTCTATTTCTAGACTATCTTTAAATTCATTAACTATAAGATGAACTTCATTATCTGCAAAAGAATTATGAACAGTTAATCTGGTATTTTCTTCGGCAATAGGCAAATTAAAGACGCTGAAATTATAGAAATTATACATAAATTTTAATTGTTCATCTTTTATAGATTTTTTCTGTAGAAAAACAGAAATATTTTGATAGTAATTTAAATTTTTTCGATAATCACTTATATATGAAAAATAATTAAAAATGCTGTTATTTTTTTCTAGGCTATCTTGAGGAATAATAATCGGAACTACTTGATATAGACAACCTAAAACATTAAGTGTTTGCTTATTTCTTTTACCAATAATATCGTAAAATACAAAATCTCCTGGCGCTTGTAAATACTTGCTCAAGTAAATACCATACACAGCCCTAAAAAAAGCTGGAATATTACATTTATTTAGTTGGCAATATTTTCTAATTTGTTCTAACTGATTCCCAGTAATTTGTACTTTTCTAGATTGAGCTTTGTTTTCTTCTTTGGGTTTTATATAAGACGTGACAGGAATAACCTTACTTAAAGATTCCTGCCAGTACTGCTGAATTTCTTGAGTATCAAATTGAAGCAAATGCTCCTGAACACAATCATAAAAAGAACTATATTCAAATTTTCGAGCAATATTGCCTGCTTTTAAATCTAAATAGACTTTTGCAACTCTTTCAAAGAAAACTTTGCCGGAATATCCATCAAAAAGAATATGAGGCGCACCTAAAATAGCAGTATAATCACCCTGTTCATCTTTGACTAAAACATTTTTAAATAAATAGTTTTTCTCAAGTTCTAGCTTTACTTTAATTTTTTCTTTAATAACCTGTTCCAAACTATTAAAATCACCATTTTTACTACCTATCTCTATAAATTCAAAATGAATCTCTGCATTGTTATCTACAAATTGAAAAGCTTCACCTTGATAAAAGATAAACTTAGTTTTAATTGTGTCATCTTCTTGACATACTATTTTTACCGCCTGTTCCCAAGTATATATATTTAAATTTTGTGGCAGCTTTATCGATAATCCTAAACTAAAAACAGTACTATCTGGATGGAGCATATTATCCAGATATAAATCTCTTTGTGTAGTTGTGAGGCGGGAAATTTTTCCAATCCTTGATGGTTCATACGGTTCATCTAGTATATTTCCTGTTGTCAAAGCCATAAAAACTTCAGAAATTGAGATACTAGCAACATCTGTATCTGCAAAATTATTAATCATAAAGATTCCTTTTGTGTAAAATTTTTACTCGACTTAGTTAGAAGTTCTTCTGATGTACTGGAAGTTCAATTAAGAACTCGCTTCCTTGTCCTGGTATTGACGAACAATTGATTTTACCTGCATGTTTTTCCACGATGATATTGTAACTAATAGATAATCCCAAACCAGTACCTTTACCAACAGGTTTGGTACTAAAGAAAGGATTAAAAATCTGAGAAAGTATATCTGGATTCATGCCAAGTCCATTATCAGCAATGCAGATCGAAATCCAATTTTGCTCTAATAATTCAGTAGTGATTTTGATATAACCTGGGTTTATTTCAGCTTCTTTTGATGAACGGGCATTAGACTCTTCTATAGCATCAATAGCATTAGCTAATAAATTCATAAATACTTGGTTGAGTTGACTGGGATAACAGTCTACTAATGGTAAAGAGCCATAATTTTTGATAATCTGAATTTTAGAATTTACTGAGTCAGTTTTGAGTCGATGTTGCAAGATTAGTAAAGTGTTATCAATACCCTCATGAATATTAACTGACTTTATTTCTGCTTCATCCAAACGGGAGAAGTTGCGTAAACTCAAAACTATCTGGCGGATGCGATTAGCCCCAACTTTCATGGAAGATAGCAATTTTGGTAAATCTTCAAGCAAAAATTCCAGGTCGATATCCTCCTGTTCTGCCAGCATTTGAGGAGTTAAATTAGGCGAGTGCTGCTCGTAAATTTTCATTAGGCGTAATATATCTTCTGTGTATTCACTTGCATGAGTAATATTTCCATAAATAAAGTTAATTGGGTTATTAATTTCATGAGCTATACCAGCAACTAGTTGACCTAAACTAGACATTTTTTCCTTTTGAACCATCTGTAACTGGGTAGCTTGTAGTTGCCTTAGTGTGAGTTCTAACTGTTGTGCTTGTTCTTTCAAACACACATTTTTTTCATTTAATTCCTGTGTTCTTTTTTCGACTTTTAACTCCAGAGTTTTGCTATAATTTTCTAATTCCTGGTTAGCTTGTTGCAGATTATCATTCAATTTAGATAAATTAGTATAAAGCTTTGCATTCTCAATGGAAATAGCTGCTTGAGAGGCAAGAATTTTTAATACTTCTAAACGTTCTGTAGTAAATGCATTTGCTGTTAAATTATTTTGCAAATACATAATACCGATGAGTTTACTTTGATGAATAATTGGCGTACATAAAATAGACTTACATTGATTGTGAATAATATAAGTATCGCTAACAAATATGCCTTCACAACTAGCATTACCAAGAACAACGCTTTCTTTAGTTGTCACAACATAATTAATAACTGATACTGGTAAATATCGAGTATTATCTAAAGGTATTGATGTTTCTAGCAATAGCTTATTGTTATTAACGCCCATTACAGCTTCTATTACCATTTGTCTATTTTTTTCTAAAAGTAAGCAGCTACTTTGTGCGCCAGCATTTTCCATCACAATTGTCATCAATTTTGCTAGCAAATCATCTAGTATAATTTCGCTAGAAATAGCTTGTGAGGCTTTAAAAACTGTATTTAAATCAAAAGATGCTAAATTGCTTATTTTGCTTGAAGTAGTGGGTAGAGATGATTTCAAACTAGATGATTCATGATTTATTCTTAATGGGCAATAGTCAGGGTATTTTGATTCTAATTCATTGACTTTTGTAATAGCTCCCCAACGTATATATGCATGATAAGATTCTTTGAGGTAGAAAATCGCTTGTTTATCTCTACTGCGAGAAAAGTAAAATTTTGCTGCCAATTCATTGGCTAGTGCTTCTTCTTGAAGAAATCTTTGTTCTTTTGCTCCTTGAATCGCTAGCTCATAATACTCCATTGCGACAAAAGTATGTCCTAAAATTCGGGCTTTTTCTGCTTCTACTAGATAGTATTTATGCTGATAGTTAGCAGGAGCATGACTAGCCCATAGCTGCATTTTTTCCTGATTGGCATTGATAATAGTTAGATATTCTTGTTGAATGTCGGGTTCAACATTGGTATATAAACCAATCAAAGCTAAGGAATAATATAAGTTGTGGATGCCAACTGACATCATTCCCAGAACACCACTTATATATTCCGAAGCTAATTTGGCATTATCAACTGCTTGGCCGTAATCATTGAATAAGTAAAGGAGAATCATTTTGGCAACATAAACAACAAACAAAGAAGTAGCATTCTTCGTTTCTTGTAAATATGCGATCGCTGATACCTCATCAAAACTCTCGCCAACTAAAAGATGTTTATTTTCTGATAAACCTTGTAAATTTAATGCCAGCTGATGCCAAATTTTAATGTAATTAATAGGGAAATCTAGTTGAAATTTTTGTAGCAAATCAATATATGATGCTTGCTGTTGAGCTACTAATTCGAGTTGTTCTCCACTAAAAAATATATGACCGCAATAGTGAACAGAACAATAGCCAGCGTACTCTAGATCTCCAATTTCTAATGCGGTTTGAATTCCTTCTTGAAGTGGAGCAATTGTTTCTCTAATATGCTCTTTCCAATGAATAGTAAAACCATAAAACGGGGCATATACTTTGCTTTTGAGTTCAATAGCTTGGAATTGCTCTAATATCTGCCAAGCTATTTGACCGGAGTGATATCCAGCATCAATATTTTCTAGATAGCCACACAAAAGCATACCGTAGTAAGCGTATCCGTGGGCTGCGAAAGGTGAATGACCGTGTTTGATGCAGAGATTGACAACAGTTAAGATTATCTGAGGAAAATTTGTTTTTGTCGGGTTAGTAATAAAAGCAGCACCAGCAATGGTAACAAGGATTTTTAAAGCCGCTAGGATGCAAGGATCTGTAACAACTGGAAAATTTTCTAAATCCTGAAGTTGAGGTAAATTAGCTATGGTACTTTGTTTATTTGGTGTTTCTGATAGAGATACTCCTAGCTTGGCGATCGCTTCTAGTCCAGCATCAATGGCTTGAAGCATTTGATTTTGAGCCATATAAAACTGGATCTGTAATTGATAAGCTTTGACTAGATCCAACAGATTAGTGGCTTTTTCTAAAACAGTTTCAGTTAAGATGGCTGCGCGTTTAAAGTTAGCATTTAGGTATTGTAATTCTACGCTTTCTAGATGCAGTGCCAGCATCAGGTCGTAGTTACTTTCCCAACTTGATAAGTTAAGCAATTCTAGTCCGACTGTTGCATAACTCAAAGCAGCTTCGTATGCTGATGCTGCTTTTGCTTTTTGGCTAGCGATTAAATTTAATTTTGCTAGTCTATCTCTTTCAGGCTGTTCGCAAAGAAACTCAGTACCAAAATTTAGATGATTGACAATATCAAAAATATTTTCTTCAATTTCTTCTGTTTGGTAAGAATATAATAATAGTTGTCCAATTTTTAGGTGAGTTTGTTTTCTTTGGGATTCTGGGATGAGGGAATAAGCTGCTTGCTGGACGCGATCGTGTAAAAATTTATATGAAACTTTTAATTCCTGGGAAGCTATAGAGCTAGATGTGTCTTCGTCAAAAAACAACGGAGCTTTATAGTTCTCACTTAGTGGCAAAATTAAACTTGCTTGCAGTGCTTCCCATAAATCAGATGCGGTTTCTGACTGAGATTTTTCATTGACAATTGCTAGAATATTTATACTAAAGCGATTTCCTATACAAGCAGATAATTTTAAAACTTCTTGTGTTTCTTTAGGTAATTTTTTAATATTTCTTGCAATTAATTCTATGGCATCATAATCTGTAATACCAACAGTCTGAATTTGATTGATTTCCCATTGCCATACTCCACTATTAAAATCAAAATTTAATAGCTTTTCCTGATACATTGTTTGGAGTAGCTGGTTGATGAAAAAAGGATTACCTTGAGTTTTACTAAAAATCAAATTAGCTAATACCTTTGTTTTTTCTGTAGCGTTATGAAAGGTATCAGCTATTAATTCATGGACATTTTCAAGATTTAAAGGTTGTAAAATAATATTATTTACGATCGTTCCTGATTGTTGAATTTCATTTAAAGTTTGAAACAAATAATGAGTCGATCTAACTTCGTTATCTCGATAAGCTCCAATCATTAATAAATGTTGGCTACCAGATTCAACCATTAGCATCTTAATCAACTTTAGCGATGCTAAATCTGCCCATTGCAAATCATCTAAAAATAAAACTAGAGGGTGTTCTTTCTGAGTAAACACCTGAATAAAATTTTGGAATACTCGATTCAAGCGATTCTGTGATTCAGTTGCTCCTAGCTGCGGAACAGATGGCTGTTGACCAACTATTTTCTCAATTTCGGGAATAACATCAATAATAACTTGACCAATGTCACCAAATGCTTCTAAAAGTTTTTGTTTCCAAATAAGTATTCTTTCATAGTTTTCTGTTAATAGCTGTTGCGTTAATTCTTGAAATGCTTGAATTAAAGCCGCATAAGGAACGTTGCGCTTAAATTGATCGAATTTACCAGATATAAAATACCCGCGTTGGCGGATAATGGGTTTATGAATTTCATTAACCAAGAAAGATTTACCAATCCCTGCATAACCAGAGACTAACATCATCTCGGTTTTTCCTGTGCTTATTCGGTCAAAAGCTGATATGAGAGATGCTACTTCTTGTTCGCGTCCATACAGTTTTTGAGGAATAGTAAACTGGCTAAATTTATCTAATTGACCAGGAACAAAATTGTCAATTTTGCCATTAGTTATTAACTGTTTAAGACAAATTTCTAAATCTGCTTTTAACCCTAAGCCATTTTGGTATCTTTCTTCAGCAGTTTTAGATAATAATTTGATTATTATATTAGATAGTGCCTCTGGAATTTGTGGGTTAACTTGATGAGGGGGTAGGGGTTGTTTTGCAATATGCGCGTGAACTATTTCCAAGGGATCGCTGCAAATAAACGGTAACTTAGAGGTGAACAGTTCATACAAAGTTACGCCTAAAGAGTAAAAGTCTGTGCGGTAGTCAATCGACCTATTCATCCGCCCTGTTTGCTCTGGAGACATATAAGCAAGTGTTCCTTTGAGCAAATTGGGATTACTGATAATTGCATTTTCTTTTGACAGGCGCGATGCAATGCTGAAATCGGTTATTTTAACCTGCAATAATTTATGATTAATAATTATATTTTGTGGCTTAATATCTTTATGAATAATATGTTTTTCGTGCAAGCTGGCAATACTATCAGCAAGTTGAATGGCTATTTTTAAGCAATCTATGACATTAAATTTAATATCATCTATATATTGTTTTAGATTTTGCCCTTCAATATCCTCTAAAACTAAAGTAATACAATTTTGAAAATTTTCTAATCTGTATACTTTAATAACACCGGGCAAATCTATAGAACTAGAAATTTCGTACTCATGTTTAAATCCTGTAACATATTCAAGATTAGAATATTCACTTTTAAGAGTTTTTAAAATAACATTTTTCTGATTTGCAATATCGTATGCTTTATAAACAACAGTTTCTAGACTGTCAGAAATTTTTTTTAATTTATTATATTTAAAGTTTGTAACCATCATTTTCTATTTGAGTTATTTTCTTTTTTATTAAAATATTTTGCTTTTGATTGAATCTTTATGTTGTCTAATACATTTTTAAATATTATAAATATAAAGATTGAAACATTTAAACTTATTATGTTTTCATTTTGAGTATAGAAATTGAGTTTTTATTTGCATAAATATGAGATTTTTTTAACATTATATTTACTAAAACATTTTTATACAATTCATCTACATGTTCAAAGAATTATTACTTTACAGAATTAATATATAATATTTGCTATTTTAAAATGCAGCAATGTTTTGTTATTATAAATTAATTTATTATATTTTACTGGTTATAAAACTTGATTGGAATCGGCTAATATACTATTATTGTGTAAATTTAAATCAACCAGCCTCTATGTAATTACCGTAGGAATTTAATTTCCAATTAAAAAAAATGTTGAGTAATAAGTGCTGAACATAGAGAAAGTCTAATGTTCAGATAAGTTCAGTTAGCATTAAAAACAACGAAGTTATGTAATTCTATACAAATAATCTGTGTTCCATCTCTATTTATAACACTTTATCTAAATCATGACTTACGCAAAAATAGCCAAAAAACTTAATTTATCGAACCGCCTTCGCGCAGCGTCTCGTAGAGAAGACGCCAAGAACGCCAAGAGTTTGTAGAGTTTGCGTAAGTCCTATAAATTAATTTTTATTAACCCTGCTACAAACGCTTTATGTCAGTTTTGTTGCGTTCTATTTAATAAGTAATTTATCTAATATCAATTTACATTGAGGTTGCATAGAATAGAAAGTTGAGAGTGTAGGTTAGACAAGACAAAAATGGCATGTCAGTTAAAAATGGACATTAGCCAGAGCGCAGAGTATCTAGAGGAAACACTAAAACACACGAGGAGTGCAAGCCAGAAACAACGGCTGCAAATGCTTTGGTGGTTAAAAACAGGACAAGTGCGATCGCATAGTGGATTGGCGAGAATATTAGCCGGAGACGCTTTGCCTCCGGTGAAGATGAAAATTGAAAGATTCTGGCTGTTTGTCAAATCTCAAATTAAGGGTCAAATCTTCAAATCGCTTGATGAACTTCGCGATCGCCTCAACCAAATTTTCCATCAAATCACATCAGAACGTGTTATGTCCTTGACTAGTTATGATTTTATTCTTGAAGCTCTTTTTTATGCAGCTTCAAGCCGTTGGTAAAGATAAATCTTCTTACGTACTCGTTGACTAATTGCTAAGAGGCAGCTGTTGTTTGCTTGCAGACTGAAAGGATGCGTTGGTCGTTATCGCTAATAAGTTTGATTTGATGAAAATTGGAGAGATTAATTTTCATGTTTTCAGTTTTTGCTTTATTGTAACTAAGCGATTTACCAGATACCATGTTGTTCTTCTGTTTTCCTGTAAAGCAACTAAATTCGGAATTCGGATAGTACAAGGCTCCGACAATATCTCCTCGTTGACGTTGTAATACCAAGTAGGCTTTACCAATTTGATTAGGTTTAGTAGTTTCGCCGTATAAATATGTTCCGTCAGTAAGCGAAGCTGATTTTGTTGAGCTATTTGGTAAGCTTTGACTAGCTGCTAGGGGAATTCCTAAACCGACTAAAGCTAGAGAAAGCGATAAAAATGCCGCAGTTTTCGAGAGTTTTTTGTTAACAGTTGCAGGTGAATTCATTTGTTTTTTCCTTGCTTTACTGTTGGTTCTTGCGTTCCTGTTGGTTGTACTTAGCTTAAAACTCTTGATGTTTGTATAAATCTTTCTGACGATAGAGATTAGGGTAGAAATATAAACGACGTACTGTTAAGTCATTGCAAAGGTAACATGATGACAAATTCAGTTCCTTGATTGAGTGTAGAATTAACTTGAATTGCTCCTCCGTGCTTTTCTACTACAATTTGATTAGCGATCGCTAATCCCAGTCCAGTACCTTTACCAACTGTTTTCGTGGTGAATAGATAATTAAAAATCTGTTGTCTTACTTCCTCTGTCATGCCAATGCCATTATCACAAATCCGAATCGTGACATAATTAGGACTGGACACCTCGGTGCAGATGTTGATTGTCAGGGAATCATTGACTTGCTTTCCTTCCTGCCAAATTTCTTCTAAGGCATCAACGGCATTAGCTAAGATATTCATGAACACTTGATTGAGTTGCCCCGGATAGCACTCAACTAAAGGTAAGGAAGCGTATTTTTTGATGATTTGAATTTCCGGTCGCTGTCCAACTCCTTTCAGGCGATGTCGCAAAATTAACAATGTATCGTTAAGTCCTTCATGGACATCAAACTTAACTTTTCCGAAAGTGTCAGTACGGGCAAAGTTTCGCAGCGATACGGATATATGTTTAATTCGTTGTGTGCTAACCTGCATCGAGTTGAGGAGCTTTGGTAAATCTTCTAAGATAAACTCTAGATCTGTTTGTGCGATCGCATCTTGAATTACAGGCGGTAATTGGGAATAATTTTGCTGACATAATTGCAAGATTTCGGTGAGGTCGGCAATATACTCTTGCGCCGGATGAATATTGCTAATAATGCAGCTAATAGGATTATTCATTTCATGTGCTACACCTGTTACCAATTGACCAAGCATAGACAGCTTTTCTTGTTGTACCAGCTGCACTTGTGCCTGTTCTAAAGCTGCTGTTCTATCTGTCACTCTTTGTTCAAGATTGTCGGTCAATTGCTTGAGTTGTAAATGCATTCGCACTCTGGCAATAACTTCTGCTTGTTCAAAAGGTTTGGGAATGTAATCAACGGCTCCTAATGAAAATCCTTTCACCTTATTTTCAGTATCCGCTAACGCAGTCATAAAAATAATGGGGATGTTTTGCGTTAATGGGTCAGCTTTGAGTTTCTGGCAAGTCTCAAACCCATCTATTCCAGACATTTGCACATCTAACAAAATTAGAGCAGGTTGTTTATGCTGTACCATTTCAATCGCAGTCTCTCCATCTTCGGCAACTCGAACTGTAAACCCTGCACTTTTTAGCGCTTGTGATAGTACTGACAAATTAGTGGGATTATCATCAACAATTAAAACAAAATCAAAGTTTTTCATCGGTCTAAATATAGTTTTTTATATAAAAGATAAAATCACTGTTTAATATGGAATATCAACAAATTATTTGGCTTGATTCATCCACTGTTTTAATGCATCTCGCAATTTCTTGATTTGGTAATTTTCGGCAAATTGAATTACTTTTCGAGCAAAATCAGAATAAATAGAATGATGGTTTTTCAAATCATTTACTTCCTGCAATATTTCATCGAGATTGCCTTCTTTCGCCAACTCATACAAGCAAGTCAAGATTTCAATGGAAGGTAAAGAAATATTTTGAGAATCCGATTGCAAATTAGTTTGATTCTGATTTGCAACAATTTCTGATTTTGGTGCATAAATCCATACTAAATTTAGATGTAATCGCAGTAATTCTAGTAAACTTTCAGCGACAACAGGCTTAGATAAGAAAGCAACTGCGCCGACATCTAAACTTTGATTTTGGTCGTTTTCAAATACACTTGCAGAAGAAGCAATAATGGCTACATTTTTGAACCCATCGGATTGCTTAATTTGCCGAATCAGTTCAAAACCATCCATTACAGGCATAATTAAATCAGTGATAATCAAATTAGGTTGAGATGCAATAGCTTGATCGATCGCTTCTTGTCCATTACTAGCTTCGATTAACTTAAATCCTATCGGTTCTAATAAATTAAGAATTACCGAACGGTTTTCCCACTTGTCATCTACTACTAAAATAGTACGTTGTTCGCCCTGATAGCCTGTGATAGCTCCTTGGTGCATCACCCTAGAATTTGCAGCCCATTGTTTTGCTTCTGGTAACTCCACTTCAAAGTGGAAAATACTTCCCCGATCGGGTTGACTTTCAACTTCTAAATTGCTGCCCATAAGATTGACGATTTTTTGACTAATAGCTAATCCTAATCCACTTCCTTGGTATTGTCTTTTTATATCTCCTACTTGTTCAAAGGGCAGGAAGATTTTCTGCAATTGCGCCGATGTCATCCCAACCCCTGTATCTTTCACTTGAAAACGAATTTTATAATTAGTTATTAGTTGTGTTTCTTGGCTAATGACATCTACTTTTAAAGTTACTCCTCCTTTATCTGTAAACTTGATAGCATTTCCTAAAAGATTAATCAGAACTTGCCGCAGTCTTTTTTCATCAGCATGGATACCAACAGGGAGTTGAGTGTCAGGCTGATAATTGAAAGCAATGACTTTTTGATCGGCTTTAATACGGCAGATTTCGACGACTCCTTCTAAAAATGAAGGCAAATGGAAATCGATTGGATGCAACTCCATTTTGCGGGCTTCAATTTTAGACAAATCCAGCACGTCGTTAATTAGAGTTAATAAATGAAAGCCGCATTGATGGATGATTTCAATTCCTTTTTGTCCTTTGTCTGTTAAGGGTTCAGTCCTTTGCAGGATTTGAGTATAGCCTAGTATGCCATTTAGTGGCGTGCGTAGTTCATGGCTCATGTTGGCGAGAAATTCACTTTTGGCTTGATTAGCAACTTCAGCAACAGTTTTTGCTTCTTTGAGTTGGGCCGTTCGTTCTTCAACTCGCCGCTCTAGTTCATCATTGGCTTGTCGGAGGATCGCGGCCGATCTCTGGTTTTCATGAGTGACGGCAGAAATCACAAAGGTAGTAATAGCAATCACACAAATGAATGATTGCAGCAAAATGAGCGATTCATTGGGTGATAGTTGTTTGGCAAACGAACCGAAGCCATTAACAGTCCCAAAAACTGCGATCGCTGACACAATGAGTACAGCTAAAGTCGATATCCGCGCTTCAAATCGAAATGCAGCCCAAATTAACGGCGGAACGATCGTATATTCAATTGGGTATCCTCCTGAAAAGGCAACCCGAACAATCCCCATTATTGACAGTAAGACAAATATAAGTTCGAGAATTTGTCGCCGATGAAAGCTTCTTGGCGATGGCGACTTTTGCAACCATGCCAGTATTAAAGGTGTAATAACTAAAATGCCTGTGCTGTCTGATGTCAGCCAAGTTTGACAAACATTGCTAAATACTGCCCAAGGTGCAATACCACTGATACAAAGTGTTAGTGCCGCTAGTATGGAACTGATGAGGGGACTAGGTATAGTTAAAACTATAAATTTAAAAATATCTTGCGATCGCTCTAAGAAATTGTGCCGCTTGATAAACTTATGAATCAAAAAAGTTGCAACAAAAGGAGTAATTAAATTAATAGCAGGAATAATACTACTGAGTACAAGATTGTTTTTAAAAAAAAGAATATAACTAACAGCAAAATCGCTCAAAAATAAGATAGGCCAGACTCGATAGCCTACTAATAACATTCCTGCTAAGAACACCCCAAACGAAGGCCAAATTGCTGACGCACCACCAACGAATGTCATGGATAAACCTATATATCCAAGTCCGAGGTGAACAATTGGAATAATTAGTGCAGCTATGATAAATGGACGATCTAACTTGGGTAGGAATTGCCGCTTTATCGTAGTTTGCTGCATTTGTTGTCTCCATAAGCTCAACAAGGGTTGTCAAGCTTATGGTTCCCAAGTGTTGGTAACTTTCACCATCAGGGCTTAAGCACAAAACCAGGCGATCGAAAACGTACCGTAGCTTTATTTACTATCGTTAATGCCATCCTCTACGTGTTATGCCAGGGATGTACATGGCGAGCATTACCAGGTGATTTTCCAACATGGTCAACCGTTTACGGCGAAGGTATGGCTTCAAACAGGTTTTAAAACATGCCCTAGCTTTGCAAAATGCGTCGTCTTTGGGTAGCCCCTGTGGTTTTTAAAGCAATAGCCAGATGTGAACGATGATAAGAAGCCCCATCCCAAAGAAGAAGTAATCTTTGGTTGGGAGAAGAGTCTAATAAATAACGTAAATAATCAATCGTATTGTTTGAATTACCAGCATCATAAGCTTTAAGAAGTAACTTGCCGTCGAGGGGGCTTGTAACCGTACCGTATTTGAGACCTGGTTAGAAACTTGTTTGATTCCAGTGTTGCATCCAGGTGAGTGGGTAATTGTAGATAATGCAACGTTTCATCGTGGCGGTCGGATTGCTCAATTAATTGAAGCGGCAGGATGTCAGTTAATTTATCTACCGCCTTATTCACCCGACCTCAATCGGATTGAAAAATGTTGGGCAACTTTGAAAACCAGGGTACGCAAGCTATTATCTAAATCTGATAGTTTACGTGATGCAATGGAAATTGTTCTCAAGCAAGCAGCGTCCTAACTAACATGGCTACGGCTATACAATACCAATTCTTATAGTTTACGTCCTAACTTACGTGACTACGGCTATATCAACAGAGACTGGAAATTGAGCAACAGTAGCAGAAATAGTATGCTTCATAAAGCTTTTAATAGTGAGACCGATCGCCTTAAAGCAGTAGATTGGTAAAAAAGCTTAAACAAATTGATTAGCACTCAACTCTCAAATTGTGTACTAATATACGGTAAACTTATCTAATTACTGTATTTTGTTTTTTGAATCCTAGAATGAGTTAAAGCTAGAGGTACGATTTGGTATTAGTTTTCAATGCGATAACGTATTAATTCCTTAATTGCTGTTATCGGTAATCCTAAAGCTTGAGCGCTTGCGGCATCAACTTGAGCAAATTCAGTTACAGGGAACTCAAATTCCATCTGCTTTAATACCGAATCAGCAGTGTAAACTTTGACTTCAGTCAACTTTTCTTGACGTTGAATTACCGCTTCAATAGACATGACAGCGAGTGAAACAGAAAACTGAATGTGATGTTTTGAGTCGGCGTGGATTTGGGCGGTTGTGTCATAGGTGTAGCTTAAGACTTGATGTGTCAGCAAACCCGTACTTAACCAAAAAAACAGTCCGATTAAGGGTATTGGCAGCCAAAACTCTAGTCCTAAGTTAATTAGAAATTGCAGCCAACGAGGTCGAGCCATAACCCTGTTTTGTCACTTTCAGTAAACAATAATTGAAGCAAAATTCTCAACCTTTGATTGGATAAAGCTTTGAGCCTTTATTTACAAGAAGGCAGGAGTTAGGAGGCAGGGGGCAGGAGGTTATGAGTATCAATTAAGACTTTAGTTCTGGGTCTAAAGCCTAGTAAAAAACAATAATTATACTGAGACTGCTTGCAGCAAAGAATAAAACGTCCTTATTGCAATCCCACTTTTTTAAAGGTGGGTTCTTCCTGCCTTCTGCCTCCTGAATAACAGAAACTAAAATTTATAGCCAAAACTCACAAAATAAAGCTTCACAAGGCTGTCAGCGATTGGTTTATCTCAGTTTGACATAACAGGGTAGAGAAAAAGGTTGATTATGAATTTATTATAGGAAAATAGAAAGTATAACCACATAATGAATGAGAATCTTGCTTGTAGAGGATGATATTACTCAGTTACAACCACTACAGGGTGCGCTCTCGAAAGTCGGACATGTTGTAGATGGTGCTGAAGATGGTGAAACAGCCCAGTGGTTAATGCAAGAGAGAGACTACGACCTGTTAATTTTAGATTGGATGTTGCCCAAGGTCAGTGGTGTAAGTCTGTGTCAAAAGTATCGTCAAGCAGGCAAAGCGGCTCCAGTACTGATTCTCACTGCTAAGGATGCAATTTTGGATAAAGTGTCTGCTTTGGATGTTGGTGCAGATGACTACCTAGTTAAACCCTTTAGTTTGCTCGAACTATTGGCACGAGTACGAGCATTGGGACGCAGAGCGCCACTCTGGCAAGGTGACACGCTAGAGTTAGCCGACTTACAACTTCATCTCAACACTCTAACGTTACAACGCCAGGAAGTTACAGTCCAGTTATCAAGTCGAGAGTTTCAATTGTTGGAATACTTTCTGCGACATCCTCAGCAAGTACTCACTCACGCCCAAATCGAACAAGCACTTTGGGAGTGGAATTTACAGCCAGATAGTAAAGCAATAACGATGTTAGTGCATCGACTACGGCAGCGCTTACAGATGGTAAAAGCAGAAGATTGGCTTGAAACCGTGTACGGTATAGGATATCGATTAGTTGCCCCTGAATAGATCGCTCATTCCTCCCATGTTCAGCCGCAGCCGGCGTAACCTAGCTCGCTGGTTTACGCTCTCAATGGGAAGTATTCTGGTAATCTTTGCAACCATACTTTACTTTTTAGAAGCCAAAGAGCAATTGCGGGCATTTGACCAAGAACTTTACAATACAACGCAGCTGATGGCGGCGGGTGTTGAAGATGGACGTTACCAACAACAGCAACGCATTAGTCTCGAAGATGTCCCCATCTTAGGTGGTGAAGCTTTGCCCTTTGACAATAGAATTATTTATGCCCGTTGGTACACTCCCAAAAAGCAACTACTAGAGTTTTTTGGTGTCACTCCATCAGAGCAGTTAAAAAATCAACTAGGGTTTCAAACAATTCAGTTAGGCGATCGCGCTTCCACCAGTGTTCGTTACAATGAACTGCTACGTCAATTAACAGTTCCGGTTTTTCAGGATAAACAATTAATCGGCTATCTGGAAATAGCAGCTTCTTTAGCGCCTGTTGAAGAAACTTTATGGTCATTGAGACTGTTTTTAATAGTAGGTGTGCCCATTGCTTTAAGCGTAATTGGTTTGACGGGTTGGTTTCTTGGTGGAATGGCCATGCAGCCAATTCGCCAATCCTACGAGCAATTACAGCGCTTCACTGCTGATGCCTCCCACGAACTACGGACACCGCTTCAAGCAATTCGGAATCACGCTCAGTTTGGTTTGCTCGAACCAATTGACCTTAGTCAACAGCAAAGTTCTCTAGATAATATCGACCAGATTGCCCAATCAATGGGAATGTTGATTAGTGATTTATTATTCTTAGCTCGAAATGAAGGACAGTTAAAACCAGAGGCACTTAACCTCATCAATTTGGTTAGCTGGCTCGAAACATTAGTAGAGGAATACACCCATTCAGCAAAGGCAAAAAACTTAGAATTAACCAGCGAATTTCCCGAACAATTGGTAATGTTGAGAATCAATCCAGATTTAATGGGGCAAGCAGTAAAAAATCTTCTCAGTAATGCCTGCCACTACACGCCGTCTGGAGGTAGAGTTAGCTTACGAGTTTTCCTTGCGTCTCGTTGGGTGGTAATTGAAGTCCAGGATAGCGGTATTGGGATTCCAGAGGCAGATTTACCCCATATCTTTGAGCGGTTTTATCGGGTAGATAGTGTGCGCTCGCGCCATACAGGAGGTTTTGGGTTAGGATTAGCTCTAGCACAACAGATTGTCCAGGTACATGGAGGACAAATTTTAGCAATCAGCCGTTTGGGTAAAGGCTCTACATTTCAAATCAAACTACCATTCACGCCTAAATCCTGACCATAAGGAACAATTAATACCGAGTGGGCTAGTAAATATTTTCATTCGTAGTCAAAGAAGACCCTGGCTGGGGATCGAGCTGTTACCTTCTTGTTACTTTTATCTGAGAATCTGAAAATAAGCGTCAATTACACGTCAGATTGGAGGATTTAACCAATGAATTTCAATCCTATACCCAGTATCGTCCTAACGGGTTTGTTTGCGTTGCTCATACCTTTTGAGGTGGGAGCGCAGAAAGCGCCAAACCAAATTGAGAATTTGCTAAACGCTCGTGTTACCAGTATTTCCGGCGAAGTTACTAAGCTTTTAGATGACGAGTTCATTCTCAACGATGGTAAGGGACAAATCATCATTGAGGCAGAACCTCAGTTAGGACAACCCATTAACCTCTCTGTAGGAGAAAAAGTCACCGTCGTTGGCAACTATGACGACAATGAGTTCAAAGCTCTGAGTATTACTCGTGCCAACGGCGAAACTCTTCAAATTCATGACGATTGAATTCTCTACACTCCAGCAGTGTCCCCAATCACCGAAACGGCCGTTCGTTTCTCCTCTTGAACGTGACCTCCAGATAACACTGGGATCGCGCTCAAGAGCAGAAATTTCTTAAATAACCTCAGTTCGGGTTAAGAAGATTTTGCTGCTAAACTTCACCACAAGTTCTGAAAAATCGTAGACGCGGAGCGGCTTCCCGCAGGGTACCGCACAGGCGCAGCGAAAAGTATGAGCGCCGGCTTCCGGCGATAGCATAGCGTTAGCGAGCTTGCGAGCGTCTGCCTTCTCTACGAGACGCTTCACGAACGGCAACGCGAAGCGCGAACATAACTGTAGCTCCTACTCCGCATAGCTTAGAGCTTTTCTTAGTGCCATTCCACTATCTCCTAAATGGCGATAAAGTCAGCCGCATTAATCAGGTTGGAATTAACACCAGTCAGCGTTGCCAAAGTCTCGCCGCCAAGCTTAATCAGTGTGTTGTTGTTATTAGCAGTAATGCTGAGTTGTCCAAAGGTTAAGCCTCCAGACAAAGCCAACCAATCCACCCCATCAGTAAAGTCGGTAATGGTGTCACCGCCAGTATTGCCAGTCAAAACAAACTTGTCGCGTCCTGCACCACCCGTAAGTAAGTCTGGGCCATTACCACCATTGAGCAAGTCATTGCCTGCGTCGCCATACAGTGTATCTGCGCCATTGTTGCCCAGCAGCGTATCGTTGCCGTCTTTGCCCCAAATCGTATCTTTACCGTTGCCTGTGGAAATATAATCATCGCCCTTAGTACCCTGAATATTCCGATCTTGATTGCCAGTGATGATGATATCTCCGACTTCCACGCTGAACGTGGCTTCGTTGGAAGTCAGTCCGCCTGCATCCGTAACGGTGTAACTAAAGGAAGCTGTGCCAGAAAAGCCAGTGGTGGGGGTAAAGACAATTAGACGACCATCCTGTTCAATACTGGCAATCTTCCCATTAGTTGTTTTTGTCACATTCAGTACTGCACCGTTGATTCCACTGACTTCGGGTTCAACACTGGCGATACTGCTAGTTTCTGCGACACTTAACGCTGCACTACTGAGTACAATATCATCGGGATCGGCAATATTATCAGCTAATTCAACGATAATACTGGTGACATTATCAACAGTACTTTTACTAGTGGAAACGATTTCTCCCGTAGCAGTGGGGGCTTCGTTGAGGTTATTCACGCCAATGGTGAGGGCTTTTTCGTAAGACAATCCACCATCATCTGTGGTTTTGACGCGGATATTGTAGCTGGATTTGGCTTCAAAGTTGGGGGAGGTTTTGATTTGCAGTTGGTTGCCATTGGCGATCGCAAACACCGCATTATCCGCATCACCCGTACCAGCTACCAAGCTGTAAACAAAGGAATTGTTGAGATTAGGATCGCTGCTGGTGAATTGCCCAATTGTAGTATTGGCTGCCACATTCTCATCGACTGTTGTCGCACTGAGGGCGATGTCGGTGGGCGTTTTATTGACGTTAATTGAGAGGATTTTTTCAAAGGTTAGTCCCCCTCCATCTTTTGTTTGCACCCTAATGCTGTAATTTAACTTATTATCAAGACTGGGAGAATTCTTGATTTGCAACTGGTTGCCATTAATGCTAAATAGCCCATTATCCGTTGAGCCAGCACCCTCAACTAGGCTATAAGTAAACGTATTGTTGGCATCAGGATCGGTACTGCTGAAAGTGGCGATCGCAGTATTCGCCGCAATAGTTTCATTGATTAGCGTCGTACCCAGAGCAATATCTGTGGGGGCTTCGTTGATTTCATTCACCCCAATAGTCAAGGCTTTCTCAAAAAATAAGCCGCCTTGGTCTGTTGTCCTGACTCGAATATTGTAACTCGATTTGGTTGCCAGGTTCGGAGATGTATTAATTTGTAGTTGATTGCCAACAATGGTAAAGGCACTGTTATCTTCTGCACCCGTTCCTGCAACTAAGGTATAGGTAAAGGGATTGCCTGGATCTGGGTCGGTGGTGGAGAATGTACCGACAATTGTGTTGGCAGGAACTTTTTCGTTAACGCTGAGGGCGCTGAAGGCTAAATTAGTTGGTGCTTCGTTGGTTTCTGTGACGAGAACTGTGACTGTTTGAGAGGCGCTTAAGTCGCCATCAAAGGCAGTCACAATCAGGTCATAAATGTTATTGCCGCCATTATCCGCAGGGGTATTATAGTTGGGTGGTGTTTTAAACGTCACAGCCCCAGTAGCACTGTTGATATTAAACAGATTGCTATCTGTTCCCGACAAGCTATAGCTGAGAGTCGTTCCGGCATCTGGGTCTGTAGCTGTAGCGATATAAACTGTACCTGTACCTTTTTCGGCAAAGGTCACTAACCCCAATTTCTCAATTTTGAGATCGTCAACTGCCGAAATTCCATTACTGCCGAAGTTGAGATAGTTATTGGTGTATCCTCCGCCACCTTTGACATATTTGTAGATGAGGGTTGTATCGGCATAAACATAAAGATTGGTTTGTCCCACCCCATTAAAGGGATTTCCATCCGTGGGGTCAGTAGCAATCAGGGTAAAGGGATAAAGTGTTGCACCATTGCCAGTTGTGCCCCATTTGCTATAGGAACCAGTTACATCTCGTGTACCATCAAAAGCTTGAATGCGACCATCTCCACTGAAGATAATCCCAAAATGGGGAGCGCTATTGTAGATAAGCTTATTTTTATCGGCAGAGGATAACCCCAGATTCAAACTAGCCCATCGGGTTTGGTCGAGTAAGTTTGTCGAGTTTGGTGCTAAATTGAAGTTAATTTTTAGCCCGCCTTGGGAAGCAAGTCCGTTGAAGTTGTAATTTAGGGCAGCCGTTCCGCCATAAGCAGTCAGCAAATAGTTACCAGAATCTATCCCGGCGGTGGAATTACCAACTTGAGCATTCCCAGAGCCAACCCATTTAACAGCGGACAAAGAACCTCCTCTACGACCGGTAAGATTGTAGTTGAGATCGGAGTTAAGGCCATTGATGGAGGGATTGCCCGCGGTTAAGAAGTTATCGGTGAGTAAGGCAAAGGTAGGGGCTTCGTTACGGTTAGCAACGTTCAAAGTTAAAGCTTTTTCCAAAGACAATCCACCTTGGTCGATGGTTTTGACCCGAATGCTGTAACTTGATTTAGCTTCAAAATTGGCAGAAGCGTTGAATCTCAGTTGATTGCCACTAATTGTAAACAAGGAATTATCAGTTGCACCAGTGCCACCAACAAGGGAGTAAGTAAAAGTATTGTTGATATCGGGGTCGGTAGTGTTTAAAGTGCCAATAATCCCACCGGCAGGAATATTTTCATTAATGGCACTCGTATTCAGGAAAATATTGGTGGGGGTTTCATTTAAGTCGGTAACGTTAATGGTGAGGGCTTTTTGATAGCTTAAGCCATTTTTATCGGTAGTTTGGACGCGAATGCTGTAGCTGGGTTTTGCGATCGCGTTGGTGGCGGAGGTGTTGATTTTAAGTTGATTGCCACTGATAGTAAAAGCTGCATTATGGCTTGAGCCTGTACCACTGACAAGGGCATAGGTGAAGGTATCGCCCAGATCTTCGTCAGTGCTGCTTAAGGTTCCCACTAATGTGCCAACTGGAGATTTTTCCACGATCGCCGTCGAACTTAAAGAGATGTCCTTCGGTGCTTCATTATTAACATTGGTAACGCTAACACTATAGGTTTTATCCGTTTGCAATACGCCATCGCTGGCGGTAACGATCAGGTCGTAAACGTTATCTCGATCGAGGTCTTGAGGCGCTTCATAG
Source organism: Nostoc sp. ChiSLP01 (assembly GCA_034531195.2). Taxonomy (GTDB): domain Bacteria; phylum Cyanobacteriota; class Cyanobacteriia; order Cyanobacteriales; family Nostocaceae; genus Nostoc. Next base: position 51,388 of record JAVRBO020000110.1, read on the forward strand.
TTAGGAGCATTTTTAAAGGTAACAGCTCCCGTAGTGCTATTGATGTTAAATAAGTCACTATCAAACCCAGGAGCAAGGCTATAGGTAATGGCAGACCCCTCTGGATCTCTCGCCGCAGCAGTAAAAACTGTTCCCGTGCTATTTTCAGCAAAGTTAATGGTACCTGTGCCGAGGTTTAGTTGTTGAATGCTGAGATTATCTACCCCTGAACGCCAGATACTCCCGAAATTCAGGTAGTTATCGCTATAACCGCCATTTCCTTTGATATAACTATAGATTAGCGAGCCGGAAGCATAAACATCGATTTTTGTTTGACCAACACCATTGAAAGGATTATTATCTGTGGGGTCAGCGAGTACTACCGAGAAGGGGTACAATGTTGCGTCGTTACCTGTGCCTCCCCATTGGTTGTTGGGGTTAGTGACGAGATTGGCGCTGGTGATGTCGGTGCTGCCATCAAAAGCTTGAATCCCCCCATTACCACGGAAGAGAATGCCAAAGTGCGACACATTTGCATTGACGATCGCATTCTTATTGGTAGCCGATAGACCGAGACTGAAACTACCCCAAACACTTCGATCTGCATTATTTGTGGGATTCGGGGCTAGACTAAAATTGATTTTTAATCCCCCCTTGGAGATTGCGCCATTGAAATTGCGATCGAGAGCAGCCGTTCCGCGATCGGCGACGAGAAGAAACTTCCCTGAATCAATCCCCACTGCTGTGTTACCGAGTTGTGCATTAATGGTGCTAACCCAGTTTGTGGTTTTCAATGTGCCTGTTTGTCGCGTAGCTAGCTCATAATTCAAGTTAGAAGTATTGGGGTTGGCGATCGTTGTAAAACTGTCAGATAAAAGATTGACAGCCGTATTACTGAGATTGAGGTTTTCAATCGCCAGGTTATCGATCCCTGTGCGACTGTTACTCCCAAAATTGATATAGTTGTCCCGATAGCCCCCATTGCCCTTCACATAGCTGTAGACAAGAGAGCCATTGGCATAGACATCGACATTGGTTTGACTAACACCATCGAAAGGATTATTGTCAGTCGGGTCTGTGAGTACGACATTAAACGCTTGCAGAGTTGCATCATTGCCACTGCTACCCCATTTATTAGTAGTATTTGCTACAAGATTGGCGCTGGTGATATCGACGTTGCCATCAAAGGCTTGAATCCCGCCATTCCCACGGAAGAGAATGCCAAAGTGGGGTACATTGTCCGTAATGTAGGCAGTTTTGTTAGCCGCAGATAACCCCAAGCTAAAACTGCCCCAAACAGCTGAATCTGCACCCGTGGCATTCGGAGCCATATCAAAGCTGATTCTTAGCCCACCGCGAGACGCTGTACCATTCAAGTTATAGTCTAGGGCAGCATTCCCACCGTCAGCCACCAGTAGATAATTACCTGAATCAATAGCAGCAGTACCAGTGTTTCCAACCTGGGCGTTAACCCTGCCAACCCAGTTTTTTGTTTCTTGGGGGCCAGTTTGTCGCACCGCTAGGTTGTAATTGAGATTGCTGGTATTAGGATTGCTCGTGGCTGTAAAGTTATCACTCAGTAAGGCAAAGGTGGGGAAGCCCAGGTTTTTCACCTGATAGGCACCGTTGGCAAACTGTAGCCTTTCAATTCCTTGGATAGTATCTGTGCCATCATCACCGTTACTCGTAACAGTATCCTTAATCTCAATTAGTCCGCTTAATAACTTACGGATTCTATAATCTGTGTAATTACCGCTATAGGTAGCCGTATCATTTCCGGCTCCCCCTTTGAGAACATCGTTTCCTGAACCGCCCGTGAGACTGTCATCGCCTTCCTCGCCATCAAGGATATCATCCCCATTCCCACCTCTTAGGGTATCATTGCCTTTCCAGCCTTGAATCAGATCGTTGCCATCCCCCCCGTCAAGAAGATCGTTGCCATCTCCTGCATCTAAAACATCGTTCCCTGCTCCCCCAAAGAGGCTGTTGTTACCCTGACCGCCATCGAGGAAATCGTCTCCGTCATTGCCGTTGAGGGTATCGTTTCCACCTAAGCCATAAACTTGGTCATTGCCAGTGGTTCCTTGATAGGTATTGTTCGCACTATCTAAATAAGTTCCTGACTTTTGCAGCGTTGCTTGGAGGAACGCGGTATATATTTCATTCCCTCCCTCTTGGCTTTGGAGGAGGGTTTTTAGGTTTGGTGGCGAGGAATTTCGGGCTGCATTCAATTCATTCGTTAAATTATTCTTGACATTGGCTGTTCCTTCTACACCAAACTCTTTGGAACCAAAAAGTAGCACGCCATAGCCTGCCCCCACCGCTGCTGCGCCAACCACAGCCAAAATAGGCCCAGCACTGATCGCAATTGCACTAAAAGCTTGAGCGATCCCAACCCCTGCTAATGCTAGAGTACTTGTCCCAGTACCAATACTTATTGAACCTGCATAAACAATAGCACCTACAGCGCCAGGGAGAGACCCAAGAACACTTGTAGTGGAAACCACTGTTGTTGCCAATATCGCGCTCGTTACACCAGATGCTAGTCCTACCGTAAGTGTACCAGTTGCCAGCCCAGCCCCTGCGATTATTTGAGCCACTTGGTTGGTGTTCGCCCCGGATATTCGTAAAGTTTGAAAGGCTGTGGAAGCATCAAATAAATTTTGTTGGTAGCGGGCAAGACCTTTAGTTGTCGTTTCTGAAGCAACTTGACCCGCAGGAGTAATCAACAAATCTCGGTAATAATCTGCTTTGGCATCCCGACGAACATCAGGGGGGTAGGGCAGGCTAAAAATAGAGCCTGTATTTGAACGTGGGGGGTTATAATAGTTCGCAAAGCCAAAACCTTGGGGGGTTTGATAATCAGGGTTTTGCTCCCAATAGTTATATCGATTTAGAGCTAGGTTCTTCTCTTGAATGCGATTGAACCGGATTAGTTTTGCCAGGAAAGATAATGCACCTTTTTCTGTATCAGTTTGTTCTGCTTCAGGTTTGTTAACAGCCTGCAATAATAAACCGAAAAAGGTAGAACGGACTGTGGTCAAATCATTAGACGAAGCTAAGTTTTTTGCTTGATTTGCCAGAAGTTTAAAGGATCCATATTCGTCGGTGTAACCTTGATTAGAGTTACCCTGCTTATAAATAAGATTTGATGAGTTAGAAATACTTCCCAGTGAAAAAATCCGAATACCAAAGTTATCATCATTAACAATCGCATCGTCATTAATAGCATCGTCATTGTTAATAGTGGTATCGGTAGTGACCACTAACTTCACGTCATTCAAATCGATCGGTATAAGATTAGTGATAGAGATAGTGTTAGTATTCGTGTTAGGGCCACGTAGATTACCTGTAGAGTCTAGAACTATTTCCGGGGAAGGGCTAACGGTAGTGGGTGTTGTTGCTTGAGGGCTTTTATTTAAAGCAATATTGAGTTCCGTTCCATTGAAGCTAACGGTTTGGTCGGCAGTTGGAACAACGGGAACATTCGCAAAATACTTGAGAGTGCCATCACTGCTTCCGGCGATCGCATCTACAACACCGTCTCTATTTAAGTCTACTAAAGTTGGGCTGATATAAGTTCCGCCATTAATTCCATAGAAAAGACTATCGCTTTGGCGCGTAAAGACGGGATTTGTGGGACTCCCTGTATTTCTGTAGAAAGTAAAACTGCCATTCCTTTCTCCTACAAGTAAATCGAAGTCGCCATCGCTATCTACATCAAATAACGTGGGAACAGCCGTTGCACCCACAGCCGCACTATTGAAAGGGTTGGCTGTTCCGGTTTGGACAACATAACTGGGGCTGGTGATACTGCCTGTATTTTTGTAGTATTTGAGGTTGCCTTCCCAGTCGCCCACAACTAAGTCTCGATCGCCATCGCCATCGAGGTCGGCGAATGCAGGACTGCTTAAAAGACCGACATCAATACTGTTAAAGGGGTTAGCTGTTCCGGTTTGGGCTGTATAGATCGGGCTGGTGGCAGAGCCTGTATTTTTGTAGTATTTGAGTGTGCCATCTGCCGAACCTGCAATCAAGTCTAGGTCGCTATCTCCGTCAATATCGACTAGGGCGGGACTGCTCAAATCTCCCACATCGATACCATTAAACGGATTAGCATTTACAGTGACAACTAGAGGAAAGGTTAAGCCTGTGTTTTGGACTGGGACAAATGTAGTTATATTTCTGCTAGTAGCTCCTTGTTCGGCATAGGCAAACCCAGTACCACTTGGATAGTTTTGGTATGAGGCGATCGTCCCGTTACTCTTGCCGACAATTACATCCAAGCGACCATCACCATTGATATCGGCGAAGATGGGTTTACTAAAGTCGCCTACATCAACCGTACCAAGGGGATTAGCACTGCCTGTTTGCGCCACAAAGTTACGGATGCCAACACCAAGCGAAACAGCAGTCTCCACGGATATAGGCTGACCTTGTACAGTAATTGTGGCAGAGTCATTCTGAGTTTGAACGGCTTGAATTTGCTCCCAAGTCAGGGAGACACCGCGCACTAGATCGGAAAATAATTCGCCTTCATCCCCTTTGCTGTCTTTGGTGTTAATTTGAGCGTCAATGCTGTGGCCAATTTCTTCTAGAAGCACAGCCACAATTTGAGACGAGGAGGCCGTGTCTAAAAAGGATTGGGATAGATAAATGGTATTGTTAGAACTGGCATAGGCTCCAGCGATTCCGTCCATGCCACTGTTCAAGACTTCGATGGGCGGTAGTTGGCTAAAGTCGCGGTTTTGCCATCTGCTCCTTAAATTTTCGACAAGGGCGAAATTGTATTGGCTGCCAAAAATGGTATTAAAGCTGTGCCAGAAATCTTTCGAGTTAGCAAAATCAGCTAAAAGGTCAAATACTGTAGCGAGTTTAACAGATATAGAAGACATAGTGATTTTTCCTCAGCAAGCTAAAATTAGCCAAGAGGATGCACGACTATCTATAGCTGTGTCTCTTGGCATTGACACTGATGTATTAGGCTTGACTATATTAATGAGCGTGAAAGCTTTTATTGACTGGTACTAAGGTTTATCGATAAGAACCCTCATTTCTTCAGAAATAATTCTTAAGAAAGATGACTAAGTAATCTTGTATGTTTAATAATTTTTAGGGAATTATTTGCTAGTACTGAAAGATTGCTTTAGTCTAAAAATCCCAGGCTAATCTAGTTAAGTTCATAGCCTGTTGAGTTGAGCAAACACACAGCTTTTTTGGCAGGGGCAGCAGGGCATTGTTAACAAAGGCAACGATTGAAAACCAGCAGTTAGATGGTTAGTATATGTTTGGCATGGATCTATCAGGAGAATTACGTAAGTTCTACTAAATATATAGAAAAACGCCAGACTAATCTATAGCAAAAAGTATTAATACTTGATTTGTAAGTATGATATTTCTCATTTTGTTGCCTACTTTTTCGACGGCTGGCAACTAAAAAGTATGATTTAGTATTAATCTGCCTATTTTAGAGGGGGATCTCATTGACAAAAGTGCATCGGCGATCGCTATCTGCTTAACTCAAGAATTGAGGATCGAATTCCCAGAGTTGTCTGATAGCATTAGATTCTTGACACAAGCATCTGAATCGCCGCTAAAGGCAGCAGCAACCCAGTTAAAAAATATTACAAATTATTATTTTTTGCTGAAGATATCACTTTCGTGGTTTGGGAAATTTCCACGACCCAACAAATGGCATAGTTCCTGTTTCGGCACAGATGGGTGCTATCCAAAAAACGTAAAATTTACCTTTTACACAAAGCCGCATCTTGTTTTGCCTCTGGATTGGTTCGTAGATAATCTCGTACCCAATCGCAACCAATCTGTTCTACTCGATTGATATCAATTGCTTGTTGCAAATTCCAGATAATCGCACTCTTATCCCAACTACCAGATGTTAGCCACCGCCCATCTTGGCTAAAGGCTAACCCAAAAATAACGTCTTGATGGGCTTTGAGGGTTGCCAACAAGGTGCCATCTGATTTCCAGAGCTTGATAGTACGATCGCGGCTCCCGGATGCTATGGTTTTACCATCGGGACTGAAAGCAACCGCGTAGACTTTGCTGCTATGGCCGCTAAAGGTGCGAAGTAGTTTACCCTCCACTGTCCAGAGTTTAACGGTGCGATCGTGACTCCCTGATACAATTAGCTTACCATCTGGGCTAAAAGCGAGATCCTGTACTTCCGCTTTATGCCCTGTAAAAGTGCGAATCAAACTGCCATCCAAATGCCAGAGTTTAATAGTGCCATCGTAACTGCTGGTAGCAATCTGCCGTCCATCTGGACTAAAGCGGATGCGGCTGATACTATTTTGATGTCCGGTTAGGGTAGTAACTAGGCTACCGTCTAACTTCCAAATCCGAGCTATATTTTGTGTTGTGTTGCTCGCTGCCAATAGTTGACCATCAGGACTAAAGTCAACGGTACTAGCTTCAGCTGATGGCTGCCCGTTTTGGTTTGGCTCGATGGTTCCAGTTGGCTGAAGAAGCGAAAATGTCTTTAACTGCTTACCATTGGCTTGCCAGAGGTGAATAATGCCATTGCCATCGCTGGATGCCAGACGTTGACCGTCGGGATGAAAAGCAACTCCACTGGCGATCGCATTATGTCCTCGAAAGGTGGTGAGTAGGCGACCGTCCCGCGTCCACAGTTTCACTGTCCGATCCCAACTGGCTGAAGCAACGCGATCGCTATCGGGGCTAAACGCCACCTGCAAAACCTGTGCCCGATGTCCCAAAAGACTGGTTAGCACTGGGTTTTGCAATTGCCAAAGTTTGACTAAATTATTAGAGCCAGAAGAAGCAAGCTGCTTCCCATCCGGGGAAAACGCCACTCTCCAAGCAGCATCTCCCTGTTTCAGTGTTAATAAAAACGTACCATCCCGTCGCCACACCTTCACTGTTTGATCGGCACTTGCAGAAACGAGCAGTTGTCCATCTGGACTAAAGCTAATGCCAAAAATGTCAGTACTATGTGCCGCCAAAGTCTGCATTAAGCGGCCGTCTCGATGCCAGAGTTTCATCGCTCCTTGCATATCTCCAGATGCTAGCAATTGACCATCCTGGCTCCATTTCACCACATAGACTGCTCCCTGATGCCCTACTAAAGTTTTGATTAAACTGCCATTGCTACTCCAAAGCTTGACGGTACGATCTTCGCTAGCAGAAGCAATTAGACTTCTTGCAGAAGTCGGGAAAAGGGGAAGGGGAAAGGGGGAAAGGTTTGTTATTTTGCCTTTCCCCTTTAACCTTTTCCCTTTTCCCACCCCTTGCAAAAGTTCTTTTTGCAAGAGGTCTATTGTCTGTCCATCTTGGCTCCAATCCAGACTCCAGATAGCATCCTGATGCCCTTTGAGGCTGCGAACCAAGCGACCGTTCAGATCCAAAAGTTTGACGGTGCGATCGTCACTTGTCACCGCAATTGACTGACCATCGGGGCTAAAGATGAGCTTGAATAAGAGAATCTGCTTGTGTAAATCCGGTTGCTGTTTCCAAGTCCAAAGCAACCGTCCGTCCCGTCTCCAGAGTTTCACTTCTCCTGCTTGAGTTGATGCAGCTAGGAATTGACCGTTAGGACTGAAAACCACATCAAAAACCCAATCACTGGTATTTAAAGTCTTCAATAATCTGCCATCCCTCGCCCAAAGTTTGATGGTTTTGTCGCGGCTACCTGTAGCAATTTGTTGCCCATCTGGACTAAAAACCACACTGTACACGTACTCCTGATGTCCAACCAAGCGGTTAAATTCCACTGCTCCATATACTGCTTGCCGCAGAACTTCTTCTACTTGGGCGATCGTGGTAGCATTAACGTGGCTTAACCGCCGCAATTGCTGTTTTGCTCGTAGTGCTTCTATTAAAGCATCTAAGCGTCGATCGGAGGCAAATAAAGCTTCAGAACTCCGAGAGAGGGCTTGAATTTCACTTACTTTTGCAGTGCGATATTGCCAGAAAGCCGTTAATCCTAAGCCTAATACCGCGATGAGTGCCAAACTGATTATTCCTAAGAAGTATCGTTGCAGTCGAGCCGTTTTTTTCTCTTGCACTAAGCGGGCTTCGATTTCCCTGGTACGGGCGGCTTCTAGGGCTTGCTGTTGTTCCCGTTTTTCTAAGGCATGGGAGGCAGCTAAAAACTGATAATCGCGATCGCCAATCCGTTTGCCCTCAGCCCAAACCTCGGCATCTCTCAAAGCTTGTCCTTTCAGCAGGCGCGATTCGTCTAATCTTTCGGAACTCAGCCATGCTTTTAAATTAACTGCATAAGGACGCAGATTTGTTAATTGCTGTTCAACCCAGACTGCGTTAAATACCTCTGCATATATCTGGTTGCGAACTCGCAAGTAGCCTTGCTCTTTGACGACTAAGCCGGATAGTAGTAACTCCGTTTGTTCGGGGCTATTATCGATAGGAACAGGGAGACTGCGTACATCTAAAATCTGTTGGTACAATCCTAATAATCGTCCTGCACGCTGTTCGTCATAAAGTAGGCGATGAGCGATAGTTCGCAAATGTTCTGGCTCATCTTGGAGTTCCCAGTAGTCGATTAAGCGCGATCGCACTAGGTTTTCTAACCAACTTGCTTCCTCTCCGGCGGGAATGGCGATCGTACCATCCTGCCAAGCATTCAGCACCAATTGGCAAAGCTTTTGGGTTAAAAAGGGTTGTCCATTTGTCCACTCTATGATGTGACGCAGCATAATTTCCGGTTGGTTGACTGTTTCTTGCAAACCGGGAAGCAAGGGTAAGGCTTCAGACAAGCGAAATCCTTGTAAATCAATTGCCTGACCGATATTAAACGGTGTCCGGCTTTTGTCTGCAATTAAATCGCTGGGCGTGGCTACACCCAATAGCGTAAAGGTGAGTCGTTGGTAAATCGGTTCTTCCACCCGCTTGTTATAACAGGCGCGAATCAAGGCAAAAAAGTCATCAATGGGAAAGTCTAAGCCCAGGACACTATCAATTTCATCGATAAAAATCACTACAGGTTGCTGAATCTCAGTCAGTAAAACTGCGGTGAAAAAATCATCAAAGCGTTTTACAGGGGAGAGATGCGATCGCTCTCGCCACCAGGTTCGCAAATTTACCTTCAGTCGAAAACTGCTGACAATACTTTGTAAGACTGAGGCATACCACTGTTCGGATGTCATTTGTTGGCTACCAATGGTAGTCATGTCGATCGTACCCGTTCGCATCCCTTCAGCTTGCAGGCGATCCATAATCCGGACACGCAGGCTAGACTTCCCCATCTGTCTCGCATTCAGGACATAACAAAACTCTCCCTTGAGCAATGCCTGAAATAACTGATCGTCCGCTTGTCGTTTTACATAGCTGGGCGCAGTCACAGGAAGGCTGCCACCTGCTTGATATTGATAAACAGATGGACTGGACACTAAGTTACTCGCCTCCTTGACTAGTAGTTTGCCAACCCAAAAATGCTGGGTGAGGGCTGGGGAAAGGGGAAAGGGAAAAGGGTAAGGGATTTAAACCCTTTCCCCCTTCCCCCTTCCCCCTTACCCCGCCAAGTTCGCTTGGCGAACTACTAGACACCATCACCGCAATTAACTAAGCACCGACGATATAATTCACACCGGATTTTCACCTGCCCTGACTGCACCTCAATCAACCCCATGCGATTTAAATGAAAGAGTTCTAATGAGTTGAGGCGAACTGGCTCCTGTGCTTTTATTATGGCTTTGAGGGCAGTGACTAAAGAGGGTTGCTGTTCCAAGGTAGATAACTGGCGTTGCAAATGATGGTAAAATGGGCTGCTGGTGGTAAGGGCTGAGTCTAACAGTTCGTCTAAGCTTATGCGCGTGCGAACGATATGATAAAGTGCTAACCGCACTAGATAAGGGTGTCCTCCTACCTGAAACATTAGTTGTTCGACCTCGGCGTTTGTCCAGTTGATCTGATGCCAATCAGCTAAAGTTTTCACCTGCGCGGCGTTAAACTCTGGCAGTTCAATAGGAATGCCGACATTAAACGGTGATTGGTTGATATGAAGAGGAACATAGGCTTCCGTAGAATGCACCAGAATCAGCCGCAGGGTTGGCCACAGTTCGCTGTTCTTGGCATCTTCATACCAGGCTCGCAGCAGGGAAAAAAAGCCGTCGGCGGTTGCTGGATAGGCAAATAGGGTATCGACTTCATCCAATGCCAACACTAGTGGTTGCTGACATTGCGGTAGCAGGTAATTTTCAAAGTAGTCTTTACAACTGGTTTTGCTGCCAAATATGTCGTCCCAATATTCAGCTAACTGCAAAGGAAGTTTCAGCGCATGGGTAACTCTGGCACAAAACCATTGCAGAAAGCGATCGAGGTCTTGCAGAATGGCACTGTCTACCAGTTGCAGATTCAGCAAAATAGTAGAATATTCTTGTTGTTGTGCGCGGTTCAAGATGCGGTAGAGCAAAGAAGTTTTACCCATTTGCTTGGGTGCGCGGATACGCAGCAGCGATCCAGGTTGAGCGATCGCTTCATAACAGCAAGATTCAATCGGCGGGCGATCGCAATATAAAATTGAGGTAAGTTTGACAGGCCCATCGGGAAATTCTAAAGGCAGCGATTCAGATGTCACAGCATCAAACAAAGCAGAGAATTGAACTGACTTCAGACAAGACAAATCTTTGTAGCGACGCTCAATAACAGAGCGAAAGTTTTTCTTGCTCACCCTTTCATTGAGTATCTCAGACAGCAGTTCCCATAAGGCAGCCCCAATCGCTTTGACATGAGGCTCAGACCAGCAAGTAGCCGCAGAGATATCTTCATAGGTTCTTCCAGTCCAGACTCCCTGGACGATTTCCACCTGCAAGGTGCTTAAATGCTTACCTGTTTTAACAAAAACTAGCCAATCGATTACATTAATTGCTGTTTCTAAATCAAAGTATAAAGGTATAGAGCGATCGATGGGCTTCATGAAAATTAATTAAACTTAGTAGTGAATGCACTTAATAGGACAGTTCTGAAGAGAGATTAAGCTCTGACAGCTTGACTTCGATGTGCCCGATTGCATCGCTTTTCATTCACTGCTGAACTATCTCAATACACCTCATCATGGGTGCGATAGTCCATCGCTTGATGTGGTTTAGGTATATTATACTAGGTACAAACAAAAACAACCCAATTTAAAGTCAGGAATTTCCGTTGAATCAACTTCTATTTGTGTTTATCGGCTTTAGCGGTGGCTTGACTACGTGTTCCATTTTACACGTAGTCAAGCCATGACCCCGAATGCGTCTGAAGAGTGAAGCTTGGAAATCTGTTGAACGAGAACACCTGACATATAACAAAAATCTAGTCAAAGGCCTTCGGCGGGGAAAAGGGAAACATAAACCCCATATCTCAAGATAGGGGCTTGTAATATAGACGCCTTATACCTCGTTGCAAGCAATCTCGGTATAAACTTTTCTTTTTTTACATAGCCTCAGTTCGGGTTAAGAAGATTTTGCTGCTAAACTTCACCACAAGTTCTGAAAAATCGTAGACGCGGAGCGGCTTCCCGCAGGGTACCGCACAGGCGCAGCGAAAAGTATGAGCGCCGGCTTCCGGCGATAGCATAGCGTTAGCGAGCTTGCGAGCGTCTGCCTTCTCTACGAGACGCTGCGCGAACGGCAACGCGAAGCGCGAACATAACTTTTCAAGACAGAGGTCACAGAGAAATGAGAGTTTGAGAGGTGTTTTGTGTAAGTCCTATAGCAGTTTCAGCCAACGATAGAATCATGGTTTCAGCTTATCCCGAACTCAGGTTACATAAATAGAATTTCGGGGCTTGTATCCCTTTCCCCTTTCCCTCTTACCCCTTCCCCTTCCTGGTTACTTTATGACTTTGTAATCTTCCATAAAGCACGATTGTAGTAATTGGAATCAGTACCAACGACTTTGGGACTTTCAAAGCCGCTTGATGCTAGCCAGCCACCTTCATTTCCTCGCTCTCCTTTGATTGGCTCTCCATCGGAAAACAAATAGCGTTTTGTCTCTTGATTTTCGATGAGAAAACTATCACCGCTTGGTATTATCTTCCATAAAGCACGGTTGTAGTAATTGGAATCAGCACCAACGACTTTAGGACTTTCAAAACCACTCGATGCTAGCCAACCACCTTCATTTCCTCGCTCTCCTTTGATTGGCTCTCCATCGGAAAATAGATAGCGTTTTGTCTCTTGATTTTCAATCAGAAAACTATCACCACTTGGTATTATCTTCCAGATGGCACGGTTGTAATAATTGGCATCAGCACCAACGACTTTAGGACTTTCAAAGCCGCTTGATGCTAGCCAACCACCTTCATTTCCTCGCTCTCCTTTGATTTGCTCTCCAGTGGCAAACAGATATCGTTTTGTCTGTTGATTTTCAATCAGAACAGGCTTGTTTAGGAGGTCATTAATATTTGCATCTGTAGCTTGAACTGTATTTTCGACAACTTTTTCAACTGTTTTTGGAGCAGGGTCTTCTTGGACTTCAGTAACCACTACTGGACTAATATGATGTTTGAGTTTGAGTTTAAGCTCATCTGTAATAGGCAAATCTTGAATTTCTTTGAGCAGAAATCTTACAGATTCACTTTTGCTACGTTCTGAATAGATGAGCTTGAGAATATTTTCAATTCCAAATCCTGCTATGTATTCTCCGATAATGCCTACCAGGCCAAGCAATCCCAAACCGCCTAATAAGCCCAACGGCCCTCCCAATGATGAGAGTAGAGTCACAACAGCGATGACACTACCCCCTGATGTAGCAGTTGCAATCACAAAAAGTATTCCAGGAAGACCTAAACCAGCAATTTTCTTTACGAGTTCATCCATTGTACTTACCTATTAATTTTCAGTTATTAGTGTGAAAAATCCCATCAAAACCGTTTGTATATTGATTACTTTGTTATGGCATTTTAATCTCCAAAGTAAAATCAACTGTAATTTTTGAATATCAGTACCAGCAGTTGTAACAGGTTTCATGAACATCAAGAAAAGTGGCGATCGCTCTAGGGCGAATTAATTTACCATTAACATCATGAACCTCTCCCCCAAAGTTATGCTGGGAATATGAATACTTGACGTTAAATTACGATCCATTTCAGGATATGAGGATCTTTGTCATAGCGGTAGGTAAAGCCGTCTCTAGCGGCAATAGTCTCTCCTTTGCTTGCTTTACTCCTAATCGTATTAATAGTATAGGAAGTTAATTCACTCATTTCTTTATGAGAAAGACCTTCAATGAGAGTTTGTTCAATCGATGTTGCTGAGTTGTTTCGGTATTCATTATTACGTAAGCTCTCTGTAGTAATACGAGTAGTTTCAGTTGAGTTTTGGGTACTTTTTTTTTGGTTTCGATAATCTTGAATGCTCAGAAGTTGCCAACTAGAATCTTGTGAAAGTTCCAAAACCCATTGATGATAATCAAATAAGCTTTCTCTATGCCCTACACTAATAAATGTTGTTTTTGTTTCTTGTAATTGTTGATATAAATTTCCTTCATTTTTCAAATCCAAGGCGCTTGTTGCTTCATCTAATATGGTGAATCTGGGATGAGTTACTAACAAGCGTGCGAAAGCGAGGCGTTGTTGTTCTCCCAGCGATAGTATGTTTTCCCAAGGAACTTCTGTATCAAAACCTTCAATTCGACTTAGTAAGTTTTGCAGGTTTACTTGTTGCAAAATATTTTTCACTTCTGCGTCGGTCATTTGACGATTTGTATTAGGATAAAGTAACTGTTCGCGCAAAGTTCCCAAAATAATGTATGGACGTTGGGGCAAAAATAAGACTTCTTCTAATGGAGGTCGCACCAAACGACCAGTCCCCGCATTCCATAAACCAGCGATCGCTCTTAATAAAGAACTTTTACCTCGACCGCTAGGCCCTACAATTAATAAACCCTCTCCCGGCTGCACAGAAAGCGACAAATCTTCGACAATCACCTGTTCGTAATTAGGCGTTTGTAAAGTAACATGCTCAAAAGCTAATTGCCTTTCTTCTATTGTTTTAATCGTACTGACATTTTCCGGTTGTTTAGTCACTGCTTGTAGCGCATTCGACAGTTCAACTAAACGCTCAACATAACTAGAAAATCGTCCTGAAGTAGCAAATTCTCTAATGATTTCAGCCAGAGCCGTAGCGAACAGATTACAAGCTAAACTGGCTTGGGCAATTTCTCCAAATTCAATTTCACCTTTAATCTGTAAAGGCCCAAATACTATAAATGGAAATATTTGAATAATCGCTTGATATCCTCTGTTAAAAATATCTTGAGTTACTTCCCAATTAATTTTGCGTTTAGCACTTTTTATAACATTATTTAATCTTCGTACTATTATATTTAATTCTTGCTTCTCTCCTCTAAAAAAAGCTATTGATTCAGCATGATTACGAACATGATTTACACTATAATTATAGTCTCCTTGATGTTCTAGTTCTTCTTGTTTAATCTTATTTAATTCTTGAGCTAAATAAACAGCAATTAAATTACCTATTACTGTATAAGTAACTAATGCAACTGCCACAAAATGAGAAAGAGACCAGAGAATTACTAAAAAAGTTATCATTTCCAGCAGTTTTTCTAAAAAAGTAGCCGAAAAAGAAAGAGCATCTCTTGTTAAAGGTTCTATTTCTTGGGTTATTCTTTGGTCTGGATTATCAATATCGGATTTAAAGTTGATTCTATAATAGGCACGGTTACTCAAATATTTATCTAAAATTCGGTCGTTTAGCCATTGATACCAATCAAGAGCGATTTGTTTTCTAACAAATCTAGTAAATCCTACTAGGAGAGTTACGCAGATAAGAGCAGCACCATAAAGCCATAATGTATTAGTAAATTTATTTAAATCTTGCTCTTCAGTAATGATATCTAGTAAAAAGCGGTTGACAAAGCTATTAAAGGCAGTTACACCGACGAGCATTACGATTAATAATACTAGGAGAATGAGCATTCCCCATGTACGAATTACATCTGAAAATGGTCTGGCATTTGCCTCGGTAGGATACAAGAAAGGCCCGATGACCGCTCTGACATTCCCCCAAAAACCCTTACCAGGTGAAGAATCCTTTTTTGACGATTTACCAATAAAACTTGTAGCTTGCATCTCGAAAAAAATATTGTAATATCGTGAGTCAGATGGCTAGTCAATAATTAAAGGATAGGAGAAACAAGTCATAATTGATTGTTATCGTTTATAAATTGATAAAATTTTCTCCTCAGTCTTTAACTTGCTTGAATAGGAAATTGTAAATTTTCATAATTTCCTATTCCAAGATACCATCCTCCCATAATTCTAAAACTTCTTGAGCAGTAAAATAGCGTTCTTTTTCAGTAGCTAGCAATTTGATAACAGAACGCATCTTTTCATACTGCTTTCTGGGTTGAGGATTGTGCAGTTGCTTTTCAAATAGATATTGAAAATTACTAACTCCACTCCATTTGCCAAATACAACATCTATCTTGTTATAAGGAAATATTGAATAGCTTTTGGGGTCACGCAACAAAGAATTGACATGGATACCTGATTCGTGACGTTGTGCTGTTGGAGAGTAAGGGGCGGCGGGGCGAATTCCCATTTGCTCGATGTAATTAATCACTGCGGCGATCGCATCATAATCGATCCCCTCAACTTCAATACCGAAACGGACTCGCAAACCATTTAAAACTTGCTCGATCGCCACATTTCCGGCTCGTTCTCCCAAACCACAAAATGTCCCCGATACTAAAGTTGCCCCAGCCATGAGAGACTGGAGAGTATTTTCTAAAGCCAAGCCCATATCGTTGTGATAATGTACTCCCAATGCTACCCCTGCGGTAGATTGGAGCAAGTCGTTAATCCAGATATAACTCTTTTCTGGAGTGAGAACCCCCACCGTATCACACAGTAGAAAGTTTTCAATATAAGGACTGCATGAGCGAATACATTGCACTAAATAGTCAAAATCGGCTCTAGAAGCATCCTCAGCCGCAAAATCTACTCTCAAACCTGCGACTTTTGTGGCATAGTGTAGATTTTCAACAATGACATTAAGAGCATCTTGACGAATTCTATTGATTATTTGAGATGAGATATCATTATCTATGGTTTTATCTTGAAATTCGCTCATGAGGCGAACTTCGGGATTTCGTAAAAACAGCAGGCGATCGGAAACAGCATGGAACAAAATAATGCGTTTAACTCCGCACTCCTTCGCTAGATCTATGTACTGCTTTCCCATCATCGTATCAGCAGTAATTAGTTCATCCCATCCCTCTGAGACTAATGATTTGACTAACTCTGCTTCTTGTTCGCAAACACTTGGCATGATAGCCAATCCATCAACTCCTGTTTGAGCAATCAGACGAGCAAGTTTGTGTTTAGTTGGGTAAGAGAAGAAAATGCCTACTTGTTGTTCTCCATCCCGCAGAGTTTCATCGGAAATTTTAATCGGAAGAGTTTGCATTTTTTTATACCACTTCAAAATTAAGAAACTTAGGTTAATAATTGAGAGCGATTACTTTTTCGGCTTCTAGCATCGCCGTTTGTAGTTGTGTCGCTAATACTTTGACATTGGGTTCATAAAGCATTCGTCCATGATTTCCAGGTATAGAAATCACTTTGACAGGCTGTTGAGTATAGGTTTGCCATCCCCAATCAGGTAAATCGTAATCAGAAAAAGCTTGGAGTTCTCGCACGACAATTTCATGCACTTCTTGAGCGCGGAATAAAACAATCGGTGCAGAAATTGAATGCTTAGGCTGATAATTGGCGTAATTGAGCGTTAGCACTTTCATAACCTGCATATTGGTTTTTAGTAAATCAAGGCTTGAGTGTTCCGGTAGGACGTTATGTTTGTATAAATACTCTGCTGCTAAATCCCAACGGGCTTGGTCATCATTTTGAGCAGCTAAATCAGCGTATTCTAAACCTAAAGAAACTCCCTTTAAAGCTTCAATTCGTTGGAGTAATTGCCAAATCCAATCAAGTTCTGTTCTATTAGTTAAATGTTCGGGACAAGAAACTAATCCAGAGTCTAAAATAGCCAAGAATTCTATTTTTTTGCCTTGTTGTTCCAGTTGCAAAGCCATTTCAAAAGCAACAGCACAACCTGATGAGTATCCTACGAGTATGTATGGACTTTTTGGTTGTTGTTGGCGTAATACCTCAATCAGTTGGCTTGCATGAAGTTCTACTGAGTCTGGAAGTGGGTTGAGTCCATCTCTTCCTGGAGTTTCTAGCCCATAAACAGGATGCTCATTTCCTAAATTGGTAGCCAAATCTTGAAAATAAAAGCCATGTCCGTTTGCACCAGGAAGACAAAATACAGGAGTTGCATTTCCTTGAGGTTGGAGTAATAGTAAATCTCGATGGGACTGTTGCACCCCAGTATGACAAATTTGTTCGGCTAGTTGAGCAATAGTCGGATTCTGAAATAAACTGCTTAAGGCAAGTTGTTGTCCAAAAACCTGTTGAATATTATTGAGCAATTTGATTGCTAATAAAGAATGTCCGCCTAAGTCGAAAAAGTTATTATGAATGCCAATTTCTTGACGTTCGAGGGCAGCAGACCATAATTGTGCTAGTTTTTGTTCAACTTCGTTGCGTGGTGCTGTATATAAACCTTGAATCTTAAGATTAGGAGCAGGTAAAGCTTTACGGTCAATTTTGCCATTGGGAGTTAAAGGTAACTCATCCAAGACTACAATCTGAGCAGGAATCATGTAATCAGGTAGGCGTGACTTCAGATGATTTTTTAATTCAATAGATAAATGATTCGTGATTCCCGTTACGTATGCAATTAAACTCTGATTGGTTTCTGTTTTATATAAGATGACAGCAGCTTCTTTGACTAATGGATGTTGTAATAAAAGTGATTCAATTTCACCAAGTTCGACTCTAAAACCGCGTAATTTAATTTGCTCGTCAATGCGACCTAAATATTCTAAATTGCCCTCAGAATTCCATCTTGCTAAGTCACCAGTTTTATAAACTCGCTCAGTTTTACCAAATAATTCAATTTCAATAAATTTTTGGGCAGTAATTTCTGGACGGTTGAGATAACCTCTAGCTAAACCTATTCCTGCAACGCATAATTCCCCTGGTATTCCTGGCGGTAATGGTTGATTATGTGCATCTAAAATATAAGTGCGGAGATTGGGAGATGGTTTACCAATTGATGGTTTTTTGCCGTTAGGTTGACAAAGTGCTATCGCTACAATAACTGTACATTCTGTCGGCCCGTAGCAGTTATAAAAACGTCGTCCTGTTCCCCACTGGCTAACTAATTCAGCAGGACAAGCTTCTCCACCAACAGTGATACATTGTAAATCAGGAAAACTTGCCTTTGGTAAGACTGATAAAGCTGAAGGCGACAAAAAG
The DNA here is from genome assembly GCA_034531195.2 of Nostoc sp. ChiSLP01. Classification (GTDB taxonomy): domain Bacteria; phylum Cyanobacteriota; class Cyanobacteriia; order Cyanobacteriales; family Nostocaceae; genus Nostoc. The sequence continues at coordinate 69,695 of JAVRBO020000110.1, forward strand.
CTGTGAGTAATTTTGTGTTGCTTTAAAAAGTAAACTAAGCTTTGGTCTGGTAATAAAGTGTCTTTATTTCCTAAATATAAACAAGCACCTGCGGATAAAGCAGTTGCAATTTCACCAATAGACAAATCGAAACTAAAAGAACCAAATTGAAGCACACGACTATGGGGTTGCACTTGAAAAGTTTCAATCCAACCCAAAGCTAGATTAACAATGGCTTTATGCTCGATCGTTACACCCTTCGGTTGTCCCGTTGAACCGGAGGTGTAGATGACATAAGCTAAATTATCAGGTGTACTTTGGGAATTATGATTATGGGTTAATTCTTCAGCAAAAACTTTCTCATCTAAACAAATGGCCTGATGTGTTAGTCCAGTTAGAGATAATTCTTCTAATAGAAAACTTTGGGTTAATAACACCGATATTCCAGAATCTTCTAACATTAACTTGATTCGTTCTGGAGGATAATTAGGGTCAATAGGTACATAAGCTGCGCCAGCTTTGAGGATACCGAGGACACCAATAATCATTTCTAAAGAACGTTCGATAGAGATACCAATTAAGGTGTCTGGCTGAATTTTGTAATTGTGAATTAAATAATTAGCTAATTGATTAGCTTTTTGATTAAGTTCTTGATAGGTTAAAGTTTTAGATTCAAAAAATACAGCCGGATTATCGGGATTTTTCCTAACTTGTTGTTCAAATAAATCAACTAAAGTTTTATTTTGAGGATAATCGGTTTCAGTTTGATTCCAGCTTTGAAGTTGTAGCAGTTCGGCTGCTGTCATCAAAGGCAAAGTGTGAATTGGTTGGTTGGGATTATCAATAATTCCTTTCAGCAGAACTTCAAATTGTTCTGCCATTCTTTGGATAGTAGCTTTTTCAAAAAGGTCGGTGGAGTATTCCCAAGAGCAATTTAACTGATTGTCATATTCCATCACCATCAGGGTTAAGTCAAACTTAGCGATCGCACCCTTCACCCCCAGCCATTCAATCTCTAACCCTGGTAAACTCAAATCTGGACTTTCATTATTTTCCAGCGCAAACATTACCTGAAATAATGGGTTGTAGCTCATACTGCGTTCTGGTTGTAATTTTTCTACCAGAACCTCAAAGGGTATGTCTTGATGAGCGTAAGCATCTAAACAAGAGGAGCGAGTTTGTTGCAGAAACTCGATAAAACTTTGCTCAGGTTTGATTTGGTTACGCAGTACCAAGGTATTGACAAAAAAGCCAATTAACCCTTCTGTTTGGCTATGAGTGCGGTTGGCAATAGGAGAACCAATACATAAATCGTTTTGGCGACTGTAACGCGATAGTAAAATATTCAAAGCAGCCAACAAAGTCATAAATAGGCTTACGCTTTGCTGTTGGCTGAAATTTTTAACGGCAGCACTTAACTCTGGCGTGAGAGAATAGAGAAAGCGATCGCCTCGATAACTTTGCTCTGCTGGACGAGGATAATCTGTAGGCAATTCGAGTAATGGGGAAGCATCACCCAGTTGATTTTTCCAGTAATTAATCTGCTTTTCTAATACTTCGCCTTGTAACCAATTTCTTTGCCAAGCTGCATAGTCACTGTATTGAATTGGCAAGGAAGGAAAGTTTGGGGTTTGACCTTGGGTAAAAGCAGTGTAAGCTTGCCGTAACTCACGCACAAATACGCCCATTGACCAGCCATCACTGATAATGTGGTGCATATTTATGAGCAACACATATTTTTGCTCTTGCAATTGCAGCAGTTTTGCTTTGAACAAAGGGCCAGTATTTAAATCAAAGGGTTGTTGTGCATGAGTATCAATTAAATCTTGGATATTTGGGCATTGTAAAAATTTCTCCCCTGCTCCCCTGCTCCCTTGCTCCCCTGCTTCTTCCCGGCAATCTTGTACAGTTAAAACTTCGATTTCGTCTAAATTACGCAGCGCAATTTGGGGTTGTCCGGCGACGGTGGGGAAATATATCCTCAGACTCTCGTGCCGATTGAGCAGATAAGCCAAACTAGAACGCAGGGCATCAATATTTAGGTTGCCGTTCAGTTGTAAAGCGATCGGCATATTATAAGTAGCTGATGGCCCTTGGAGTTGTGCTAATAGCCAGAGGCGTTGTTGAGCAAAAGAAAGCGGCTTGGGAGTATCAGCACTTAAAGTAAGAATTTCTTCTGTTACGGCAACTTGCGTTTTAGCTGCTTTCAAGAAAGCTAGAATTTCAGCTTTGTTGGCTTGAATTTCTTGCTTGAGTTCATCTGTTAGGGCATTTTTGCTAGTACGAATCCGTAACTTATCATTTTCAGCCCAAATTTTGCAGCCTATATTCTGCAAACGAAGCATTAAAGAAACTATTGGCTGATTTTGTGTCATGGTCATAGTTCAATTTCCTCTTCGTCTGAGTTTAAAGGTTGCATATCTGCGCTGGCGGAATTAATCCAAATATAGCTATCTATATAACTTGCCAATTCGCTGAGAATGGGAGAATCAAATAATTGACGTAGTGGTATTTCTACATTTAAAGTGTCACGGATGCGGTAGCACAATTGAGTGGCTAATAATGAATGTCCCCCCAAGTTGAAGAAGTTATCTTGTCGGGCTACGGCTTCATATTTGAGCAGCTTTGCCCATAGTTGAGCCAGCAATTTTTCTGTCTCTGTTACAGGTAATTCAATATCTTTGGTGACAACTGCTTTGCCTGGTGCAGGTAAAGCTTTGCGGTCTACTTTGCCATTTGGTGTTAGTGGAAGTTTTTCTAAAATAATAAAATGGTTAGGAATCATATAATCAGGCAGATTTTTTGCCAGTAAATCTCGCCATTCTTCTAATAACTCTGGAGCAACTTGATTGATGCGATATTGTAACGGTTGATTGGCGTAATGTTGCCAAGGTTTCAGTCGCAAATTTTCTCTTTGATTAAATCTTGGTATTGTCTCTTGTCCGGGGATATTTCTTTGCAAAATAACATCGTAGTAAGCAAACCCTGTGGAACTATATTGAATAAAAGGCGTATAAGGTAAATCTCGCGTTAAAGTGCGGAATACTTCGGGTTCTATGCCTGACTTAACTTGTGATATTACTGCTTTTAAATCTGCAACAGAACCCTCTATTTGAGCAATATTATCTAACAAGGCCATTTCTAAAGTTAGACGGGCATTCGGAATATGTTTAATTCTTAATAAATCTGGTTGCTGAGTTGTTAAAATTTTCTCGATAGCTTCCAAATTTAACTGTTGTTCTTGCCAATCTAAGCATTGGGGTTCTGCAACAGGAGTATCTGTACCATCCAAATATAAAACCACATCATAACGAAAACGGCTCATTTCCGTATGACTGTAACCTCGTTTCAATTGAATTTCTACGTGACTAATTCGAGGAAATTTTTGTTTGATAGCGATAAACCAATCAGGATCGATTAGTAGTTCGCCTTCAGTACGGATGCTTTTTTGAATCTGTTGGCGCAAGTCCTGAATTGATAATTCATCAGAGGCGCGATAAAACTCGACTGCGGTGTGGAAAGCTTTTAATAAATTGAGATTTCGCACATCTCCTATAAATATTTTTCCTTGATGACTTACAGTTTTGATAGCACCTTCAATTACTGATAACAAGTAATCCAAAGACGGAAAATATTGAATTACAGAATTTATAATTACCAAATCATAAGCATTTGTTTCAATGCCATCAAACTGGTTGGCTGCCCTAGTTTTTAAGGTAACTTTATCATTGAGAGACTGCTGTTTTAGATATTGTTCAATATACTGCAATCCACCTGATGAAAAATCTGTGCCTAAATAATGCTGACAATGAGGTGCAACTTTAAACAATAACATTCCTGCCCCGCAACCGATTTCCCATACCTGTTGAGGTGCAAGTTCTAAAATTTGGTCAACGGTTGTATCTCGCCATTCTTGCATTACAGTTCTGGGATAAGGGTCTCCCGTATAGCTGTTAATCCAGCTAGCTAAATTCAGGGTAGTATCGTCTTCTGGGTTTTGTTGTTGATAGTACGCATCATTGAAAATTTGTTGCCATAATTCTACTTGTTCACCTTGGAGGTAGTTATCCTCTGTTTGTGCGGGGACAATATAGGCAACTAGACGGCGATCGCTTTCGCTTTCTTCCCGAACTAAAACAACCGCTTCCTGAATTTTGGGGTGCTTGAGTAAAGATGCTTCAATTTCATCTAATTCAATACGGAAACCCCGCAATTTGACTTGGTTATCGATCCGCCCTAAATATTGCAGGTTACCATCCGGTAACCACCTGGCTAAATCACCAGTTTTATAAATTCGCTCAGTTTTACCAAATAATTCTAATGTGATAAATTTATCAGCAGTTAAATCGGGACGATTCAAATAGCCCTGTGCTAAACCTGCGCCAGCAATGCAGAGTTCGCCTGGTATTCCTGGGGGAAGGGGTTGATTGTAATTATCTAAAATATAGATGCGAGTGTTGGCGATCGCCTTTCCAATGGATAACACAGATCCTTGAAAATTTTTGTCTTGCTCAAAAGTATTTACCTGATAGATATCTGACCAAATAGTAGTTTCGGTTGGGCCATAAAGATTCCAAAGTTCACTACATTTTTCTAGTAGTTGATAAGCCAGTTCCCAAGTTAATGCTTCACCGCCGCAGCAGATTTTTAACTGGGTTGAACCTTTCCATCCTGCGGCTAACAACATCCGCCAAGTAGCTGGAGTAGCTTGCATAAAAGTAACGGCATTGTTAACTAATTGTTCTGCTAACTGTAAACCGTCAGAGGCAATTTCCCGACTAGCTAGAATTATTTTTGCTCCTACGATTAGAGGTAAATAAATTTCCAGTGCAGCGATATCAAAAGATATAGTTGTGATAGCCAAGAGAGTATCAGACGCAGTTATTCCTGGCTTTTCTTTCATTGAATATAAGAAATTAGTCAATGATGAGTGACAAATTGCCACGCCTTTTGGCCTTCCAGTCGAACCGGAAGTATAAATTACATAAGCCAAATCATCAGAATTACTATTTAGCTGAGGATTATTTGTAGGGTGTTGAGTCCATGTTTGTTCGTCTAAAAATACTAATTTACAGAAATTGTTGAGCTTTTCTAAGGGAAGTTGCTTTTTAAGAGATTTGGTTGTTAGTAATACGGCAGTATTACTATCTTCAAGCATTAAATGAATGCGTTCTTGGGGATAACTCGGATCGATTGGCACATAAGCCCCACCAGCTTTGAGGATAGCCAGTAAACCAATTATGGTTTCTAAAGACCGTTCAACACAAATACCAATTAGAGTGTTGGGCTGAATTTGGTAATTTTGAATTAAATAATGAGCTAGTTGATTAGCTTTTTGATTTAGTTGTTGATAAGTAAGTTTCTGTTCATCAAAAACAACAGCAATATTGTTTGGAGTTTTCTCTACCTGTGCTGCAAATAATTCATATATGCACAAATATTTAGGGTAATTTGCGTCTGTTTGATTCCAGATTTGCAGTTGTTGGCTTTCTGCTGGGGTGATGATGGGTAGCTGATAAATCGGCTGTTGCGGATTTTGGGTAATTGCTGTCAGCAAAACTTCAAAATGTCCCGCCATGCGCTTAATTGTTGATGCCGCAAATAAATCTGTGGCATATTCCCACATACAATGTAGTTGCTCGTCCCTTTCGCACAAATCTAGCAATAAATCAAACTTGGCAAACGGAAAACTTTGTTCCAAGTATTGAATATCTAGCCCTGGTAAACTAACATTTACTCCCGCCTCTGCCGCGTTTTGCATCACCATCATCACTTGGAATAATGGATTATGGCTGAGACTGCGTTCTGGTTGCAGTTGTTCTACCAGATACTCAAAGGGAATATCTTGATGAGCATAAGCATCTAAACAAGTTTGCCGAGTTTGTTGCAGTAATTCACTAAATCCTTGCTCAGACTTGATTTTGCTCCGCAATACTAAAGTATTGACAAAAAAGCCAATTAACCGTTCTGTGTAGCTATGGGTGCGGTTAGCAATGCCAGAACCAACACATAAATCATCTTGGCGGCTATAACGCGATAGTAAAATATTGAAAGCAGTCAACAGGGTCATAAATAAACTCACCCCTTGTTGTTGACTAATAGCTTTAAGTTTCTGAGTCAGTTCTTTGCTCAAACAATATTCTTCACGCTCACCTTGGTAACTTTGTTGCGCTGGACGGGGATAATCAGTAGGTAACTCCAGCAACCGAGGCGCATCGCTGAGTTTTTGTTTCCAATAATTTTCCTGGCTTGATAAAGTCTCCCCTTGTAACCAACTGCGTTGCCAAGCTGCATAATCGCTATATTGAATCGGTAATGGTGACAAGCTAGGAGTAGAACCCACAGTATAAGCAGCATAAACCTGTTCCCATTCCCGTTTAAATACTCCCATTGACCAGCCATCGCTGATAATATGGTGCATATTAATCAGCAGGATATTTTTCTGTTGGCTCAGTTGCAGTAGTTTAGCTCTGAACAGGGTGTCAGTATTTAAGTTAAAGGGTTCTTGAGCATGATTATTGGCTAACTGTTGTACAACTTGGGCTTGTGTTTGGGAATCAAGTGCTTGTAAATCTGCAATTTCTAATACTTCTATATCTTCAATATTTTTAACTACAACTTGCGGTTCTCCCTCCAAGGCAGGGAAATAAGTACGTAAAGTTGTATGACGTTGCAACAAATAAGTTAAACTCTGCCGTAAAGCTTCTACATTCAGTTTGCCGTCAAGTTGGAGTGCGAAGGGCATATTGTAAGTAGAAGAAGTTCCTTGACCTTCAAGCTGGGCTAAAAACCAGAGTCTTGATTGGGCAAAAGAAAGAGTTTTCGGCTCATTTTCTGCTTGGGGTGCAATGGGAGGTAAAGCAACACTCGCAGATGCTTTGTCAATTTCGCACGCCAACTCAGATAAAACGCTTTGCTCAAATACCTTACGCACTGATAATTCAACGCCAAAACTATCACGAATACGGGCAATTAATTGAGTTGCTAACAGCGAATGTCCACCTAATTCAAAGAAGTTGTCAGAGCGACCAACAGATTTAATTTTTAACAAACCTTGCCATAAACTAGCCAGTAATTCTTCTGTGGGAGTTACTAGTATTTCAAAATCAGCAGTAGCGACTGTATTTGGTGCTGGTAATGCTCGCCTATCTAGTTTACCGTTAGCAGTCAAGGGTAACCGATCCAAAACCATTATCTGGCTAGGAATCATATAATTGGGCAGACAATTTTTTAGGTATTTCTTAACTTCAACCTCTAAATTAACAGACTTTTTTGATTCAGTAATATAAGCTATTAATCTAGGATTATTATCAGTTTCATATAAAATTACAACAGCTTCTTGAACTAATGAATGTTGCAATAAGAGTGATTCAATTTCACCAAGTTCAATTCTAAAACCTCGTAATTTAATTTGCTCGTCAATCCGACCTAAATATTCTAAATTGCCTTCAAAATTCCATCTTGCTAAGTCACCAGTTTTATAAATTCGCTCAGTTTTACCAAACAATTCAATTTCTATAAATTTTTGGCTAGTAATTTCAGGACGGTTGAGATAACCTCTAGCTAAACCTATTCCGGCAACGCATAATTCCCCTGGTATTCCTAGCGGTAATGGTTGATTATGTGCATCTAAAATATAAGTGCAGAGATTAGGAGAAGGTTTTCCAATTGGTGGTTTTTTGCCATTGGCTTGACAACGAGCGTTGCCATTGGCCAGCGTAGCTATCGCAGCAATAACTGTACATTCTGTCGGCCCGTAGCAGTTATAAAAACGCCGTCCCGTTCCCCACTGGCTAACTAATTCGGCAGTACAAGCCTCTCCACCAACACCTATAGATTGTAAATTGCCCAGAGTTGCCTTTGGTAATATAGCTAAAGCTGACGGAGGTAAAAAGATATGGCTAATTTTGTGTTGGGTTAAAAAGTCAACTAAGGTTTGGCTGGGTAACAAAGTTTCTTGGTTAGCTAAATATAAACAAGCACCTGTGGATAAAGCAGTGGCAATTTCACCAATAGATAAATCGAAACTAAAAGAACCAAATTGAAGCACACGAGTATGGGGTTGCACTTGAAAAGTTTCAGCCCAGCCCAAAGCGAGATTGACAATTGCTTTATGCTCAATCATCACACCCTTCGGCCTTCCCGTAGAACCAGAAGTGTAAATGACATAAGCTAAATTATCAGGCGTAATTTTCGGAATAATATTCCTTTGCGCCTTTGCGTCTTTGCGTGAGACATTATCCAAACAAATAACGTGACAAGGCTTATCTAAGTTATCTAAATGTAATTTCTCTAATAGAATATTTTGGGTTAATAATATCGATATCCCAGAATCTTCTAACATGAACTTAATACGCTCTTGGGGATAATTAGGGTCAATCGGTACATAAGCGCCACCAGCTTTCAGGATACCGAGTACACCAATAATCATTTCTAAAGAACGTTCGACACAGATACCAATTAAGCTGTCTGGCTGAATTTGGTAATTGTGAATTAAATAGTAAGCTAATTGATTAGCTTTTTGATTGAGTTCTTGATAAGTTAAAGTTTTAGACTCAAAAAATACAGCCTGATTATTAGGATTTTTTCTAACTTGTTCTTCAAATAAATCAACTAAAGTTTTATCGCGGGGATAATCGGTTTGAGTTTGATTCCAGTTTTGTAATTTCTGGCGCTCATCCTCTGTAAGCAAAGATAAACTATTGATTGGTTGCTTCGGGTTATCAATAATTTGCTTCAGCAGAACCTCAAAATGTTCCGCCATTCGTTGGATAGTCTCAGCCTCAAACAAATCGGTTGCATATTCCCATTCTCCGGTTAAACCTTGAGGAGTTTCCCGGAAAATTAGCGACAAATCAAACAGCGTTGTGGTGTTTTCCCACTCAAAACGCGAAAGAGTTAAGCCGGGAATTTCTAATGTCTCTGGAGTTCCACTTTGCAAGCCAAAAGCGACTTGAAATAGAGGATGATGAGAAAGCGATCGCTCTAATCCCAATTCATCAACCAGTTTCTCAAACGGTAAATCTTGATGGTCATAAGCATCCAGGGTTACTTGCTTCACCCGTTGCAGTAATTCTAGGAAACTTGGATTTTCTTGCAAGTTGGTACGCAAAGCTAAAGTATTGACAAAAAAGCCTATTAATGGTTCTATTTCTCTACGGTTACGATTGGCGATCGCAGAACCAACAACAATATCCTCTTGTCCACTGTAGCGCGACAATAACAGCGAAAATGCTGCCAGCATTGTCATAAACAGAGTAGTTCCTGACTCTTGACTCAAACGCTTCAACTTCTGCGTTAAATCTCGATCGAGTTCCAAAAACTCACTCCGTCCCTTGAAGCTTTGCACTGATGGGCGTGGTTTATCTGTAGGTAATTCTAAAAGTGGCGGGACATCTGCTAATTGTTTTTGCCAGTAATTGAGTTGCGTTTGCAGTACCTCTCCCTGTAACCATTGTCTTTGCCAATGAGCGAAATCGGCATATTGTAGAGGTAATTCGGGTAAAGGAGACGATTCTCCATTACAAAAAGCTGTGTAAAGAGCGAACAATTCTCTACGGAAGATGTCCATTGACCAGCCATCGCAGACAATATGATGGATAACCAGCAACAGCAGATGGGATTGTTCAGCTAATTGCAGCAACTTTATTCGCAGCAAAGGCGGGTTTGATAAATCAAATGGCTGTTGTAATTCTGCGATCGCAAACTGTCGCGCCTTGTTTAATTGATGTTCTTCTGGAACTTGTCGCCAGTCTTGCACCTGCATCTTAACTTGAGGATGAGCGTGAATCACCTGTATAGGCGACTCATCGACAATAGAGAAGCTAGTGCGTAAGACCTCATGACGTTGGATAATTGTGGCGATCGCTTTTTCTAAAGCACTAACATTCAGAACTCCACTAATTTCCCAGAAAAACGGCACATTATAGACACAATTTTCACCTTCTAATTGGTCAATAAACCATAATCTTTGTTGAGCAAAAGACAGAGGAAGAGGTTGTTCCCTTGATACTGGTACAAGAGGTGGCGATTTCTGTTGTTTCTTCAGTTTTTGTAAAACTAATTCTCGCTTTTCAGGTGATAGAGATTCAAGACGTTTTAATAAATCGCTCATAATAATTCGTAATTAAAAAATCTGCGTAACTTTGCGCTTACTCCGCGTACCTTTGCGTTTAAAAAATCCTCACGAAACTAACTGCTCCCTCACTTCTTCCTCCGATAACTCATCCACCTCCGCCAAAATCCTTGCTAAATCATAATTTTCTACTTGCTCATTCACTTTTTGCGCTAGTTCAGCAATAGTTGGATTTTCAAACAAATAACGTAAAGGAAAATCTAAAGTAAAAGCCTCTTTTAAGCGTGAAACAACTTGAGTAGCTAATAAAGAATGTCCTCCTAATTCAAAAAAGTTATCGTGAATTCCTACCTGCTTTAACTTCAAAACTTCCGTCCAAATCTTGGCTAATTCTTCTTCAATTGGTGTGCGTGGAGCAACAAAATCAACTTCTATATTTCTTTGATAAGTATCAGGATCAGGCAAAGCGCGGCGATTGAGTTTACCATTAGGTGTGAGAGGGAATTTATCAATAAATACGAAAGCAGCAGGAATCATGTAATCAGGTAACTTTGCCTTGAGGAAGTTTCGTAAAGTGCTATGAGTTGATGAGTTATTCGTTGCAACTAAATAGGCCACTAATAATTTATTTCCTGGTTCATCTTCCCGCGCAATGACTACAACTTGTTTTATATCAGGATGTTGAACTAAAATCGCTTCAATTTCTGCTAACTCAATGCGAAAACCGCGAATCTTTACTTGTGTATCAATTCGACCGATAAATTCAAAATTTCCATCAGGTAAACGGCGGACTAAATCTCCCGTTTTGTAAAGGATATCTCCTGCAATAAAAGGATTAGGAATAAATTTTTCACTGGTTAATTTTGCTTGATTTAAGTAACCTCTAGCTACACTTGCACCACCTACATAAAGTTCCCCAGGAACACCAACTGGAACTCTATGTAAATTCTCATCTAGTATGTAAACTGTCCTATCACCGATGGGTTTACCAATAGGAATAGAATTTACATTTTCAGCAAGTTGTTTAGGAATCGGATAACACGAGGTAAAAACTGTACATTCCGAAGGGCCGTAAGCATGAATAATTTGGGTTTGTGACAATAATTCTGAGGCGCGACGAAGATGAGGTACAGAAACGGACTCTCCCCCAAACATTAGTTGTTTTACCCCTGACAATCCTTGTGGCAATGTATCAATCATCAGATTGAATAATGCTGTAGTCAGAAATAAAGTGTTAACTCCTTTTTCTTGAATAATCTGGCTTAAGCCTTCTGGTGTCGGAATTTTTTCTGGATAAAGTACACAACGTCCACCATAAAGCAATGGCGGCCAAAGTTCTAGGGTGAGTGCATCCCAAGAAATAGATGAATGTTGTAACCAAATATGGTTTGCATCTAGTTGAATATAATCAACCTCAAACATAAAACCAAGAATGCTACGATGAGTAACTTCTGTACCTTTTGGTGTTCCTGTTGAGCCAGAGGTATAAATGATATAAGCTAAATTTTCTGGAGTAACTTCACTGGTTAAATTATCTTGTCTCTGTTGCGCGATAATTTCCCAATCTAAATCAAGATATACCACAATTTGATTATTAAGTGGTATTCTATTTTGGAAATCAGTTTGTGTTAATAATATAGATGTTTGTACATCTTCCAGCATGAACGCTAATCTTTCCGTAGGATAAGCTGTATCTAGGGGAACGTAAGCCCCTCCCGCTTTGAGAATAGCGAGTATTCCGATTACCATTTTTAAGGAACGCTCAACACAAATTCCCACTCGGACTTCAGGTTTAACTCCTAGCGATCGCAAATAATGAGCTAATTGATTGGCACGGTTATTTAACTCCCGATAAGTTAAATGTTTTTGTTGATATACAACTGCTATGGCATCGGGACTTTTTTCTACCTGTTCTTCAAATAAAACATGAATACATTTATAATTAATAGAATTTCCTTGTTGATGATTCTCTAGTAAAATTAACTGTTTTTCTTCTTCTGCACTGAGTAAAGATAATTGAGAAATATATTGTTGTAAGTTATCTGCCATCCCTATTAGCAAAGTTTGGAAATGTCCAATCATGCGGACAATTGTTTGCTCCTCAAAACAGCTAGTATCATAAACAATCCTGCCAGCTAATTGTGAACCAGGATTAATTACTAATGTGATAGGATAATTCGTGCGTTCCCAACAGCTAATATTACTAATCTCTAAAGTTTTTTGAATTTCTGGTTTAGCAGAATCCAAAGGATAATTTTCAAATACTAAAATACTTTCAAAAAGTGGCAATCCGGTCGGTATATCACTTAATTGTTGAATTTCTGCAAGAGAAAAATAAGCATATTGTTCCTGCTCTAATGCTTGGGTTTGTAATTGCTTAAGCCAGGGTAATAATTCTGTCTTGGCTGTTACTTTTGCCCGGATGGGGAGGGTGTTGATAAATAGCCCCACCATCGACTCTACTTGCTCAAGCTGCGGTGGACGGCCGGATACAGTTGCACCAAAGACTACATCGCTTTCTCCACTGTAACGAGAAATTAATAATGCCCATGCTCCCTGCACCAAATTATTCAAAGTTAAATGGTGCTGTCGTGCTGCAAATCGCAATTTTTCAGTTACCGTTTGAGATAATTGAAAACGTTGCTCATTATATGTTTGGTTCCCTCTGTTCCCTCCCAATGAAGTGGGAACTTCAAACCCCTGGAGAGTTTTTCTCCAAAAGTGCTTTGCTTGCTCAATATCCTGCTGCTGTAACCATTCAATGTATTCTCGATAAGGGCGAACTCCTTGGAGGCGTAAATATTCGCCTCGCTGATTTGCTTCATAAAAAGCCAAAACTTCTTTGAGGACAATCTGCATTGACCAGCCATCAAAGAGGATATGATGATGACTCCAAATAAATTGGTATGTCTGATCTGTTAGCTGAATGATGGTGAAGCGCATTAGAGGTGCTTGAGCCAAATCGAATTTCTTTTGGCGATCGCTTGACAAAAACTCTTCTAAATGCATTTGTTGTTCGTCAGGTGTTAAATGTCGCCAGTCCATTTGCACCCAAGGAAGATCCACTTGCTTACTCACCATTTGCAAGGGCTTTTCTATCTCTTCCCAATAAAAAGAACTGCGTAAAACAGAGTGTCGCGCTACAACCTGTTCCCAAGCTTTTTGGAAAGCAGAAAAATTCAATTCTCCAGAGAGAATGCAAAGTAACTGCTCAAAATAAACTTCCGATTCTGGTGCATAAAGGGTATGAAACAACATTCCTTGTTGCATCGGTGAAAGTTCATAAAGGTCTTCGATATTTTGCATAATTACCTCTGAATTTGGTACTGGAGATTGGGGGTAAAAAATGACTACTTCTTTTTGTTGATTTTTGCTAGGAATTTATCAAGTTGTTTTTGATTGAGTTTGGCTGCTGAAAAGTCTGAAGGAGTATAGCTTTGAGAATCTTTTGATTGACAGTGAGCAATGAGGGTTTTTAGTGCTTCTATAAATCCTGAAGCTAACCGTTCAATGGTGTCTCGCTTGTGGACTTTCTCGCTATAAGCCCAAGTCATTTCGAGTTGTCCTGCACGAATAAAACCGCTTATTCCTAACAGATGACTACGTTGATTAAGTAAGCTTTGTTCGGATTTGAATTCCTTAGCCAAACCCAACACTTCAGATGCTTTCAGCACTTGGTCGAATTGTCCCAGGTAGTTAAAACTAACTTGTGCTACGGGTAAGGACTGTAATTTTTCCCGAATTGTGGTGTTTTCATTCAAATACCGCAATACACCATAACCAATTCCTCGGTTGGGAATGCGCCGCAGTTGTTCTTTGATTGACTTTAAAGACTCTCCGGGATGCTCAATTTCTCCTAGCTGTAAGCCAACGGGGAATAATGTTGTAAACCAACCGATAGTCCGGGACAAATCTACATCGTCAAATAAATCTTCCCTGCCATGTCCTTCCAAATCAATTAGTAAAGAACTTTCGCCTGTCCACTGGGTAAAACTTTGTACTAAGGCAGTCAACAACACATCATTAATTTGAGTGTTGTAAGCAGAGGGTACATCTTGTAAAAGGGCGCGTGTCTGTTCTGCATTTAAAGCGAGTGTCACAGACGCAGTTGAAGCTACGGTGTTATTTTCTTCACCAAAAGTATACTCTACTGGTAAAGCTGTAACTTGAAGGCTAGATTGACTCAGCCAGTAATCCAACTCTTTGACGGCTTGTGTTTGGGCATATTCTGTTAAGCGATCGCTCCAATATTGCCAAGAGGTTGTTTTCGCTGGTAATTTAATAGCCTCACCGCGACTAATTTGTTGGTAAGCAGTAGCTAAGTCTTCCAATAAAATCCGCCAAGAAACGCCATCGACTGCTAAGTGGTGGATGATGAAGAGTAAACAACTTGGTTGATTCTTGCCTAATTGAAATAATGCTACTTTTGCGATCGCTCCTATAGATAAATCCAAACTAGCCTGGAGTTCAGTATCTTTAGTGGCGATCGCTTTTTGCTGTTCTGCTGGCGACAGGTGCGACAAATCAAAGATGCTCAAGGCTACAGATTCCTGAGTAGCGGTGTTAATTTGCAGCCAGTTTTCCCCTTCCTGCACAAACCGCAGACGCAAAGCATCGTGATGCGCTAACAATTGCTGTACTACTTGCTGCAATAGTTCAGGTTGCAAATCTGACGGAACTTCTAGCAGTGCTGACTGGTTAAAGTAATGGGGTTCGGGTAATTTCTGCTCGAAAAACCAATGTTGAATCGGTGTCAGTGCTACAGAACCAGTGACTAACCCTTGTTCGGCGTTGATTTGGCGAGTGATACCTGCTACAGTCGCTAATTCGGCAATGGTTTGATATTTAAATAACTGTTTAGCAGCAATTTGGATACCTGCTTGGTTTGCTTTGGAAATTAACTGAATACTGAGAATGGAATCTCCACCCAGTTCAAAGAAGTTATCGTGGATGCCAACATTTTCGACTCTTAAAACTTCCGACCAAATCGCCACTAATTTCTCTTCTATCAGTGTGCGAGGAGCAATAAATTTATCTTCGACACTGCGAGAAAAATCGGGCGTAGGTAAAGCGCGGTAGTCTACCTTTTGGTTGGAAGTCATCGGTATGCTTTCCAACACCATGAAGGTAGTCGGAATCATGTAATGCGGTAGTTTCTGCTTGAGAAAATCGCGTAATTCATTAGTGGTTGGTTGCGGTTTTTGGGGTACAACGTAAGCCACAAGCCGCTTTTGTCCGGGGGTGTCTTCATGAGCAATGACAACAACTTGCAATACTTGTGGGTGTTGTCTCAATACCGCTTCAATTTCGCCCAATTCAATGCGGAAGCCGCGAATCTTCACCTGATTGTCAACTCTACCCAAGTATTCCAGCTTGCCATCCTTGCGGAATCTGACTAAATCCCCAGTTTTATATAGGCGAGATGATTGGTCTTCGTTTGCTCCCCTGCTCCCCTGCTCCCCTGCTCCCCTGCTTTGTAAAGCATTGGAGACAAATTTTTCGTTTGTTAACTCAGGACGTTGCCAATATCCTCTAGCTAATCCTGCTCCCCCAATATGCAGTTCTCCTGGAACGCCTATAGGCGCAGGTTGCAGATATTGGTCTAAAACATACACCTGAGCATTGCTGATTGGTCGTCCAATACTAACAAAGGTGGCTTCTGGGGTTAAGCGTTCTAATGTGGTGACTACCGTTGCTTCTGTCGGGCCGTAAGTGTTGAATAATTCGGGTACTGGGGAAAGATGAGCAACACAACTATGCCAATGCTGCACTTTTTCTAGTTGAACTGCTTCACCACCAATAATTACAGTTCTCAAACCTTGAGGAATGCGAGAATCTTGGGGCTTAAGTTCTGTTACTAACTGATGCCAGTATGCTGTCGGCAAATCCAAAACAGTTAACTGCCATTTTTGGCAACACCGCCAAAAATCCTCGCTGGAGTTGAGTATTTCTTCGGTGCGTAAAACTAAAGTTGCACCGACGCACAAACAAGGAAAGATTTCTTCAATCGATGTATCAAAGCAAATAGATGCAAATTGCAGAACCTTATCGCTGGCCTTGATGCCATATTCATCAATGGCGGCGATCGCAAAATTCATCAAGGAGCGATGTTCAATCGTTACCCCCTTGGGTTTACCTGTAGAACCAGAGGTGTAGATAATGTAAGCCAGGTTATTTAGTTGAACTTCGCTAATTGGGTTGGCTGTACTGTGGGTTGCAATGATTTCCCAATCTGTATCTAAACAAATTGTTTTTCTGGTATAACCTAGCAATTTTTCTTGGAATTTATCTTGCGTCAGCAAAAAGCCGAGTTGCGTATCGGCGATAATTTCCGCGATTCGCTCTTGGGGATAAGCTGGGTCAAGAGGAACATAAGCACCACCAGCTTTGAGAATGCCGAGTAAGCCAGCGATCGCGTTTAGGGAACGCTCAACGCAGATACCAACCAGGGTTTCTGGTTTGACTCCCAAACTTTGTAGATAGTGGGCGATTTTGTTGGCGCGATCGCTCAATTCGCGGTAAGTTAATCTCTGCCCATCTTGCTCTACAGCTACAGCATCCGGCGTTAACTCTACCTGAGCCTCAAACAATTTATGGATACATTCATTAGTGGAATACTCTTTGTGAGTCTGATTCCACTCCATCAATAATTGCTGCTGAGACTGGGTTAGCAGTGGTAGATCGGAAATTTGTTGCTCTGGGTTAGCAACAATCTTTTCTAGTAAATTTTGATACTGCTCTACCATTTGCTGGATTGTGGCAGCGTCGAATAAATCAGTGTTATATTCCCAAATCGCCGTAATTCCTTTCCCTTCGCCATATTGCGGAATTAGAACAACATCTAGGTCAAACTTTGTTGATTTGTTGCTGAGGGCTACATTTGTTGTGATGTTCAAGCCTGAGAGAGTTAAGTCAGGCCGGGGAGAATCATGGAAGCTAAACATCACTTGAAACAGTGGATTATAACTCAAGTTCCGGATTGGCTTGAGAACTTCCACGACCTTATCGAAGGGTAAATCTTCGTTAGCAAAGGCTTCCAACGTGACTTGGCGGACTCGCTCTAGTAACTCGCGAAACGTAGGATTACCAGACAAATCAGTGCGTAATACCAAATTATTGACAATCATGCCAATTAATTGTTCTGTCTCGCGCATCCGCCGATTGGCAACAGCTGTACCCACACACAGATCCTCTTGTGCGGTGTAACGGCGCAATACTATTAAAAAAGCCGCCAGCGTCGTCATGAATAAAGTAGTTCCCTCTTGACGGCTGAGAACTCTCAATGACTCGCACAATGTAATAGGCAACTCTACCCTAATTTGAGTGCCATTGTAAGTTTGTTCTACTGGCCTGGGGCGATCGTAGGGTAATTCCAACAGAGGCGGACTGCCAGATAACTTTTGCTGCCAAAAAGCTAATTGCGCTTGGGCTTCCTCGCTTTTCACCCACTCTCGCTGCCAATGAGCATAATCGGCAAATTGGAGTGTTAATTCTGGCAGTGGGGAAGGCTTACCCAAACAGAAGGCTTGATAAAGTGCGAGAAATTCATTCAAAAATACATTGTTGAAAGACCAACCATCATGAACCATGTGATGTTCGATGTGGATTAACAGATGCTCTTGGTCGCTCAACTTCAACAATAACCACCTAACTAACGGCAGTTTATCTAAGTAAAAAGGCTTCTGTACCTCTGCGTCAAATAAACGCTGAACTTCTGCTTCTTGCTCAGACTTAGGAACAGTCTGGACATCTACCACTTTTAAGTTGACTGGCCAGGCTGGATGGATTACTTGAAATAAGCGTCCATCTGCGGCGGGAAAAGTCGTGCGAAAGATTTCATGTCGGCGGACAATCTCATTAAGGCATTGTTCTAATGCTGCAATATTAAGTTGTCCAGTGAATCGTAGAGTTACCTGAGCTTGATAGGCGCTACCTTCCGGTGCTACTTCTTGAATGAAATGCACTCGCTCTTGAGCAAAGGAAGCTGGTAAGTATCCTGAGCGTGGAACTGGTTGAATTGCTGGACGTTGTAATTGCTGCTGCAAGCGGTTGGGCTGTTCAATCAGCCCAGCTAAACCCGCTATGGTAGGATTGGCGAAGATGTGATGAAAGAATAACTCGACTTGGAAACCATCGCGGATGCGAGAAAGCATTTGCGCTGCGATTAAAGAATGACCGCCCAAATTGAAAAAATTGTCATTGATTCCTATCGGCTCAATTTGCAGTAACTCAGCCCAGATGCTTGCTAGTTTTTCTTCAATTGAGTTACGCGGTGCAACAAAGGTTTCTTCGAGGTCGGGGCGGGTGCGATCGCCCTTTGGTAGATTTTGCCGATCTACTTTACCATTTGGAGTCAGGGGTAAAGAATCTAAAATGACAAATACCCCAGGAACCATGTAATTAGGCAGTTTTTCTTCCAAAAAGCGTTTGAGGGTAGCGATAATGGCTTCTGGCTTTTGATTCAGGACTATATAAGCAACAAGCCGTTTATCGCCAGGAATGTCTTCACGGGCAATTACAGCTACTTGTTTGACATCTGGGTGTTGAATTAAAAGCTTCTCGATTTCATCCAGTTCAATACGGAAGCCGCGAATCTTCACCTGATTATCAACTCGTCCCAAAAACTCAATATTCCCGTCTGGTAAATAACGTCCCAAATCCCCAGTTTTATATAATTTTGAATTGATAAACGGATTGGGGATAAATCTTTCCTTAGTTAACTCAGGACGGTTCAGATAGCCTCTAGCCAAGCCGTCGCCACCAATATATAATTCGCCAGGAGTCCCAATAGGAACGGGTTGCAAATGGCTATCGAGAATGTAAACTTGGGTATTAGCGATCGCTTTACCAATAGTTGCTTGACTATCCCCTGCACTACATTCTGCAACTGTGGCGCAAACAGTAGATTCCGTTGGCCCGTAAGCATTAAAGAAACGCCGTCCTTGTGACCACTGAGCTATCAGTTTAGGATTACAAGCTTCTCCAGCAACGATGATAGTTTGTAAGTTTGGCAATTCTTCTAGTGGTAAAGCTGCTAGTGCTGTGGGTGGTAGTGTGACATGAGTGATTGAATGCTCGCGCAAAAATTTTATTAAATCTGCTCCTGGGCGCAAGGAAGCTTGAGTTCCCATGTAAAGACTAGCTCCAGAACCCAAAGCCATGACGATTTCCCAAACTGAAGCGTCAAAGCTGAAAGAAGCAAACTGAAGAACACGGCTGTGCGGCTTTACATCAAACAATTTAATTTGTGCTTGGGCAAGATTGCACACGCCTTGATGCTGAATCAGCACGCCTTTGGGCGTTCCAGTTGACCCAGATGTATAAATTACATAAGCGAGATTTTCCGCCGTCACATCGCTAGTAGGATTTTCGTGATGGCTGTTAATTGATTCCCAGTCGCTATCCAAACAAACTATCTTCACCCCGCTTGCAGAAAATTCATCAACAAACTTCTGCTGAGTTAACAGTACTTGTACATGTGAATCTGACAGCATGAACGATAAACGTTCTTTGGGATAGGTTGGATCTAATGGGAGATATGCGCCACCTGCCTTAAGAATCCCTAATAACCCGACAATCATTTGTAGGGAACGCTCAACACAAATCCCTACCAGAACTTCTTTCCCTACACCCAAAGATTGCAAATAATGAGCTACTTTATTAGCGCGGTGATTCAACTCTTGATAAGTAAGTTTCTGTTCGTCGAAGACAAGAGCAATATTGTCTGGAGTTTTTTCCACTTGTGCGGCAAATAATTCATGTATGCACAAATGTTTAGGATAATCTACCTTTGTATCATTCCATTCCACCAATATTTTGTGTCGTTCTTGCTCAGTTAAAACAGACAAATTCTGAAGATCGCGAGTAGAGTTGCTCACCATAATTTTCTATATAAACTGATAAATTAGTAGCTTTATTTTTCATCAAGCGAGTGACTGATTTTGCCTTTGACAGCTGATATCGCAACCGTTCTTGGGGAAGCTAAATAATTTTTGCCAGTAGGATCGCCACTGCGTCCTTTAAAATTACGATTGGTTGCATAAATCCCGGTTTCTTCTTTGTCCAAAACGCCAATCCCAGAGTTGATACAAGCACCACAACCTGTCTTGAGAATTTGTGCGCCTGCTTGGGCAAATATATCGAGATAGCCTAACTCTTGGGCTTGTTCTCTGATTTCCATGCTTGCCGGCACAATAAACAAGTTCACCCCATCTGCTAGTTGGCGACCTTGCAAAACTTCAGCAGCCTGAGCTAAATCGTAGAGTTTGCCGCCTGTACAAGAACCAATAAAAGCTTTGGTAATTGGAACTTCTTCTAACTCACTAATGGGTACTACTCGATCTGGTTTCGGCGGACGGGCAACTTGCGGTTCTAGATTGCTGAAGTCAAATTTATACACCTTTTCATACTCAGCATCAGGATCGGCAATAGTTTCTGTAAATTCTTGGTTGGAGCGACTTTTCACATAATTTCGCGTAGTGTCATCAGGCACAATCAAGCCACAGATAGCGCCGCACTCAACGGCCATATTAGCTAAAGTCAATCGTTCATCAAAAGGCAGTTGTTCTAGGATTGACCCGCGAAACTCCATCACTTTGCCAGTAGCACCAGCACAGCCGATTTGTCCCAGAATAAACAGGATAATATCTTTGGCACTGATGTGAGGAGGTAGTGTTCCAGACAACTCGAATACTAACGTTGAGGGAACCCGAATCCACATATCCCCCATCGCATAGATATTCGCCATATCTGTAGTTCCAACCCCTGTGGAAAAAGCTCCCAATGCACCATAGGTACAGGTATGAGAGTCTGTACCGGCAATTATCATTCCAGGCCGGACAAATCCTTTTTCTGGTAGTAAGACGTGACAGATGCCCGCAGCTTCACCTGGGGAAACCATGTCAAATAAATGACAGTCTTGCTCTTTGGCAAACTGAATCATCTCCTCATACATGACATTGGCTTTGCGATCGCTACGAATGTCATTAACTTGGATAAAGTGGTCTGCTACTAGAACTACCTTTTGAGCATCCCACAGCTTGGCATTTTCTCCATAGTGTTTATAAAATGTCGTGGCGACAGGCCCAGCCACAGCATCATGAGATAAAGCTAAATCGACCTGAGCAAAAACCACTTCTCCAGGACGGACGTAGGTATTACCGGAGGCTTTAGCTAAGAGTTTTTCGACTAAAGTCATGGGTCGTTTGGGAGTTACGCTTTGAGGAATGCTGATTTTTCCCTGACGACGCATTTGATTAAAAGGTATCAGTCCGCCAGCATGGGCGATCGCATCTACTACAGGATTCTCTTGTTTTTCTGCCAAAATTTCTAGGGGCAGTCCAATATTGATGCTATTGCGATAAAAAATTTCTGCAAAGGATTTGGCTTGAATCTTTTCAATTCCAGCAGCTTTAAGGGCAACAGGGGCAATTTCTCGACTAGAACCGCACCCGAAATTTTCTCCGGCAACAATGACGTTATATTTTAATAGCTCTCCTACACCAATTAAATGTTCTAAAGCATATTGTTTTAAAATCTCTGCATCGTAAGTAGTGGCTCGATTGGCAGGAATAATATCATCAGTATTAATATCATCTCCTAAGTGTAAAACTTTATTTAATTGATTCATAAAGCTCCTTAAGTTCAGAATGTTGCTCGTTGGAAAGTTCTTCTAGTAAAAGGTCAATTAATTGTTCAGTATTGACTAATATTTCTGCTCCTTGAGGAGACAAATCAGCTGTGCGATATCCTTTAGCTAAAACTCTCTCTTGCGCTGCCATAATTCGTTGGGCAGCCCCCACTTCTCCCCACTGCTGGAGCATTAAAACACAGGCTTCTAATGTTCCTAAAGGATTAGCAATACCTAGCCCTGCAATGTCTGGGGCTGTACCGTGAACTGCTTCGTATAGGCCAAATCCATCAGTATTCAGACTCGCCGAACCTAATAAACCAAGGGAACCAACTAACGCTCCGCCAATATCGCTGAGAATATCCCCAAACAAATTGCTTGCCAAAATTACATCAAATCTCTGGGGATTTAGAACCATTTGCATAGCTAAGTTATCTACTAGCATTGGTTCGACAACAACACCTGGAAACTGTTTAGCTTCTTCTTGCACTAAACGAGTCCAAGGCAAATGAGGTAAGGCATTTTCTTTGTGAGCGACAGTTAGTAATCCTCGACGCTGTTGGGCTTTCCCCAGTGCTTGACGAGCTATCCGCCGAATCTCGTCATCGTAATAGAGCATGGTGTGGTAGCCATAAGCTCCATTTTCATCTCTAGACCTTCCCCCAGGGCCAAAATAAATCCCGCTGACTAATTCTCGAATGATAAGTATATTGAGTCCTTGAACTTTTTCTGGTCGGAGGCTAGATTTATGCACCAAACTATTAACAATCCGAATTGGTCGCAAATTGCAAAAAAAATCGTAATGCTTTCGCAGTTCTAGCAGCCCGCCCTGAGTTACTGCACCAAATAAAATGCTATCAGAACCATTGCATAACTCGGTTGTGGCTTGAGGAAAATAACTACCAAATTCTTCTAAGGCTGTTGCACCAAGCCAACCATAGTCTACTTGTAATGTAAATCCTTCAAGTTTAGCGACTTGTTGTAAAACTTTCAAAGAAGCTTCTACAACTTCTGGGCCAATTCCTTCCCCACCAATAGCAACAATGCGATAGGACAGATTATTTAAAGGCTTCATTTTTCTGTATTTGTTGATTCAGAAGGATTTATCGATTCTGTAATTGTCAAAGCTGAACTCTCCTTATTAAAAATATTGAAAATATAACTTTTACTAAAGTCTATGTATTTACTCTATAATTTATTATTTTGCTTATTTGTCTTTCAGATATTTTTATTTCACACTATATTGTAAATGAGTAATTTATTTGATACCTTGTTTATTCAATATCTATATAAATAACAATTTTTTAAAACAATATACAAGAATTTGCAGGTGCGCTTGCTTATATTTTAGCGTTAGCGTTTCTCGATTTTTTTTTGCAAGTTGAGTTATAGACGTTTGGAATTACGTCCACATTTTTACATATTACTTAATAATTAGATAGTACGAACATGGTTTTTATTCAATTCATTATAGATAACATATAAACTCCTTGGAGTGGTGTAAAATAATGAACTTTGAGGAGATGAATCAAATCTTATTAAGATTGAATTGTTTACGACTAATAATAATCTCAGTTTTTTTAATAAAATGCAATAGCAGTTCGGACAGTTAAAGAAATAGTTAATTGGACAGTTAAGACAGTTAAGCGGACAGTTAAGACAGTTAAGACAGTTAAGCGGACAGTTAAGACAGTTAAGACAGTTAAAAGATTTAAAAATTTAATTTGTTAAGTGTCTTAACTGTCCTTGCAAGCACACTTAATTAGTGGTATATGTTTAATGGTTCAAAAAATAGAACTTACCCAACTAAAAAATTAAATCAAGGTGAGGGTTATCAAAGGATCGAAGTATAGATTTATTGATAATTAACTATTGACCATTGACAGCCTCAACTCAACTAGACATTTACGACACCTAACTTTAGTCCTGAAACAAATTTTCCCAAAGGAAAAATAGCAATGTATACAAATACAGTGAAAGTATCAGATATCCAAGTGTTGCCATTTTTTGCACGCTTCTTGCAAGAGCAATCTGCATCTCAAGATGAAAAGCCTTCTACTCCTCCTTCTCGTCCTAATCCTCCTACTCCTCCTTTCACTTTCAAGTTTCCTTCGGATTTGGAAGACGTTTAAGGAATTGATAACTAAACAAATATCCCATCGCTGTAAGCAGCAAAGGCCTACCAGTGACGCTTTTGTATTGCTAATACTCGGCTAATGCCCAAGTTAGGGAAACCGCCCAGGCGACTGTCTCCTTAAGTCTAGCCAGTCACTTGCAGAAGTTCTCCGGCTTGCTCCTTTGGCTAAAAACGATTCTCAGAGCACGATCGCTTACATATTTGATTCGATCGTATGTAGGCGATCTTTTTTAGCTTTGAGATTAGGTTAGTTCTCTCAAAACTCAGGTAACTAGAGGAAAAGCATCTTTAAGTAGCCCTTAACATCTAGCTGCTAGAAACTAAGCCAGAAAATATTTTATGCACCTGTCGCGTGACATTGTTTTATTAATCACTCACAGTGGTGATTTTTTCACAATAGATAGAGTGGCACAAGCCTTGTCAAAAAAAGGGGTAAAACCAATTCGCTTTGACACCGATAAGTTTCCCCAACAAGTGCAACTAACAGCACATTTTGACAAGTCTAAAAGCTACCACACTATAGAATATAACAACCACGACATCAGCACAGAACAGGTGCAAGCTGTGTGGATGCGGCGCATCTGGGAACCAGAACTGAGCGTACAATTAGCTCCAAAGTTCCGAGAAGCTTGCATTAAAGAATCAAAAGCAACCTTAGATGGTTTTTGGGACAGTCTGAAACAGGCTCGTTGGGTAGACAAACTAGAGCAGATAAATTATGCAAATAATAAGTTGCGGCAACTGCGAATTGCCTCTGAAGTAGGTTTTGTAATTCCCCAGACTGTTGTCACCAATAAAGCTGAATCAGCGCGAGAGTTTTTCCATCAAGTCAAGGGAAAAATGGTGAGCAAACTATTAACTCCTCTTTCCCACAGTATGGAAGCTAACTCCTCATTTTTTCTTTACACCAGCATCGTCAAAGAAGAAGACTTACAAGATGCCGAATCACTGTGCTATTGCCCAATGGTTTTTCAAGAACAAATCCCCAAGCAGCAGGAATTACGAGTAGTGTATGTGAATGGCAATGTATTTGTAGGGGCGCTAAATGCAGATGTGTATGCAGCAGCCAAAGTAGATTGGCGTCAACCTAGTGTTGATATTGGGGCATGGCAACACCATCAGCTTCCTTTGGAAGTAGTTCGTTGTCTGAAAGCTTTTATGGAGAGATTTGGGCTGTTATTTGGAGCCTTAGATTTCATTCTCACACCATCAGGTGAATACGTTTTTTTAGAAATCAATCCTGTGGGAGAATGGGGAATGCTAGAGAAAGATTTAGACTTGCCGATTTCGAGTGCGATCGCAGATGCTCTGATACCAATTCATAATTAAAGAAGTCAATTACTGTAGGGTATGTTAAGCGTAACTTAATCATGACAGTATTAATAATTACCTTTAGCCACGACAACGAAAGCATTCCTCTAGTAATCAAAGAAATTGAAGCTAGAGGAGAAAAAGCCTTTCGGTTTGATACAGATAGATATCCCACCGAAGTCAAACTAGATATTTACTGCGGCGATACACAACGGGTAATTATTACTGATGGCGAACACAAACTTGATTTGAGTGAGGTATCCTCAGTTTGGTATCGGCGAATGCGTTACGGGCAGAAAATTCCTGACTCAATGGATAAGCAATACAGAGATGCGTCAATTAACGAATGTCGCGCCACTGTCAGAGGTATGATTGCCAGCCTCCAAGGATTCCACTTCGATAAAATGTCCAATGTGGATCGGGCTAATAATAAACAACTACAATTGCAAGTTGCACGCCAACTCGGACTTCTAACTCCACGTACCCTAACTTCAAACAATCCCGAACCAGTCAAGGAATTTGCTCAAGAGTGTCAGCAAGGTATAGTTACTAAAATGCTTTCTTCCTTTGCAATATATGATGAGCAAGGGCGAGAAAACGTGGTGTTTACGACTCCAGTGACAGCTGAGGACTTGGAAAATATGGAAGGGCTACGTTTTTGCCCGATGACATTTCAAGAAAACGTGCCCAAAGCCCTGGAATTGCGGACAATTATTGTCGGACACCGCGTATTTACTGCCGCAGTAGACTCGCAAAGCTTAGAAGGATCTACTTACGACTGGCGCAAAGAAGGACTAGCTCTAGCTAAAAATTGGCAACCATATAACTTGCCAGAAGATATTGAGAAAAAGCTGCTCAAATTGATGGCTTATTTTGGGTTAAACTATGGCGCAATTGATATTATTGTCACCCCCGATGGTCGGCATGTATTCCTCGAAGTTAATCCAGTCGGGGAATTTTTTTGGCTGGAAATATATTCACCATACTATCCGATTTCGCAGGCGATCGCCGAAGTATTACTAACTAATAAAAGTTAAAATATTTATCATTATTTATTTTTTCACCCTCCAAGTAGTAAATTAAAAAACACTTTTTTTATAGCGTTATCTCAAGTCAAGTAGCTGTCACATCTACATTACCTACATTTTGAAAGTTAATAGTGAATCCTGTGATGAAATTGATTTTTAAACTAAGTACTATTTATATTTGGAGATTAAATCATTGTGACAAACCTAGCAGACACACAAATAGTTTTAACATTTGACGGAGTAAATGATTATATAGATTTTGGTAGAAACGATATTGGCGGCGTTTTCGCTCAAGGAAGTTCAGCCTTTACCGTTTCCGGCTGGATAAATCCACACGCACTAACAAATAAAGCCACTAGTTACGGAACGCGTAATGTATTTTTTGCCCGTTCTTCAGAGCGATACAGCGATAACTTTGAATTCGGCATCAGTGAAACAGGAAGCCTAGATGTCTTTATTGATGAAACTGTTAGTAAAGGTATCAAAACCTTCGGAAATGGAGAATTAACTATAGGAGAATGGCACTTTTTTGCCATAGTTTTTAATAGCGGTCAAATAACAGTATATCTTGATGGAAATGAATATCACGATTCACTGAGAGGTTCATCTTTAAACAAAGCTACAAGTTCTGTGACTCTAGGCGCAACTTTACACAAACAAGTCTATTTCAAAGGACAATTAGCAAACATTAGCGTTTGGAATTATCCCTGTACTCAAGCACAAATCCAGACGCATCGTTCTGGGCTAATAGCTGGGGATGAAGAAGGATTAATCGCTTACTGGAAATTAAATGACGGGCAAGGAACAACAGTCAAAAACCAAACTGGAAAGTCTTATCAAGGAAATTTTCGTGGAAAGCCTAGTTGGGATTTAGCACAAATTCCATTTACAACCCAATTATCGAATCTAGTTCCATTTGTAGAGCAGCCATCGAATCAAGAGGATGCCCAAGAAGAGATCCAAATTGAGACATCAGCTATTCTCGAAGAAAATATCTCAACAGTAACCACAGATTTATTAGCAGTAACGATACCGTTAATTAGTGACAACGAAGAACAACCAAAAGAAATTGAACAAACACAAATAAACCGCGAAGAATCTGAGATTATCCCAACCTTGGTAACTCTCCAGTCACATGAAGAAGAAACGCAAACAGACCAAACTGAAGATTCCGTTAATGTCCAACAAGCACAAACATCTACTCAGGAGGAATCGCCAGAAACCATGAATACACAAGCCCAGCCTAAATATAAAATACTTTCCATTGATGGAGGCGGTATTCGGGGCATTATTCCTGCATTTGTATTAGCAGAAATTGAAAGACGAACACAAAAGCCCATATTTAGTTTATTTGATTTAATTGCTGGTACTTCCAGCGGTGGAATTTTAGCGCTGGGACTAACTCAACCGCGATTAAATTCTGATGTATCTGATTTACCGCTAGCCCAATACACTGCTGAGGATCTCGCACAACTATTTCTTGAGTATGGGGTAGAAATATTTTATGAGCCATTCTTTGAAAGAATACTTGGGCCAATAGAGGATATATTTTTCCAGCCCAAATATCCTTCTGAAAGCAAAAAAGAAATTTTAAGTCAATATTTTGGTAGCGCTCTTTTAGAAAATAATCTCAAAGAGGTTTTTGTAACTAGTTACGATCTCGATCGGAGAAGTCCGATATTTTTTACAAACAAACGAGAAAAAGAAGAGATAAAATCTGAAAAAATTTGTAAGCTATCTGGAGGTTTTTCGCTTCTAGATGCAGCATTGGCCACTACTGCAACTCCCACTTATTTTGCTCCTCATCGGCTTGTAAATCCCTATAATAGTGGTCGTGCCTATACTTTAGTTGATGGTGGAGTATTTGCTAATAATCCAACCCATCTAGCTATTTTAGAAGCACAAATTACTAGTAAACGCCAAGAAAAAAAAGTCCTCAATACAGAAGATATCTTAGTAGTTTCTTTAGGTACAGGTTCGCTGACAAACGCTTATCTTTATAAAGAAGTCAAAAATTGGGGACTCTTGCAATGGACTAGACCCCTTTTAAATATTGTGTTTGACGGTAGTAGCGAAGTGGTATCTGGAGAATTAGAACAGTTGCTTGAATCTAGCGATGAAGAAGCTAAAAATTTTTATTATCGCTTTCAAATATTTTTAGATAAGGAGCTAGAAGAAATAGACAATACCAAACTACAAAATACTCGTCAGTTACAAGCTATAGCCCATAAGCTAATTTCTGAAAAAAGTCAACAAATCGATGAATTATGTGGTCTTTTATCGAGCTAAATCAGGTTTATAATATCTTGCACTATTTACCTTGTACAAGATAGATATCAGATTAATAATTTCTTTTCTCAAGAATTATTAATCACTCTCTTAGCCATGTTTTCACTTTATAAAGATTGTAGGTAAGTACAATGGATGAACTCGTCAAAAAAATTGCTGGTTTGGGGCTTCCTGGTATACTTTTTGTGATTGCAACGTCCGCATCAGGGGGTAGTGTCGCTGCTGTTGTCGCTATGCTTTCATCGCTGGGGGGGCCTTTAGGCTTGTTAGGAGGTTTAGGTCTACTTGGTTTGGTAGGTATTCTTGGGGAATATATAGCATCATTTGGAATTGAAAACATTCTCAAGCTGATCTATACGGAACGTAGCAAAACCGAATCTGTGAGATTTCTGCTCAAAGAAATTCAAGAATTACCCATTACAGATGACCTCAAACTCAAACTGAAACATCATATTAGCCCAGTAGTCATTACTGAGCCTGAACAAGGGCCTACTCCCAGAACAGTCGAAATTGTTGATGAAGAACCATCGATTTAGTGCATTCAATTCTCCCTAGCCCTCTTAAAAAAGAGGATTTAGAGAGAATCTAAAAATCTCCAATTTCTAAAACTAAAAATGGCCTCTGAGTCTAACTTAATTCTCAAAGGCCATTTCAAAATTAATGGTCTAATTAATAACGGTTACGTCTTGAGAATATGCAAACTTCATCTGTACGCGAGCAAAATACAACAAATCCTTTTTCAGCATTAATTCGATTTTGGGGAGATGTGAAAGTAGTTGCTCAACCTTATTGGTATCCAACAAAAGCAGAAGGAAGAGCATTCGCAGATGTGATTCGTTCTTGGGGAATGCTGATTCTTCTAGTATTCTTAATAGTTTCAGTTATAGGTGTAAACGCTGCAAATAGCTACTGGAATCGCTATGTAATTGATATTGTTGTTGAAGAAAGAAACCTGGAAAAATATAAT
Source organism: Nostoc sp. ChiSLP01 (assembly GCA_034531195.2). Lineage (GTDB taxonomy): Bacteria > Cyanobacteriota > Cyanobacteriia > Cyanobacteriales > Nostocaceae > Nostoc. Next base: position 99,110 of record JAVRBO020000110.1, read on the forward strand.
AATACTTTATGGTTGTCCTCTCTCATTGTTCTAGTGACAGTCATCTTGATAACTTTTCTAAAATATGTCAGAAAAAAAGTCACTCTTGACTGGTACAAATGGCTAAATAATCATATATTAGAACAATATTTTAGCAACCAAGCCTATTATAAAATCAATTTTCAATCTGATATAGATAATCCAGATCAACGTTTATCTCAAGAAATAGAACCGATTACTAGTAGTGCCTTCAGATTTGCAACGGCTTTACTAGAAAAAGTTTTAGAAATGGGAAGTGCTTTGATAATTCTTTGGATAGTTTCTCCACAAATTGCAATTTATTTGATTATTTATACAGTTATTGGTAATTTCTTAGCTGTTTACTTGAATCAAGCGATAAATATAGTTAATCAACAAGAATTGACATTTAAGGCAGATTTCGCTTATTGCTTAACTCATGTTCGCAATCATGCTGAATCGATTGCTTTTTTTCAGGGAGAAGAAGAAGAATTAAATATAATTAGGCGTCGATTTAATAAGGTTATAGAAACTGCTGAACGGAGGCTGACTTTGGAGAAAGGTCAAGACGCTTTTGGCAAAGCATATCAGTCTGCTATTAGTGTATTTTCTATGTTTATTCTTACGCCTTTATTTATTCAAAATCAAATTGATTATGGAGAAATTAATCAAGTTAGTTTTGCTTGCTTTATGTTTTCTAATGCCTTGGGAGAGTTAATAGGTGAATTTAGTATTGCTGGGTGGTTTTCTAGTTATGTAAAACGTTTATCTGAGTTTTCAGAGGCGCTACAAGCTGTTAGTAAACAACCAGAGAATGTTAATACTATTCAAGTCATAGAAGAAGAACGTTTAGCTTTTGAAGCTGTCACTTTACAAACGCCAAATTATCAACAGGTGATTGTTGAAGATTTATCACTTTCTGTTGAGCCAAGCGGAGGGTTATTGATTGTTGGCGCTAGCGGTAGGGGTAAAAGTTCTTTATTAAGAGCGATCGCTGGTTTGTGGAATGCAGGAACTGGTCGTCTAGTGCGTCCTCCTCTAAAAGAAGTTTTATTCCTACCCCAGCGTCCTTATATTATTTTGGGTACTTTGCGCGAACAATTACTTTATCCGCATACAGACCGGGAAATAAGCGACAAAGAACTCGAACAAATCCTGCAACAAGTTAATCTACAACACTTACTTACCCGTGTAAAAGGCTTTGATACAGAAGTTCCTTGGGAGAATATATTATCTTTAGGAGAACAACAACGTCTGGCTTTCTCACGACTATTAATTACTCATCCTAGTTTCACCATATTAGATGAAGCGACAAGTGCTTTGGATTTAACTAATGAAGATAATTTATATCAACAACTGCAAGAAAGTAAAACAACTTTTATCAGTGTTGGACATAGAGAAAGTTTATTTAACTATCATCAATGGGTTCTAGAACTAAGAGAAAATTCCCATTGGCAACTTCTTTCTGTACGGGATTATCAACGACAAAAAGCAATTGTTATTGCTCCACCTGAAAACGCTCAAGTTATAACAGATAGCTCCTCTGAACTCCAAATAAAACCAGAAATATCAGTAGCAATAGATACAGCCGAAAAGCTTACTCATCAAGAAATGAAGGCATTAACAGACTATTCTCTTACCACCATTAGAAACAGAGCCAGTCAAGGGAAGTCTATCACTAGTAAAGATGGTGCAAACTACCGCTATGACAAAAGTTCAAAAGTTTTAAAATGGGTGAAAGTTTAGCGGCTGTTGTGAGAACTGATGTGATGTTAACTAAAAAAGAAAAACAACTAATAAATTATAAATCTATTAAAATTTATGAAATAAGTTATCAATTACCTCTGATCGACAATCTAAAATTAAAAAAAGTTCAAAAAAAAATTCAAGAATGTCAACTATTAATTCACCAAGGTAATAAGTATCATTCTTATTTGTGGGGAATAATCAAACGAAAACAGGAAATTAGCCAAAAAGAAATTTTTGCTAAGACTAAATTACTAATTGAAGATTATACTCAACTAATTGATTTTTTAGAAAAATATAAAGATAATTATCAAGACTTTTTATTAAAATTTACTGATGATTGGAAAAACTTATTTACTCAAAAATACTTAGAAATTAAAAATATAAATGCAGAAAGAAACAAACTAGAAATAAAAAATCACAATAATCCACAACTCCTTGAGAAACTCAAATGGGAAAAACAAGAAAACCTCAAATCGATTTTACTTTTGAGTAATACTAACTTTTTGATGTTAGAAAAAATTAAATTGCTAACTCAAGGAATTAAAAGTTTAGGAGAAGATACTAAGAATCAAAAGCAAACTGTCCAGCAAATAGCTCAAGAGTTAGGGGTATATCAAGAAATTTATGAATATCAAATAAAAGCAATAAAAATTCGTCAAGAAATAGCAAAAATAGCTGAGACAGTAACCAATTTTGAAAATTATTTACAAGATTATTTTAGTCCGTTTCAATCCTTAATAGACGAAGTAGTAAAACTAGATGCAAGCTTTTACGCAATTGTAGGAGAAATTAAAAATTTAGCAACTAGTAGTTTAAATTCCCAATCAAGCTTCTTAAGCATACAAGATACTAAGACATTTTCTGAAAATATTCTCAGTTTATTAGTAGCAAGTTATGAGAAAAGAGATAGATTAAAAGATGCATTAGGTGAGTCTAAATCATTAAATGAACAAATTATTAATTTTGATTTAAATAATGATGGAATAGCTTTAGAACAAACAATTTACTTAATATCTAATTATATATCTACTCAACTTGTCGATCAAAGAAAAGTGCTAGGGATATTAGAAGCAGATATCGTTTCTACAAGTTCTGCATTTTCTCTAGAAAAAACAGAATTAGTAGAGCAAACTCATAATGATAATAACTTTGCAAAACATTTTCAAGTTACTAACAATGTTGATTATAGTAAACTTGAAACTCTCCTCGCACAATTGCAGTGGAAAGAAGCTGATATTGAAACCGCTAAATTAATGTTAGGAGTCATGGGAAAGAATTATTGGAATGAAGTTTATAAGGAAGATATTCTTAACTTTTCTTGTCAGGCTTTTTATACTATCGATAGGCTTTGGCAACAATACAGTCATGGTTATTTCGGCTTTAGCGTACAGCAAAGCATTTGGAACGAAATAGGTGCTCAAGTAGATTATGAAACAGAAAAGAGACTTGGCGATCGCCTTGGTTGGCGAAAAGAGGGAAACTGGCTAAATTACAACCAACTAACTTTTAAATTATCCCCAACGACACCAATGGGACACTTACCAGTTAAATGGTTACACTATGACCAAGATATTTTTGATTTATCTCCAAATTCATCGGCGGAACCCCTTTCAATGGGAGCATGGCGAGTGGGGTCATGGTTAGTTTGGCAGATGCATTTATTCTTTTCTCGTGTAAAAATGTGTAATTGAATTCTAAACGGCACTTGCTTCAAGTCGGGAAACCCGCCCAACGCACTGCCTTCTCCTGAGATGTAAATTCTTCTAATTTTGAATGGGCTGCTTTAACGGAGGTCACACCACCTGATATTAACTTAAATAATATAATTCTCAACAGAACTATCTTACCTAACGGCTTGCCATCTGATATGTAATCTTTACAGCAGTCCTAAATCATTTGTGAAAAACTACTAATTACAGTCTTAACAAAAAATTTCACAACTCAAATAGGATTGCTATATTCATGTTTAAATTTAGCAACGTCACCAAATAAAAAATCATTCTCGGTATTTATACGAAAGGTTTATTTAGAATTTGGCTGATTACAAATAGAGCGATCGCTCTTTTCTAAAGCTATATTAGTTTTCAAATAATCTTTGACTAAACTGCAACCATGAGTTAGTACATCTAGATTGAGAATGCGCTGCAAGTTCCAAATAATCAGTGTGTTGTCATCACCTCCTGAAACTAAAAAAGTCCCGTCGCGGCTGATTGCAATTTTCCTAATCGCTGCGGTATGTCCTCTGAGAGTCGTTAGTTCTGTACCGTTAAGTTTCCAAAGCTTGACGTTTCCATCCCCACTTCCAGAAGCAAGTATTTTGCTGTCGGGACTAAACGCTACCCCCCAAATCGCAGCTGTGTGACCTTTAAATGTTTGCAGCAATTTGCCATCCAGCGTCCACAACTTAACAGTATTGTCGCCGCTTCCAGAAGCCACCATCTTACCGTCAGGACTAAAGGCAACTATCCATACTGCCGCCGAATGTCCGACAAGGGTTTTGAGCAGCTTACCTTCTAGCGTCCATAGCTTAACAGTACCATCGCCACTAGCTGAGGCAACTAGCCGAGTGTCGGGACTAAAGGCAACTTCCCATACTTCGGCTTGATGTCCTTTCAGAATCTGTGGTATGAGGCGACCTTTATACCATATCCGAATATTATTATTAACATTAGCTATGGCGATCGCTTGACCATCGGGACTTAATACTGCTGCTGTCATTTTGCCATCAGGGCTTTTGTAACTAGCGATTAACGTACCATCTCGCCGCTTGAGTTTTACCGTATCATCGTAAGCGGGAAGAGCAATTAACTTGTTATCCTCACTGAAAGAAACCTGGAAGACTATACTTTCTTCAGTCAAAGTTTTGAGCAATTTGTCTTGACGACTCCAAAATTTAACAGTGTTTTCGTGGCTAGCTGTGGCAATGGTGGAACTGTCAGAGGTGATTGCTATTGACCAGATCCCTCCTCTATGGGCGATGACACTCTTTTGGAATGGATTTTCACTCTGCCAGAGTCTGACAAGGTTTTCTGCACCCGCCGAAGCTATAAAGCTCCCGTCAGGGCTGAAAGTAACTCCCCAAATAGATGCACTATGTCCTCTGAGGGTTCTCAGTTCTGTGCCATCAATGTCCCAAAGTTTAATAGTTTTGTCGAGACTAGCAGAGGCAATAGTCTGACCATCGGGACTAAAAGCGACTCTCGAAACTCCTGCACTATGACCTTTGAGAGTTTTTTCAAGGCGATAACTACCATCTGTGCTGTTTCGCTGCCAAAGTTTAACAGTTGTATCTTCACTCGCTGAAGCAATGGTCTGACCGTCACGACTAAAAGCTACTCCCATAACCCAAGCTGTATGACCTAAAAGAGGTTGTAGGGTTTTGGCATTCTGCCAGCCTAAACTGTCTTGTCTCCAGAGTTTTACTGTTCCGTCTAGATTGGTAGCTGCAATGGTTTGACTATCAGGACTAAAAGCAACTCCTAAAAACCCAGTTTTATAACCTTGAAACGTTTTTAGCAAAGTACCGTCTCGCTTCCAGACTCTCACCGTCGTATCCCAACTAGCAGAGGCGATAGTTTGACCATCCCGACTAAATGCTACGCCCCAGACTGAAGCTGTGTGACCTTTGAATGTTCTAGAAATACGCCACGATGCGTTTTTGGCATCGTGCTGCCACAGTTTAATAGTACCATCCTCACTCGCCGAGGCAAGTACCTGACCATCAGAACTAAAAGCGACTGCTCTCACTGCTCCGTGATGACCTTTGAGAGTTGCAACTAATTTACCATCACGTCGCCAAAGTTTGATTGTTCTATCCATACTGGCTGAGGCAATTAAAGAACTGTCAGGGCTGACATTTACTGCCATAACAGCTGCTGTATGACCGACAAAACGGTTGTATTCATCTGCTCCATAGACTGCTTGCTCTAGTGCATCTTCAACTAGAGGTGCAAGATTTGTGTTTGCTATTCCTAGCTTTTGCAGTTTGTCTTTGGCTTTGATTGCTTCAGTGAGCGCATCTAATCTGCGATTTGAGGCAAACAGTCCAATAGAAGAAGATACAAGCGCTCTAATTTCGCTGCTCTTAGCTTGGATTTCGCTGCTTTTAGCTTGAGCTTCGCTTTCCTTGGTTTGATGATACAGAATGAAACTCCCTATGCCCAAACTGGTAGAGACGAAAAATCCGATACACACTACAACTAGCAAAAATCTTTGCAATCTAGCTGTCTTTTTCTCTTGTAGGAGTCGTGCTTTCTCTTCTATAAGTCGTGCTTCTACTTCTTTAGCCCGTGCTGCTTCCAATGCCGTTTGCACTTCAATGCGATCGCATTCAAAACTTGCAGATAAAAACCGATAATCTAAATCGCTCAGACTTTTGCCTTGCGACCATTTTTGGGCATCTTTGAGTGCCTGTCCTCGCAGCAAACGCGATTCATCTTGATAAGCTGATACGACCCAAGCATTGAATGTCTGGGAGTATGGGCGGAGATTGTCTAGTTGTCTTAATACCCATTCGGCATTAAAAACATTGCGATAAATAGGATTTTTAATTTTGAGATAACCGTTGTGTTTCTCCACTAAACCAGATAACAACAGCTCCGTTTGTTCTCGACTATCATCAATCGGGACAGGAGGATGAGGCTGAAGGGAAAACTCCTCTCCCCTGCTCTCTGCCCCCCTGCTAAGAGCTCCCTGCCTAAGAGCCTCTTCTGTTTGCAACACCTGCTGATAAATACCCAACAACCGCCCTGCCCGTTGTTCATTGAATAGTAGGCGATCTCTGATAGTACGCAGATGTTCGGGTTCGTCTTGTGATTGCCAATGTTGAATAATCCGCGTTTTGACTAATTGCTCTATCCACAACGCTTCTGTGCCTGGAGCCAGAGTAATCATTTCTATAGTATTTTCATCAGCAATTTCGACAATTAGATCGCAGAGTTTTTGTGTGAGAAACGGTTGTCCTCCCGTCCAATGAATAATCTCTTGCAATATCGCTTGTGGTTGACTGACTACTGACTTTAATCCTTCAACCAAGGGTGTGACCTCATGTAGTCCAAAGCCTTGTAACTCAATTGCTTTACCAAGGTTAAAGGGCGTGCGGCGTTTATCAGCAATCAGGTCAGAGGGACTAGCTACACCACATAGTACAAATCCCAAGCGTTCAAAGTTTGGATTCTCTGGTCGCAGGTTATAGCACTGACGAATCCAAGCAAAAAAGTCACTAACTGGAAAATTTAAACTCAACAGACTATCAATTTCATCAATAAAGATAAAAATGCGTTTAGCTTTGCCGTTTTGTAGAGAATCACTTTTGACATTTGGCAGTAAAATTTCTTCCACAAACGAGTGTAGTTTTTGCACCGAAGAAATGCCTGCTTGCGTCTCCCACCAGTGTTTAAAGTTGACCTGCGATCCTAGTTTGAAGCTGTAGAACAAGCTGATAATAATACCTTTGTACCATTGATCCGCTGTAGTACTTTCAATACCCAAGCTGGTCATATCCAAGTAAACACAGCTAAAGCCTTCTTCTCGAAGACGGTAAATCGTGCGTTGTAGTAAGGATGACTTGCCTATCTGGCGAGAATTGAAGACGTAGCAAAAATCACCCACTTTCAAGCTGTCATAAAGTCTTTCGTCTGCTTGACGGACAACATATGTGGGGTCGTTCCCGTGGAGACTACCTCCTACTTGATATCTCATATTGAAATGTGATTATCAAATAAAAACAATAACACTATTATTCACCATTTCTCAATGATTTTTTCAAAATAAATATTATCAGCTTTACAGTACGGTTTGATGTTATTTATTAGCTGATTTAAGGTGAAATAATTACTTTTGGTTGTTCTATTTTAATTTGCAAACAGTGTCTTTACTCTTTTATCCTTAACTTTCTTAACTTTCCCAAAAAGTTATTTACTTTCTTCTTAAATATCTTAACTTTCCTTGTTGTTTCTTCCCGATTAATGGAATATAGTTTGGTAAATCAAATTGTTACTGCTTACCAGGAATTTTAATTTTATAATTCATCAAATCAGAACAAATCTTACCTGATAATTTTGAAGCAGTTAACGCCATTACATCTTTTATTCTTCGGAAAATGTATTGTTAAACAATTGTCGATAACAGTTTTTGAAAATAAGCACGGTAGAGTTCAAAACGTGGTAAGACGCAATCGCCCTCAAAGCGAATTAATCCCAAACTTTCAAGCTTGTAAGCCTCAATCGGATTAATAGAAATACCTTGCTTTGCTGCCAGAACTTGACCATAAGTCTTTGCTAGACTAGGATTTTTTTGCAGTTTGAGCCAGTATCGCCATAAATGATAGCGGTAGATGCCACCATTGGCGATCGCATCCTCTATCAATTCTTGCAGAGTCATTTCTTGAGAGCAAAGATAGTACAAACTAATCTGAATCAGTGCTGGATGTCCCCCTACCAATGACATCAGTTGGGCAATATCTTTAGGTGTACATGAGCTTAAATTATACCGCCTAGCTAAATCTTCTACTTGTCCTTGAGTAAATTCCTTCAGCCGAATCGGTAGACCAATATTAAAAGGAGAGAGGTTAATATCCAGAGAGATGTACTCTTCGGTTGAATAAACCATCACTAATCTCAGCTTTTGCCAGTTGGGATTGTGTCGTGCTGACTCGCACCACGACCGTAACAAAGCAAAAAAATCTCGACAAATATGAGGATATTCAAAAAAACGGTCAATCTCATTCAACACCAAAACCACTGGGCTTTGACATCGAGCGAGCAAATAGTTTTCTAAATAGAACCTGCTACTCAGGTTGTACCCAACTTCTTCATCCCATTTTTCCTTAAGGTTGGGTTTAATACCTAACTCTGTTGCAATTGAAGAGCAAAGACGACGCAACAGCTTATTTAAATCAGTTAGACACTCACTCTCAAATTGGTTGCAATTCAGATTCACAGTCTGATACCCAAGCTTCTGTGCCTTGGCACAAAGCCGCAACACGAGAGAACTTTTACCCATCTGTTTGGGGGATCTAATCCGAATTACGCAGCCACTAGTAGTTACTTCTTGATAGACCTTTCTTTCTAGTGGCGGACGTTCAATATAAAAGTCAGAATCTAGAGGTACAGGACCATCCGGGTATGACCAATGATTTTCTATCTGTTGGGTCTGTTTGTGATGTTCTTCGACAAATGAGGCGAATTGGGAAGGTTGAAATAAATCTTCTTCTGTATGTGAACCAACAGACAAGAACTCAGATATTTCAGTCTCATTTGCTTCACTCAAATCAGTGTAGTCCTGACTTTGTAATTCCAAATTAAAAGCACTAAAGCAAAGTTTCAGTGTTTTTTGATCTACACGTACACTTGAAGACCATAATTTACTCAGAGTTCTACTGGAAACATTAATGCGCTCGCTCAGTTCTTCTAGACTTAAGCGATCGCCTTTATTTTCTGCTATCTCCACAGAAACAATTGCTGACTGCAACCGTTTAATTCCTATGGAAGTTAGTATAACTCCTCGTCTGCGTTTAGTTTTACCTTGTTGTGCTTTATACATTATTCAGCATTAAAAAGTCCAAATTTTACATTTGTTTGCCGAAGTTATAATTCAACATTGTAAGTTTTAATACACTTAGTATCTAATTTATTGAGAATTTATTGCTACTCTAATGAATTACATTACACTAGAGTAACTTGATAGTAAACACCTTATATAAACTATCTACTTTTCCTACTTTTCTTACTTTTTCTCTATATTTCAATGGTATCTTGCAAAAACTCAACTCTTTGAACAAATGAAAGCTTTGTAATTTGCTTAATCTGAATTAAACATGCTTAAACAAGACTTACGCAACTGGCACAGCGATCGCCATTTAATAGTACATATATATTAGAGTTGTCGGGAAATAAGAGAGAATAGACAGCAGTGCTAGGAAAGGATGATGCTGAATATTGAAGGTGCGCTGTAGATACCATTTGAGTTTGCCTAATCGCAATCTGACGCAATCCTTCTCGATAGACGAGTGAACCAATAGTACCCATAGCGATCGCACCGAGTACAAAAGCCAGGCATTGCCAACCGCGTCGTGCTTGTTTCTCTCGTTGTAATTCTCGCTGTTGTGCTTGTCGCTCTCGTTCTCGTTCTTCCTTTTCTAGTCGTTCCAGATCGGCAGCAATGCGATCGCGCTTTTTCTGACTAGCCTCTATTAACTCACAACTTAGACTTGACAGAGGTACTGTCCATTAAAGAATTATTTGTCAGTTTTAAACAATTACTGTCAAGCCACTCGGTTTTTTGGGTCTTGTGCAATTAGAGTTCTGCTCTAGCTCCTCAAATTCCAGTTTTAAACAATTGCTGTCACTTTCGCTCATAAAAACGAGCCTCATTATCTACCTAAATTTTTCAGTTAAATCGTAAAATGCCCTCATAGCAAGCGTCTTAACCATAATTTAGATTAGGCTTATACTTGCGCGATCGCTCTTGGAGATAACACTAAAAGTCAGTAGTCTATTGAAACTTTCAAAAAAAAGGCATCTAATTAGTTAAGTTCTATCTGGTTAGTTTTTAGAGAAAAGGCATTTAATTATTTAAAAACTTTCAATAAATATAAAAACAACAAAAGACTGTAAACTCAATATTTATAAGGCTTTTAGCCTCTTTTACTGCTTGACACTAATTACTTAAAATTGACAAATAATTCTTTAATGGACACCAGGCGGGTAGGCCATCGCACTCATACGCTCATCATGATAGTGTCAAGGTAGTTATCAAGATGGAAACACGCTGGGAGCAACGCGATTTTGTGATGTCGAGCTTTAAACGAGCGATCGCTAAAACGTATATTTAAGTATAAAGTTAGTTTTTTTACACAAAAATTACTAAAAAACACGACAGTATATCTAGATGAGTTGTCTCAAAAAGATTGAAGATAAGTAATTTGGTAATAATCGAGATTTATTACTTAGTATTTAGTACAACAAAAAGCTCAATAAAAGAGAACTTAAGTATAAATTTTATCAACGATAAAATGGTTGGAGGAAAGAATTAAAAATAGAGCCTACATATTTGTCCCAATTTTTAGCTAGGAATTGGCATCGCAGATGTAACATGATCTCTGCATTATTTTGAAGCCAAAATTTACTGTTTCCCTTCATACGTAAGTTAACAGCCTGACGAATTAAACTTTCTACAGCACCACTACCAAGCGGGAGTTTTTGAGATGCAACGGAGTTATACTTTAAAAGTCGTCTCTAAATCAGCGTTATTTACCAGTTCTCTACTGCCATCGGAGAAAGTGACAATCTGCTGCCAGTAGTTGGGTGGGTCTGCTTCTATGGTTCCTGACTCTCCATACCTGTGGTGATTTGGTGATGTAACCGTGACTGTAGGGGAAGGAGGAACTGTTGGTTCTTGAATTTGGGGAACCATTGGTTCTTCAATTTTAGGAACCACTGGTTCTTGAGTTTTCTGACGCGGCTGACGAGGAACCACTTTTTGGGCAGCTGCGGCAAAGTCCGATTCACTGGGGGAGGGGTTTTCTTCGAGTGCGATCGCAACAGCAGTCTTTAGCTTTTCTGGTTCCTTGACCAAGTGCAGCAGTGAACGAGCTTGGCGTTCGTTTTTGATGTATTCGCCCAATTCATCAGCTGTGTCCCTAACTTTTTTAGCCCCTAGCAGTTGGTTGATTCTGCGGTAGCCACCCCAAGCGGATAGTTCGGTTTGGCAGTATTGCTCGAAGGTTTTGTAACCAGCTTCATGGTAAAGCTGTTTCTCACGCATCTGGAGTATTTCATCCACGGCCTGCCACTCGAAGCGTTGATTGGCGGTGAACTGGTTGCTACCATCAGCTACAGCCATGACGATCGGCAAAACTCGTACTGGCAAGTAATCATCAACAACAAGGAAATCTTCACAGATTCTACCTCAGCAAGATGCCACAGTTACGTCAAGCAGCAATATCAAGCGGGGTTATTACCAGTACAGGAACCATTCGAGCAACCCTGCACCACTGGTAACGAAATCATGGTGCAGATTGCCCAGGCTTGTGAAAACTTCGGTCTTGAAGTGCTAGACGATGGAATCTACAGAGGCAACGAGAAACTGGGCAAAGCAGGCTGCACACTAAACAATTCGCAATTACCAAGTTGCAATTCGCAATTAAACCCCATATCTAAAAGCAAGAAAATTTGCAACTGTAATGATTCAACTAGTAATTACATACATAATTGCGACTTGCGAACTGCTCTGGTGGTTTATCCGAGCCGGGGAATCCCAGGATAAAGTACCTTGCGACTCAGCGATGGATGCTGTCTACTGGTTATCGATGGTTGATACTGTACTTGCTACTGAAGCTTTGGATTACGAGCAGTTACTAGACCTTCCATTCGACCAACTGACAAGTGTGCAATGGCGGAAGCTGCTGGAGTATGAAACAGAGGTTGAGCGTTGGGTGACCGATCGCACCTGTTCCTCCTGCAACAAAAATCTTCATTCCTCATAGCAATACAAATTGCTCAGTGGTATCTTTCATCCACCAGACTAAGCAGCGATGGGCTACGCCCCGCCGGAGGCGATCGCTCTTTTTTCATCTCTTATGCGTCTGTTAGCTGTGAAATAAGTAAAGCTAATCATTTCTATTGACTCTACAAAATTTATAGCACTTGATTAACTTTTGTAAAGCAGTGTAAATTACTAATGCGGGCGAAAACAAACACGCCTGATTCATACATCTAATTACCGCACTTATAAAACCATGACAGCAACCATTCAACGTCGCTCAGGCGCCAACGTATGGGAGCGGTTTGCAAACTGGATTACCAGCACCAACAACCGCCT
>JAVRBO020000111.1:0-29063 GCA_034531195.2 Nostoc sp. ChiSLP01
GGTCATTTTCAAAAATACAGCATTTACGAGCGCACCTGCGGAATCTAGGTTAAATGGGTCGTACCAAAAATATTCTGGCACGCGCATTTGATTTTGATAAATCAGCTTTTTCTCGTTTTTATCTGCGGCGGCTGTACTTTCAGAAAGTAATTCAATCACAACATCCGGTGCTTTTTCTTCTTCCCAAACCACCCAGCTTTTGCGTTCGCCTTTAGGGACACCCAACACCACAAAAAAATCCAGCCCTTTAAAGTCTTTGTTACGTAACTGCGCCAGACTGTAGTAAACAAACATATTGCCGCCGACAAACCCATCTTCTCGCTGTGACAACCAAGGGATTAAGGCATCTATCAGCAATTTCATAGCAGCTCTATGTCGTGCGCTTTCTATTGGGACACCATCATCATAAGGGAGTTCCGCTTGGGTGGGTGGAATTTCACTTAGGGTTGCAGGTAGGGTAGTTTCTGACATGGCTGTTTATCAGTGGCGTAGCCCGCAGCAAATATATCTATAGTACTAGAAACAATCAATGTTGAGGTTAAGTGTTTTATCTATTAGATAAAGAGGTGTTATTAAAAGCCATTGCCGCATTATTTATAGTCAATATATTGGAATTATTGCATTAATTGATCGGCTGCGACCGCTCAATAACCAACTATCATATATTTATGATTTAATACAAGGCTATGATTCCACAAACTCTAGATAAAATCACTACCCTTGAAGAACAGCGGTTTCTCTTACCCGGTCATTACACTTGGGAAGAATTTGAGAAACTTGAAGCCTTAATAGCAGAAGCGCCAGGTTTGCGGATAACTTATCTTGACGGGTGTGTAGAATTTATGACTCTTGGCGAACAACATGAGATTATTAAAAGTGTTATAGCTATATTGCTGGCACTATATCTTTTTGAAATAGGTAGAAATTTTATTCCTGTAGGCAGTGCTACTCGTCGCGCTAAAGAAAAAGGTGCTTCCTTTGAACCTGATGAATCTTATTATTTAGGTGAAAAGAAAGAAAATCCCGATTTAGCAATTGAAGTAAATATTACTAGTGGCAGTATAGATAAACTTGAAAAATATAAGCGTTTTAACATTAGTGAAGTTTGGTTTTGGGAAAACGATCGGATATCTATATATCACTTAACTAATGATAATTATGAGCAACTTACTCAAAGCAAATTATTACCAGATTTAGATATAAATTTGTTAGTACGTTGTGTTTTAATGCCTTCGATAATTGAGGCAAGGACAGAGTTTATTAAAGGAATTCGGCAGTAAGATTTTTAGTTTTCATTTTTCCTAGAATTCAGATGTTGATATCAATTGCTCAATCGCCGACATCTCTAAACCGTAGTAGCGTGTCAACGCTAAAATAGTGCATTAGGAGTAGGAGTAGGTTGGGTTGAGGAACGTAGACGCCGGAGGCGACTTCCCGCAGGGTAACCCAACATTGATCCGGGTGTTGGGTTTCGCGGAGCTTCAACCCAACCTACAATTTTTGCATCAATTTAGGCTTGCCACGCCACTACTGTATATTTTATTTTTTGTAAGCCCCTAATCTCAACTGACGCCACAAGTTGCTAGCTAAAATTAAATCAAACCAAAGGTAAAATAATTTCAAATTCAGTCCCGATGCCTAGTTGGGAACGTAAATTAAATTTACCGCCATGTTTCACAGTTACAATTCGATAACTGACTGCTAAGCTAGTTTCTTTACCATTTTTGGTTTCCAAAGAAAAAGATTCTAAAATTTGCTCTAGCAATTCTTGAGGCATTCCAGGGCCATTGTCAGCAATACGAATTAAAATCCAGCGAGAATCTGGTGCATGTGGTTTACTTGGTTTTTGCGAAATAACTTCTGTAGTAATCTTAATTTGGGGTTTTTGAATAGTTTTTGTATCTTCTAGATGCAACTGCTGTCGTACTGCTTCATTGAGTAAAGTATCCACAGCTTCGCTTAAAAGATTAATTAAAACCTGATTTAACTGCCCCATAAAACAATACACTGGTGGCAGTTGCCCATAAGATTTTATGATTTCAATTTCTCCTTGAATCCGACTATTAATTAATAAAATTATATTATCGATACAGGCGTGTAAATCTACGGGTTTGGGATAAAGTTCATCAAGATGACAGAAGTTTTGCAAACTGGTGACCAGTCTTTTTAATCTTTCGGCTCCAGTGCGAATACTAGCAAGCGATCGCAATAAATCTTGTTCTAAAAAATCAAATTCAATTTCTTCTTTTATTTGGTCGATTTTCGGAGAAAATGATGGTAATTCTGTGTCGTAAGCTGCTATTAACTTGAGTAAATCTTGACTGTAATTTGAGACGTAAGTTATGTTACCCCAAATAAAACCTACGGGGTCTAAAATTTCGTGTACTACCCCATCTACCAAACGCCCTAAACTCGCCATTTTATCATTTTGAATCATTTGGGCTTGGCTGCGTTCGTATCGCACAAAATTTTTAATGCCGCGAATTTGCCAAGAAATAAAATTTAATTCTTGCACATCTAATAATCTGTAAGCACCACAAGCACTTTGCACTACAATTGGTTCTGATAATAATTCTGGCGATCGCTTTAAGCTCAGTTGCATCGCAATTAAAATTAATGTCGTCTCACCAAGCAGTAAAATCGGTGTCCGTGCATAGCCGTAGAGAACCCCTAATGGTTGCTGAATAAACAACTCCTCTCCATAAGGGCGAATCAAAAATTCTAAAAGTCGCCGCCGCGAAATCATTCCCACGAACTTTCCCTGCTCTACCAAAATTATTCCTGGCAGCAGCGGATATTTTTCCAAAAAATGAGCCACTTCCCTTGCAGTACAACTAATTTCCACGGGGAAGTTGTACATTGGTAGTTCTTGGAGAGTTGAATCTAAATTGAGATCGCGATCGCTACCAACAGACAAAAATGGCGGTGAGATATGACAACAACTGAATTCTTCTGGCACTAGACACCCTGATTTTGGCTAAGACAAGTCAACAATAAGCTAATATTTTAGCCTCTGTCATTATTTAAAAGGGAGTGGGGAGTACGGAATGGGGCATTGAGCATTGGAAGCGTGGGAGGATAAGGAAGAAATCTTTTATTCATATCTGCTGATATTTGCTCTTGCCTTTTTAAAGTTTTTGTAGTAAAAATTCAACCAAAGCTCAAATATATTTGGGCAAGGGGCATTAGCAAAGGAAAAAGCGCAAAGTCTGTAGCAATACCCCCCAGAGTGCGTCGGCTTTTGGCGATAAAGTAGCGATTTGCCGTGTCTGCCAACTTCTAGCTGTGCCATCTCCCAAGGTACAGAACTTTGTAAGTAAGGACTTTTGACAAAGAGCGATCCCCAAATGTTGAATAACTGTAAATCCTTGATGAAAATATAGCCCAGCTGATATCTGATTTAGGAAATTACTGTCAGTATAAACATAAGGAAATTTCCAATCATCTATGCAGCTACTTGCCCCCTATAATCGGAACAATTTCTGAACTTAAACAATCTTAGGAATGGTTATCATCAGTAAATGCACTCAAAGAAATATCACTATATGCTTTAAAATCAAGGGTTGTAGCGCTTAAGCGATAATAAAAACCGCACGACAGCTTGTTATTTAAATGATATTTAATTTTTCCGAACTGCTTTTGATCCCCATTTCGATAGAATGACTAGGCAGAACCCTAAAACTCAAAACCGCTTTTGACAGCGACGCCCATGAATCAACTCAACAATGGTTTTACGCTATTTCTAAGTCTGCTAGTCGAGGCGATGCCTTTTTTGCTTCTTGGGGTTTTATTCTCCAGTTTGCTGCTGTTTTTCGTTGATGAGCGCAAATTAGTAGAAAAAATGCCCACGAATCCGCTGTTGGGTGCTTTAGTTGGCAGTTTAATCGGCTTTTTATTTCCGGTGTGTGAGTGCGGGAATGTACCAGTAGCGCGGCGGTTCCTAATTCAAGGAGTACCGACACCAGTAGCAATTGGTTTTTTGCTAGCTGCACCAACAATTAACCCAGTTGTCATTTGGGCAACTTGGACAGCCTTTCGAGATCAGCCAGAAATAGTAGTATTACGGGTTGTATTTTCCCTATTAATTGCCACAATTATCGGCTTTGTTTTCAGTTTTCAAAAGGACTTAAATCCGATAGTCCAACCTGCGATCGCTCGGTATATGAAATATAATCCTCCCGCGCCGCCTGAAACAAAACGGCGTGGTAAAGGTTACCAAGTACAACAGGAATCAACAGTACCAAATATCTTGCAATCAGGGACTTATATTTTAGGAGGAAAAGCAGGTATACCGCTGCGGATAGATCCGAATTCAGTACCGCCTACCATCATCTCAACTCCTAATAAACCCTTAAGAGATAAACTCCGTCTAGTGGTAGATAACAGCGTTCAAGAATTGCGTGAATTAGGCGGAGTCATGGTTTTAGGAAGTGCGATCGCCGCTGCTATTCAAGTCCTAGCCCCCCGTGAATTAATTCTCAGTTTGGGCGCTGGCCCCATTAGTTCAATTGTAGTCATGCTGATATTAGCAGTAGTCGTGTCAATTTGTTCTACAGTTGATTCTTTCTTTGCTCTATCTTTTGCTTCAACTTTTAGCAGTGGTTCATTACTGGCATTTTTGGTATTTGGCCCGATGATTGACATCAAAGGTGTGGGTTTGATGTTATCGATTTTTAAACCCAAAACCGTCTTTTACTTATTTGCTTTAGCAGGACAATTAACATTTATGTTCACACTTTTCCTGAACTTGCACGTCTTTTAAAAATTCTTTGTCAATTGTCATTTGTCAATTGTCATTTGTCATTTGTATAAAACTAATCACCAATGACTAATGCCCCATGCCCAATGCCCAATGCCCAATAATCAATGACTAAAAAAAATCCCAAACCTAAAATTCCAATTCTTTTACTTCCTTGGCTGGATGCCCTAGCAATTACAGCTTGGGGCATTTTGATGTTGAGATATTGGCTAACTAACAAGCTGAGTCTATTAATTCATCCAAATTATTTTTGGTTGGTAATTGTATCTGGCATTAGCTTGATTATTATTGGTTTCTTCAAAATGCTGGAACTATGGCAACGACGCCGCCGTGATGTCGTACTAAACACCCAGCATATTAGTTTCTTTCCCCCTGGTTGGGGCAGTTCATTATTATTAATTGCAGGGATTTTGGGTTTCATCATTACACCCCAAGTTTTTGCAAGTGACAAAGCACTGCAAAGGGGTGTAACCGCTGATTTATTGGGAACCACACGCGTTAAGCCCCAAGCCTTTCGGGTAACTGTTCGTCCAGAAGAGCGATCGCTTGTAGACTGGGTACGCACCCTAAATGTTTATCCAGAACCAGATTCATATACAGGACAAAAAGTCAAGGTTCAGGGATTTGTCATTCACCCGCCAGATCTGGGAAAAGAATATTTGTTTTTAGCACGATTTGTTTTAACTTGCTGTGCAGCAGACGCTTATCCTATAGGATTGCCCGTCAAAGTCCCAAATAACCAAGAACGTTACTCTCCCGATACTTGGCTAGAAGTAGAAGGGCAAATGATCACAGAGAATTTGTCAGGTAAACGTCAACTTACCATTGCCGCTACTTCTTTGAAAAAAATTCCTCAACCGCAGAATCCTTATAGTTATTAGTCGTTTGTCATTTGTCATTGGTCAAAGGACGATTGACAAAGGACTAATAACAACTAACAAAGGACAAAGAACTAATGACTAATGACTAATGACTAATAACCAATGACTAAATCAAAAGCATTTATTCAACCACTGGATCGGATAGCGATCGCATTGATGCTACTGCTGAGTGTGCTGATTGGGTTGATAATGTTGAAAGGTGATGTAGTAACAGCTCGTGTTCGAGATTTTACTTGGCAAAATCAACAAATCGGTGCAGAAGATAATTCCTTCACCCTCACCTTTAGTCGCCCAATGGACACCAAAAGCGTAGAGGATAAGTTGAAAATCGACCCGCCTCTAGCAGGTAAATTCAGTTGGGCAGGGCGGCGAATGGTTTATACACTGCTCACACCAGCACCCTATGGCACAAACTATAAAGTGCAGTTACAGGGAGCCAAAGATAAGTTTGCCGAGCAAGAAGGCACAAATCGGACAATCCAGCCCTTTGTGGGTAACTTCCGCACGCGCGATCGCGTCATTCTTTACATAGGAACCGAGCAAGAAGAACAAGGAAGATTAATTCTTTACAACTTAACCCAAGAGCAAAAAAGGGTACTTACCCCCAAAGACTTAATAGTAATGGACTTTGAGTCATTTCCAGATGGGGAGAAAATTTTATTTTCGGCTCGTACCAGCAAGAACTCAGACTTACTTTCAGCCCAGCTATATACAGTAACAACGGGGGTTTCCGGTAAATCTGGGCGAGAAGTAGAACCAGCTGGCAGAGTTGACCTAATTTTAGATAGTAAAGATTATCAAAACCTGAAATTTGACTTATCACCCGACGGCCAAACTATTGTCATCCAGCGGGCAAACAAAGCTAATCCCGGCGACTTTGGACTATGGTTTATGCCAGCAACCAGCGACGCTTCAGGAGAAAAACCCACCCCTAAACGCTTGCAAAGCCAACCGGGGGGAGACTTTACAATTACCCCAGATAGTAAAGCCGTAGCAGTTGCCCAAGGACAGGGAGCAGCAATTTTACCACTGCAAGGAGATGCCAGTAAACCTTTAGATTTTCTACCGCAATTTGGCTTAGTACAGGCTTTCTCTAAAGATGGTTCCCAAGCAGCAATGGTAAAATTTAATACAGATTACACGCGTGATTTGTTTTTAGTTACAAACCAAGGCGTGCAGAAACAATTAGTAAAAACAACAGGGTCAATAGTCAGCTGTCAATTTGACACCGCCTCACCTACCCTCTACTGCTTGTTGACACAGCTAATATCTAAGGAACAATACATAGAGCAACCTTATGTTGTGGCGATTGACTTGAAAAGCGGGCAACAAAAACCGCTGCTGTTACTCCCTCCGGAACAGCGAAATGTGCAAATGAGTTTATCTGCTGACGGTTTGGGCTTGTTATTTGACCAAGTTGTACCACAGACAAACCCGGCAACAACATTACCTACAAACACTTTGAAAACAGATGACGGAGATGCGATCGCTACTAGTAGCCTATGGTTAATGCCACTATTACCCATCGCCGACGCTGCAACTGTGGAAATTAGACCAGAACAACTCCCCTTGGCGGGATTTCGTCCTCGGTGGCTGCCTTAGGGAGATGGGGAAGAAGGGGAAAAGGTTAAAGGGAAAAGGGAAAAGGATTGAAGGAGGCAGGAGGCAGAGGGCAGTTTTCCTCCTGCCTCCTGCCTCCTGCCTTCGTTGATAAATTTAATCTTTCCCCTTTTCCCCTTACCCCTTTCCCTTTCCCCATGCCCAATCCCCAGTCCCTTTTACATCAATTGATAATTTGCCCAAGCTTCCCAAAAAATATAAATTGATAGTATTCCTAAGAAAATACGAAGCACTAAACTGACAGTATAATCTGGTAATTTTGGTAATGCGCGAGTACTCATTTGAACGCCTAAAAGTCCTCCAAATCCCAAAATTAGACCTTGAATAAACAGAATATTTCCCTCTAAAGTGTGTCCGGTACAAGCAGCTAAAGCAGTGATAACAATCACGCCTAAACTAGTCTGAATCGCTACTTTAATTTCTTCTCCTAAAAGTAACATTTGCAGCGGCACCATAATCGTACCGCCACCTAAGCCAAATAAACCTGCTAAAATTCCTGCTGCTCCTCCAGTACCAATTTTAGAAACTAATGGATTAAATATTGGTGCTGTATCCTCTTTTTCCTTTAAGGAAAGTTGCTTGCGAAGGTCAATTAAATAGATATTAGCAAGTAGTATAATTCCAAATGTAAAAAGTATTATATAAGATGGAATTTTATTAGCGAAATATACGCCTACTCCAGTAGTTAAGAAAGCTGGAATTCCTAAATAAAATACTCGTTTAAAGTCAAAATACCCCATCCACCAATTCTGTAAACTTCCAGAAATTGAGGTAATTACAATAGCAAGGCTACTAGTAGCGATCGCCTGAACGGGAGTATAACCTAGCGTGACTAAAAGAGGAATTGTGATAATACCCCCACCTATTCCTAAAAATCCAGCTATAACTCCAGATATCAAACCCCCGGCCATTAAAATCAACCAACTAAAATCATTCATAAATAAGTCTTTTTGTAGAAAATTGGGCATTGGGTATGGGGAAACCGGAAAGATTAAATTTATTCCTTTTCCCTTTTCCCTTTAACCTTTTCCCCTGCCTCCCCATCTCCCCACTCATCTCACTGTCACCGGATGACTAACAACGCCTCCATAGAGCAATCCACCGTCATTCCACGGAACTGTAATAGGTTGTGTGTTACCTAAATTATCAGTAGCACGAGCTTGCAGAAAATATTCGCCAGGAACTGGGTTCCATTCAATATCCCAACGTACCCATGCAAATGGAAAATTTGGTTCTCTCAGTCGTGCAAATTGCCAAGTTTTGCCACCATCAAGGCTGACTTCCACACGTACAATCTTTCCTTTTCCAGACCAAGAACGTCCGCGCAGTAAGTAACTTCCGGCAGAAAGTTTAGCCGGCCAAGCCAATTCAAAGGCGCTCTTAACATTTTGATATGTAATCAGCTTGCCTTTATACGGAGCAACAGCTGGGTAGTCTGCGCCAATCAACACCATTTGCTCCGTCACCCACGGAGTGTATATCGGCATTTCGGAAACTTCAATGCGCTCAATCCATTTAACATTGGCGTTTCCTCCCCAACCAGGAAATAAGGCACGGCATGGCTGACCGTGATCTGGGGGTAATGGTTCTCCGTTCATTGCGTAGGCGATGAGGGAGTTATCTGCTAATGCTTTGCTAATCGGAACTACAGTGTTGAACTTGGATTTATTGGTTGCCTTTGAATCCAGCGAATCTAAATCTGCACCCTCAACGAGTACATCTTTTGCCGTAGATTTGAGTCCAGCCCGCTCTAATAATAATCCCAGTGGTACACCAGTCCACTCAGCCACACCAATCGCCCCAAGCCTCCACCGAGTTCCAGAGAGTGGTGTTTTGTAAGCTTCTTCAAAGAAGCGCCGACCGTTTGCAGCACACTCAATGGCGCAAGTGACCGAAATGGATGGCATGGCGATGATTTCATCGTAAGTGAACTCACAAGGATTAGAAACGCCAGTTCCATGAATCTGCAAGCGCCATGTAGACGGGTCAAAGGGAGGAGGGGTACTGCGGTTGTGAACATAAAACCAATCGTTTGGTACTATGTAGCCACGCCCATACATTGCTTCCCAGTTCATCTCTAATGTGCCTTGGCCGTGAGAGATATACCCTGGTGGTAATGGCTTAAGTATTTTACTTTCTTTGGTTTTGGCATCCGCGTTAGCATAAGCAGGCGCTGGTTTAGCCACCCCTCCAATGGCTGTTGCACCAACCATAGTGCTTAGTATTTGCAGAAAGCGCTGCCGCGAAATACCTGCATCCGCGCTTTTAAGCCAAATGTATTCTTCAACCCGCCCCTGTAGATAATCCTCCCGGTCATTTGTCATTTGTCTTTTGTCCTTTGCCATTTGTTATAGCAGGGAACAGGCAACAGTCAACAGTCAAAAGACTATCTGTCTACCACCGTCCAAACACCAGTGGTTTGATCTTGCGTGTAGTAAGGTAAATAGTAATCAAATCCGTTTTTAGCTATTTGAGCGATCGCACTAATAAAGCGATCGCAATCTTCCAATGTATTATATACAGCAAAGCTAGCTCGGATAATACTAGGAATGTTGCGGGTAATTCCTTTGTCTACTTCTTTGGCAATCTCAAGGTCTTGCTCGTCTGAAATATTCTTAAGTTTGCGAATGTATTCGTATGTGCAAAAAGCCCCAGCCCGAACCCCAATACCGTATTCTTGTGCCAGAATCTCTGCGACTAAACGTCCGTCAAACCCGTCGATATCGAAGGGGATAACATGGGCTAAATTATCTCCTGCAATATGTACTTTCACACCAGGAATACTCGCAAGTCGTGTAAATGTAAACTCAACTAACGAATGTTCGTACTGAGCAATGCGCGAACGTCCCAGTCCTTCTATAATTTGAATCGCCTTGGCAATGGCGATCGCACCCATCGCATTTGGCGTTCCAGGATCGTGGGCGCGTTCTGTGTAAAAACGCTTGATTTCTAAGTTTCTAGTGATATAAGGCAGGTTTCCACCGCCGATTTGATAAGGGTAGGAGCTATCAAAAAATTCTTTAGGCCCCACCAAAACACCGGTTCCGTAGGGTGCATACATTTTGTGCCCGGAGAAAGCTACAAAATCTAAATGACATGGGTCATCATCTGGACGCATGTCTACTCGTTCGTGCTGAATTAATTGACACACGTCAGCAAATATCTTTGCACCGTACCGATGTGCTAAAGCTGCAAGTTCGTAAATCGGAGGTCTATAGCCTGTAATTGTCGAAGCACCTGTAATAGTAAGTAACTTAATTTGCTCAGTTTGAGGAAGATCTTGATGTGCCTTAAAGATATTTTCAATTTCAGTCAGACTGACACTTCCATCTGGCTGGGTTCTGTATTGCACAAATTCGTCTCTAGTTATCCAAGGCAATAAATTTGATGAATGTTCAATATCAGAAACTAAGATTTTTCCGGGTTTTTTTGCCCAGAGTGTAGCGGCTCCATTAATTGCTTCTGTTGTATTTTTCGCAAAGATTACATAATTTTGTGAAGACGAACCCACAAAGTCCCGAACGA
Organism: Nostoc sp. ChiSLP01; assembly: GCA_034531195.2. Lineage (GTDB taxonomy): Bacteria > Cyanobacteriota > Cyanobacteriia > Cyanobacteriales > Nostocaceae > Nostoc. The sequence continues at coordinate 10,786 of JAVRBO020000111.1, forward strand.
TATTGCGACTGGCATCATATTCTCGTGTAGTAATGACCGATTTCTGTCCAGAACCCCGATGTACGCTACCGTAAGTATCAAGCATTTCGTCTACATATTGCTTGAGAGTTGCAAAGGGAGTGGTTGTAGCTCCATTATCTAAATTGACGTACTCAACATACTTTCCATTCAAAGTTTTCACTTTAAAGGACAGAGATTCATCTGTAAATAACGGTTTAATTTCTTTGTCCCAAAAGCTACCAAAATTTTCTGCAAATATTGGTAACTGAGCATTTGTTTGCTTGATTTTTGCGCCTAATGTAAAGATATCGGTCATTTTTAGCACCTTTATTCTAAATTTTTTATTTCTTGACAAGCCCAATAACACAAAGCTTTCTTTCGCAGAATAATTAAATCACATTTTAAAATCTATGTGTTTTAAGCTACTTAGTTGTCAAAATTAAAGTCAGTGATTTCCTTCATTGTTTAATAAATAATTAAGGAATGTAAGCAGTATTAGTACTTAATTAAAAGGTATTTTTTAATTTTTTTATACTTTGTAACAAATAGTTGTATGTAATTAACTATACTTAAGCTAAGTTTCCTATAGTTACTAAATAAACTTCACAAATTGAATGGAAGTGCATATAAAAAGTTTGTGGCTAACTAAGCCTATAACTCTTGCCAGCAATGTGTTTCTCGCTGAAAAACCTTCTACTAAGTTCAGATCGATCTTCAAAAAAGTTTTACATTATACTTGTATAATTTATTTCTTATAAGTAAAAATAACTAGAGTATTTATCCGTATTTATAAAAATTCCCTGACATAACAGTTTTCGCAAAGACTCCTTAGCCGTTTGCTGAGATTAAGGGATTACCAAGAAATAAATTATCCAATCTTGTGGGGTGGGCGTCTCGCCCGCCCCTTTCTACAGGCGGGCGAAATGCCCACCCCACAAGAGAAGTTATATATTTTTTTATTTGGTAGTCCCTAAATAGCGATCGCCCAGAACTCAAAAATTCCTATGAAATAGTCAATGCTTATATAGGCATCAATCTTAAGTAAAAAATAAATCAATACAAAAATATGTCTTTAAATACATTTAAAATATATCTTTTGAGGGATGAATTATAATTTTTAATATGATAAGTATGTTTGTGAAAATAAAAAACTAAATCAAGCAATACAATTTGGTTTTCAAGTTTGGCGTTTACCCTATCTCACCATTACCCGCTTTCCCAGGCTCTACTGTTCTTGACGGAAAAGAGGCTCATAGTGTTATAACGGCATCAATCTAGATAGAAAATAGGTAATACCGATTGATGACTAATTACTCTTCCATAGAGAGAGTTAAACTTAGCTTCTAGAGCAAATCCCGATCGACTGTGGCCGATCGGCAATGCTAACGCCAGCACTGCTGAATATTTTTAAGCGAGTGGGTCAAGAGTGATGAATGAAGCTGACATCTCAAATAAGGGGACTGTGATGGAATCCCTAAATTCTGCTAATTCGCCACAATCAAAGCAGGCGAATTGCCCCTTTTACTCTGTTATGCCTAATGACAATATGGTAATTTCCCAATTGCCACTGCTCATGCCAGCTGAAGATACACAAATTTCGGAAGATACTACCCAGCAGGACTGGGTTGCAGAGCCTGACAGCGGTAAACAAGCACTTCTTGACTCGGAATTTCAGAAGTTGCTGGCATTGAACGAAGAATTGCGTGGGGCTAACAATAAGTTGTACGAACAAGTAGAGCAGCTAAAAGACAACCTAGCCGAATCTGAAAAGGTTTTGCAATGGCAGAAAACGCGTTCTAGCGTCACTGAGTCGATGCTCAACCAACAAGCTCAGGAATTAGCTGCCGCTCAAGAACAGATAAAGTCGCTATTTCAACAATTAGAAACTGCCGTACAAACTGTTCAACGCCAGGAAGTTTTTATCGAAACTCACAAAGCACAGCTACAAATTAGTCAGCAACGCCTTGCCCAGCTGGAACGAGAATGTACGTTGCTACACACCAACAACGACGAACAGTCTCAGAAGTTATTGCAATCAGAAAATGCTTGCCGCGAGTTACGCACTAGACTCATGCGCCAACAACGCCAGACCCTGCAATTTAAGGCGGCTCTGGAGAAATGTCTAGACACACCCGTTCCTGGCTATGATTCCCTGGAAGATACCGCAAAACATCCTAAAGACATTACTTCCACACAAGGAAGATTTTCTCGAAAAGCTCGGTCTTTATTTCCCAATGCACAGCCAATTAAACCTTGGTCAGCAGAATCAGAATCTTTGAGCGATAATTCCAATAATTCTTGGGCAGAACCCTCACCAACGCTGCCATTTCAAAGAAATCAACCCACTCCGACTTCATCCTCTTGGAACTGGTCAGTTAAGGAAGAGGTGCAAAAATCAGCACAACCACCTTCTTCTCCAGAAATTGACGATCCAGATACAACAGAAACTGTTTCACCTGTAGAGTCACCAAACTTAGATCAGCAATTGGATAGTCTCATCCAAATGTTCTTCACCCCCCAGCCTGCACCTACATCATCACCAGCTCCAGCGAAGACAGATGTGGATAGTAATGTGGGCGATCCGCCTGTGTGGGAAACTTTAGCAACAATTCTAGATGATGAGGAAGTGGAAAATCCACAACAAGAGCAGTTGCAGGCAGAAATCAACCCGCCTACAACTACACCCGCTTCATCTACCCCCAAGATATTTGTTGAAGAAACTGAAGACTACTGGTCAGAGGTTCCACAATTGACACAGTTGGATTTGCCGTCAGAATCATCAGGTGATAATGCCAATGATGCTAATTCACCCTCACCCGTAGTTTATCCCCAACGTCCACCCAAAGGGCGCAAATCATTGGCATCTGTGGAACTCCCGAATTTTCCGCCCAAGGGAAGAAAGGGACAAGGGGACAAGGAGACAAGGTGACAAGGGGGCGGAGGAAGTACGGGAGACAAGGGTGCAGGGGAGGCAGGGGAAAAGGTTAAAGGTTAAAGGGAAAAGGAATAAATTTAATCTTTCCCCTTACCCCTTTCCCCATGCTCTGTTTGCCCTGTTTGTCCAATCATTAATGGCTAAATTTCTGAATTATGGCTTTTAGTCCAATATGGTTCAGATAAGACTTTTTTCTCCCCCTGCCTCCCCTGCTCCCCCTGCTTCCCCTGCCTCCCCTGCCCCCCCTGCCTCCCCTGCTTCCCCTGCTCCCCCTGCCTACCTTAACGAATAGATGTCCTTAACTGAACTGCATTACCTTCTGGGCTAGTTTTTGCTACCTGAGTGGCCGATCGCGGTTTGCCTGTGGCAATGGCGTAGTTAATCGCTTGCAGGCGCAGCCACAATGCTGGATTGCGGGGTTCTAGCCAAGAACCTACCCGGTTCAAAAACTGTGGAAACCAAGCACTTAGTAAAGCACTAATTAGGGCATGACGAGAAAAAGTAAAATAACTACCAAGCCATCGCACTAAATCTTTAGACCCAGCAAGTTCCCAAATCCATAAAAGCAAGGCTGGATTTTTCGTGGCTGCTTTGAGTGCTAAGCGGTTAAAGGTTAACCAATCACATCTGTCTTTGATGAAATTATCTGCCACCTCTGGAGGTGCTTCTGCTAACAGTCCAAAGAAGGTGTTAAGCATGGAGTTTACTCGTTGGGGTGGTAAAAATTTCCCTGTGGGCACCATCATGCCTTTGGAAAATAGCCATGTGACTGAAACGTTAGTTTGGTAGGCACGAATTCTGTTCAAGTGTCGGAAGCTCAATAAGTCATGTTTGAGGGCAATATCCAACAGCTTTGTTAACCGCTCTAAGTTGCGAACCAGGGAACCAAAACCTGTGAAAATCAGGGGAGATTGGAGCGATGCGGCATCACCAATGGCAATCAAACGATCGAAGGCTACTTTGCGATCGCCACTCCCGACACTAAAATGCCCCGGTATATACCCAAATGTCGGCTTTTTCCACACCAATTTGTCTACATCGCATCTGCGATACTCTGGCAATATTGTAAAAAAGTCTTCGTACATATCCAGCAAGGAACCAGGATTTTCAGCATTGACTTGGTGGTAATGAAATAAATAAATCGTCAGCTCATCTTCTGCTCCAGGAAATAATTCCCAAATCAGCTGCCTTCCCCGCGAAATATCCCCGTGGCTGTAAAGAACATCTCCCAATTCAGAATCCCATACCCCTGGTTCAAATCCCCTCTCAATGGCTGCTCCTACCGTCGGGCACACGCTGTCAAAGGCACGACCGCCATTTAATTGCCAAGCAATGGGGGAAGCTGTTCCCATCGCATCTACCAGCAATCTACCACTTACTTGTTTTTCAATTTCACTACATAGATGCTTGACTTTTAGGATAACTTGTGATTCATTTATATCTGCACGGATAAACTCTGTTTCATCCCAAATATCTCCGCCTGCCGCTTGCAACTTTTGCCCACATAGTTGCAGCAACTTTTCGGAATCTAAGCCTAAATTTAGCACTGTGGGTGTGTGCAATACAGGCGATCGCAGTTTCTTTGGATTATTAGCATCAAAAAACTTATTGAATCCATCTTTGTATTCTCTAGCAATGATGGTATCTAACTCTGCGGGGGTGATTAAACCCAAGTTAAGTAAGCTTTGAATTTCATCGCGGGAAATATTCCATTCTCGGTTCATCCGCCCAAATGGCATTCTTTCCACCAGCAAGACTTTATATCCAAGTTTTGCCATTACTGCTGCATGGATGACGCCTAGTGCGCCACCGATGTAAATCAGGTCGTAAGTAGGGGATGAGGGAGTGTGGGGGGATGGGGAAGTGTGGGGAGAAAGATTTCTTCCCAATCCTCCCACACCTCCCACACCTCCCACACTTCCTTTTTGCCCCTTGCCCCCTGCTCCCCAGTCCCCAGCCGTCGAAAACACCACCTGTAGAGGCTGCTGCGGATTTCGTACCCCTTGACGCCATCGCTGTTCCCACCAGTAGGCGCGTTTGAGGTCATATTCTCCGTTGGGCATTTTCTGAAAATACTTGACGGTGAGGGGATAGTAAGGGGCTAGCGCCTCAAAAATCGATTGCTGCGATAAATCAATGGCTGGGGGTTCCGGATAATGATGCGGAAAACGGCTTCTGATTTCTTTGGTCAGCTGTTGCAGGATTTCTTTTTCTTGAGGAAAAGGTTGTTCTGCCCAACGAAACACTTTTAGGTAGGTAGTTCGTTGCACTGACCAAATAAATACAGAAAGTTCTTCAGGCAAGTTTTCAGAAATCGCCGCGCCAGCAGTTGTAGTAGCGGTAGTAATTTTGAGCCGGAAGCCTTCTGTTGTCAGCACTTTTTCCCCATATGTCGGCTGAAAATCTGTTTGCAACCACTGACGCACAGCAGCGATATCCGCAGTTGGAACTTCTAAATAAAGGATTTCTTTCATCTTTTCCTGACATCTCCGATGGATCTATTCACAATGACAGATTTTATGAAGGCACAAAATAAGGTAAACTCCGCCCTATTAGTTACATAAAGATTCAGTGAAGAAATTTTAAGATTTTCTCAAATTTATTGTTCATTTTGTAAAACTGTAAACCTACGCCATGAATTATCCCATTCCAGACAGCCCCCAAGAAATTGTAGCTCTCCGACAACAGCCGATTGATGAGGAATTAGTTGCCAGTGCGATCGCTGGAGTTATTAAGATTGTCCGCGCTCAGGGTCAATCTTTGGAAGAATTAACTGCTCAGGTGTTAGCGGAAGATCCTCTGCTAGACCAGCAACAACGCCGCTGGTTGAGCCAATTAGTTGCCCAAGCCTGGGAAAAGTTCTCTTAGAATGAAAGCGCCTTACGATTGAGCATATAAATATTGAAAATTGCCAGGCGATACCTGGTTGGGCTGCGCCTACGGATTTCGCTATTAAATGAGAATAATTATCTGTCTGGATTCGCTTGCTACTTTGGATTCACGGCTCACAAGCAACTAAATCAACCATATAAGCGTTTGATGTTGCTAATGAATTCTACAACGCTTTTAAACTTTCTTAGGGGGAAAGACTTTTAGTTTGGGCTAGGGTCTTTTTTTGTCAATCTTATATGATTAAAAATTCTAAGACTTACGCTGTCTGTTAAAGCAGATTGCTACTTTGTGAGGTACAGATAATTGTAGGGGCACAATATATTGTGCCCCTACCCATCTAATTCATTTACCTGAAATAGGCTCTAACAATAAAGGGAGGCGATCGCCTCCCTTCTCATCAACAACAGAGCATAAACTCCTTCACACCACATAGCTATTTTTGTCAACTAGAAGCTTTCACGGCTACTTCGGCTTGAGAGTGCAGCAACAAACCATATTCCAAGCCTTCCACCACCGCTTGATACGAAGCTTCCAAAATGTTGGTAGAAACTCCTACCGTAGTCCAGCGTTGATGACCGTTGCCCGATTCTACCAAGACGCGGGTTTTGGCAGCAGTGCCCGTATGTCCGTTGAGAATCCGTACTTTGTAATCCGTCAAATCAAAAGTTGCAATTTGGGGATAAAAGTTCACCAAAGCCTTGCGTAAAGCTGCATCCAACGCCGCAACCGGGCCGTTACCTTCCGCCGCCTCCAAAATATTTTTACCATCAACAGCGACTTTGATTGTAGCTAGGGCGTTGCTAGCTTCTTTCCCTTCAATCAAGTCACAGTGGACTTGAAAACCTTTGACTTCAAAAAACTTGGGGCGTCTTCCCAAAGCTTCATGCATCAACAGGGCAAAACTGGCTTCTGCTGCTTCAAATTGAAATCCTTCACTTTCCAAATCTTTGATGCGCTGGAGAATTTGTTTTGCCTCTGCTTTTAATTGGTCTAATTCAATGCCAAAACTGCGGGCTTTGGCTAAAACATTGCTGAGTCCCGACTGTTCCGAAATTACAATGCGGCGACGATTCCCCACTTGTTCTGGTTGAATGTGTTCGTAAGTCAGGGGATTACGTTCCACAGCGGATACATGAATACCACCTTTGTGTGCAAAAGCCGAACGTCCAACAAAGGGGGCGTGTTCATCAGGAGCAAGATTAACCACCTCACTTACAAAACGACTGGCTTCTGTAAGTTGTGTTAGCTGGTCTTCTGTGATACAACTGTAACCCAGTTTAAGTTGTAAATTGGGAATCAACGAACAGAGGTTAGCATTACCGCAACGTTCACCGTAACCATTAATTGTCCCTTGTACCATCTTTGCCCCTGCCATCACAGCAGCCACGGCGTTAGCAACCGCCATTTCCGAATCGTTATGAGTGTGAATTCCAATTTGGGGGATTGTCTCCGAAGTTCCGATCACCGGAAGCCGGCGCTCAGACTTCTCTCTTTGTCCTTTGTCGTTTGTCATTGGTTCTTGACTAATGACTAATGACAAATGACTAATGACAGTTTCCACAATTTCGCTAACTTCGTGGGGTAAGGTGCCGCCATTAGTATCACACAGGACAAGCCATTCAGCCCCAGATGCGATCGCTGCTTCTAATGTCTGTAAAGCATAACTTGGATTCTGCTTATAGCCATCAAACCAATGTTCGGCATCGTAGATCGTGCGACGCCCTTGAGAACGGAGGTACTCAATTGTGTCGCGAATCATGGCTAAATTTTCTTCTAATGTCGTCTTGAGTCCATCTGTGACATGTAAATCCCAAGACTTGCCGAAAATTGTCACCCAGCGAGTTCCCGCAGCCAGAATCGCTTGCAGCATCGGTTCTTCTGCCGCAGTTGTGTTGGGGCGTCGAGTCGAACAAAAAGCGACAACTTCTGAATGTTTGAGCGGATCTTCTTGGAGTTGCCAGAAAAATTGTACATCCTTGGGATTAGCACCAGGCCAACCACCTTCAATAAAGGGAATTCCCAGTCGATCGAGTCTTTTGGCAATGCGTAACTTATCTTCTATCGATACTGATAGCCCCTCGCGCTGAGTGCCATCCCGTAGTGTAGTGTCATAAAGCCAAAGTTGAGGAGAGGAATTTGTGGTCATAAAACTTGGGCCGACGAGACAAATTTCGAGGCAATATGTCAATATACAACAAAAAGCCAGTTTGGCAATTTAAAAAATGCCTAAGGTACTAGCTCAAGGTAAAACAATTGAGTGCGAGCAAGGAAGCAATCTCCGCAACATTTTGCTGCAAAATGGTATTAACCTCTACAATGACGGTGCTAAGGTAATAAACTGTCGGGGTATTGGCAGTTGTGGTACTTGCGCGGTTAAGGTAGAGGGCGAAGTATCAGCAGCGAATTGGCGCGATCGCACGCGTCGTTCGCTTCCTCCCCATTCTCCTACAAAAGACTTGCGTTTAGCTTGCCAAACGCAGATTTTAGGCGATGTAAATGTGACAAAATTTGATGGATTTTGGGGACAAGGTTCTCGAATAGTGTGGACACCAAAAGGTTAAAAAGGAGTAAAACAAGATGGGTAGATGGACACCCCTAATATTAATGGCTGGAGGTCTAGCCATTTTGCTTGGTACATTACTAGGCATCAATTTTCCTATGGGCGTACAAACCGCCAACAATCCCGGCGGCAAAGCAGCGAAAGTTCTGCCAGCTAATATTAATGTTAATAGCGGTGCTGGCAGCCAGAACAATGAAACCGCAACTGAGGAAACTGAAACAACCCAAACAAATGGCAACAGACGCTCTATTGTAGCCCCAAGACCTGACAACAGAAGCAACGTTGCTCAAAATCCTTCTGACACTACAACAGAGGTTGATACAGGCACTTCTGGAACAGACACGCCATCAAACAGCAGTTCTGGTACCGAGCCAATTCGAGCTTTGTGGTAAAGGTTACTAGTCTTTAGTTATTGCTTTATTGGTTATGATTTATTAGTCATGCACTAATGATAAATGGCTAGTGACCAATGACTAAATGACTAATGACTAGTGAAATTGTAATTATTGGTGGCGGCGTTATTGGTTTAGCGATCGCCATTGAACTTAAACTGCGCGGGACAAATGTCACCGTGCTTTGTCGTGATTTCCAGGCTGCTGCTACCCACGCCGCCGCCGGGATGTTGGCGCCCGATGCCGAAAACATCCCAGATGGCGCAATGCGTTCCTTGTGTTGGCGATCGCGTGCTTTATATGCCGACTGGACGCGTAAACTAGAAGAATTGACAGGCTTGAATGCTGGCTATTGGCCTTGTGGTATCCTGACGCCCGTTTTTGAAGAGGACGCGGGGACACGGGGACGCGGGGACACGGAGAAATTACTCACCGCGTCACCGCGTCTCCCACTCTCCGCGTCTTCTTCCCCCGCTTATTGGTTAGACAAACAAGCAATTCATCAATATCAGCCAGGATTGGCAGCAGAAGTAGTTGGTGGCTGGTGGTATCCTGAGGATGCACAAGTTGATAATAAGGCTCTAGCTTATGTACTGCGGACAGCGGCGGAGTCTGTTGGTGTTGAACTCAAAGACGGCGTTACAGTAGAAGGATTTTTACAACAACAGGGACAAGTTGTTGGCGTGCAAACGAATGCTGGGGTAATTCGCGCCGCCCACTATGTTTTAGCCTCCGGTGCTTGGTCGAATGAGTTGTTACCGCTACCAGTGCGACCCAGAAAAGGGCAAATGCTAAGTCTGAGAGTACCGGAATTGTTACCGGAATTGCCCTTGAAGCGGATTTTATATGGGCAAAATATTTACATTGTACCGAGACGCGATCGCTCCTTGATTATTGGAGCAACAAATGAAGATGTTGGTTTTACACCCCACAACACCCCAGACGGAATTCAAACATTATTACAAGCTGCCATCCGGCTTTATCCGCAATTAAAGAATTATCCCATTCAAGAGTTTTGGTGGGGATTTCGCCCAGGCACTCCCGACGAATTACCCATCCTGGGCGGCAGCCATTGTCAAAATTTAACCCTGGCCACCGGCCATTACCGCAACGGAATTTTACTTGCGCCTGTAACAGCAGCATTGATAGCCGATTTTATTTTGGAACAAAAATCTGACCCCCTACTTGCTGATTTCCATTATTCCCGGTTCCAGTCGAAGCCATCTACCCCCACCCCAATGCTTACTCACTCTGCTAATTTCTCTAACGGACACCGTACCGTAGACGCGATGAATCGCGTCTCTACAAATTCGCCACTGGTTATTGCAGGTAAAACCTTTCAATCCCGCTTGATGACAGGAACTGGTAAGTATCGCAGCATTGAAGAAATGCAGCAAAGCATTGCCGCCAGTGAATGCGAAATTGTTACCGTTGCAGTGCGACGAGTACAGACAAAAGCACCTGGACACGAAGGTTTAGCAGAAGCCTTGGATTGGACAAAAATCTGGATGTTGCCCAATACCGCAGGTTGCCAAACTGCCGAAGAGGCGATTCGGGTGGCGCGTTTGGGGCGAGAAATGGCGAAATTGTTGGGACAGGAAGATAATAATTTTATAAAGTTAGAAGTAATACCCGACCATAAATATTTACTCCCAGATCCAATTGGTACGTTGCAAGCAGCAGAACAACTAGTTAAAGAAGGTTTTGCAGTATTGCCCTATATCAACGCCGATCCGATGTTAGCCAAGCGATTAGAAGATGTAGGCTGTGCTACAGTGATGCCCTTAGCGTCGCCCATTGGTTCTGGACAAGGGCTGAAAACAACCGCCAACATCCAAATCATCATCGAAAATGCGGGCATACCAGTGGTGGTAGATGCTGGCATTGGTTCGCCCTCAGAAGCCGCCCAGGCAATGGAATTGGGAGCAGACGCTTTGTTGATTAATAGTGCGATCGCCCTGTCTCAAAACCCCGCCGCAATGGCTCGTGCCATGAATTTAGCCACACTCGCCGGTCGTTTAGCGTACCTTGCAGGCAGAATGCCCATCAAAGACTACGCCAGCGCTAGTTCGCCTCTGACTGGGACGATTACTAGTTAGGGTATGGGGCATGGGGCAGGAGGCAGAAGGCAGGGGAAAAGGTTAAAGGGAAAAGGGAAAAGGAATAAATTTAATCTTTCCCCTTACCCCTTTCCCTTTCCCCTTTCCCTATGCCCCATGCCCATTAATGTAACGATTTGTCTAGCATTTTCAGAGCAGATCTACCATTTTATGTAACATTAGATGAAGAATAAAGATAAAGGAATTAATTCATGCCTTATACAACCGAAGAGGGCGGCCGCCTGAACAATTTTGCTAGGGAACCAAAGGTTTATCAAGCAGAACCTCCTACAGAGGGGCAAAAGCGAACCTATATCATAATAGGAATCGCTGGTATAGCTTTGGTTGGTGGCTTAATTTCAGTCGCTTTCTTAGTTTCCTAGAACGGTTGAGTGTAAAACATTTTAATAAAATTTCATTTTTGTAGTTTTTCAGGTTCCGATTTCAGGAGGAACCTGCTTTTTTATTTTTTGTTAAAATTAGGATAGTAATTAAGTATAATTACATACTTTATCAGTCTACAAAACTGCGATAAATAGTCTTGTTTGGAGAGTTATGGGGTTCCCTTTCCCCTTTCCCCTTTAACCTTTTCCCCGCCCGAAGGGCTTTGACTTCGATGCGCCTCTAAAAATCACATATACTCTGTTTTGGCTCTTTAGCCGCCATGAGCGTGAATGACACTGGACACAACAACAACTCTACTTGGAATCGGCAAGTCTACCAGCGCTTAAAACTTGCCTTAAGTCTTGGTTTACGGCGACAACTTTTTTTAGCAGTATGTGATGATTTACACTTAAGAAACCAAGTAGCAGCGCGTTTGCATTCTACATTGGCTTATCCTGTGGGGCAAGTGCTATATCAGCCATCAAATACCCAAGAAAATAGCACTCCAGCTTATCCGCGATTAGTTACGTTGCGTTTAAATTTAACCGATCCCAATCCCTTCGCTCAAATCAATCAATGGTTGGCTAATTATCCACCGCCAATTATTGGAGCATCAAAAGATACTCCAGGAAGACCTTCTCCAATACCTGCATTTCAAATTGTAGGGGTGGAGCAGCTGACCAAGCAACCGGTGGCAACACAGCGTTTATTTTTACATTATCTCCGGTTGAGCGAGCAATATTTCTCTACCCAAGAATCCAGTCGATTTTTAGAATCTAACTTGGTGTTGTGGATACCACGTCCTTGGCTGTCTGCTATCCAACAATCAGCGCCACAGTTTTGGCGTTGCCGTACTGGCGTATTTGTGTTTGCTGGAGAACCGACACCAGCAACTCAAAATTCAGGCTATCCAGAACGTTTTTCTAATTCTAGAAATTTGGATGTGGGGAATCTTGAGCATTCAATTTTAGATGAATCTGTTAGCCAAGGAGAACTCAAGCCAACAGCTAGTGAATTAAAATTTGAGAATAATTCTGATTTTCCAGAAAATAAGGTAGATAAAAGCCAAGAAGACGTGCCATCAATTGTAGATTTATCAAAGGCTGGGGCACAACAGCAAGAATCCGCTATTAGATCTGGCAGTGTCAACCATCGCCAATTGCTGTCTTCTTTATCTCATATTAGCAGCGAATTAACGGAATTAGTATTTGCATCAATCAACACTAAGATTATTCAAGATACGGAAGAACGCTGGCAACCACAGCAGATTTTATTGGACATTGAAGAATTACATTTACAGGAAGTTCCTGGGGAAATTCTCGCAGAAGCTTATCATCGGTTGGGTAATTTATACCGCCTTCGGATTGAGCAAGGAGAGTCAACTTTAGAAAATTTGATGGTGGCAATTCTCGCTTACCAAGAAGCAATTAGCTATGACGAAACTTCACCACAAATCCCAGATATTTTGAATGACTTGGGTACACTTTATTGGATGTTATCCCGCACACCGCCTAATTCTGAAGAGGGACAAACATATATAGAACAAGCAATAGAATTTTATCAGTTGGCGTTAGAGACAATTTCATCCCAGACACACCCAGAAACTTACGCCCGCGTGCAAAATAATTTAGGGACAGCTTATGGTGATTTAGCTCGTTTTTCTCATGCGGCTGAAAATTGGCAGCAAGCAGTTTTAGCTTACAGCGAAGCCCTCAATTACCGCACAGCTGATATGGATTCATTAAAGTATGCTGCTTGCCAAAATAATTTGGGTACTGCTTATTGGCATTTAGGGCAATATAATCAACCGATTGTGCATTTAAAGAAAGCGATCGCAGCTTACAACCAAGCACTTGTACACTACAACCCCCAAGAGGAACCGCTCAAGTATGGCATGATTCAAAACAACATAGGTACTGCCTATTGGAATCTGGCACAATACGAACAACCCCCCGAAAATTTACAACTAGCTATTGATGTCTATAACGAAGCTCTGAAATATCGCACTCCAGTTAACGTTCCTGCTGCTTGCGCCGCTACGCAAAATAATTTGGGTACTGCTTATTGGCATTTAGCAAATTTATCTCAAACAACTCAAGAAGCGAGGCAAAAATATCTACAATTATGCATTAATGCTTATGAAGAAGCTATAGCTTTAGCTCATTCACTAAGTGGCAATCCTTTAACTTTTGATTTGCTTGCTTCTCATAATAACTTGGGACTGGCACACTATCAGCTAGTAACAGATAAGTCTTTTAACGGTGACAAAGCAACACGTTCTCAACATCTAGAAATAGCGTTGGATCATCATTTACAAGCTCTAAATGGATTGAGCAAACAACTAGAAGCTTATCAAACAACCTTCGCTTACATAGTAAAAACTATTCGTGCTTTTCATAATGAATTAGGGATACAGGGGCAAAATATAGCTTTATCGAAAGTTCCGAGTCAGTTGTTACCAGAAATTTTGTCAAAGCTATAGTAGAGAATTGGGTGACAACTTATCTCTAGTCACTCCAGAAGGTGTCAGTTCCACAAAAACATGTTGATTTGTCACTCCAGAAGGTGTCAGTTCCACAAAAACATGTTGATTTGTCACTTGAGAAGGTGCCAGTTCGACAAAAACATGTTGATTAATAAATTAACAATAAGTTGTTCGAGAAAAATTTCTTTTTTACTTATCATTCGAGGACTTTGTATAATTAAAAAATAAGTCGTTCTAGAACCACTTTAGTTTTATTTATACAAACACACAAATTTCGAGCAAAACATGTCCATGTATAAGCTCAAATTAAGTTGTTCTAGCTATGGTTATTCTAGGCTCAATACTGCTCGGTTAACGATTTTTAACTCGGCATTGGGTTTGGGGAAAAGGTTAAAGGGTAAAGGTTAAAGGTTTTTTCTTTCCCCTTTCCCCTTCCCCTTTTCCCCTTAACCGACAAGTATTGATTCTGGGCTTATTAAAGGATGAGTTTTTGTAATTAAGTGTTGTCAAAACCGAAGAACCTCACCCCGTCAAAGCCAATACGGTTCGGTTAAAGGGGAAAGGGGAAAGGGTAATTTCAAACATACACCCCTTTTCACAGCCCACATCAGTTGTAGTGGACTGACACAGCTAATTTGGTGCATTAGGAGTAGATTGGGTTGAGGAATGTAGACGCCGGAGGCGGCTTCCCGCAGGGTAACCCAACACCCGGATCGATGTTGGGTTTCGCAAAGCCTCAACCCAACCTTGTATCTTAAGAGAAGTAGTAGGGGCACAACAATGTTGTGCCCTTACGATAATTTAGTGCTCCAAGCATGTATTCCAGTCAAATGAAAGCACTGTAATATTTACTTTATAAATGACTTAGCATACACCTGTCAGATTCTGATTTTAAATTTGTATGAATTCTCACAGATTATGAAAAAAACTATACCAGTTCAATTAATGATTGTGACGATTGAAGACGCGATTCATCGCGTCTCTACAAGTTGTATGCCGGAATTTTTTGGAAATTGGTATTATATTTATTGGGTTTTTTTATTATTCTCATCAGGTTTTATTGCCTCACCTGGTTTACCAGTTTTTATCTGATTTTTGTCTGAATTTACTTTGGTATTAGGCAGAATTGCTCCAGCTAATTTTGCATTTTTTAAATTTATACCTTCTAAATTTGCTTTTTCTAAATTTGCGCCTTCCAGATTAGCATTTTCTAAATTTGCCTCCTTGAGATTGCTGTCAAAGAGAATTGCATTTTGCAACTTAGCATCGTTGAGATTGGCACCGCTAAGATTAGCACCGCTAAGATTTGCCCATCGCAAATCGACTTCATTTAAGTTGAAATTTCTCAGATCTGCACCGCTGAGATCGCACTCTTGACAATCTTTAGTCCCTAACAACTTTCTCACATTCTCAGCTACCTCTTTTCTCACTGTAGCTGCTTGAGAAGAAGTTTGCCAAAGTTTGATTTCACCTAATGCACTACCAGTAACAAGAGTCTTACCGTCGGGAGTAATAGCGATCGCTTCTACCCAAGCAGCATGATTTTTCAGAACTCGAACCAATTCACCGTTACTAATGTTCCACATTTTGACTGTCAAATCCCTAGAACCAGTAAAAAGAGTCTTCCCATCTGGGCTAAAAGCAATACTGTGAATACTACCGTTATTTCCTGATAGATTATAGTTACCTTTATTATCTTCGCCTCCAAAAGGCATCTCTGCTTTGTTAGAATTTAAATTCCACAATTGTAAGCTACCAAAATTTCCACTATCAGCTAAAATTTGACCATCAATATCAATGGCAAGGGCGACAACTTTGGGAGATTCTGTCATCAAAGTATTTAGTTGTTTTTTATTTTTCAAGTCCCAAAGGTCAACTGTGTTTGCTCCATCACTACCAATAGCTAAGATTTGCTTTTTTGGACTCCAGGAAACAGCATTAACTGTTCCTGCACCTCCAGATAAAGTTGTGACTATTTTACGGCTATTTAAATCCCAGATTTTAATGGTTTTTTTAGTCTTAGCGTCACTATTATTTTCCTTTTCATCGCTGACACTAATTAAGCTTTGATTATCAGCATTAAAGGCAATAAACTTAACTTCATTTGTATAATCATCAAAACTATGTATCAGCTTTCCGGTGTTTAACTCCCAGAGTTTTACTGTTTTATCTTCACTAGCACTAGCAGCTTGTTTGCCATCGGGACTAATAGCAACCGATTTGATAGAACCAGAATGTTTAGAAAGGGTGCTGAGAAGTTCGCCTTTTTCCAAACTCCAAACTTTTACAGTGCGATCGTCGCTACCACTTACAAGGATTTTGCCATCAGAACTAATTGCTAGAGAAGTAATCCACTCAGTACGGCTGGATGGTTCAGCAAGGGTACGGAGTAATTGAGTATTTCGCCAAGCTTCCGAAGGTAAAGCGTTTTTCGAGGTTGCTTGTGATGTTTTAGGGGTTTCTGGCGATGATTGAAATTTGAACCAAAGTAACCCAGCAACAGTAACAACTGCTGCTAGCAGTGTTAAAAATGTGATGGTTTTTCGGGATATTTGCGTTGATATCATTGTTGTTTAGGTATCTTATTTATATTTTATTGGTTGAATTACAGGTTAATCTATGGCATGTAACCTGTGCAAATATTTGTAACAAAAAAATTTTCAGATACTGATAACATGGGCAATGAAGCGATCGCCAATCAACTCTACAACCGAATGTAAACTTGACGCCGCTAACTATAACTGCGGACAATTTCTGATAAAACAGATGTTGAACTGAGTCTGCTGGGGCAAAATAGAAAACATGACGAATGAATCGAACTCCTCAAATCTACCAACCCCAGAACCTATCCCAGAACAGGACTTGCAGCCAGATGACTTTGATGGTGCTGCAACTGAGAATCATCTCACCTCAGAAGAATTAGCGACAAGACAAGCCCTAGCGGCTATTTCGTCTTTGCAATCTCCGCAACATACAACGGCTCTCAAACAAGCTCGTTCTGGCTTCAGACAATCCCTTACTACGCAATTCACAGTCAAACCCAGAGCATTGCTGCTAATCTTTGTAGCGATCGCCGCCACTTTTATCGGTATTATTTTCAATAACTGGATTGTCGGCTTTGTCGGAACCCTGGTAAGTTTACTGTTATCCCTAGCAATATTATTGCCTTGGTTCCTAGAAGTTTTTGACGAGTGGTTTTCACCCCAAGAACGGACGCTGTTTGTCGGCTTTTTGGGGCTAATAATAGCCATCATCGGCTCGATCCGGTTTACAGGCGTAGGCGATCGCTTGCTTGCTTTAGGACGCCAGATTAACTGGGAAACCGCTGGAAGCCTAGCTGAATGGTTTGGCGCTTTAGGGCAAATTCTCATTGCGATCATTGCCGTTTACGTAGCTTGGCGACAATACGTAATTTCCAAAGACTTGACAATTCAACAAAATCTGCTAACAGTTCAGCAAAATATTATCACCCAGCAGCAAACAATTGATTCCTATTTCCAAGGTGTTTCAGACTTAGTATTAGATGAAGAAGGATTATTAGAAGATTGGCCTCAAGAAAGAGCGATCGCTGAAGGACGCACTGCGGCAATTTTAAGTAGTGTTGATGGCAGTGGTAAAGCGAAAATTCTCCGCTTTCTCTCACGTTCCAAGCTGCTATCACCCCTAAAACGCGACAGTCGATTAGGCAGAGCTATTCTCGATGGTGTGGGTGGTTACGCCGAAGACCGTCTAGAAGGTGTGCGCGTCATTGATTTAGGCGTAATGCTTGCAGCAGCCGATCTTTCTGGTACCGATTTGCGTTGGACGGATCTGAGCGAGGCTAATCTTGTCCGCGCTAATCTTGTCGGCTGTGACTTAGTAAAAGCCAACCTCTCCCGGACAATTTTATATGATGCCAATCTCACTGGGGCTGACCTCAACGGAGTTCGCCTCTTCTACGGTGTCCCAGATAAAGCATCGCCCCGCAGTCGCTCCGAACCAGCAGATTATCAAACAGGCGAACAAACTGGCGCAGTGGTGGAAAAAGCCGATTTCACTGACGTGCAAAGAATGTCTGAGTCTGTCAGATACTATTGTTGTGCTTGGGGTGGCGAAGCAACTAGAGCCACTATTCCTGGTGGTTGTGAAGGTATTCCAAATAAATTGGGACGATAGATATCAGCTAAAAATTCAGGAGCAGAGCTTTTGAAAGCTCTGCCAAAGCATCAGATTGCTATCAACATTTCTATACTGTTTGATTTGCTTCCAACCAGTCAAGTAAATCTTCAATAGTTCTAAAATCTAATAATGCCTCAGCTAGTGCTTCTAACTTTTCTAAAGAAAGAGTTTGAATGCGTCTGTCAACCTCTTGTGGTAACTCTCCTACCCGTCTTTGTAGTAGTCGCAGGACGAGTGTTTGTCCTTGTTCCTGTTTTCCCCGCTCGTAGCCGATGCGCTCGCCTGTGGTAATGTAGCTCATAGTCCGCTCCTGCTCAAATTATTAAACTAAGCCGCTCCGTCACCAGAGCGACTCGTCTTCAGAACCGGACGT